>DATFHN010000118.1:0-78602 GCA_035248365.1 Pseudonocardiaceae bacterium | reverse complement strand
CAGCAAGTACTTCCGCGGTGCGGTCGGCACCGCGCAGCGCGAATCGAGCCTGCGTGCGCTGATCGACCGCGTCGTGCAGACCTACGTCCGTTCCGGTCTGGCCAACGGCTACTTCGCCACCGAGGACGACGCTGTCGTTTTTGAGCACGAACTGACCTGGATGCTGCTGCACCAGGTGTTCAGCTTCAACTCCCCGGTGTGGTTCAACGTCGGCACCAGCTCCCCGCAGCAGGTTTCCGCCTGCTTCATCCTCTCCGTCGACGACACCATGGACTCGATCCTGAACTGGTACCGCGAAGAGGGCCTGATCTTCAAGGGCGGCTCCGGCGCGGGTCTGAACCTCTCCCGGATCCGCTCCTCCAAGGAACTGCTCTCCTCCGGCGGCACCGCGTCCGGCCCGGTGTCGTTCATGCGCGGCGCGGACGCGTCGGCGGGCACCATCAAGTCCGGTGGCGCGACCCGCCGCGCGGCCAAGATGGTCGTGCTCGACGTGGACCACCCGGACATCGAAGAGTTCGTGGAAACCAAGGCACGCGAGGAAGAGAAGATCCGCGTGCTGCGCGACGCCGGGTTCGACATGGACCTGGGCGGCAAGGACATCGCGTCGGTCCAGTACCAGAACGCGAACAACTCGGTGCGCGTCTCGGACGAGTTCATGCGCTCGGTCGAGTCCGACGCGGAGTTCGGTCTGCGCGCCCGCACCACCAACGAGGTCATCGAGAACGTCAACGCCAAGTCGCTGTTCCGCAAGATCGCGCTGGCCGCGTGGGAGTGCGCCGACCCGGGTCTGCAGTACGACGACACCATCAACGACTGGCACACGTGCCCGGAATCGGGCCGCATCACCGCGTCCAACCCGTGCAGTGAGTACCTGCACCTCGACAACTCCAGCTGCAACCTGGCCTCGCTGAACCTGCTCAAGTTCCTCCGCCAGGACGGCACCTTCGACGGCGAGCTGTTCACCCGCGCGGTCGAGCTGGTGATCACCGCGATGGACATCTCCATCTGCTTCGCGGACTTCCCGACCGATCCGATCGGTGAGACCACCCGCAAGTTCCGTCAGCTCGGCATCGGCTACGCCAACCTGGGCGCGCTGCTGATGGCCACCGGCCACGCCTACGACTCCGACGGTGGCCGTTCGCTGGCCGCGGCGATCACCTCGCTGATGAACGGCGTCGCCTACCGGCGGTCCGCCGAACTCGCCGGTGTCGTCGGCGCCTACGAGGGCTACGCCCGCAACGCCGAGGCGCACCAGCGGGTCATGCGCAAGCACGCGGCCGCCAACGACCTGGTCCGCACCTACGACGTGAACGACTCGACCATCCACAAGCTGGCCACCATCGAATGGCAGCACGGCCTGGAAGTCGGTGCCCGCAACGGCTGGCGCAACGCGCAGGCCTCGGTGCTCGCGCCGACCGGCACCATCGGCCTGATGATGGACTGCGACACCACCGGCATCGAGCCCGACCTGGCCCTGGTCAAGTTCAAGAAGCTGGTCGGCGGCGGCTCCATGCAGATCGTCAACCAGACCGTGCCGCGCGCCCTCACCGCGCTGGGCTACCAGCAGGAGCAGGTCGAGGCGATCGTCGAGTACGTCTCCGAGCACGGCCACGTCGTCGACGCGCCCGGCCTCAAGCTGGAGCACTACTCGGTGTTCGACTGCGCCATGGGGGAGCGGTCCATCGCGCCCATGGGCCACGTCCGGATGATGGCCGCGGTGCAGCCCTTCATCTCCGGCGCGATCTCCAAGACGGTCAACATGCCGGAGTCGGCGACCGTGGAGAACGTCGAGGAGATCTACTTCCAGGGCTGGAAGCTGGGCCTCAAGGCGCTGGCGATCTACCGCGACAACTGCAAGGTCGGCCAGCCGCTGTCCGCGTCCAAGAGCAGCACCGAGACCAAGCAGCCGGAGACGGTCGTCGAGTACCGCCCGGTCCGCAAGCGCCTGCCCAAGAAGCGTCCGAGCCAGACCGTGTCGTTCACGGTCGGCGGCGCCGAGGGCTACCTGCACGCCGGGTCCTACCCGGACGACGGCCTCGGCGAGATCTTCGTCAAGCTCGGCAAGCAGGGCTCGACGCTGGCCGGTGTGATGGACGCGTTCTCGATGTCCATTTCGGTCGGTCTGCAGTACGGCATTCCGCTGGAGTTCTACGTTTCCAAGTTCTCCAACCTGCGGTTCGAGCCGGCAGGCATGACCGACGACCCGGACGTGCGGATCGCCACCAGCGTGCTCGACTACCTCTTCCGCAGGCTGGCGCTGGACTACCTGCCCTACGAGAAGCGTGCGCAGCTGGGCATCTTCACCGCCGACGAGCGGTCGGCCCAGGTCGCGGAAAGCTACGAGACCCCGAGTGCCGTCGACCTCGAGGGCTTGCGGTCCACTGTGGACGCCAGTCCGCAGCGTCCCGCCGTGGAAGCGAAGGCGCCGGAGCAGCAGAAGGCGGGCAGCTCGACCGAACTGCTCGAACTGCACCTCGGCAAGGCGGCCGACGCACCGCTGTGCATGACCTGCGGTACCAAGATGCGTCCAGCCGGTTCCTGCTACGTCTGCGAAGGCTGCGGCTCGACCTCCGGCTGCAGCTGATCTTGGGCTGACTGACGATGAACTACCTGGACAGGGGGATGTCGGTGATCTCGCTGGCATCCCCCTGTACCCCCAGCGGTGTACGTGATGCATCAGAGCCTGATGGTGCACTCGAGCGCCCCGCGGTTGTTACCGCCGAGCCGTCATGACTGCACGGACCAGGTCACCCCGAACGGGGCGAGGAAGTCGAGGAAGTCGGCCGGGTCGAACGCCTGGGATGGGGCCAGAACGCCTGGCTTCGCCCCATCCACGATGAGGCGGTGCGCCCCCTCAACCGCGATCACCGCGGTCGTCCCATAGGCGTCGACGCCCTTCGCGACCCCCACGGCTCGTTTCCCGCTACCGATGGCTTCGACCAGCATCGTCCACCGCCCAGCGCCGCGGACGTCCTCTTCTGGACCTTCGGGAATGTTGTCGATCATCTCCGCACTGATGCCGGTGAAGATCTCGGCGAGCTCGGCGCGAAGCACGCTGATGACCCGCCGCGCCCGGGTGTGCCGGGGAACGGTGACTACCCCTGGCAGGGCGAATCCGACCACCGGGATCGGCTCGGGTTCTCCTGGCGCGTTGATCGGCGAATGGCTCGCTGGGACGGCCGGATTCCATTCACCGTCGTGGTAGGCAAGTCCGTCGCCTTGGAACGCGGTGAGCATCGACCGAGCGGTGCCGCGGCTGGCCTGGGATCTGATCCGTAGGTCGGCAATCGTGATCTCGTCGACCTGATCGAGGCGTTCGGCTGTGAGGTGCGCGATGAGGTCACCCGGCCCGCCGTCATCCGCCAGGCCCGGGATCACCGTGACACCGGCCTGCTCGGCGTCTGCCGACATGGTGTCGAAGATCTGTTTGAGGTATGCCTGCTCGCCTGTTGTGTCGACGTAGTGCGAGCCCGCGGCCAGCGCGGCGCGGATGACCGGCTCTCCCAGGACGGTGAAAGGGCCAGCTGTGTTGATGACGGCCGCGCTGTCGTGGAAAGCCCCGGTCAGTGCGGCGGGGTCGTCGAGTACGGCAACGCGCAGGTCGGGGTGGGGGATTCCGGCCCGGTCCGCGGCCTGCCTGAGCCGGTCGACGTTGCGGCCAACCAGGACCATGGGGATGTCGCGGCGGGCCAGCTCCGCGACCACCAGCTTGCCGGTATAGCCGCTGGCTCCGTAGACGGCGATCTTGTCATTGGTCATACCCCTGACGTTAGGAAGTGCTGGCGAGACGAGCCATGTCCACAGGGCTCTCATGTATGTCTGATCGTCTCGCCAGGCTGGATTGGTCGATACGATGACGTGATGGACGTGCTCAGTGACATGATCTCGGCGATGCGGGTTGGCAAGCCGCACTCCACCCGCACCTGCAAGCGAGCTCCCTGGGGGATGCGCTTCGGTACGTTCGCCGGGGCAGGCTTTCACGTGGTGCTGCAGGGTTCGTGCTGGCTGTTTCCGTCCGTCGGTGACCCGATCGCGCTGAGCGTCGGTGACGTGGTGTTCCTACCGCGCGCGGGGGCGCACGGAATGGCCGACAGTCGCACCACCTCGCTCGTCGGCACCAGCGCACAGTCCTTGCCGGACTTCGAGGCCGGACCCACCCCGCACGGCCCGGTCGCCCCAACGCTCTTGCTGTGCGGCGCCTACCTGCTGGACCAGGGGCGGATGCACCCGCTGCTGGCCGAGCTTCCCGAGGTCGTCCACCTGCAGGCCAGGGTGGGCAGCCATCCGTCCCTGCGGGCCGCGCTGGACCTACTCGGCAACGAACTGGACGAGCCTCGCCAGGGCACCGGTGCCGTCGTCCCGGCACTGCTGGACATGTTGCTTCTCTACATCCTCCGCGCCTGGTTGGACGAGCAAACCGGACACGCACACACGGGTTGGGCGGCCGCGCTGGGCGATCCGGCAATCGCCGCGGCGTTGCGGGGCATTCACCGCGAGCCGGCGCAGCAGTGGACGGTGGAGGCGCTGGGTGCGCTGGCCGGGCTGTCGAGAGCGGCCTTCGCTCGCCGGTTCACGGCGCTGCTCGGCCAACCTCCGCTGGCCTACCTGACGTGGTGGCGGATGACCACGGCGGCACGCCTACTGCGGGAATCGGATGTACCGCTGGGCACGGTCGCGACGCGAGTCGGGTACACCTCCGAGTTCGCCTTTGCCAAAGCATTCAAGCGGGAGTTCGGCCTGGCCCCTGGTGGCTACCGGCGAACTGGTACTCAACCGCCGGCTTCCCAGTCGCCCTCGCCGGCCACGGACCAGCACGAGCGGGACCGCCAGTAAGTTCAGGTGGGGTGTCGGCGGTGTGCCGGCACCCCATCGCATGCTGCGCGTCAGTAGTACTGGACCAGGCAGAATTCGTGCTCTTCGGGATCGGCCATGACGACCACCACGCCCGTGTCGTAGTCGTGTCGCCCGCCGGTGAAGCGGCCGCCGAGGGCGGTGACTTGGGCGATGCCCTCGTCGATGTCGTCGACTGCGATGTCGAGATGCAGGCGTACCTTGCCGTGCTTGCGCTCGGTCACCGGCTGGAAGACGAGGCGTGGCTGCGGGTCGTCGAGCTGGCCGAGGTACGCCCAGCCCGGCTCGGACGGCCCCTGCGGGCGGTCCAGCAGTGCGCTCCAGAAGCTCGCCACCCGTGCCACGTCGACGCAGTCGACGGTCACGCCAACCCAGCGGTTCGCCATGTCATCAGCCCTCCCCCGTCCGGATTCGGCGAGAATAGCGGTCAACCCGGGGGCGTGCGGCGTTCCGCGACAACGCGGGCAGCGGCTGGCGGCCGGCCTCGGTCAACCGCAGCCGGCGGCCTCGATCCGGCAGATCGTGTAGGGCCCGCCGGGGGCGCCCTGTCAGCGCCCAGGTGACTCAGCTGCCTGCCGGAGCGCCCGCGGTCACGCTGTGCACGTCGATCACGAATACCAGCGTCTCGTTGGCCTTGATGCCGTCCTGCGCGGTGTCGCCGTAGCCGAGCGCGGGCGGGATCACCAGCAGCCGGCGACCGCCCGCCTTCACGCCGATCAGGCCCTGATCCCAGCCGGGAATGACCCGGTGTTCGCCGATCGGCGCGCTGAACGGCTGGGTGCCGAAGGACTGCTGCACCATCTGGTCATTGGACCAGGTGGTGAGCTGGTAGTCGGCGCTGATCGAGTCGCCACTGGCGACCGCGGCACCGGTGCCGGTGACGATGTCCTTGCTCAGCAGCGAGGTCGGGGTCGAGCAGTTCTTCGGCAGCGTCACGGTCGGCGCGGCGCCGAACTGGCCGCTCACCGTGATCTGGTCCACGGTGCACTGCGGGCCCGACGGGGTCGGCGTGCTCGGCGTGGTCTGGGTGCTCAACGTGGTGGTGGGGCTGGACGAGCCGCTGGCGGTGGTGCCGCCGCCGCACGCGGTCACGGTCAGGGCCAACGTCGCGCAGGCCACCGCCGCGCCAAGGGACGCACGAGTACGCATGGCGACCATCTCAGCACACGCCCCGACCTGGGCCTCGCCGGGCCGAAACCGGGCGAGCGGGATCGGGCATATCGCCTAGGCTGCCGGGGTGGCTGACACCGATCTCCGGCTGACCGTGCTGGGCAGCGCGAGCCCGTATCCCGAAACCCACAACCCGTGCTCCGGGTACCTGGTGACCAGCGGCGACACCAGGATCTGGGTCGACGCGGGCACCGGCACGCTGGCGCAACTGCGCAGGCACACGTCGCTGGACCGGCTGACCGCGATCTGGATCTCCCACCTGCACGCCGATCACTGCGCCGACCTGCTCACCGCGTTCTACGGCGCCCGCTACGCCGATATCACCCTCGCCGCGCCCATCCCGCTCCACGGTCCGCCCGGCATCGCCGATCGCCTCGCGCACTTCCTCACCAACACCGAGGCCCGCAGCCCGATCGAGCTGGCGTTCGACGTGCACGAACTGCGCGACGGCGACGAGACCCGGCTCGGCCCGATCACGATGACCACCCGCGCTGTCGAACACGGCATGCCCGCGTTCGCCGCCCGGTTCGCGACCGCCGAATCCTCCCTCACCTACTCGGGCGACACCGCGCCGTGCGCGGCCCTCACCGACCTCGCCCGCGACTGCGACCTCCTGCTCTGCGAAGCCGACGGCGATTCCCCGGAGCACCACACCCCGCAAGACGCGGGCGCCACCGCCGCAGCGGCGAACGCGGGCAGATTGCTGATCACCCACCTCGGACCGCTGCTCGACGCTGAGGACGCGATCAGCGGCGCCGCCACTCGATTCCCGGGCCGGATCGACTATGCCGCACCAGGACGACAGTTCACGATCGGTTAGCCGAGCGGCGCAATTTACTGCGCAGCACCCGCCGCGACGCGGGCCCGAGATCCTCGACGACATCGATGAGCGCGCCGAGTTGCGCGATCGCGCTCAACGCGGATTCCGCGCCGGAGGCGTCGATGCCGTCGTAGAGTTCCAGCCCGACGAACGCGGCCGAGATCGCCTTGGCCAGACCGGGAATGTCGAGCACGTCCGCGAACGGCGAGGAAGCCAGCACCCGGTGCAGCACCTGCTCGATCACGTCGATCCACAGCTTCAGCGCGAGCGCGGTCGGCGCGGCCAGATCCGGATCGGACTGGGCGCCGGCGAGCAGTTGCGCGAGCACGATCAGGTTGCCGTTGGCCCGCTCGACATCGTGGATGCGCATGCCCAGCTGGAGCAGTTCGGCCAGTGAGGTGACCGCGTCGAAATCGTCGATATAGCTGGCGACCCGCTCCCGCGCGGATTCCGTGCAGGCGGCGCTGAGCAGTTCGTGCACGCTGCCGAAGTGGTAGAAGACCAGTGCCTGGTTGACCCCGGCGGCCGCGGCGATCGAGCGGGCGGACGCGCCCGCGATGCCTTTGGTGCGCAGGGTTTCCAGCGCGCCCTCCAACAGACGGGTCCGGGTGTCGGGCATGGTCCTGCCTTCAGATGCGTAGCTGTTCGCGCAGTGGCACTACCGTGGCTGGCACCGTATCGCAGGCCGGATACACCACGTCGAACGTGCCGCGGTAGCCGAACAGCGGCCCGAACCAGCGGTTGATCACCGCGACCTCGATCCGGAACCGGCCCCGGTGAGCATCGGCGGAATGCGCAGGTTGACGCGGCGTCGGTGCAGCCGTGCGAGTCCGCGCCGAGGGCACGTTCGAAGATCGAGAGCATCGTCGCTCCACTGCGGATCGTCGAGGTGACGTGCGAAGGCAACGCCGGGCCGCGGGTGTCGTGGGTAGTGGCGGCAACAGGACCAATGCCACGTCAGCGTTGACGGCGTGCGCGATCGACCCCTCGTAACCAGCGATCGCGCACACCACCATCCACCCCCGTCGTCGAGCAACGCGCTGGGGCGAACCGCAGGTCCCAGCGCTGGTGGTCGGCCGGGTTCTGGGTGCGTTGCCACAGTGCGTCGAGATCGCAGCGGATCAGCGTCTCGACGAACAGTTGTCGCGACATCGCACCTCCCCTTGAGCGGTCGCTCAAATCGGAGGCTAGCAGTGTTTGAGCGACCGCTCAAGAGTCGGGTCAGTGGTGTCGTTGGTAGTAGCGGCTGACCCGCGTCCGGTTCCCGCACGAGGGCTTGCACCAGGTCTGGCGGGGATGGTCCTGCACGAAGTAGCGCACGCACCTCGGCGCCGGGCACGCGCGGAGCCGGGCACGGTCCGGGCCGGTCAGCAGTTCGATAGCGGATCGCGCGTAGCTCGCCAGCAGCGCCGTTTCCGCTTCGGCCTCGACCGCCGTCCACCCCAGGCGCGGCTCGCCATCGGCCGGCCAGTCCAGCACCGGAACCCGCGGCACGCCCGCGGCGGCCTCGTTCACGATCGCGATGGCCACGTCCTGGTCGAGCAGGTTCCCGGCGTCCGCGTGGTTCGGCGGCTGCGGCGCGACCGCGTGCGCGAACAGGGACCGGATCGCCCGGCGCAGCGCGACCAACCGTGTCACGTCCACCTCGGCCCGCCCGTCGAGCCACGCGCGGAACCGGGCGGCGTCGGCGAGATCGTCGAGCACGCCACCGTTGCCGTCGTGCCGGATGGTGCCGGCCAGGTCGAGGGCGAGGTGAGCCATCAGCAGAGTCTAATGGTCAACTCCCTTGTTCCCATGTGGGTGACCTGGCTAGCATCGCCTAATGACTTCCACGTCACAAACCATTAGGTCGTCGGACGAAGTGGTCGGCCTGGTCCGCACGGCGCACGCTCGCGTCGCCGGTCTGATCGACGGGCTCACCGACGCCCAGGCCAGGGCCGCGTCCGTGCTCCCCGGCTGGTCGCGCGGCCACGTGATCACGCACCTGACCGAGCTGGCCCGCGCCTTCGTGCGACAGGTCGACGTCGCGCTCGACGGCCGCACCGCCGAGGTCTACGAGGGCGGACGCGCGGCCCGCGACGCCGCGATCGAGGCGAAAGCGGGCCGCCCCGCCGCCGAACTCCGCGCCGACCTGCTCGCCGCCAACGCCGAATTGGACAACGCCTGGCAGAGCTTGACCGACGCGGACTGGGCGCGCCCGATCCGCTATCGCGACGGCGTCCTGCTCGACACCGCGTACGCGCGCTGGCGGGAAACCGAAATCCACGCCGCCGACCTCGACCTCGGCTACCGGTCCGCCGACTGGTCCGGCGAACTCGCCAGCTACCTCGTGGACTTCCTGGCGCCCCGCGTCCCGGACGGCGTCGCGCTGACCATCACCACTGACCAGGTGCGCCGCACCATCGGCAGCGGTGCACCCATTGCGGTGCAAGGAGAACTGACCGACGTCGTGGCCTGGCTCGCTGGCCGCGAACCCATCGGCGAGCTGGCCACCACCGCCCCGCTTCCCGAACTCGGACCGTGGCCCTAAACCATCACTCGGCCAGATTCAGCGCCGCGTCCACCGTCTGTTCCAGCAACATCGCGATGGTCATCGGCCCAACGCCGCCGGGCACCGGCGTGATCAGCCCAGCGCGTTCGGCCGCCTCCGCGAACGCGACATCGCCGACCTTGCCCGGGTGATAACCGGCGTCCACCACGACCGCGCCCGGCTTGATCCAGTCTCCGCGAACGAACTCCGGCTTGCCGACCGCGGCCACCACGATGTCCGCCGTCCGCACGATCTCGGGCAGGTCGATCGTGCGCGAATGACAGAAGGTCACGGTCGCGTTCCTGGCCAGCAACAGCATCCCGGCCGGTTTGCCGAGAATCGCGCTGCGCCCGATCACCACCGCGTGCTTGCCCGCGAGTTCGACATCGTGCGCGTCCAGCAACCGGATGATGCCGCCCGGCGTGCACGAGACGAACCCGTTGCGCCCGAACGACATCGTGCCGAACGAGTGCATGGTGACGCCGTCGACGTCCTTGGCGGGATCGATCGCGTCGAACGCGACCCGCTCATCGACGTGCGCAGGCGCCGGATGCTGCAACAGGATTCCGTGCACGCCCGCGTCGTCCGACAGCACGCTGATCGTCTCGACCAGCTCCTCGGTTGTCGTTTCCGCCGGCAGTGCGACATGGCGGGAGGCGATACCGACCTTGGCCGAGCGGTTCTGCTTCATCCGCACGTAGGTCGCGGATGCCGGGTCGTCGCCGACCAGAACCGTGGCCAGGCAAGGCTGATAACCATACTGCTCGGTGAACTCCATCGCCCTGGTCGCCGTGTGCTTCAAGATCGAGTCGGCGATCTCGGTACCCGGTATCAGCCGCGCGGTCACGCGTGTTCTCCTATCGTCCGCCACAGGAACTCGAAGGTCAGCGCCCAGCTGAACGCGCGCTGCTCGTTGTCGGCGCCGTCGGCATGCCCGCCCTCGGTGTTCTCGTAGTACCACACCCGATGCCGCTGTTCGAGCATTCTGGCGACCATCTTCCTGGCATGACCGGGATGCACCCGATCGTCTCGGGTGGACGTCGTGACCAGCGCGGGCGGATACGGGAATCCCTTGTGCAGGTTCTGATACGGCGAGTACGAGCGCAGATAGGACCGCTCGGTCTCGTCATCCGGATCGCCGTACTCGGCCATCCAGGACGCGCCCGCGAGCAGCAGGTGATAACGCAGCATGTCCAGCAGTGGCACCTGGATCACGATCCCGCCGAACAGCTCCGGGTAACGGGTGAGCATCACGCCGGTCAGCAGACCGCCGTTGCTGCCACCGATCGCGCCCAGTTGGCCAACCGTGGTGATCCCGCGCGTCACCAGATCCGCCGCCACGGCCGCGAAATCCTCGTACGCCTTCAGCCGGTTCAGCTTGAGCACCGCGTTGTGCCAGTCCGGGCCGTACTCGCTGCCGCCGCGAATGTTGGCCACCACGTAGGTGCCGCCGCGCGCCAGCCACGCACGTCCGGTGACGCCGCTGTACGCGGGTTTCTTCACCACCTCGAACCCGCCGTAGCCGTTGAGCAGCGTCGGCGCGGGACCGGACTCCGACCGACCGGCAACGAAATACGGGATCCGGGTGCCGTCGGCTGAGGTCGCGAAGAACTGCCGCACCGACATGCCCGACGCGTCGAACCGCGCGGGTGCCTGCTTGAGGATCTCCAGTTCGCCGCCGACCTCGCCGCGCCACAGCGTCGACGGTTCGGTGAACCCACTGGAGTTCAGCATGAACTCGTCGCTGTCGTCCTCGTCGGTGTCCAGGATGTCGATGCTGCCGAACTCGGGAATCCCGGCCAGCGGCGCCCGCGACCAGCCATCCGCGCCCGGCGTCAGCACCTCCAGCCGGTTCTTCACGTCGACCAGCAGATTGAGCAGCAGGTGCGACCGGGTCCAGGCGAAGCTTTCCAGCGACGTGTGCGCGTCCGGCTCGAACACCACGCTCAGCTCCCGGTTGCCCGCCTGGAACTCGTCCAACCGCGCCGCCAGCAACGCTCCCGCCGGATGTTCTCGGCCGCCGACCGGCCACGCCGATTTCAGCCACACCAGCAGCCATTCCCGGTGCAGGTCGATTTCGGCGTCGTCCGGCACATCGATCCGGCGCAGCTCGTCGCCGTCGCGCAGATAGAACTCCTGGGTGAAGAAGGAGACCGAGCGGACGACGAGATCGCGTTCGAAACCCTCGGTCCGATCGTGCGACGCGCTCACCGAGATGTCGCTGGTCTTCGCTTCGTACACGGTCTCCGCGTCACTGATCTCAGTTCCGCGCCGCCACAGCTTCGCCAGTCGCGGATAACCCGACGCGGTCAGCGAATCCGGGCCGAAATCGGTGCCGACGTAGACGCTGTCCTCGTCGATCCAGCCGATCCTGGTCTTGGCCTCCGGCAGCACGAAGCCGTCCTCGACGAAGGTCAGCGTCACCAGGTCGAACTCGCGCACCACCACCGCGTCCGCGCCGCCCCGGGACAGTTTCAGCAACGCGCGCCGGTGGTCGGGCCGCAACGTCGTCGAGCCCTTCCAGACCCAGTTCTCGCCCTCCTGCTCGGCCAGCGCGTCCAGGTCCAGCAACAGTTCCCAGGCCGGAGAATCAGTCCGGTATTCGGCAAGGGTGGTGCGCCGCCACAGACCGCGCGGATTCGCCGAGTCCTGCCAGAAGTTGTACAGATGCCCGGCGCGCCGGAACACGTACGGGATCCGGTCGTCCGCGTCGAGGGTATCCAGAATTTCCGACTTGAGCTGCGCGAACCGAGGGCCGCCGGTCAGTTCCGCCGTGGTGTCCGCGTTGCGCTGCCCGACCCACTCCAGCGCCCGTTCACCGGTGACCTCTTCCAGCCAGAGATTCGGGTCCGCACTGCTCTCATCGCTCATGACCGGAAGTCTCGCGCACGCTCAGCCCTGCACCAAGCCGGCCCGATAGGCATAGGCGACGGCCTGGGCCCGGTCGCGCAGCCCGGCCTTGGTGAACAAGTGGTTCACGTGCGTCTTCACGGTGGCTTCGCTGACCACCAGCCGCCGCGCGATCTCGGTGTTGGACAGCCCGGCCGCGATCAGCCGCAGCACCTCGATCTCCCGCGCGGTCAGGCCCTCGGCCAGTTCGGCGGGCTCGGTCTGCCTGCGTCCGCTGGTCGCCGCTTCCACCAGCCTGCGCTGCGCGTCCCCGTCCAGCGTCGACTGACCGGCCGCGGCCGCGTGCAACGCGCGCGCGATCGCCTCGGCGTCCGCGTCCTTGGTCAGGAATCCGCGCGCCCCGGCCCGCAACGCGTTCAGCACCGAGTCGTCGTCGGCATAAGTGGTCAGCACCACCACCTCGGTGCGCGGATAGCGCGCCCGGATCTGCCGGGTGGCCTCGACTCCGTCGCAGCGCGGCATCTTCAGGTCGATCAGCACCACGTCCGGGTCGAACTCGCCGACCAGCGCGACCGCTTCCAGCCCGTCCGCGCCCGCGCCGAGGACCTCGACCCCGGGCAGCAGGCCGAGCAACGTCACCAGGCCCTCCCGGACGACCGTCTGGTCGTCGGCGAGCACCACCCGCAACGGCCGCTCCGGCTCGCTCATGAAGGCACCACCAGATGAACCCGCCATCCCGTCTCCGTCGGACCCAGCTCCAACTCGCCGCCGATCAGCTCGGCCCGTTCCCGCATGCCGATCAAACCGTAACCGCCCGACGGTCCCTGCGTCGGGCGACGTCCTTGATCATCGGTAACGGTCAGCTCGACCCGATCCGCCAGATAGCTCAACTCCACCCGGATCGGCGCCCCCGGCGCGTGTTTGCGGGAGTTGCTCAACGCTTCCTGCGCGGTCCGATAGAGCGTGGCCTCCGCCGAACCCGACAGGTCCCGCGGACTACCCGACAGAGTGAATTCGGTTGGCGTGCCCGTCTCCAGCCGCGTCGTGGTCACCAGGTCAGCGATGCTCCGCGCCGCCGGAACGGTGTCCTCTCGCAAGGCCGACACCGCGCGCCGCGCTTCGGCCAGCCCCTCCGCCGCCAGTTTCTGGGCGCGCTCGACCTGGCCGACCGCTTCCTGACTGGCTCCGTCCCTGGCCAGCATCAGCCGCGCGCCCTGCAGGTTCAATGACAGCGCGGACAGCGAATGCGCCAGCACATCGTGCATTTCCCGCGCGATCCTGGCCCGCTCGTCCAGCGCGGCGGCCCGCGCGTGCTCCTCCCGCGCGGTCTGTTCCCTGGCCAGCGCCAGCTCCATCTGTTCCAGCCGGTCGATCCGGGTCCGCCGGGCGAAGGACCACCCGGACACGGCGGCCATGATGCCCAGCTGCGCGATCAGGCTGACGCCGATGTCGCTGGTCCCGACCCTGGACAGCAGCAAACCGAGCGTGCCGGCCGCGAGCACGATCCACATCCACCACCCGGCATAGCGCCGCGCCGCGCACGCCACCGCGAGGTAGGGGAGCACGATCATCACGCCCGCGGGCACCGCCGCGCCGAGCGCGCCACCGGCCAGCGCGAGGGCCACCAGGCTCGCGGGCCCGATCCACGCGCCCGTGTTCCGGTACCGCAGCAGCACGACATTGGCCAGGATGGCGATCGCGCCCAGCAGGTAGGTGGTCAGGTAGTTCCCGGCGATCGAATACGGCCCCCGGTACACGGCGAGATCGCCGATCACCACCGGAATCGGCAACAGCAGCCAGCGGCGCTGGCTCAAGATCTCCCGCATCGCGTCGCCGGCACGGGCGGTCCAGGGGACATGCGTCACCAGCACATCATCTCGCGTCACCGTGGTCACGCCCGTCCCTCACCTGCGCTTTCCTTGGCCCTCCCGCAGCCAAGAATGCGCCACGCCCACCGCCCGCGTCATCGACCCATGGATTGTTCTCCCCGGTCAACCCACGGGTGGAGCCCGCCCATAGCCGAAACCCCCGACACTTTCCGCCTCCGTCCGGAAACGCGCGCTCGGTTGTCCACATCAGCACCCGCTATCCACAGAAACGCCCATCGGCACTTTTCGATTGGCGGAAAACAGAAATCCTTGCCCCCATGACCACGACCCCACCACAACCACCACCTACCGAGACCAACATCCGGATCACCGAGAGCGCGGATCTACTTGCCGCCGTGCCGCATCTGCTCGGTTTCCATCCGGTCGACTCGCTCGTCGTGATCGGCATGCACGGCCGAGAACCCATGAGCATCGGCCTGACCCTGCGCGTCGACCTCCCGCCGCCACAGCACTACGACCTGCTCGCCGGCCAACTCGCCATGCCGCTCGCGGAACGCAAAACCGACGGCGTCATCCTGGTGATCATCGGCGGCGGTCGCGACGAGCCAACCACCGACCCGCCCGGCCGCCCGCTCATGGCCTACCTCGAAGCCGCCTTCGCCGATGCCGGCATCGCCGTCGTGCATCGATTGTGGACACCACGCATCGCCGAGGGAGCCCATTGGCGTTGCTACGACGACATCGACTGTGGCGGCGTCCTGCCCGACCCGACCGCGACCCCGCTGGCCGCGGCGGCCGTCGTCGCCGGCGCGGTCACCATGCCCAACCGGGAAGCCGTGGTCGCCACCCTGGCGCCCGAGGATCGGAACACGCTGGCCCGCCGCGCCAAGCAACTCGACGCGCGCAGTCGTGGTTCGGAACCCGGCGACGACTCGGTCGAGCGCGGAATCGAACGACTCACCATGATCCGCGCCGCGATCGACAGCGCCATCGAAGCGCCGCCGATCCTGGGCGACGAGGACGTGCTCGACCTGATGGACGCGCTGGCCGACCACCGGGTCCGCGACGCGTGTCTCATCCAGGAGGACGAGGAGCACCGGCTCGGCGCCGAACGCCTGTGGACGGCCCTGGTCCGGGCCACGCCCAGCCCGGAACGTGCCGAGCCGGCCAGCCTCCTCGCCTTCTACACCTACCTGCGCGGTGACGGTGTGCTCACCGGGATCGCCCTGGAACAGGCCGAGAAAGCCGATCCAGGCCACCGGCTCACCGTGCTACTGCGGGAATCCCTGCAATCCGGCCTGCCGCCGCGGCACCTGCTCAAGGCGTGCACCCGCGCCGCCGACCGCGCCACCCACCAACTCACCCAGGAGCGACCGAAATGACCACACCCACACCGGCCAGTTTTCCGGCCGCCGGAGTCAGCCCTCCCTCAGGCCCGGCCCTTCGTGAACGTCCACGCATCCCGGACGATTTCGGTGATGTCGGCCTTGTTCGGTTCCCACTTCAGTTCGGTCCGGGCCTTCTCACTGGAGGCCACCAGCACGGCCGGGTCACCGGCCCGCCGCGGCGCGACGCTGGCCGGGATCGCGTGTCCGGTGACGGCGCGGCAGGTATCGATGACCTGCTTGACCGAGAACCCGGTGCCGTTGCCGAGGTTGTAGATCTGGTGCTCGCCCGGGACAGCGTGGTCCAGCGCGAGCAGGTGCGCGTCGGCGAGATCGGTGACGTGGATGTAGTCCCGCACGCAGCTGCCGTCGTCGGTCGGATAGTCGTCGCCATAGATGGCCACGCTCTCCCGCTGCCCGAGGGCGACCTGCAGCACGATCGGAATCAGGTGGGTCTCGGTGGTGTGCCGCTCACCGAACCGGCCGTGCGCGCCGGCGACGTTGAAGTACCGCAGGCTCACCGCGGCCAGGCCGTGCGCGCCGGCGTAGGAGGTCATCGCGTTGTCGATGGCGAGCTTGGTGGCTCCGTAGGTGTTGGTGGGCCGGGGCGCGGCGGTCTCGACGATCGGTACGGTGTCCGGCTCGCCGTAGGTGGCCGCGGTGGAGGAGAAGACCAGGCGCGGCACGGAGTGCCTGCGGATCGCTTCGAGCAACCGCAGCGAGGTGACCACGTTGCCGTACCAGTACTTCACCGGTTCCTTCATGGACTCACCGACCAGCGACTTGGCCGCGAAGTGGAGCACGCCGTCGAAGCCCTCGGGCAGCAGCGTGTCGGCGATCTCGGCGATGTCGCCTTCGACGAACCGGCAACCGTCCGGCACCGCGTCGGAATGCCCGGTGGACAGGTCGTCGACAACCACCACGTCATGGCCGGCTTCGATCAGCCTCGCGGCGCATACGCTCCCGACATAGCCTGCACCACCGGTCACGAGCAGCTTCACGGTGTTCCTCGCCTTCGTCCCTGTCGATCACTGATTCGATCCAACGGATCCAGTGTGCACGGTGACGGACAGACGGCGAGCGGGCCCCCAATGGCGGCCCGCCGGCCGGTGACGATACGGGAAGTACGGGACCGGCTACTGATCGCGACCGGCGCCGGCCGAGGGCACCGCGGTGAACAACCGGGGCGCGGTATACCCGCGCTCCGCGAACGCGGCGTTGACCTGCCGCTCCACCTCGGCCCGGACGTCCGCGGCGACGAGTGCGATGGCCGAGCCGCCGAAGCCGCCGCCCATCATCCGGGCGCCGAGGGCACCGGCCGCCAGCGCCGCGTCGACCGCGACGTCGAGTTCCACCGCGGACACCCGGTAGTCGTCGCGCAGGCTCGCATGCGACAGCGTCAGCAGCGGGCCGACCTCGGCGAGCTTGTTGGCCCGCAACAGCTCGACCGTGTCCAGCACGCGGGCGTTCTCGGTGACCGCGTGCCGCACCAGCGGCCCCAGTTCCGCGGGCAGCTTCGCGATCGCCTCGGCCAGTCCGTCCACGGTGATGTCCCGCAGCGCGGGCACGCCGAGCAGTTCGGCCGCGCGTTCGCAGCCGCGTCGCCGGTCGCCGTACTCCGAGTCGCCCAGGGCGTGGTTGACCCGGGTGTCGATGATCAGCACTTCCAGGTTGTCCGCGGCGGCGTCGAAGGGCACCTGTTCCGCCGCGCCGGTCCGCACGTCCAGGAACAGCACGTTCGCCTCGGTGCAGCACATCGACGCGGTCTGGTCCAGCACGCCGCTGGGCACGCCGACGAACTTGTTCTCGGCCTGGTGCGCCCATTCGGCGACCTGCGCCCGCTCGGCGTAGTCCGGCCTGATCTCGTGGCCGGCCAGCCCGAGCAGGGCGAGCGCGATCGCGCACTCCAGCGCGGCCGAGGAGGACAGCCCGGCACCGGCCGGGACATTGCCCGCGATGACCAGATCGGCCCCACCGGAGATGTCCACCAGGTCGATGTCGCGCAGCACCCAGGCCACCCCGGCCGGGTAACTGGCCCAGCCGGTCGGCGAGCCGGGCGTCAGCTCGGCGAGGAGCATCGGCTCGGCCTGCTGCGGCCTGCCGTCGTCACCGACCGTGCTGACCAGGATCCGGCCGTCGGTCCGCGCCGCCGCCGCGACCGCGGTCCGGTGCGGCAGCGCGAAGGGCAGCACGAAGCCGTCGTTGTAGTCGGTGTGCTCGCCGATCAGGTTGGCCCGGCCAGGAGCCGACCACACCCCCTGCGGCGCACGATCATTCAGTTCGCGGAACGCGTCCAGCGCGCGGTTGGCCGGGTTCACCGAGCGTGCGCCAGAACTGCGTGGGCGACCGCGGTCTGGATCCGGGCCGAATCGCCATTGCCGCGGACCTCGACGGTGCCCGCACGGTCACCGATCGGCGACACCTCGATGGTTTCGCCGGGGACCACGCCGATCTCCTTCAGCTCGGTCATCAGTCCGGTGTCGAGCTGGACGTGCTCAGCGATGCTGCGGATCTCGACCCGCCCGCCGCCGCGCCGGGCCACCTCGTCGACCCGGACCAGGTCCGGCCCGAGCGGCGGCGCGGCCGCACCGGCGCCGAGTTTGTCCAGGCCGGGAATGGGGTTGCCGTACGGCGACGTGGTCGGGTGGTCGAGCAGCTGCACGAGCTTGCGCTCGACGGCCTCGCTCATCACGTGTTCCCAGCGGCACGCTTCGCTGTGCACGTTCTCCCACTCCAGGCCGATCACGTCGACCAGCAGGCGCTCGGCCAGGCGGTGCTTACGCATGACCGCGATCGCCAGCTCACGGCCGTGGTCGGTCAGTTCGAGATGCCGGTCGTCCGCGACCAGCAGCAGCCCGTCGCGCTCCATGCGGGCAACGGTCTGGCTGACCGTAGGGCCGCTCTGGCCGAGTCGTTCCGCGATGCGGGCACGCAGCGGCACCACACCCTCTTCCTCCAGCTCATAGATGGTCCGGAGGTACATTTCGGTGGTGTCGATGAGGTCGTTCACACCATTCCCCTAACGTCTTTGACAATGGTAGTCGTAACCGGCGAGAACGTTCGAATGTCGGTGGCCGCCGATCCCGAAGACACCGGCTGGTGAGACGCGGCAAGATGACCGGGTGCGCCCGCTGATCAGCACGGCCGAACTGGCCGACCGACTCGCCGACCCGAACCCTCCGGCCGTTGTGGACGTCCGCTGGAAGCTCGGTGGCCCCCCGGGCCGGATCGAGTACGGCAAAGGACACCTGCCTGGCGCGGTGTTCCTCGATCTCGACACCGAACTCGCCGCCCCGCCCGGCGCGGGCGGCAGGCACCCGCTACCCGATCCAGCCGTCCTGCAACGCGCCCTGCGCGCGGCAGGCGTGCGCACCGATCACCCGGTCGTCGTCTACGACGCGGCCGACGGCTCGGTGGCGGCGCGGGCCTGGTGGTTGCTGCGCTGGTCCGGGCACGACGAAGTAGCGGTACTCGACGGCGGCTACGCCGCCTGGCTCGACGAAGGAAGGGAGGTGAGCACCGAACCGGCAGATCCGGAGCCGGGCGACATCGAGGTCCGGCCGGGCGGGATGCCCGTGCTGGACGCGGCCGAAGCAGCCAAGCTGGCCAGGGAGGGTGTCCTGCTGGACGCCCGGGCACCCGAGCGCTACCGCGGCGACGTCGAACCCGTCGACCCGCGCGGCGGCCACATCCCCGGTGCCCGCAATGCCCCCTTCTCGGGCCACCTCGGCGACAACGCGCGCTGGCACGCTCCTGCCGAACTCGCCGAGCGCTTCCGCCAGCTCGGCGTGCAGGCGGACGAGCCGGTCGGCGCCTACTGCGGCTCCGGCGTCACCGCGTCGTCGGTGGTGCTCGCCCTCGAGGTCGCCGGCCTGACCACGGCCAAGCTGCCAGCCGCGCTCTACAGCGGCTCCTGGTCGCACTGGTGCGTCGACGAGTCCCGACCCGTCGCCACCGGCGCCGACCCAGGCTGACCTGCGCTGGTCCCACCCCAGCCACCAACCAACATCACCACCAAGGCGAGGCGGGCGGGGCGGGGGAGGGGGGTGGGGCCCACCCCAAAGGCGCAGGCCGCGGAAGGTGAATCAGGCTCGGGATTGGCCGGCCGAGGAGCGGCGGATCGCTCGGACTGGCGGGCGGTGCCGCGCGACTGCAGCCGGGGTGGCGCCGCAACTGGCGACGGGCAGCGCCGCCACGTGGCAGCACGCGGCGGCGCGAAGTAACAGCGGCCGGCGCCGCGACATGGCAGCACGCGGCGGCGCGAAGTGGCGGCGGGCGGCTTCGCCAGTGGCGGTGGGCCGCGCTGCAAAGTGGCAGCGGGCGGCGCCGTGACGTGGTGGCGGGGCGGCCGGGAGCGGCGCGCGGCATTAGGGTCGCGGTATGGGCGCCTCGGCCGAAGTGGTGTGGGATGAGTCCTTGCTCGCCTACGACATGGGCGATGATCATCCGCTGAACCCGGTGCGCCTCGCGCTCACCATCCGCCTGGCGACCGCGCTCGGCGTGCTCGACGAGGTGCCGCTGCGCAAACCCGAGCCTGCTTCGGATGCGGAGATCGAGCGGATTCACGATGCGGGTTACGTCGCCGCGGTGAAGGCGGCGCCCGAGTCGCGGTTCGATGTCGGGCACGGGCTCGGCACTCCGGATAATCCGATCTTTCCGGGCATGCACGAGGCATCCGCACGGGTGGTGGGCAGCTCGGCGCTCGCGGCAGATCTGATCATTGCGGGCAAAACGGATCGCGCGGTCAGCATCGCGGGCGGCCTGCATCACGCGATGCCGTCGCACGCCTCGGGCTTCTGCGTGTACAACGACTGCGCGGTCGCCATCGCCCGCATGTTGGACGCGGGCATCGAGCGCGTCGCCTACATCGACACCGACGTGCATCACGGCGACGGCGTGCAGGCCGCGTTCTACGACGACCCGCGCGTGCTGACCATCTCGATCCACCAGGATCCGCGCACGCTCTGGCCGGGCACCGGTTACACCCGCGAACTCGGCACGGGCGGCGCCGAGGGGAGCGCGGTCAACCTGCCCTTACTGCCAGGCACCGGCGACGCCATGTGGCTGCGCGCGTTCCACGCGGTGGTGCCCTCGCTGATAGCCGAGTTCGCGCCGACCATCCTGGTCACCCAGTGCGGCGTGGACAGTCACCGCACCGACCCGCTCGCCGACCTTGGCCTTTCGGTGGACGGGCACCGGGCCATCTACCGGTCCCTGCGCGATCTCGCGGTCCAGCACACCGGTGGCAAGTGGCTGGCGATGGGCGGCGGCGGGTATGACTTGGTGCGGGTGGTGCCGAGGTCCTGGACGCACCTGCTGGCGATCGCCCTGGACCGCGACGTCGACCCCGAGACCGAACTGCCGCGCGAGTGGCTGGACATCGCCGAACGGGTCGCGCCGGGGCTGCCGCTGCCGTCGAGGATGACCGAGGACGCGGACGTCAGCTTCGAACCGTGGGGCGGGGGCGCCGACGAGCCGGTCGACATCGCGATCCGCGACACCCGCAGGGCGGTTTTCCCGCTCTACGGGCTCGACCCGGACGACCCTAGGGACTGACGGAGCGCACAATGTCCGATGTGGACAGAGAGCCTGATCCGTACGACTACCCGAAGCACTGGGAAGCCGACGTGCTGCTGTCCGACGGTGGCACGGTCCATATGCGACCGATCACGCCGGATGACGCGCAGCTGATCGTCGGCCTGCACAGCAGGCTTTCCGACCGAACCCGGTATTTCCGCTATTTCGGAGCTTATCCGCGCATTTCCGAGCGCGACCTCAAGCGGTTCAGCGTGGTCGACCACCATGGGCGGGTCGCGTTCGGGGTGTTTCTCGGGCATGACCTGATCGCGGTCGGTCGCTACGAGCAGCTCGACAACGGCAATTCGGCCGAGGTCGCGTTCGTGGTGGAGGACGCCCACCAGGGGCGCGGCATCGGTTCGATCCTGCTGGAGCATCTGTCGGCGGCGGCCGCCGAGCGCGGGCTGGGCAAATTCGTCGCCGAGGTGCTCGCGGAGAACCGGCAGATGGTCCGGGTTTTCCGCGAAGCGGGTTACCGGGTGAGCCGGGAACTGGACGCGGGCGTGCTTCATCTGGAGTTCGCCATCGACCCGACCGAGCGCTCGGTAGCCGTACGGCGTGCGCGTGAACAGGCCGCGGAGGCGCGCAGTGTGCACAATCTGCTGCATCCGGGGTCGGTCGCGGTGATCGGGGCGTCGTCGGATCCGAGCAAGATCGGGTACGCGGTGCTGAGCAACCTGCTGGCCGCGAACTTCGCGGGGCCGGTGTATCCGGTGAACTCCGAGCATCGGTCGGTGCGTGGGGTGCGGGCCTATGCTTCCGTGCTCGACATTCCGGATCGGGTCGATTTGGCCGTGGTCGCGGTGCCTGCGGCGGGTATGGACGATGTGCTGGATGCCTGTCTCGCCAAGGGCGTGCGCACGCTGGTGGTGTTGTCCGCCGGCTTCGCCGAGGTGGGGCCGGCGGGGATGGCTGCCGAACGGAAACTCGTCGCGGCGGCGCGGGCGCACGGGATGCGGGTGGTTGGTCCGAACGCGCTGGGCGTGCTGAACAACGATCCGTCGGTGCGGCTGAACGCGACGTTGGCGCCGCGGCTGCCCGGGCCCGGGCATACCGGGTTCTTCTGCCAGTCGGGTGCGCTGGGCATCGGGATTCTCGCGGACGCGGCGACGCGCGGGCTCGGCTTGTCGACGTTCGTGTCGGCGGGCAACCGGGCGGACGTGTCCGGCAACGACCTGTTGCAGTACTGGTCGACGGATCCGGCCACCAAGGTCGTTTTGCTCTATCTCGAGTCGTTCGGCAATCCGCGCAAGTTCGGGCGGTTGGCGCGACGGCTGGCGCGGCACAAGCCGATCGTTGCGGTGAAGTCCGGTCGGCACGGGGTGCGGCCGAGTCTGGCGGCGAACTCGGTGGATTTGGACGACTCGAGCGTGCGGGCGTTGTTCGAGCAGGCCGGGGTGATCCGGGTCGAGTCGCTGGCGCAGCTGTTCGACACCGCGCTGCTGCTGGCCAACCAGCCGTTGCCTGCCGGAGATCGGGTTGCGGTGGTGGGCAATTCGACCGCGATCGGGTTGCTTGCCGCGGACACGATCGCCGCCGAGGGGCTGCGGCTGGCGTTCGATCCGGTCGACACCGGGCCGCAGGCTTCACCGGAGGAGTTCACGGCGGCGGTGCGGGATACGTTGCGCCGTGACGACGTGGACGCGGTGGTCGTGGTGTTCATTCCGCCGTTGGTCGTGCCGGGGGCGGCCTACGCGTCGGCGTTGCGGGAGGTGGTGACCGGCGAGGACGCGGTGGCCAAACCGATCGTGTCGACGTTCCTCGCGGTGTCGGGGGTGCCGAGCGAACTGGCCGTGCTGGATGCGGACGGGGCACCGGGATATGGGTCGGTGCCGTCGTATTCGAGCCCGGAACGCGCCGTGCTGGCGCTGGCACGGGTGAGCCGGTATGCGCGGTGGCGGGATCGGCCCCGCGGGGAATTCCGGCGGCCTGCGGACATCGATGTGGTTGCCGCGCGGGAGATCGTCGATCGAGTGATGTCCGATGTGGACGATGCGTCGCGGACGCTCACCGACGAGGACAGTGTGGCCTTGCTGGGGTGTTACGGGATCGGCGTTGTCGAGTTCCGGTTGGTGGGCAGCGAAACCGAGGCACTGGCGGCGGCCGGGGAGCTGGGGTGTCCGGTCGCGGTGAAGTCGACGAGCCAGCGGCTGCGGCATTCTGTGGATCTGGTGGGGGTTCGGCTGGATCTGGGCAGCGCGGACGCGGTGCGGGCGGCGTATCGGGATCTGCTGGCGGTGTCCGGGTCGGGCGAGATGATCGTGCAGCGGATGGTGCCACGCGGCACTTCTTGTGTGGTCGGGTTGCAGGACGACCCGTCGTTCGGGTCGCTGGTGTCGTTCGGGTTGTCGGGGATTGTGAGCGATCTGCTGGGTGATCGGGCTTATCGCGCGGTGCCGTTGACCGACGCGGACGCGGCGGCGTTGATCACCGAGCCGAGGGCGGCGCCGTTGCTGACCGGTTATGGCGGGGCCGAGGCGGTGGATACCGAGGCGCTGGCCGAGTTGGTGTTGCGGGTGAACGCGATCGCGGAGGATCTGCCGGAGGTGCGCAGGCTGGTGCTGGACCCGGTGCTGGCCGCGCCGAGCGGGGCGTCGGTGAGCAGCGCGGCGATCGTGCTGGGACCCCCGCCGTCGCACGCGGACGCGGGGCCGCGCCGATTGCGGACGGTGGGCGAGCCCGCCAGTTGAGGGTGCGGCCGGGTCGGGGAGTTCGCCAGCTGAGGGGGCGGCCTCGTGGAGAGCTTGCTGGCTGAGGGTGCGGCGTGGCGGGGAGTTCGCCAGCTGAGGGGGTGGGCGGGGGCCGGGAGTTCGCTGGCTGAGGGCGTGGGTGAGGGCGGGGAGTTCGCTGGTTGAGGGCGCGGGTGAGGGGCGGGAGCAACCGGGCTGATCTTGGGGCGCGGAGCGCGTTGACGCCGTAGGGTGACCGGGTGACCGCAGCGGACCTGCCGCCGTATCGGGCCGCTGGGCCGGTGCGGGCCGGGATACCAGAGCACGGCCGGGTGCCGCGTTACTACGCGGTGAAAGTCCAGCTCCTCGATCTGATCGACACCCTCGGTGTTGGCGCGATCCTGCCTGCCGAGCGGGAACTGGCCGAGCGGTTCGGGGTTTCCCGGATCACGCTGCGCCAGGCGGTCGGCGAGCTGGTGCTGGAGGGGCGGTTGATCCGCCGCCAGGGGAGCGGCACGTTCGTGTCGCCGCCGAAGCTGGTGCAGCGGTTGTCGCTGGCCAGTTATGCCGAGGGCATGCGCAGTCACGGGATCGTGCCGGGGCGCAGTCCGATCACCACCGAACAGCTTTCCGCCGACGCGAATCTGGCCGCTGATCTCGGCATCTCCGCCGGCGACGCCGTGCTGCACCTGGAGCGGGTGCTCACCGCGGACGGGGACCGGGTCGGGCTGGAGTCGTGCTACCTGCCCGCGGCACGTTTTCCGGATCTGCTCGCCCGGTTCGACCCGACGACCTCGTTGTACGCGTTCCTGGGCGAGGAGTGCGGGGTCGTGTTCGCGGCGGCGGAGGAGCGGCTGGAAACGGTGCTGGCCACGCCGAGGGAAGCCCTGCTGATCGGCACGAATCCCGCGCTGCCGATGTTGCTGTTGCACCGCGTCTCCTACGACCCGGATGGGCGGCCGATCGAGCGGGTGCGGTCGCTCTACCGGGGGGACCGGTTCAGTTTCGCGACTCGGTTGACGGCGGAATCCCCTGGTGAGGGCAACGGCATCAGCTGAGGTAACGTATTGATAACTCATCTAGTCCACATCTGCTGTTCATGCGGACTTCGGGGCAGAGTCATCGATGGTTCGTGACCGGAGATGAGGGTGACGCCCATGCGGATCGTGATCGTGGGTGGCGGCGTGCTCGGCACCATGCACGCCTGGCACGCGGTGCGGCGTGGCCATCAGGTGCTGCACCTGGAGCGGGAACTGGAGGCGCGCGCGGCGTCCGTGCGCAACTTCGGGCTGGTTTGGGTGAGCGGCCGGGCCAACGGCGTCGAACTGGACACCGCGTTGCGCGCTCGTCACTTGTGGGCGGAGATCGGCGCTGAGGTGCCCGGGGTCGGCTTCCGGGCCAACGGGTCGCTGACCGTGTTGCGGACCGACGCTGAACTCGCGGTCGCGGCGCAGACCGCGGCCAGGGATGACTCAGTGCGGCGGGGGTTCACGCTGCTCAGCGCGGACAAGGCTCGGGCGTTGAATCCGGCGTTGCGCGGGGAGTTTCTGGGTGCGTTGCACTGCCAGCTTGATGGCGCGGTTGAGTCGCGGGTGGTGATGCCTGCGTTGCGAGCCGCGCTGGAGTCGACTGGGCGGTATCGCTGGTTGCCGGGGCGGGAGGCGCGGGCTGTCGATCATGCGGCCGTTCGCGACGATCATGGCGAGCTGCATGCCGGTGACCTGGTGTTGTTGTGTCCGGGGGCGAACCTGTCGGGGCTGGTACGGGAACTGGTCAGCGATCTTCCGTTGCGGCGGGTGCGGTTGCAGATGATGCAGACCGAGCCCCTTGGCGAGCGACTGACCACGTCGGTCGCGGACGGGGACAGCTTGCGTTACTACCCGGCGTTTCAGGGGAGTGCGCTGGCCGAACTGCTGGCCGGCCAGCCGCAGGAGCCGATCGCGGCGGAGCATCGGATGCAGCTGCTGATGGTGCAGCGGCTGGACGGCGGGCTGACCATCGGCGACACGCACAGCTACACCGAGCCGTTCCCGTTCGACCTGCACGACGACCCGTACCGGCACCTGGCCGGCGTTGCCGAGGCGCTGCTCGGTCGGCCACTCCCGAAGGTGGCACGCCGCTGGGCTGGTGTGTACTGCGAGCGCACCGACACCGGGCACGTGGCACTGCGCCAGCAGGTCGCGGACGGTGTCGTGCTGATCACCGGTCCGGGTGGACGGGGCATGACCTGTTCGCCCGCGATCGCGGAAGCAACTGCTGAGGAGCTTGACCTGTGACGGATATCGAGCTTGTGGTGCTGGACATGGCGGGGACGACCGTTGCCGACGACGGGTTGGTGATCGAGGCGTTCACCGCTGCGGTGGGGGCGGTGGGGGTCACTGAGGGGAGCACCGAGTTCGAGCGGATGTCGGGGTATGTCAAGAAAACCATGGGGCAGTCCAAGATCGTGGTGTTCCGCGCCCTGCTCGACGGCGACGAGGAACGGGCGCAGCTGGCCAATGCCGCGTTCGAACGGTGCTACGGGCAGTTGATCCAGAGTGGACATTGCGTGCCGATCGACGGGGCCGAGGCGACGATTCGTGCCTTGCGCGCGCAGGGGCGCAAAGTCGCGTTCACCACGGGTTTCGGGCGGGACACGCAGGACGCGATCCTGACCGCGCTGGGCTGGGAGCATCTGGCCGATGTGGCGCTGACGCCGGAGGATGCCGGACGCGGGCGGCCTTTCCCGGATCTGGTGCTGGCGGCGGTGCTGCGCACGCAGACCAGCGACGTGCGCAAGGTCGCGGTGGCCGGTGACACGCCATCGGACGTGCTCACCGGATTGCGCGCGGGTGCCTCGATCGTGGCGGGGGTGCTCACCGGAGCGGGTGACAAGCATGAGCTGGAAACCGCTGGTGCCACGCATGTGCTGAATTCCGTCGCGGAGCTGCCTGCCATTCTGCGTTGAGAAACAGTCAGGATTTTCATCACTCCGGGCAACCGATTCGCTGTCTGTGCGTCAGGTAACTACGGTGGACGTAGGTGTCGATGCGGTAGCGGCGAAGGGTGACTCATGGTTGAGCAGGCGAAACGACTGACCGCGCAGCGAATGTTGTTCGCGGCCCCACTCAGTCAGGCGCCTGATGAGTTGTACGCACGCAGCACCGGCGGAGCCATCGACCGGGACCGCGCCGAAGTCACCCTGACCCCGCGCACGACACTGTCCACGAATACCTATTTCGGCCGTTTTCCGGCCACCTACTGGCAGCACTGGACCCGCGTGCACGAGGTGCGGCTGCACCTGACCTGCGCCGGTGCCGGCGAGGTGCGGCTGGTCGCCTCGGACAGTGAGGCCCGGCCCCGCGTCGTCGACGTGGTCACGGTCGGCGAGGACGCGCTGGACGTCGAACTGGTCGCGCAGCTGGACAAGTTCGAGGACGGCGGCGCGCTGTGGCTGGAGGCCGAGACCACGCAGGCCACGCTGACCATCGGCGACGCGCGCTGGAGCGTGCCCGCGCCGGCCGTGGTGCGGCCGACCTCGGTGGCGATGCCCACCTTCAACCGGGTCGACTACTGCCTGACCACGCTGAAGACCCTGGCCAGGGACAGCCACGCGCTCGAACTGCTGGACGCGGTCTACGTGATCGACCAGGGCAGCGACACGGTCGATTCGCGGGCCGAGTTCGCGGCCATCGCCGAGTCGCTGGGCGGGAAGCTGCGCTACATCCAGCAGCCCAACCTCGGCGGTGCCGCCGGATACGGGCGCGGGCTCTACGAGGTCAGCGAGGTCCAGGGGCAGGAACACGCCAACGTCCTGTTCATGGACGACGACATCTGGCTGGAACCCGACGTGGTGGTGCGGTTGAGCGCCTTCGCCGACCACACCGCCAAGCCGGCCATCATCGGCGGGCAGATGCTGCGGCTGCTGCACCCGGACCGGCTGCACGTCGGCGCGGAAACCGCCGACCTCGACGCGCGCACCCCCGGCCTGGTCGCGCCGAACTCGCTGGCCGACGTGAGCCTGGTCGACGCCGACCGCAACCCCGTCGACGAGACCGGGGTGCGGTTCGAGCAGCCCAGGCAGCAGGAGCGGCGGGTCGAGGCCGGGTACAACGGCTGGTGGTCCTGCCTGGTCCCGTCCGAGGTCGCCAAGACCACCGGCTACCCGCTGCCGGTCTTCTTCCAGGGCGACGACGTCGAGTACGCGTTCCGCGCGCGGGCCAACGGTTTCCCGACCATCACGCTGCCCGGTGCGGGCGTCTGGCACGTCGACTTCGACTGGAAGGACTGGGACGACTGGCACCGGTACTTCAACATCCGCAACGCGCTGATCACCAGCGCGCTGCACGGCGGGTTCGACACGCGCCGGATCGGGCTGTCCATGCTGGAGGAGTTCGCCCGTTATCTGGTGTCGATGCAGTACGGACTGGCCGCGACCATGCTCAAGTCGGTCGAGGATTTCCTGCGGGGCCCGGAGTTCCTGCACGACGGCGGCGCCCAGGCCGCGGCGGACATCAGGAAGCTGCGCGCGCAGTTCCCGGAGACGATCCGGCACCCTGGCTCGGACGTGCCCGGGGTCGGCTTCGGCATGGCGCCGTTGACGGTCAGCCCGCCCGCGCCGAGCGTGAAGCGGCTGATCTTCGCCAAGCGGCTGCTGTGGCAGCTGGCTGGGCGCACCGGTGGCACGGTGTCCATTCCGGCCGGTGAGGCGCACTGGTGGCATGTCGCCCGCTTCGACAAGGCCGTGGTGACCGACGCGTCCCAGGAGGGCGTGCGGGTGCGCACCATGGACCGGGACAAGCTGCGGGGAATGGCCGGGCAGGGACTGAAGCTGTTCATGCGGTTCATCCGGGAGGGCGCCGCGGTCGGCGAACAGTACAAGCACGCGCTGCCGGAGCTAGTGAGCAAGGAGAACTGGGCGCGCCTGTACGCCGGGAAATAGCGCGGTCCCACGGGGTCGAGCCGCGCACTGGGCCAAGTCGGCCTAGAGTGCGCTGCATGGCCAAGAAGGTGTCGATCACCAAGGTGGTGCACGTGCCTGCGGCGCGGATCTTCGACGCGTTGACCGATCCGGTCCAGCACGTGCTGCTCGATGGCTCCGGCTCGGTGTGCGGCACGGACGCTACCGGCAGGACCCGGCTGCGGCTGGGCGACACGTTCTCCATGGAGATGCGGCTCGGCGCGCCCTACCGGGTGACGAACCGGGTGGTCGAGTACGAAGAGGGCAGGCTGATCGCCTGGCGGCACTTTGGCGGGCACCGGTGGCGCTGGGAGCTCACGCCGGTCGACGAGCAGACCACCGAGGTCACCGAGACCTTCGACTACTCCACCGCGCCCATGGCGTTCCTGCTGAAACTGCTCGGTTTCCCGGAACGCAACCGCAAGGGCATCCAGGCCACCCTCAACGGTTTGGAGGTCGTCCTCGCGCCGCCGTGATGCAACCGGCGAGCCGGGTTCTTCCGTCCTGAACACATGAGACGCCTTGGGCTGCCCGCCGGGATCGCCACCGGGATCGTCGCGGTGGCGGCACTGGCCGTCGGCTGCGCCGGGCGGCCGCCGGTTTCGGCCGGGGGCCCGCCCAGCGTGATCACCGCGCCCTCGACGAGCACGGGCGGGCCGGACCTGCCGAACGTGCACCTGCCGGCCGGGTCGGTGCCGGTGGCCGGTTCGAAGGTGGACGCGAGCGGGCTGCCGCCCGGCTATCCGCGTCTGGTGTGGACGGAAGGAAACGGCAGCGTCATCGGGTTCTTCGCCGAGCAGGGCGCGTGTTCGACGGTCGGCGCGTCGGTGATCTCCCAGACCGGCAGCGCGGTCACCGTGCGACTGCTGCAACAGCAGCCCGCGTCGACGAAACCGTGCCCGGCCCAACACATCCTGAACAAGGAAATGACCGTCAACCTGGCCCAGCCGCTCGGTGGCCGGACCGTCATCATGCAAGCCGTGATCGAACGCGGCTGACGCACTGGAGGTGTTTCCCGCATGCTGACCAGAAAGCTGGCCGGCTCGGCCGCCTTGCTGACCGGCGTGACCGCGATCGCGCTGACCATCGCGGCGTGTGGCCCGACGGCGGCGTCGTCCGGCGCGCCCGGTTCGATCAGCACCAGCGCGAGCCCGGCCACCTCGACCGCGCCGCCGCCGATGACGTCGAGCGGCTCACCGAAGGCCCCGGTCTCCTCGCCGCCGCAGGGCGCGAACCTGCCGGTCGGCACGCCTCCGCAGGGCGGGACGCTGGTGCCGCTGCCGCCGTACACGCCGGTGCCGTCGAGCCAGATCATCATCAACGGCACGACTCCACAGTCGCCGAGCGCGGTGCAGACCGCGGAAGGCGGCCGGGTCCTGATCTTCCACGAGGAACAGGCCGGTTGTGAGCAGGTGTCCGCGCAGGTGGTCGGTCAGGACGCGAACCAGGTCGTCGTGGACGTGATCGTGTCCAGTTCGGCCAGCGCGGGGCGGATGTGCCCGATGATCGTGCGCGTCGTACCGGTGACGGTCGCGTTGCAGGCGCCGCTGGGTAGCAGGAAGGTCGTGTTCAACCAGACCATGCGGCACTGATCACCGCGCCGTTGGATGGTCAGCGGCGGAAGGCGATCTGCAGGGTCGGGGCCGAGGTGCCCGCGAAGAAGTCGTTGCCCTTGTCGTCGACCACGATGAAGGCGGGGAAGTCCTCGACCTCGATCTTCCAGACCGCTTCCATGCCCAGTTCGGCGTATTCGAGCACGTCGACCTTGCGGATGCAGTCCTTCGCCAGCCGCGCGGCCGGGCCGCCGATCGAGCCGAGGTAGAAGCCGCCGTTGGCCTGGCAGGACTCGGTGACCTGCTGGGAGCGGTTGCCCTTGGCCAGCATCACCAGGGACCCGCCGGCCGCCTGGAACTGGGCGACGTAGGAGTCCATCCGGCCCGCGGTGGTCGGGCCGAACGAACCGGACGCGTAGCCCTCCGGGGTTTTCGCCGGACCCGCGTAGTAGACCGGGTGATCGCGCAGGTACTGCGGCATCGGCTCGCCCGCGTCCAGCCGCTCCTTGATCTTGGCGTGCGCGATGTCCCGCGCCACCACCAGCGGACCGCTCAGCGACAGCCGGGTCTTCACCGGCAACGTGGACAGGGTGGCCCGGATCTCGTCCATCGGGCGGTTCAGGTCGATCGTGACGACCTCGTCGGAGAGGTGCTCGTCGGTGACCTCGGGGAGGAACCGGGCCGGGTCGCGTTCCAGCTGCTCGATGAACACGCCCTCCGGGGTGATCTTCGCCTTGGCCTGCCGGTCGGCCGAGCAGGACACCGCGATACCGACCGGGCAGGACGCGCCATGCCGGGGCAGCCGGATCACCCGGACGTCGTGGCAGAAGTACTTGCCGCCGAACTGGGCGCCGATGCCGAACTGCCGGGTCATCTCCAGCACCTGCTGTTCGAGATCGGTGTCGCGGATGGCGTGGCCGAGCGGCGAACCCTCGGTGGGCAGGTTGTCCAGGTAGCGCGCGGACGCGAGCTTGGCGACCTTCAGGTTGAACTCGGCCGACGTGCCGCCCACCACGATCGCCAGGTGATACGGGGGACAGGCGGCGGTACCGAGGCTGCGCAGCTTCTCGTCGAGGAAGCTGGCCAGCCTGCTCGGGTTCAGCAGCGCCTTGGTCTCCTGGTAGAGGAAGGTCTTGTTGGCGCTGCCGCCGCCCTTGGCCATGAACAGGAACTCGTAGGAGGGCTGCGTGCCGGGCGCGGAGTACAGCTCGACCTGGGCCGGGAGGTTGGTGCCGGTGTTGCGCTCGTCCCAGAAGTTGATCGGCGCCATCTGCGAGTAGCGCAGGTTCAGTTCCTGGTACGCCTCGAAGATTCCCTTGGAGAGCGCGGCTTCGTCGGTGCCGCCGGTGAGGACCGATTCGGTGCGCTTGCCGATCACGATCGCGGTACCGGTGTCCTGGCACATCGGCAGGATGCCGCCCGCGGAGATGCACGCGTTGCGCAGCAGGTCGGTCGCCACGAAGCGATCGTTCGCACTGGCTTCCGGGTCGTCGATGATCGCGCGCAGCTGCGCGAGGTGCGAGGGCCGGAGCAGGTGCTGGATGTCTTTGATGGCCTCCTTGGCCAGCAAGGTCAGCACGGCTGGATCGATTTCCAGGAACTCGCGGTCGGCGGCCTTGATCAGGCGCACGCCGTCGCTGCTCACCAACCGGTATTCGGTGGTCGTGTCCTTGCCGAGCGGCAGCACTTCGGTGTGCTGGAAGGTGGGGGTCACGGCCTGACCGTACCCGAGGCGAATTTCGGGGTGGGGGAAGGGAAGCCGGGATCACGCCGCGAGCGGTGTGGGCTTGCTAACCCCGCTCTGATCCAGCTGGAAAGACGCTGGAAAGACGCCGGAAAGACGCCGGAAGGCCGCGCCGGCCCCGACCCGGCGCGACCTCCCGTCGCGCGCGGCGTGGGTCAGTCGCCTGACCCTGCCGCGGGGTTGTTCTCTGGATCTCAGCTTGGCGTGACGAACTTCACACGTCAACGCCTACTGGTTCGGTTCAGCTCGCGTAGGCGCGCAGGCGCTCCGCGCGCTCGCCCTGGCGGAGCTTGCCCATCACTTCGCGTTCGATCTGCCGGACCCGTTCCCGGGACAGACCGAACCGCTTGCCGATCTGGTCCAGCGTGCGCGGCTGGCCGTCTTCCAGGCCGTAGCGCAGCCGGATCACGGCCTGCTCGCGCTCGTCCAGCGTGGCCAGCACCCGGCGCAGGTCGTCCTGCAGCAGGCCGGAGATGACCGCGCTCTCCGCGTCGGCCGCCTCGCTGTCCTCGATGAAGTCACCGAGCGGGGCGTCCTCCTCGGCGCCGACCGGCATGTCCAGGCTCACCGGGTCACGCGCGTGGTCGAGCAGGTCGGCGACCTTCTCGGCGGTCAGTCCGACTTCCTTGCCCAGCTCCTCGTGGGTGGCCTCGCGGCCCAGCTGCTGGTGCAGGTCGCGCTTGATCCTGGCCAGCTTGTTCACCTGTTCGACCAGGTGGACGGGAAGCCGGATGGTGCGGCTCTGGTCGGCCATGCCCCGGGTGATGGCCTGACGGATCCACCAGGTGGCGTAGGTCGAGAACTTGTAGCCCTTGGCGTAGTCGAACTTCTCCACCGCGCGGATCAGACCCAGGTTCCCCTCCTGGATCAGGTCCAGCAGCGGCATGCCGCGGCCGGTGTAGCGCTTGGCCAGCGAGACGACCAGGCGCAGGTTCGCTTCGAGCAGGTGGTTCTTGGCCCGCCCGCCATCGCGAACCAGCGCGGCCAGTTCGCTGCGCCGCTTGGGCGAAAGCTTGGTTCCGGTCTCCAGCATGTGCTGGGCGAACACGCCTGCCTCGATCCGCTTGGCGAGTTCGACTTCCTGCTCCGCTGTCAGCAGAGCGGTCTTGCCGATTCCGTTGAGGTAGACCCGGACGAGATCGGCGGCAGGACCCTGCGCATCAAGGTCCGCCCCCTCCTGAGTGACCTCAGGTACGTTCACTTCCGGGGCTTCACGTTCGATCGTCGGGACGGTCATGATGCTCCCCTCCCCTGTCGCGGGCTGGCATTCACACTCACTCGCGCGGCTTTGCGCGTCGCGCCTTCACCGCTCGGCCGGCAAGTGATCCGGGTGCCTCGCGTTCAGGCTGTACACTTGGAAAACGGGTCTGCTCCCGATTTCGTTCCCGAGTTTCTAACCAAGTGACGTCATCGCCGTCACAACGGTTGCTCGACGAAACCTGAGGTTTGGCTGAGAGCCCGTGTTCCCGTTTTCATAGTTCTTTTGCTCACACTTCGACGAGAACCGTGAACGGACCGTCATTGACGCTTTCCACGGCCATCTTGGCGCCGAAGCGCCCAGTAGCCACCCGGGCGCCGCGCTCGCGAAGCTCGTCGATCACGGCACCCACAAGTGGTTGCGCTATTTCCGGCCGGGCGGCTCGAGTCCACGATGGACGGCGACCTTTTCGGGTGTCCCCGTACAACGTGAACTGGCTGACGATCAATATCGGCGCACCCGTGGTTGCAATCGATTGTTCGTCGGCCAGAATTCGCAACTCGTGCAACTTGCGCGCCATGGTGGTGGCAGTCACTGCCGAGTCGTCGGTTCCGACGCCGAGCAGCACCAGCAGCCCCGGCTCGTCGATCGCGCCGACGACGTGATCGTCGACCGTCACCCTCGCCCGGGTCACCCGTGCCACTACCGCTCGCACCTTTTCTCATCCCCAACGCCGTCGGCAAGATCGTTGTTCCCGCCAGTATCGGGGGCGACCTAGCGGGGCGCCTGGCGCGGTGAGACGATGAGTGGACAGGAGCAAAAAGGAGGTGACGCCGTGAAGGGCTCGACGGACGACACTCCGATCCTGATCACCGAAGCGCAGCCGTCCTACGACGACCAGCTGTCCACGCGCAAGCGCAAGTACTTCATCATGATGTTCTGCCGGATCCCCTGCCTGATCCTGGCCGCGGTGTTCGTCAACACGCCCTGGCTCGCCTTGACGATGATCGCGATCTCGGTGCCGTTGCCCTGGATCGCGGTGCTGATCGCGAACGATCGCCCGGCCAAGCGCGCCTCACGGTTCAACCCGTTCCGCAAATCCGCGCCGGTGAAGGAATTGGAGAGCCGGGATCACCCGGTGATCGAGGGCTGAGGCGGTTCGGGGTGCGCCCCGAGCCTGCCGACCACCCGCGCACCGGCCACGGCTCCGGCGCGCAGCGCGTCCAGCGGGCCTGACCCGGTCAGCCAGGCCGCCAGCAGCGCGGCGTCGAAGGCATCGCCCGCCCCGGTCGAATCGACGCACTCGGCCGCGAGCGCGGGCACCGTGTAGCGGCCAGAGCGGTCCAGCCAGTCCGCGCCGGCATCGCCGCTGGTCACCGCGACCGCGCCGACCACATCGAGCAGCGAACCTGCGGAGTCCGGATCAGCCGAGCCGGTGAGCGCGGCCAGTTCCGCGGTGTTCGGCAGGAGCAGGTCGATGCCGCGCACCGCGTCCAGGAACGCGGTGCGATCGGTCAGCAGAGCCGCTGACTGCGGGTCGACCGAGGTGCTCAACCCGGCCGCTTGCGCTGCCCGCAGCATGGCGACGCCGGTAGCCGCCGACCGCTCGTCCAGCAGGACGTAGCCGGACAGGTGCAGGTGGCGGGCCTCGGCGAGCAGATCGGACGGGAGATCGCCGGGTCGCAGACGAGCGGACGCGCCCCGGTCGGGGAGCATGCTGCGCTGGCCGAGACCGTCGACCAGGACCACGACGCAGCAGGTGTGCGCGTCCGGGTCGACAGCCAGCACACAGCGCACGCCCGCCTCGGTCAGTTCGGCGCGGACCTGGCGCCCGGTCGGGTCATCGCCGACCCGGCCGACCAGCACCGGGGCGGCCCCGGCGTGCGCCAGCCAGGCGGCGGTGTTCGCGGCCGCGCCGCCGAGTTCGATCCGCACCGAGGCCCGGCGATCGTCGCCCGGCGTGATCGGCGCGTCGTGCTTGGCCAGCACGTCGACCCCGGCATCGCCGACGACGATGACGACCGGAGGGTCAGTCGCGGTCATGCGTGGCCAGTTCGACCGCGACCTGGGCGGCGAGCGCGGTGTTGGACGCGACCAGTTCCTCGTTGGTGGTCAGGCTGACGCCCTCGCTCTGGGTGTGGAAGTGTTCGAGCAGGACCGGGGTGACGTCCTTGCCGGTCACGTTGCCGGTGTCGAGCAGCTCGAGGCCGCCAGTGAGCAGCCGCTCGTGCAGTTCCTGCGACATCTCGAACTCGGCGGGCACCGGGTTGGCCAGCACCACGCCCGCGCCGCCGGGAGAGGACTGCCGGTGCGCGGCGAACACGGCGGCCGCCTCGGCCGGGGTGTCCACCCGCCAGGGCACCGGAAAGCCGGATTCGCGCAGGTAGAAGGCGGGGAACTGGTCGGTCTGGTAGCCGAGGACCGGGATCGAGCGGGTCTCCAGCAGTTCCAGGGTCGCGCCGATGTCCAGCACCGACTTCACCCCGGAACAGACCACCAGGATCGGGGTGTCGGCCAGCACGCCCATGTCGGCGGACACGTCCCAGGTCTCGCTGGCGCCCCGGTGCACGCCGCCGAGGCCGCCGGTGGCGAACACGCCGATCCCGGCCGAGTAGGCGAGCGCGGTGGTGGCGGCGACCGTGGTCGCGCCGCTGCGGCGCAGGGCACGAGCCGGTGCGATGTCGCGGCGGGAGAGTTTCACCAGGCCGGCGGCGGGATCGCAAACGCGTTCGAGTTCGGCTCTGGACAGGCCGATGACCGGGCGGCCGTCCAGCACGGCGATGGTGGCCGGGACCGCGCCGTGCTCGCGGACGATCCGCTCAAGGCGTTGCCCGACCTCCAGGTTGCGGCCCGGCGGCAGGCCGTGCGCGAGCAGGGTGCTCTCCAGGGCGACGACGGCGCCGCCTTCGGTCAGGGCGTCGGCGACCTCGTCGGCGACTTTCGCGATACCGGTATCCACGACGGGCCATCTTGCCCGGTGGCATCATGAATGGCGTGACGACCCAGACCTTGCCGGAGACTGACACCCGGCCGGAGACAACGGACGAAACGGGCGAAGACGTCCCGAAGATGTTCCACTACGTGAAGAAGAACAAGATCGTGGAGAGCGCGGTCACTGGCACTCACGTGGTGGCGCTGTGCGGGGAGGTGTTCCCGGTGACCCGCTCGCCCAAGCCCGGCTCACCGGTGTGCCCGGAGTGCAAGCGCATCTTCGACCTGATGCCCAAGTGAACTTGCCCGCGACCGGCTGACGTCTAATCGGCGTCGGCCGGATCGTCCTGTTCGTTGTTCTTCTTCGCGTTTTCGCTCGCTCGTACCAGTTCCAGCCGCCGCCACTTGCGGCGCGCGCGCCGCGTCGGCTTGGCCGGCCACATGTCCTGGATGGCGCTGTTGAAGTAGGCGCCGATGACGATGGCCAGGCCGATGAAGAAGGTGAAGAGCAGGAACGCGATGGGCGCGGCCAGCGCGCCGTAGGTGTAGCCGGTCTTGCCGATCCACAGCAGATAGATCCGGATGCCGATGCTGGCCAGCAGGAACACCACCATGGCGAGCGCGGCGCCGGGCAGCCCGCGGAACCACGGATACCGGCGCGGCAGCGCCACCTTGTAGAGCGTGGCGAGCGCGATGACCAGCAGCACCGCGACCACCGGGTAGTAGAAGATGTTGCCGAGATTGGCGACGGTGGCCTGCCACGCCTGCGGGAACACCTTCGGCAGGTAGTTCGGGCCCAGCGCCAGCACCGGCAGGCCGATGATCGCCAGAATCAACCCGATCAGGTACAGCAGCAGCGCGAACAGCCGCTGGACAACCTCGTTGCGCACCCCGTACTGCTGATAGGCGACGGTGATCGCGTCCACGAACGAGGACATCGCCGACGAACCCGCCCAGAGCGAGAGCAGGAAACCGAACGAGGCGATCTCGCCCTGCGATTTGGTGAGGATGTCCGACACGGTCGGTTCGATGATCGTCTCGACCACGTTGGTGCTGAACACCGTGCGGCAGAACGCGATGATCTTGCCCTGCACCGCGACCACGATCTGCGGCCCGAACCAGTCGCCGAGGTAACCGAGGCTGCCGAGCAGGCCGAGCAGCAGCGGCGGCAGCGAGAGCGTCTGCCAGAACGCGGCCTCGGCGGCCTCGGAGAAGATGTTGCCTTCCCACGCCTTGCCCGCCGTGCGCAGCACCAGCCGCCACGGGCCCGTGCGCTGCGGTGCGTCCTGCTGCGGCGCGCCCTGGATCGGGGTGGTCGGCTGGTCGTCCATGACTAGGGCAAGCATGCTGCATGCTGTCGCGATCGCGCCGCCGACTCCCCGAATCGATGATCGGGAGAATGTCCGAGGCGCGTGCAACACTGAGTCAGAGAGATGGAGGTTTGCGTGGCCGCTCAGCCCGACTCACCCAGTCCCGAGCCTGATCAGCTCCAGGAGCCGCTGACGGTCGCCGACTTCATGGCGATCGACGGCGAGAATCACCCCAGCTTGGAGCTTCAGGAGGGCAGTCTGGTGATGTCGCCGTTCGCGAGTCCGGCGCATATGTACGCGTCTGCGCGGTTGGTGATGCAGATCGAACGGTGCTTGCCGCCGAGCCTGGTCGTGCTGCAGGAAGCCGAGATCGATCTTCAGTTCGTCGCGCCGGGAGAACCCGGCACCGTGCGGCGGGCGAACCTGGCCGTCGTACATGAGGACGCCTACGACCGGATCGCCGAGGACGGCGGATGCTTCCGAGCCGACGAGGTGCTGCTGGCGATCGAAATCGTGTCACCAGGGACCAAGCGCATGGATCGCGTTGTGAAGCGAGCTGAGTATGCCGACGCCGGGATTCGCTACTACTGGATTGTTGATCTCGAAAAGCCGATTTCGGTGCTGGCGATGCATCTCGCCGATGACTTCGGTTACGTCGAAGACGGCGAGGTCACTGGGGTTTGCACCGTGGACGGGCCGTTCCGAGCGAGTCTAGGGCTGGACGAGCTGGCGCGCTGAACCATCGGGAGTCGGGGGCAGAAGGTAAACTCAGCGCTGCCCTCACCGGGCTCCTGCCGCGCATCGCCTGCGCGGATAAGGGAATCACATGCGTGAGGGCATTGCTGTGTCCGCGCGGGGAACGGAAGGAGCGCGAGCCGTCTTGGCCCAGTCCGACACCACGGTCAAGGCTTATTCGCCGCCCCCGGCCCCGCCACTGCGGCAGTGGCAGCGCCGCGCGCTGACCCGCTATCTCGCGGTCAAACCGAAGGACTTTCTCGCGGTCGCGACGCCGGGCGCCGGCAAGACCACCTTCGGGCTGCGGATCGCGGCCGAGCTGCTCTCCGAGCGGACGATCGAGAAGATCACCATCGTCACGCCGACCGAGCACCTCAAGCACCAGTGGGCGGTGGCCGCGCGCAACCTCGGGATCCAGATCGACTCGGAGTTCCGCAACGGCTCCGGCCAGACCTCATCGGACTATCACGGGGTCGCGGTCACCTACGCGCAGGTCGCGGCCCATCCGGCGCTGCACCGGGTGCGCACCGAGAACCGCAAGACGCTGGTGATCCTGGACGAGGTGCACCACGGCGGCGACGCCAAGTCCTGGGGCGACTCGATCCGGGAAGCGTTCACGCCCGCGACGCGGCGGCTGGCGCTGACCGGGACGCCGTTCCGCAGCGACGACTCGCCGATCCCGTTCGTCACCTACGAACCGGACGGCGCCGAGTTCCAGCGCAGCAAGCCGGACCACTCCTACGGCTATGCCGACGCGCTGCGCGATGGCGTGGTGCGGCCGGTGATCTTCCTGGCCTACTCGGGCGAGGCGAGCTGGCGGACCAGCGCGGGTGAGGAGTTCACCGCGCGCCTCGGCGAGCCGATGACCAGCGAGCAGACCGCGCGAGCCTGGCGCACGGCGCTGGATCCGATGGGGGAGTGGATCCCGTCGGTGCTGGGGGCCGCGGACACCCGGCTGACCCAGCTGCGCAATTCCGGCGTTTCCGACGCGGGCGGGCTGGTGATCGCCACCGACATGGAGACGGCCAAGGCCTACGCCAAGCAGCTGGAAGTGATCACCGGCGAGCCGCCCACGGTGGTGCTCTCCGACGATCCCAAGGCATCGGGCCGGATCGCCGAGTTCGCGGCGACCCAGGCGCGCTGGCTGGTCGCGGTGCGGATGGTGTCCGAGGGCGTTGACGTGCCCCGGCTCGCGGTGGGCGTGTACGCGACGAGCGCGTCGACGCCGTTGTTCTTCGCGCAGGCGGTCGGCCGCTTCGTGCGGGCACGCAAACCGGGTGAGACGGCGAGCGTGTTCCTGCCGAGCGTGCCGGTGCTGCTGGAACTGGCCAGCCAGATGGAGGCCGACCGGGACCACGTGCTCGGCAAGCCGCACCGGGAGAAGGACGGCTGGGACGACGAGCTGCTGGCCGACGCGAACCGGACCAAGGACGAGCTGGGTGAAGACGAGGCCGCCTTCACCTCCCTGGGTGCTTCCGCCGAACTCGATCAGGTGATTTACGACGGGTCGTCGTTCGGCACCGCCGCGCTGGCCGGCACCGAGGAGGAACAGGACTATCTGGGCCTTCCTGGCTTGCTGGAACCGGACCAGGTGCGGGCGTTGTTGCGGCAGCGGCAGGACCAGCAGCTGGCCGCGCCCGAGCGCCAGCAGAAGAAAGATGAGCCACCGGTCCGGCCCGCGTCCCGGGCGCAGTCGGTGCAGGAGCGGCTCTCCTCGCTGCGCCGGGAGCTGAACACGCTGGTCGCGATGTATCACCACCGCACCACGAAGTCGCACGGCGCCATCCACGGCGAGCTGCGCCGGGCCTGCGGTGGGCCGCCGACCGCGATGGCCTCGGTGGAACAGCTGGAAGAGCGGATCGCGACGTTGCGGAGCTGGTAGCCCGCGCGCCCTCGGTGACGGGCCTATCGCCGCTGGTAACCGTTTTCTTTCCGGCTGGCCCCGGGTGACTGCCCAGTGACATCGTCGTTGCCGGATTGTGTCATCGCAGCGTCACTGAATCGAGCAAGTAACCTTTGTGTCATCCCGCGTTCTGGCATATGTTGTCGCCCACAACATAAGAATGTTGTGACCCACAACATTTCCGGTACGGGGCAAGTCCCGACCGTATGGCAGTGACGAAGGGGACGCGGATGCGTAGAAAGACCCTCGCCCTGCTCGCTGTGAGCACCGGCCTTGCCTTGGCCGTCACGGCGTGCGGAGCCAATAGCTCTGGGGGCTCCGGCGGCAGTAGCAACACCTCTGCGGCCTCGTCCGGCGGGAGCGGTGCGAAGGTGGGGGTGATCCTGCCGGACACCACGACCGCCGCCCGGTACGTCGCGTTTGACGCGCCCATGCTGACCGACGCGCTCAAGGCGAAGGGGTTCACGCCGATCGTGGAGAACGCGCAGGGCGACGTGCAGCGCTTCGCGCAGCTCACCGACTCCATGATCAGCCAGGGCGTCAAGGTCCTGATCATCGACTCGATCGACCCCGCGTCGGGTGCCGCGGCCGAGCAGAAGGCGCAGTCGCAGGGCATCCCGGTCATCGACTATGACCGCATCAACCTGGGCGGCACCGCCAAGTACTACGTCAGCTTCGACAACACCCAGGTCGGTCACCTTCAGGCCCAGGCCCTCTCGGACGCGCTGAAGGGCAAGACCGGCTCCCAGATCATCTCGGTCGAGGGCTCGCCGACGGACAACAACGCGACCCAGGTCATCAACGGCCAGAAGCAGGTCGACGCCGCGCTGTTCAGCAACGGCACCTGGGTCGACAAGGGCAATCAGCGGATCAACAACTGGGACAACCAGCTGGCCGGCACCACCTTCGAGCAGCTGCTGACCGCCAACGGCACCAAGGTCGACGGCGTGCTGGTGGCCAACGACGGTATGGCAGGCGCGGTCATCACCGTGCTGCAGAAGTACGGCCTCGCGGGCAAGGTGCCGGTGACCGGTCAGGACGCGAGCGCTGCGGGCATCCAGGCGATCCTCGCCGGTGACCAGTACTCCACCGTGTTCAAGCCGATCAAGCTGGAGGCCCAGGCTTCCGCTGAGCTGGCAGCCGACCTGATCAAGGGCGACACCGCCGCGGCGGCCAAACTGGCCAACCAGACCACCCACGACGCGACCGGCAACCGCGACGTCGCCTCGGTGCTGGAGACCCCGATCTCGGTCACCAAGGCCAACGCCAAGGTGGTCATCGACCAGGGCTATCTCAAGGCGGCTGACGTCTGCACCGGTGCGGCCGCTCCGGTCTGCACCCAGCTCGGCATTCACTGATTGATCAGCCTGCCGAGTCTCTGACGGCCGTGGTGGGGCGTAGCAGAACTGCGCCCCACCACGGCACCCCACTGTGTTCAGCTCCCCTGGTCCTGGCAGACCCGTTTCCCGCAAGGAGGTACGCCCCGTGAACGAGCCGATCCTGGCGCTGCGCGGCGTGAACAAGAGTTTCGGCCCGGTTCATGTGTTGCACGACGTGGATTTCGTGGTGCGGGCCGGTGAGGTCGCCGCGCTGGTCGGCGACAACGGTGCAGGCAAGTCGACCCTGATCAAGTGCATCGCGGGCATTCACCCGGTGGACAGCGGCGAGATGCTGTTCAACGGCCAGCCGGTTTCCATCCACGGTCCGCGCGACGCCGCCGAACTGGGCATCGAGGTCGTCTACCAGGACCTCGCGCTGGCCGACAACCTCGACATCGTGCAGAACATGTTCCTCGGCCGCGAGCGCGGTCCGGCCTGGATGCTCGACGAGGCCGGTATGGAACTCGCCGCGCGCAAGACCCTCGCGTCGCTGTCGGTCCGCACGGTCAAGTCGGTGCGTACCCCCGTCGCCTCGCTCTCCGGCGGTCAGCGGCAGACCGTCGCCATCGCCAAGTCGGTGCTGTGGAACAGCAAGGTCGTGCTGCTCGACGAACCGACCGCAGCCCTCGGTGTCGCGCAGACGCGTCAGGTGCTCGACCTGGTGCGCAGGCTCGCCGAACAGGGCCTCGGCGTGGTGCTGATCAGCCACAACATGAACGACGTCTTCGAGGTCGCGGACCGGATCTCGGTGCTGTACCTGGGCCGGATGGCCGCCGAGGTCAACACGAAGGACGTCACCAACAACCAAGTGGTCGAGCTGATCACCGCCGGCCGGTCCGGCGACCTCGGCCTCGCCCGCCCCGACGCAGCGGCCATCTAGGCGTGCGAGTCTCGACCGATCTTGTGAGGACCTTTCGATGACCGACAACCAGACCCAATCGCCACAGGCGGCGGCGGGGGGTAAAGCCGACTCCGTCATCTCCGACTTCGGGATCGACACCACGTCCCGGTCGACCGGCGAAGCGATTGGCGACTACTTCGCCAAGGTGCGCGGCGGCGAGTTCGGCGCGCTGCCCGCCGTGGCCGGCCTGATCGTGCTGCTGATCGTGTTCAGCGGCCTGTCCAGCTTCTTCCTGACCATCAACAACCTCGCCAACCTGGTCGACCAGGGCGCCGGTGAGACGATCATCGCCATGGGCGTGGTCTTCGTCCTGCTGATCGGCGAGATCGACCTGTCCGCCGGTACCGCCTCCGGTGTGTGCGCCGCTCTGTTGGCCCTGCACCTACAGGCCAACGGCAACCTGCTCGGCGCGATGGGCGGCACGTTCTTCTACGCCTTCATCATCGTGCTCGCGGTCGCCGTGGTGATCTCGGTACTGATGCGCGTCTGGGTCGGTGCGGCGCTCGCCCTGATCTCGATCATCCTGATGGTCGTCGGGTTCGCTCCGAACCCGTGGCTGGAGATGCTGCTGGCGATCACCGTCGGCACCGGTATCGGCATCCTGACCGGCGTCATGGTGTCCAAGGTCCGCATCCCGTCGTTCGTGGTGACGCTGGCGCTGTTCCTGGCCTGGAACGGTGTGACCATTCAGCTGGTCGGCGGCGCGGGCACCATCCCGCTGCGCAACAGCCCCGTGCTCAACGCGGTGGCCAACGGCAACCTGAGCGTGCTGGCCAGCTGGATCCTGCTGATCGTGGCGGGCGGCGGTTACGCGGTCGTGGTGCTCGCCCGGCATTTCGGCAGGCTGCGCAAGGGACTCGTGGCTCAGCCGACCACGCTGGTATTGATCAAGGTCGCCATCGTGGTGGCGCTGGGCGTGGTGGCCACCTGGCTGCTGACGCTCAACCGCTCGCCCAACCCGCAGTACGCGACCATCGCCGGTGTTCCCTACGTGGTGCCGGTGATCCTGGTGCTGATGATCGTCGGCACCTACGTGCTGGACCGCACCCGCTACGGCCGTCACATCTACGCGGTCGGCGGCAACCGGGAAGCGGCTCGCCGTGCCGGTGTGAACGTGGACAAGATCCGGATGAGCGTGTTCGTGATCTGTTCCACCCTGGCCGCGGTCGGTGCGATCGTGTACTCGTCCAAGATCGGCTCGGTCGCCGGTAACGCCGGTTCCGGCAACGAACTGCTGTTCGCGGTCGGTGCGGCGGTCATCGGTGGCACGTCGCTGTTCGGCGGGCGCGGCCGGATGCGGGACGCGGTGATCGGTGGCGCGGTGCTGGCCACCGTGCAGAACGGCCTGAACCTGCTGGGCTTCCAGGCGGCCACGGTCAACATCGTCACCGGGTTCGTGCTGCTGGTCGCGGCGACCGTGGACGCGTTGTCCCGGCGCAGGGCGCAGGCACGCTAGGGGCCGTGCGCGCGGCAGGCGGTCCGAGGGGAAGTAGACGACGAGTGGGGGTGCCAGGGTGAGTTCACCACCTACCGCAGGCACCCGGCCGGACGAGGTCCGGCGCCACAATCGGGCCGCCCTGCTGCGCCGGCTGCACGTCGCAGGTCCGTGCACCAGGGCGACGCTGGCCTCCGAACTCGGCCTGAACCGCTCCACGATCAAGACCCTCGTGGACGGTCTGGCCGAGGACGGGCTGGTCGAGGAGCGGCTGCCCGCCCAGCGCAGCGGCGCGGGCAGGCCGTCCCTGCTGGTGTTGCCGCAGCCGCAGGCCGCGGTGGTGCTCGCGGTGGACATCCGGGTCGAGCAGGTGGCGACCGCGCTGGTCGGCATCGGCGGCGACATTCTCGGCCGGTGCAGCTGGAGCCTGCGGCGCAAGACGCGGGAACCGCGCGAGGTGTTCACCAAGATCGTGGACACCAGCGAGCTGCTCATCGAGGAGCTCGCGGTGGACGTGGTCGCGATCGGCGTTTCGGTGCCGGGCACCGTGCGCAAGAGCGACGGCCTGGTGCACGAGGCGCCGAACCTGCACTGGAGCAACGTGGCGCTGGGCGACTGGCTCAGCCGCACCCTGCACAAACCGGTGCACGTCGGCAACGACGCCGAACTCGGCGCGCTGGCCGAACACCTGCGCGGCGTCGCCCGCGGCGCCTCGGATGTGGTCTACGTCACCGCGGACGTGGGTGTCGGCGGCGGCGTCATCTCCAACGGTTCGTCCATGCGCGGATCCGGCGGCTATGTCGGCGAGATCGGGCACATGGTGGTCAACCCGAACGGCAGGCAGTGCTACTGCGGCTGCCGGGGCTGCTGGGAGACCGAGGTCGGCGAACACGCGCTGAGCCGGTCACTGGGCATTCCGGAGGACTCGCCGCGCGGCGCGATCGTCGCGGAACTGCGCGGACTGGTCGGCAAACCGGACGAAGCCCTGTCCCGGCTGGGCGATTTCGGTGAATGGCTGGCGGTTGGCCTGGTCAACGTGGTCAACCTGCTCTGCCCGCAACTCGTCGTCCTGGGAGACCTGTTCACCGCACTGCCTGATGTGCTGGTCGAGCAGGTCGGAAGGAAGGTAAGGGAACGCAGTCTGGTCAGCAGGGCGCTGGGTGGGACGAGGATCGTCACCTCGTCGCTCGGTTCGGACGTGAAACTGTTGGGCGCGGCGGAACTAGCGTTCGAACCCGTGCTGGCCAGCTGGTAGTTCCCAGAAAAGACGAAGGCCGGACATCTTCGCGATGTCCGGCCTTCGTCTGGTGCTTTTAGGCTTGGGTCTGGATCTCGGCAGCCAGCTCACGCAGACGCGTCTCGTGTGCCCGAGCGTGGTGCCCGCAGAACAGCAGTTCTCCTCCCGAGGGAAGGACTGCTCGTACCCGGGCGGCAGCACCGCAGCGATCGCAACGGTCGGCAGCGGTCAAATCGGGGCGGGTGAGCGTAGTAGTCATGTGGATCTCCCTCCGTCCCGGCACCGGTCGCCCGATGCCTGTTGGCCACGACCACGGTGGCGGGCTTCGCCGCGTGCTCGTAACTCCTACTGTTGCAGACGCTTTGGGCGCCGCAAGTGTTCCCGTGCGGATGCGATGGTCGTCACGGCTGAAAGTACCCGTATGTCGCAGCGTTCAATCCCGGATTCGTCTCGCTGAGTAACGATGACCTGCGGTTTTGTCCGGAACAGGACAAGGATTGTGGTGACCGGTGCCACAATCCCGGTCCTCGGGAACCTCGTTCGCGGTTAGCGAACGAGCCCGGTTTCGGGCGTTTCACAGCGTGATTCCGGGCGAATCCGGCGCGGCCGCGGTGATCAGTTGGACAACGTCACTTGGGCTGGTAGCCCTCCACGAACTCTTTGGTGCCGTTGCCGTCGCAGTTGGCGAAGATCGAGTCGTAGTGCATCTTCTGGCTGCCGTAGATGCAGCGGTACATGGTCAGCGCGTCCCCGCCCTGCGGCGTCTTGTAGATGTAGCCGAGCAGGCCCATCAGCGTGTTGCCGTGGCCCTCGCAGGTGCCGGACTGGTCGGTCGAGGTGAAGTAGTCGTTGCCGGTTTCCTTGCAGCTGTAGACCTTGACCGTGCCGGGCTGCGAGGTGGCGAGCAACTTGCCGATGGTGTAGTTCTCTTTCGCGAAACCGCCGGGGACGGGCGTGCCCGCGACCGCGGTGATGTGCGCGCCGGTCGTCTTGTTGTAGTAGCGGTAGAGCGTCACGTAGGACAGCGGCGCCGTGCTGGTGGTCGAGGGCGGGACGACGACACCGTCCGCGTTCGTCTTGCTGCCCTGGGTGGTTGTGGTGGCTTTGGTCGTGGTGCTCGCGGTCGTCGTCGGCGCCGCGGTGGTGGTGGTCGCCGTGGTGGTCGCGGTCGTAGTGGTGGTGCTCTGGTTGGCCTGTGGCGAGGCCACCGTGTTGGAGTGCGAACCGGCCCAGGCGATGGCCCCGCCGGTCAGCGCGAGCACCCCGACGACCGCGGCGGCGCTGAGCCAGATGGCCTTGCGCCGGTTGCGCCTCGGCGCGGGCTCCCAGTCCTGGTCGTCCTCCCAGCGGGTCGATGAGGAGCGGCGGTCCACGACCGCGGTGCGGTCGTCGATGCGCGGCATCACCTCGGTGCTCGCCTCGCTGGGCGATGGCGCAGGCACCGCGCGAGTCGACATGCCCGCGGTGAGCAGCTCGCGCAGCCCGGCCGCGGTCAGCCGGTGCTCGGTCTGCTGGACCAGCAGGCCCATGATCGCGTTGGCCAGCGGGCCACGGACGAAGTTGAGGTGCGGCTCCTCGTAGAGGATCGCGTGCAGCGTGGCCGCGGTGTTGCCGCGCTCGAACGGTGCGCGGCCCTCGGCGACGTGGAACAGGGTGGCGCCGAGCGACCAGAGGTCGGTCGACGGGCTCGGTGGCCTGCCCTGGAACAGCTCCGGCGCCATGTAGCCGGGGGAGCCCATGATGCCGCCGGTCGCGGTCAGGCTGGGATCGTCGGCGCCCTGGGCGATACCGAAGTCGGTGAGCTTCACCCGGTCACCGGGCAGCAGCATGATGTTGCTGGGCTTGATGTCGCGGTGCACGATGCCCGCGGCGTGCGCGGTGTCCAAAGCGGACAGCACTTGCAGGCCGATGTCGCTGACCCGGCTGGCTGCCAGCGGTCCGCTGCGGGCGACGATGTCGCCGAGGTTGTCCGCCTCGATCAGTTCCATCACGATGAACATGGCGCCGCCCTCGGGCACCACGTCGTGCACGGTCACGATGGCCGGGTCGTTGAGGGCGCCTGCGGTGCGCGCCTCGCGCAACACCCGCTGCACGAAGTTGTCGTGCTCCATTCTGGACAGCCCAGGCGGGATGCGCAGTTCCTTCAACGCGACCTGGCGGCCGATCACCTGATCCTGGGCCCGCCAGACCGTGCCCATACCGCCCCGGCCCAGCTCCCCGACAACGGCGTAGCGGCCCGCGACTACCCGCCCTGGCGCCGGATTGCCCTGCTGCACCTTGTTACTCCTTTGTGGACGGTTGGTCGCGCGTCAGACCACGTAGCCTAGTCTGCCGTCCTTCGTGCCGTTGCCTTCGCAGTTCTCATCGAACGAGTCGTACTTGGAACCGATCGGCGTGCTGGCCCTGCACCGGTACAGCGCCTCGGAGGTCACGCCGGGCGGCGGGTAACCATAGATGTAGCCCTCCAGCGCGATGGTCTTGAGGCCTTCGCAGTTGCCGCTGGTCGAGGAGAAGTAGTACGGGTTGTCGCCGGTCACTTCGCACAGGTAGAACGGCATCGTGTTCGGCTGCTGGCTCCCGGGCGCGAGCAGGTCGCCCAGCGGGCCTTCCTCCTTGTAGCCACCCGGCACGCTCTGCTTGCCGCTCAACGTCGCGTGGCCCTCGCCGCTGGTCCACACGTACCGGAAGATCTGCACGTAGGACAGGGTCGGCGAGGCCGGCGGCGCGGGCGGAGGCGGCGGGGCGCCACCACCGAGGCTCTTGCCGCCGCCTGCCACACGCGTGGCGGTGCTGTGCGTCGTGGTGGTCGGTGGCGCCGTGCTCGTGCTGGTGGGCGCGGCCGACGACGACGAGGCGGGCGCGGCGCTTGTCGCGGTCGCGGTCGCGGACGCGGACGGCGTGCCGGTGACCGAGCCGCGCGAGGGCGGTGGTGCGGCGACCGCGTTGGGCGATGGCCTGGTCAGCGCGAACGCCACCCCGCCGATCAGGGCCAGCACCACAACGACGACCCCGGCGATCACCGCCGTCCTGCGCTTGGCGTTGCGCGGCTTGTCGCCCCAGGCGTCCGGCGCGGCCGCATCGATCGCGCTGGCGGTCGGCACCACCTCGGTGAACTCGTTCGCCTCGTTGTCGCCGTCCCACGGCCGGGTCGAGCGCGGCCTGCGGGTGACCGCCGTGGTGCGCTCCCGGTCGACCATCGTGGTCCGCTCCGCGTCGGCGGCGATGGCGGGCAACACGTCGGTGCGCTCGACGTCGGACGGTTGTGCAGTCCCGGACAGGCGCGCCTTCACCTGCGCCGCGGTCAGCCGCTGGTCCGGGGAGTGCACCAGCAGGCCCATGATCACCGCGGCCAGCGGACCGGAACAGCGGTGCAGCCTCGGGTCGTCGTACATGATCGCGTGCATGGTCGCGGCCGTGGTGTCCCGCTGGAACGGCGCCTGGCCCTCCACGACGTGGAACAGCGTGGCGCCGAGCGACCACAGGTCGGTCGACGGGCTGGGCGGGTCGCCGTGGAACAGTTCCGGCGCCATGTAGCCGGGCGAGCCCATGATGCCGCCGGTCGCGGTCAGGCTCGGGTCGTCCATCGCCTGCGCGATACCGAAGTCGGTCAGCTTCACCCGGTCACCGGGCAGCACCATGATGTTGCTCGGCTTGATGTCCCGGTGCACGATCCCGGCCGCGTGCGCGGTCTCCAGCGCGGAGAGCACCTGCCTGCCGATCGCGGTCGCCCGCTGCTCGTCCAGCGGCCCGTGCGCGACGATGTCGGCCAGCGTGGTCGCCTCGATCAGCTCCATCACGATGTACATGGCGCCGCCCTCGGGCACCACGTCGTAGACCGTGACGATCGCCGGGTCGTTCAGCGCTCCGGCGGTACGCGCCTCGCGCAAGACCCGCTGGGTGAAGACCTCGTGTTCGTGCTGTCCGAGGCCGGGTGGAATGCGCAGCTCCTTGAGCGCGACCTGTCGTCCGATCACCCGGTCCTGGGCGCGCCAGACCACGCCGATACCACCGCGGCCCAGTTCGTCCAGCACGGCATAGCGGCCCGCGACCAGCCGCGGACCAGCCTGGTTGCCCTCCTGCACCGTGCTTCCTCCACGACGACAAAGCCCACGGAGCGCGAGATCGGCAGCGCCCCCCAACATCTGCGAAACAGCATGGTAGCGACGCCGGTGCGGTCCACATCGACCGGCCACAAAGTCGGGGCCGTCAACTGTTGATTTCACCCGACTCACGGGATGTTGACCAAGCAAACCGCGCGGCGGAGCCTTTTTCTGCCTGCCAAGACATGAGAAATGAGGCTCATTACATGGCTCGGTTACCTTCCGCGCTCGGCAAACTGCTGTGCTTAGCCGCCGCGACCACCTCGCTCGGGGTCGCGCCGATCGCCGCACACGCCGGGCCGCCGACGGCGAAACCGTCGATCGCCGGACCGCTCGTGCTCAACCCGCACCACGGGTTCGGTCCGGCGAACCAGACCAGCTCCAACTGGTTCGGCTACGCGGCGGATTCGGGCGGCTACACCAGCGTCCAGTCCAGTTGGGTCGAACCGTCCATCGACTGCGCGAAGGGCGACGGCTCCGCGGTGTTCTGGGTCGGCCTGGACGGCTGGGGCAGCGGCACCGTCGAGCAGACCGGCACCGAAGCCGACTGCTCCAACGGCGCGGCGTCCTATTCGGCCTGGTGGGAGACCTACCCCAACAACTCCATCCAGACCTACCCCGACACGGTCGAGCCTGGTGACTCGATGACCGCGAAGGTGACCTTCCAGGGCAACGACCGCTACGACATCAACCTCGTCGACAACACCCGCGGCTGGACCGAGGACAACCCGCAGCAGGGCGCGAGCGGCGCGGACAACCAGAGCGCCGAGATCGTCGGCGAAACCCCGGGCTACGGCAACAACACCTACGCCAACCTGCCCGACTTCAACACCGCCACGTTCACCAACTCCAGCGTGAACGGCCAGGCCATCGGCAACGTCAACCCGTTCGGCATCGACCTCGCCCGCAACGGCCACACGCTCGCCACCACCGGCGCTCTCTCCGGCGGCACCGACTTCCCGGTCAACTGGCAAGCCAATTCCTGACCTGGACCGGAAAAACAGCTGCGCCGGCCGGTTTCCCCGGCCGGCGCAGCTGTTTCCGGCTGTTCTACAGAACTTGGATGCCGCACGCTTTCGCCGCGCTGGCCTGTCGTTCGTCCCGGGTGACCATGGCGACATCGTCGCCACCGGCGGCTCCGATGGCCTCGATCAGCGCCGTCGCCAGGTGGACCGCGCCAGAGCGCCAAGGTGGTGGTCCAGGACCAACTTCTGGGCGAGCGGCAGGATCGTTTCCGAAGTGGTTGAGTGAAAACGAAACGGCCGGTGGTCCATTGTGGACCACCGGCCGTTTCGTTGCCTGGTAAGGAAATCAGTCCAGGTAGTCGCGCAGCACCTGGGAGCGCGACGGGTGGCGCAGCTTCGACATGGTCTTGGACTCGATCTGCCGGATCCGCTCGCGGGTGACCCCGTAGACCTGGCCGATCTCGTCCAGCGTCCTCGGCTGACCGTCGGTGAGGCCGAACCGCAGCCGGACCACACCCGCCTCGCGCTCGGAGAGCGTGGCCAGCACGGACTGGAGCTGATCCTGCAGCAGGGTGAAGGACACCGCGTCGACCGCGACGACCGCCTCGGAGTCCTCGATGAAGTCACCGAGCTGCGAGTCACCCTCGTCGCCGATGGTCTGGTCCAGCGAGATCGGCTCCCGGGCGTACTGCTGGATCTCCAGCACCTTCTCCGGGGTGATGTCCATTTCCTTGGCCAGCTCTTCCGGGGTGGGTTCCCGGCCGAGGTCCTGGAGCAGTTCACGCTGGATGCGGCCCAGCTTGTTGATCACTTCGACCATGTGCACCGGGATGCGGATGGTGCGGGCCTGGTCGGCCATGGCGCGGGTGATCGCCTGCCGGATCCACCACGTGGCGTACGTGGAGAACTTGTAACCCTTGGTGTAGTCGAACTTCTCGACCGCGCGGATCAGACCGAGGTTGCCCTCCTGGATCAGGTCCAGGAACGCCATGCCGCGACCGGTGTAGCGCTTGGCCAGCGAGACGACCAGTCGGAGGTTGGCCTCCAACAGGTGGTTCTTGGCCCGCTCGCCGTCCCGGATGATCCAGTTCAGGTCGCGGCGCATCTGGGTCGGGAACTTCTCGTTCTCGTCCTCGGCCTTGCGCACCCGCTCCGCCGCGTACAGGCCGGCCTCGATCCGCTTGGCGAGTTCGACCTCCTCCTCGGCGTTGAGCAGCGCCACCTTGCCGATCTGCTTGAGGTAGGCGCGAACCGAGTCGGCCGACGCGGTGAGTTCGGCGTCCTTGCGGGCCTGGCGAAGGGCCTCGGACTCCTCCTCGTCCCAGACGAAGTCGCCGTCCTTGGCGTCCTTGGGCGCCTCGACGACCTCCTCCTCGACCACGTCGGTGAGGTCTACTTCCACCTCTTCCAGGTCGGCATCGTCGGGCGAGACTTCGCCTTCCATGTCCGGCTCGGCTTCCTCGCCGTTCGGCGAGGTGCCCTTCTTGGCCGGTGCCGCCTTGGTGGCTGGCTTCTTCGCGGTGCGGGCCGCCGCCTTGGCCGGGGCCTTCTTGGCGGCCGTCTTCGCGGTGGTGGTTCCGGTCACGGCGTCCATCTCCTCGCCGTCCGGGCCAGTCACGGCCTTGTCGGCGCTCGCGGATGGGTTGGAGCGTCGGGTTGCGGTTTCTGCGGCTGCCACGTACGCCCTTTCGCAACGGTCGATCTTGGCAACGAGGCGAGCGAACCTCGAAAGCCTGAGTTCGGGGGATGCCTGCCGGATGCTTTCGGCGGGCGTGTGTTCCATTGTAACGACGGCCGAGGACAAACTCGGCGGCGCGCACGCAATTAGCCACGGTTCGTTGCCATCGCACCGCCGCCGGGTGCTACTCCCGAGCGGTGTTCGCGCTGGTCTCGTGGGTTGTTCCGGTCGTGATCACGACGTGATCTCTCTTTTTCTGCGAGCCCCGCCGAACCACGGCCGTGAAGCGGTTCAGTGACTGATGCCGTGGGTGGCGGCGGAGGCGGCGCCGACGATCCCGGCGTCGTTCATCAGCGCGGCCGCGACGACCTTGGTCCGCGCCTTCAGTAGCGGAAGCCATTTCTCCGCTTTCTTGCTGACCCCGCCGCCGGCGATGATCAGGTCCGGCCAGATCAGGTTCTCCAGCACCTCCAGGTACCGCGACACCCGGTGCGACCACTCCTCCCAGGACAGGTCCTTCTCGTCCTTCACCGACGCCGCCGCGCGCTTCTCCGCGTCGTGACCGTCCACTTCCAGATGGCCGAACTCGGTGTTCGGCACGAGCTGGCCGTTGAGGAACACGGCACTGCCGATGCCGGTGCCGAAGGTCAGCAGGATGACCACGCCCCTGCTGCCGGCGCCGACGCCGTAGCGCATCTCGGCCATGCCGGCCGCGTCCGCGTCGTTGAGCACCACGACGTCGCCCTTGTCCCGGCCGAGCCGCTGGGCGAACAGGGCCGCCGCGTCGGTGTCGATCCACTTCTTGTCCACGTTGGCCGCCGTCAGCGCGGTGCCCTGCTTGATGACACACGGGAGGGTGATGCCAACCGGTCCGGTCCACCCGAAGTGACGGACGATCTCGGCGACCACGTCCGCGACCGCGTCCGGCGTGGACGGCTGGGGGGTCGGGATGCGCATCCGCTCCCCGTCCAGCTCGCCGGTTTCGAGGTTGACGCAGCAGCCCTTGATGCCGGACCCGCCGATGTCGATCCCGAAGCCGCGGAGGGGGGCGGCGGTGCCCGAAACGTTGCCCGACACGTCCGACCCAACGTTGGTGCCCATCCGTGGACCTCTTCCTACTCGATTCAGTCGATTGGCGCCGACGATAGCGTTCGCCGTCGGCGAATGGTTGAGCTGCTGGCTCGCGGGTGTGCGGTCTCACGCGTCCGCGCACGGAAACGCCACGAAACGCACAGGCGCGCACGAGGTCAATGGTGCATCAAGGGAGGCCAGGAGGGGGCCCCACGTTTTGGGGGCCGGCCACGTCACAGCGCGGGCAGAGTCACGCGCAGGGTGTCGACGCGGCTCCGGTGAGCAGCTGCTGACTGATCTGCGGGGCGAGGCCCTGGGCCTGCTGGCCGCCCTGCGGCACCGGGTGCGCGTTGGCGAAGTCGGTCAGCTGCTTGAGCACCTGCTGGGCGTCACCGTTCGGGGCGACCGCGCCGAACTTGCTGCCGACCGAGACCGACACCGAGGCGTCCTGCCGGTTGTCCTTGACCAGCTGGGTGCACGGCAGCACCAGGCTCAGCGTGCGGGCAGCCGACTCACCGTTGGCGCCGAAGCGGATCTGGCCCTGGCAGGCCATCACGTCCTTGGCGTTGGAGTCGCTCTGCGGGTAGGCCGGATCGGTCTGCGGCGAGCCGGTCACGTTGAAGCCCAACTGGAGCAGCGAGGTGGACACGATCTGCGCCGCGCCGTGCTTGGTGCTCGCGTTGTACACGCTGACCTGCACTTCGGATGGCGGCATCGGGGTCACCTTGGCCAGCGCGTTGTAGGCCAGCGGGGTGCCGATCTGCGGGGCGGGTTTGCCGGACACGCTCGGCACCGGCGGGCAGTCGGTCGCGGCGGCGGTGTTGTCGGCTCGGTTGATCACCTTGACCCACACCACTATCGCGGCGACGACGAGCAGCACGGCGACGACGATGGCCGGGATCGGTTTGCGCCTGCGGTAACCCCTACCGCGCTCCCGCGACATGCCTACGGCAGCCACCTGCCTGTCCTCCCCGGCCTGAGCCCTCGCGCTGACGTGCTCGATACACCTTGGTTGTCGACACTGATCAGCCTAGGCGTTTCAGCTCAACCGGGTGTACTTGGATCACCCTGTGTGTGCGTTCCCGTGATCACTCGGCCCGTGATCGCTGGCTGCGATCAGCCTACTGCGGACAGTGCCTGGCCTTGGCATCGCACCACGTACCTCCTGACGTCGGCAACCCGCGCAAAGTTGCCCGGATCGTCGAACGTGACCAAGTTGAGTCCGATCGGGTGAGTCGAGATGTGCGAACGCGCTCAGTGAGCTACCCTCTGCCCGCTCCACTGTCGGGGGACCTGCGGTGAATCGATTCTCACCTGGGTGGATCGGCGGTGATCTGCAGGGAGACCTCCGTCACCGTCGACGGCAGAAACAAATTGCAGCTTTGAGACGTTGAGCAGCGCACGAACAACAGTCTCCGTGACCGCAGGGGTGAGAAGAACATGGCGACCGACTACGACGCTCCGCGCCGCAGCGAGGCCGACGAGCTGGCTGAGGACTCGCTCGAAGAGCTGAAGGCGCGACGCGACCAGAACCAGTCAGGTGTCGTCGACGTGGACACGGACGCGCCGGACGAGAACTTCGAGCTGCCGGGTGCCGACCTTTCGGGCCTGTCCGGCGAGGAGTTGACCGTCAAGGTGCTGCCGAAGCAGGCCGACGAATTCACCTGTTCGAAGTGTTTCCTGGTGCACCACCGCAGCAGGCTCGCCGAGGAGCGGAGCGGGCAGTACATCTGCCGCGACTGCGCCTGAGCCTGAATTCCGGGGTGTGCGGACCCCGGAAGAGCGGATCCACCTCGACACGACGAGTACTACGCAACACCCGATCGGCGCGGCCGGTCGGTCAAACTGGGGCTGGGCACCTGCCGGCGGCGGGTGCCCAGTGCACGTCAATCCGTGCTGGCCGGCCTGCCTTCGATGAGCGCCGTGACCAGCTTCTCCGGCTTCCGGGAACTGATCAGCCAGTAGGGCGTCGGATCGTTCTCGTCCCGGACCTCGACCCACACCATCGGCCCGATCCAGCTGCGGGTCAGCGCGAACGCGGCCGGGTCGAACGCGGGCCCGAGCACCTTGCGCTTGGCGGCGGGCGGCACGATCTGCACCTCGCCGACGTACTCCAGCGGCAGGTGCGCCTGGCCGACCCACAGCTCGCCGTCGTGCACCTGCACCTTGGCCGCGCTGAAGCGCCAGAGCAGCAGCAGGCACAGGCCGAAGCAGATCACGTAGGGCAGCCAGGCCCGGATGCCCGGGTAGCCCATGTCCACCTCGGCGGCCAGGATTCCGGCCGCGACCAGCGGCAGGAACCAGTGCCACCAGGTCAGGTACAGCCGCTCGTGGAACACGACCGGACCCGCGGCCCGCGGCTTCGCCGGTTGGTGGTCAGGCTCCGTCACCGGGCCCTCCGCTGGGTCCGCCGCGCCAGTCGCGGCCGTGCTTGCGCTGTCAGTCACCGCATCAGGGTAATCTCGCCGCCCGTGCCCAGCGTTGAGGTCCTGCTCTCGCGCATCGATCCCGATGTGCCACTGCCTGCCTATGCCCAGCCCGGTGACGCCGGAGCCGATCTGGTGACGACCAGCGATGCGGTGATCGCCCCTGGTGAGCGGACCGTGCTCGGTACCGGCATCGCGATCGCGCTGCCCGAAGGCTATGCCGGGTTCGTGCATCCAAGATCCGGATTGGCCGCGCGAGCGGGTCTTTCCGTGGTAAACACGCCGGGCACGATCGACGCGGGCTATCGCGGCGAGATCAAGGTCTGCCTGATCAACCACGACCTGCGTGAGCCGATCGTGCTGCGGCGTGGTGACCGCATCGCCCAGCTGGTGATCCAGCGGGTCGAGCACGCGCTCTTCCGCGAGGTCGCCGATGTCGGCGCGCTGCCGGCTTCGGTACGTGGCGCGGAGGGCTATGGCTCGACGGGCGGGCATGCCACGCTCGGCGAGCGGGCGCAGGCTCGCGCGGGAATCGGGACGGAGAAGTAAGTGGGGCTCTTCGGGCGACGCCAGCGGGGCAGGCACGCCAGCGACGATGTCGCGGATGAGGCCGGCTATCGCGGCGAGATCTACGACGACGGTGCCGATGACGCCGACGAGTACGGCGAGGACAGCGACGACGGCGAGTTCGGCGGCCCGTACGACGAGGACGAGCGCCCCGACGACGAGCTGGTCCGGCTGGATCTCGGCTCGGTGCAGGTGCCGTTGCCGCCCAACGCGCAGATCCAGGTCGAGATGGACCCGAGCGGCCCGCTGCGCGCGGTGCACATCATCAGCGCCAACGCCCGCTACACGATCTCCGCGTACGCCTCGCCGCGCTCGATGCTGCTGTGGCCGGAGATCAGCGCGGAACTGGCCGAGCAGCTCGGTGGCGACGGGGCCCGGGTGCGCAAGGAGACCGGCGAGTGGGGCACCGAGCTGGTCGCGCTGGTGAACAACGTGCTGCTGCGCTTCGTCGGCGTGGACGGCCCGCGCTGGATGCTGCGCGCGGTCGCGCAGGGCCCCCGGGAGCAGTCCGCACAGGCCGCGGACGAGCTGCGTGACATCGTCCGGGAAACCATCGTGGTCCGCGGCGTGCAGCCGATGCCGGTGCGCACCCCGCTGCCGCTGAAGCTGCCGGACGAGATCGCCGCACACATCGAGCAGGCCCAGGGCGGCGCGCAGGGCTGAGCCCGGCTCAGTCCTCGGACAGCGTGGCGGCCATTCGGTCGATGGCCGCGCGGATGCCCTTGCCGTACTCGTCGTCGGCGAGGTTGTGCACGGTCGCGCGGGCCGCCGCCAGTTCCTTTCGCGCCCGGGGCAGATCGTCGAGCAACCAGTGATCCTGGGCCAGGTTCAGGTGCAGCGAGGGATAGAACCCACGCACCGACAGCGAGGCGTGGTAGCTCTTGGCGCGTTCGTCGGTGAGGCTGTCCGCGGCCGCGAGGGCGCGTTCGTCCCAGCGCAGCTTCTCCACCGGATCGGCCTGCGCGTCGGCCATGAAATGGCTGAGCGTGCAGCGGTGCAACGGATCCCCGTCCGGCCCGAGCCGCGCCCAGATCGCCGCGAACATCGCCCGCGCGGTCTCGTTGTCGCCCTGCTGGTGGGCTTCGATGGCCGCACCCAGTTCGGCCATCACCGGGTCGGTTTGCTGGTCCATACCGGCAAGTTAGGCGTTGCCACCGACAAAATCCGCGATGAGCTTGGTCAGCTCGGGCACGTTGTCCAGCGCCATTCCGTGCGTCGAGCCCTCCAGCACCTCGACCCGGAAGTGCGGATTGCGTTGGGCCAGCGCCAGAACCTGCTCCCGGATGAACGCGCGGTTCGCCGCGTACAGGTCGTGGAACGGGACCTGATCGGCGAGGTCCTCGGTGGCCAGCACCAGCAGCAGCGGCACCTGGACCCGGGCGTAGACCGGGGTCAGGTCCAGCGCGGTCATGGCCTGGCGCAGTTGGGCCACCAGCGCGGGATTCGGCCGGGTGAACGTCTTTCCGTCGCGCTGTTCCAGCGAGCGCGGCATCAGCATGTCGAGCAGTTCCTCGGGCACCGGGTGGGTCATGGCCTCGGCCAGTGCGTCGAACGTGGCGGTCAGGCGGGCGTATTCGGCCTCGGCGTCGGCCAGACCGGGCAGTTGCCCGGGACCGTCCGCGAGCGGGTTGCCGTCCAGGCTGATCGCGGCGGGACAGTCCGGGTGGACGTCGGCCCAGAGGGTGGCCAGCATGCCGCCCAGCGAGTGGCCGACCACGATCGGCGCGCCGAGGCCGCGGGAGGTGACGACCTCGTCGAGCGCGGCGAGCACCGAAGGCCACTCCCAGCCGGTCGCGTCGGGCGAGTAGCCGTGCCCGGGCAGGTCGACGGCGACCACCCGGTGCTCCTCGCGTAACGCCTCGGCCAGCGGGGCCATGCCGTCCAGGTGCGCACCCGCGCCGTGCAGGAGCAGCACCGGTGCGCCATCGCCACCGAAGTCCTTGCTTGCCAGTTCAGTCATGGGGGCCTTGTTCCTCGGCTCTGAGTCGGTCGCGGATGGAGGTGGGCAGCACGCCGCCGTCGGGATGGCGGGCCAGCTTGCCCCGGGTGATCAGGTCGTGCACGCCCTGCCGGGTGATGCCGAGCATGGCGCCGGCGATGGGGTAGGAGACCGCGGTCGCCGTGGGGTGGCCGACGCGCAGCGCGACCACCTGGCCCATCGGCGTGCGCCACCAGTCGACCGGCGGGTCGAACGGGCCGTCGCTGGGATACAGCGTCGCGTTGAGCCGGACGATCGTGCCGATCGCGTGGTCGTCGTCGCCGTCCAGGATCAGCTCGGCCCATTCCAGGGCCTGCCTGCGCACCAGCTTGCGCGCGAGCGTGACCGGTTCGGCGCCGTCGAGCAGGATTTCCAGCGGGTCGAGCAGCTTGATGTCGACCAGGCGGACGAGCTGATCGATCAGTTCGGCGCGGGTGGGTGCCATGCGACCTCCTTGACAACCATCGTCAAGTACTTGACGCAGGCTGTCAAGCGATTCGGCCGCCAGCGCGCAACCAGGCCAGCACCGTCGCCCTACCGAGTGATTCCCGGTCCGCGCCGAGCGCGGTCAGCGTGGTGGTGCCCAGCGACGAGCAGGGCAACGCGTGCGCCCACGATCGGGCGACAGCGAGCGGGTGCACCGGATCGTCCGTGCACGCCGCCACACCGGCCGGTACGCGCAGCCGGGCCAGCTCGGCGGTAGTTGGCGCCGGGTGGCCTGCCGCGGCCCGCAGCGAGGGCGCCAGGCCGGTCCCGTGCCGCCGCCACGCCCGGGTGAGTTCGCCGGCCAGCCAGGGCGCGATTCCCGCCGTGGCCGAGGCCAGCGTGGCCTCGACGCCCAGTGCGTCCACTGTGTCCGCTCCGGCCCGCGCCGCGACGGCCGCGGGTGCGTCCCCACTCGGTCCGAGCCAGGCCGGCATGGCCAGGAACACACCCGAGCAGCGGCCCGGATTGGCCAGCGCCCACTGGGCGGCGAGGTGCGCGCCGAGGGAGATCCCGCCCACGAAGATCGAGCCTTGTTCGGCCGCCGCGTCCAGGGCGGCCAGATGGTCGCTTACCAGGTCCTTTCCCGGTCGCGGCGGGACGGCCACCAGGTCCAGTCCGACTGCGGCCAGCGGACCCGCGAAGACCGAGCCGACGAACACCTCGTCGGAGGCCGTGCCCGGCACTATGACGGCGATTTCACCCACGCGGAGCAGCGTATTCCCGCTTTGCAGAAGAACATTCGATCGACAGGTGGGTAATGGCCTTCGCGCGGTTACCCTGACGCTGTACGGGCCGAGTCGGGCGGCCCCAAACGGTAATGGGAGCAGCACTATGGCCACGGCGACGGGCGGCTATTGGAAACGGTTAGTCCACCGTCTCACCACCGATGTGGGTGAGTTGGACGCCGATGACCTCTCGCGGGAGGCAGAGGAGACCGGAGCCACTCCGGCCAGCAACTGCCACTGCGGCGAGGAGGTGACGGTCCGCGGCCGGCTGCGCAGCGTGGAGCTGTGCCCCAAGGACGCGGTGGCCACCCTGGAGGCCGAGCTGTACGACGGTACCGAAGGGGTGACCCTGGTGTGGCTGGGCAGGCGACGCATCGCAGGCATCGAACCGGGCCGTACGATCAAGGCCACCGGCCGCATGTCGGTACGTGACGGTCGCAAGGTCTTGTACAACCCCTACTACGAACTGCAGACGACTACATGAGCCAATCGGCAACCGAATCCGGCGACAGCTCGGCCACCAGCGCGGAGCCGTCGCCGGACTCGGAACACGGCCAGGAAGAAGAAACCGAAAAGACCGCCGACGAGCCGATGCCCACGATGCTGGAGCAGATGGGCGGCCTGAGCGGGCTGGTCTACTCCTCGGTCCCGGTGCTGGTCTTCGTCGGCGTCTATCTGCCCTCCCGCAGCCTGTCCGCGTCGATCTGGGCCTCGGTCGGCAGCGCCGTGCTCATCCTGATCTGGCGGCTGGTGCGCAGGGAGAAGATCCAGCCCGCCATCTCCGGCATCATCGGCGTCGCGGTCGCCGCGTTCATCGCCTACCGCACCGGTTCCGCGCGTGGGTACTTCGCGTTCGGCATCTGGACCAGCCTGGCCTACGGCGGCGTCTTCCTGATCTCCTCGATCGTGCGCTGGCCGCTGGCCGGAGTGGTCTGGTCGGCGTTGAACAGCAAGGGCATGTCCTGGCGCAAGGACGTCCGGTGCCGCCGCTACTACGACGTGGCCACCCTGGTGTGGTTCATCGTCTTCGCGGCCCGCTTCATCGTGCAGGGCTGGCTCTACCAGCTCAACGATGTCGGCTGGCTGGGCATCACCCGCATCGCCATGGGCTGGCCGCTCACCGGCATCGCCGCGCTGGTCACGATCTGGGCCGTGCGCAAGGCCGACCAGCGCCAGAAGGAACTGGCGCCGGCCGAGCCCGAGCAGGAGGCTGAAACCGCTTAGACCCCGACCGCCTTGCGGATCGCGGGTTCCACGTCGTGCGAGGCGACGAACAGCAGCTCGTCGCCCGCCTCGATGGAGTCGTCGCTGGTCGGCACGATCACCCGGCCACCGCGCAGGATCGCCACCAGCGCAGCGTCACGCGGCAGGTCGAGCGAGCCGGCCGACCGGCCGGACAGCGGGGTGTCCTGCGGCAGGGTGATCTCCACCAGGTTGGCCTGGCCCTGGCGCAGGGTGAGCAGCTGCACGAGCCCGCCGACGCTGACCGCCTCCTCGACCATGGCGGCCAGGATGCGCGGAGTGGACACCGCGACGTCGACGCCCCAGGCGTCGGTGAACAGCCACTCGTTGCGCGGGTCGTTGACCCTGGCGACGACGCGGGTGACGCCGAACTCGGTCTTGGACAGCAGCGACACGACCAGGTTGACCTTGTCGTCGCCGGTGGCGGCGATGACCACGTCGCAGGTCTGGATGCCGGCCTCTTCCAGCGAGGCCAGCTCACAGGCGTCGGCGAGAACCCACTCGGCCTGCTCGACGACCGGCGGGTCGAAGTGGTGCGCGTCCCGCTCGATCAGCATCACCTGGTGGCCGCCTGCCACGAGTTCCTGGGCGATGGAGCGGCCGACCGCGCCCGCTCCGGCGATAGCGACCCGCATCAGTGGTTCTCCTCGTCGGGGGCCTTGGCTGCCGCCGTGGTGACGTCGGCGATCTGACCGGAAATGATGGCCACGTAGACGACGTCGTCGGCCTGGAGCACGGTCTTGGCGGTGGGCAGGATGCCGGTGCCGAAGCGCATCAGGAACGCGACCCGGCAGTCGGTGGCTTCCTGGATCTCCCGGATCGAGCGGCCGACCCAGTTCTCGTGCAGGGGCAGCTGCATGATCGCGACGGTCCCGCTCGGGTCGCGCCACTCGGCGGCGCCGCTTTCCGGCAGCAGCGTGCGCAGGAAACGGTCGGTGGTCCACGGCACGGTGGCCACGGTGGGGATGCCGAGCCGCTCGTAGACGGCCGCCCGGCGCGCGTCGTAGATGCGGGCGACCACGTGGTCGACGCCGAAGGTCTCGCGGGCGACCCGGGCCGCGATGATGTTGGAGTTGTCCCCGTTGGACACCGCGGCGAACGCGCTGGCCCGCTCGATGCCGGCCTTGCCGAGCACCTCCCGGTCGAAGCCGACGCCGACGACCTGCTGGCCGCGGAACTCGGTGCCGAGTCTGCGGAACGCCTGTTCGTCCTTGTCGATCACGGCGACCTCGTGGTCGAGGCGCTCCAGCGCGAGAGCGAGCGACGAGCCGACCCGCCCGCAACCCATGATCACGACGTGCACCAACGGCCTCCTCTGCGATGTGCGCAGACGGTATCGAACACCAGATATGGCTGCTGTGCGTCCGCCCCTCGGAAAGGAGATGCGGATCACGCCGTGAACGTACCCCGAACCCGACCCCGGCGAAACGATCATCGTCGCGGCCTGCGGTGAGCGGCGGAATCGGCCGGATTTCGGGCGCGAACACCACGCCAACAGCGGGGCGCCTAACCTGTGCAACCGTGCCCAAGTTCACGACCGCCGCGAAGCGGTTGCTGGTCGGCAGGCCCGTCCGTAGCGACCGGCTCGCCCACACTCTGCTGCCCAAGCGCATCGCGCTGCCGGTGTTCGCCTCGGACGCCCTGTCCAGCGTCGCCTATGCGCCGGAGGAGATCTTCCGGACGCTGAGCGTGGCCGGACTATCCGCGTACGCGTTCGCGCCCTGGATCGGCGCCGTGGTGGCCATCGTGATGCTCACGGTCGTCGCCTCCTACCGGCAGAACGTGCACGCCTATCCGAGCGGCGGCGGCGACTACGAGGTCGCCACGACGAACCTCGGCGGCAAGTTCGGCCTGACCGTGGCCAGCGCGCTGCTGGTGGACTACGTGCTCACCGTGGCCGTGTCCACCTCGTCCGGTATCGCCAACATCGGTTCGGCCATCCCGTTCATCGCCCAGCACCAGCTGCTGTGCTGCCTGATCGTGCTGGCCCTGCTGACCGCGGCGAACCTGCGCGGCATCCGCGAGTCCGGCGCGGCCTTCGCCATCCCCACCTACGGCTTCATGATCGGCGTGTTCGGCATGGTCGTCTGGGGCGTGGTCCGGGCGCTCAGTGGGGCGGACCTGCGCGCCGAAAGCGCCGGATTCCACCTGGCCGCGTCGGACAACTCACTGGTCGGGTTCGCGTTCGCGTTCCTGATCCTGCGCTCGTTCTCCTCCGGCTGTGCCGCGCTGACCGGTGTCGAGGCGATCAGCAACGGCGTGCCCGCCTTCCGCAAGCCCAAGTCGAAGAACGCGGCGACAACGCTGCTGCTGATGGGCACCATCGCGGTCTGCATGTTCATCGGCATCATCATCCTGGCCCGGCTGACCCACGTGAACTTCGCCGACGACCCGGCCACCCAGCTGATCGGCGCGCCGGCGGGCTACCAGCAGAAGACGATCATCGCGCAGATCGGCGCGTCGGTCTTCAGCAACTTCCCGCCCGCCTTCTACTACGTCTCCTTCGTCACCGGCATCATCCTGGTGCTGGCCGCCAACACCGCGTTCAACGGATTCCCGGTGCTCGGCTCGATCCTGGCCCAGGACCGCTACCTGCCGCGCCAGCTGCACACCCGGGGCGACCGGCTCGCCTACAGCAACGGCATCCTGTTCCTCGCGGTCTTCGCAGGCGTGCTGATCATCGCGTTCAACGGCGACGCGACCCGGCTGATCCAGCTCTACATCGTCGGCGTGTTCGTGTCGTTCAACTGTAGCCAGGCGGGCATGATCCGGCACTGGAACCGGTTGCTGCGCAAGGAGAAGGACCCGGCGACCCGCCGCAGGATGCGCCGCTCGCAGACCATCAACGCGATCGGCCTGACCTGCACCGCGATCGTGCTGGTGATCGTGGTGATCACCAAGTTCCTGGCCGGCGCGTGGATCGCGATCGCCGCTATGGTCGCGTTCTTCGTGATCATGACCGCGATCCGGCGGCACTACGACCACGTGTCCGAGGAATTGGCCAGCAGCGACGAGCAGACCCTGCTGCCGGCCCGCAACCACGCGGTCGTGCTGGTGTCCAAACTGCACCTGCCGACCCTGCGGGCGCTGGCCTACGCCAAGGCGACCCGGCCGGACACGCTGGTCGCGGTCACCGTGAACGTGGACGATGCGGACACCAAAGCCCTGTTGCAGCAATGGGAAGAGCGCAACTTCACGGTTCCGCTGAGCGTGGTCGAGTCGCCCTACCGGGAGATCACCCGGCCGGTGCTGGACTTCGTGCGCAGGCTGCGCAAGGACAACCCGCGCGACGTGGTCACCGTGTTCATCCCCGAATACGTGGTCGGGCACTGGTGGGAACAGTTGCTGCACAACCAGAGCGCGCTGCGCCTGAAGGGCAGGCTGCTCTACCAGCCGGGCGTGATGGTGACCAGCGTGCCGTGGCAGCTGGCCTCCTCGGCCAAGAGCTGGGAGCGGGCCAAGCGGACGCGGGCGCGCAACCTGCTCACCGCGCCCGGCGCGGTCCGCCGCGGCCTGGAACCCAAGCCCCCCAAGCAATCGGCGGATCAGTCCAAATGAACCTGGCCAAAATGGACTGGACCGGCAACCGGTACGAGGTAGAGGTCGGCGCGGTCGCGCACGGCGGCCATTGCGTCGCGCGGGCCGAGGGCCGGGTGTTGTTCGTGCGGCACGCGTTGCCGGGCGAGCGGGTGATCGCCGAGGTGACCGAGGACAAGGGCGGCTCGTTCTGCCGCGCGGACGCGGTGGAGATCCTGGACGCGTCGCCCGATCGGGTCGAGCCGTCCTGTGCGCTGGCCCGGCCGGGCGGCTGCGGCGGGTGTGACTGGCAGCACGCCAGCGCCGCCGCGCAACGCGACCTGAAGGCGTTCGTGGTGACCGAGCAGCTGCAACGGCTGGCCGGGCTGGACCTGAAGGTCGAAGTCGAGGAACTGCCCGGCGGCCCGCTGGGCTGGCGCACCCGGCAACGGCTCGCGGTCGACAGCGAGGGCCGGGCGGGTTTGCGCGCGCACCGCAGCCACCGCGTCCTGCCGCTGGCGGACAACGGTTGCCCGATCTCCGTCCCCGACCTGTTCGGCAACGTGCTCGACACCGCGCAGCGCCCCCGCACCGAACTCGACGTGATCCTGGACGACACCGGCACGCGGCACGTGGCCAGCCTGGAACCGATCCCGAACCGGCCGCGCCAGTACAAGACCCGCTGGCTGACCGGCGGCACCGCCGTGCAACGCGCGGCAGGCCGCGACTGGCAGCTGCGCGCGGACGGCTTCTGGCAGGTGCACCCGGCCGCCGCCCAGACCCTCGCCGACACCGTCGCCGAGTTCGCCGACACGCCGCGCGGCGGCAGCGCCTGGGACCTCTATGGCGGCGTCGGCCTGTTCGCCGCGGTGCTGGCCGAGCAGGTCGGCCCGGACGGGTCGGTGCTGATGGTCGAGTCGATGGACAGCGCGATCGACGACGCCCGGCGCAACCTGACCGACAGGCCGCAGGTGCGTTTCCTCACTGGCCGCGTCGAGCACGTGCTGGTCGACGGCACCGATCTGGCCGCGGGCGGGGTGGACATCGGGCCGGATGTGGTGGTGCTCGACCCGCCGCGCAAGGGCGCGGGACCGGTGGTCGTGGACGCGGTCGCCAGTGAAGGGCCCCTCAGGGTGGTCTACGTCGCCTGCGACCCGGCCGCGCTGGCCCGTGACCTGGCCAGTTTCGCGGAAAACGGCTATCACCTCGCGGCCCTGCGCGCCTTCGACGCGTTCCCGATGACCCATCACGTGGAGTGCGTGGCGCTCATTCAGCGCTAGCTCGCGGCAAACGAGTGACCCGATTCACCAACGCGGATCGTCTGAGCCCGCATGTCAGCCGAGTGCCGGATCGGTGCCTAGACTGATCGCCAAGTTGCAAGGAGTAGACGAACTTCAGGCGAGGTGAAGCGTGGCGTTGCTGGACTCCGTGCACGGACCCGACGACCTCAAGCGATTGGATCACGAGGAACTCGCCAGGCTGGCCGATGAGATCCGGTCGTTCCTGGTGGCGAAGGTTTCCCGGACGGGCGGGCATCTCGGCCCGAACCTCGGGGTGGTCGAGCTGACCATGGCACTGCACCGGGTTTTCGACTCGCCGCACGACGCGATCCTGTGGGACGTCGGTCACCAGGCGTACGTGCACAAGATCCTCACCGGCCGCCAGGACGGCTTCGACGATCTGCGCCAGCGCGAGGGCCTGTCGGGCTACCCGAGCCGCGCCGAGAGCGAGCACGACTTCATCGAGAACAGCCACGCCTCCACCGGCCTGTCCTACGCCGACGGCCTGGCCAAGGCGTTCCAGCTGGCCGGCGCGCGTCGGCACGTGGTGGTCGTGGTCGGAGACGGCGCGCTGACCGGCGGCATGTGCTGGGAGGCCATCAACAACATCGCGGCCGACCCGACCCGGCCGGTGGTGATCGTGGTCAACGACAACGGTCGCTCCTATTCGCCGACCATCGGCGGTCTGGCCGATCACCTGGCCTCGCTGCGGCTGCGCCCCGGCTACGAGCGCGCCCTGGAGGGTGGCAAGCGCGCGCTGCTCGGCACGCCGGTCGTGGGCAAGCCCCTCTACGCGGCGCTGCACGCGGCCAAGCGCGGCCTGAAGGACGCGCTGAGCCCGCAGGGCATGTTCGAGGACCTCGGCCTGAAGTACATGGGCCCGGTCGACGGGCACGACGTCGCTGTCCTCGAATCCGCGCTGGAGCGGGCCAAGGAGTTCGGCGGACCGGTGATCGTGCACGCGGTCACCCGCAAGGGCAACGGCTACCCGCCCGCCGAGAACGACGAAGCCGACCAGATGCACCAGACCGACCCGATGGACCCGGCCACCGGCGCGCCCACCAAGGCCAAGAAGCGCGGCTGGACCTCGGTGTTCGCCGAGGAACTGGTGAACATCGGCGCGGAGCGGCCGGACGTGGTGGCCGTCACCGCGGCCATGCTCAACTCGACCGGCCTCGGCAAGTTCGCGGCCAAGTTCCCGGAGCGCACCTTCGACGTGGGCATCGCCGAGCAGCACGCGGTCACCTCGGCCGCGGGCATGGCCATGGGCGGCCTGCACCCGGTGGTGGCGATCTACTCGACGTTCCTCAACCGCGCGTTCGACCAGGTGCTGATGGACGTGGCGCTGCACAGGCAGCCGGTCACGCTGATCCTGGACCGGGCGGGCATCACCGGCCCGGACGGCCCGAGCCACCACGGCATGTGGGACGTGTCGATCCTGGGTCTGGTGCCCGGCATCCACGTCGCCTGCCCGCGGGACGCGGCCACGCTGCGCGAGGAGTTGCGCGAAGCGGTCGCCATCGACGACGGCCCGTCGGCGCTGCGCTTCCCGCGCGGTGGCGTGATCGAGTCCGTTCCGGCGGTGGAGCGGGTCGGCTCGGTCGACGTGCTGCGCCGGGGCGAGGGCAAGGATGTCCTGCTGATCGCGGTCGGCGCGTTCGGTGAACTGGGCATCGCGGCGGCCGAGCGGCTGGCCGATCAGGGCATCGGCGTGACCGTGGTCGACCCGCGCTGGGTGGTCCCGGTGCCGGAGGACCTGCTCGCGCTGATCGACGAGCACCGCCTGGTCGCCACCGTCGAGGACAGCGGGCGGCACGGCGGGTTCGGCTGGGCGCTGGCCGCGCTGCTGCGCGACAGCGGCAACACGACGCCGCTGCTGGATCTCGGTGTGCCGCAACGGTTCATCGCGCCCGGCACCCGCGACGAGGTGCTCTCCGCGATCGGCCTCACCGCGCAGGACGTGGCCCGCCGGATCACCGAATGGGCCGCCGATCACCTGGGCGAGGTACGCACCGCCAACGGCGACGAAGAACCGGCTGTGTCCACAGTGGATCTCAAGAACGACGCCGATGGCTCGGACGGCTGAAAAATCGCTCGATAACGGCTGGTCTGCGGCCTAATCTTCAACGTGCTCCATCTGACCGGTTGAGGTCAAACCGGGGGAGAAGGGCGATCGCGTGCTGGAGCGCGGTCGCCCTCGTCACTGCGGGTGTTCGTGCCCCTCCACCGTCCTATTCGGCATTTATGGCACGGTGGAGGGGTGCGGATTCTGGTAGTCGAAGACGAAGAGCCCCTGGCCGAGGCGATCGCGCGCGGCCTGCGGCGTGAAGGAATGGCCGTCGACGTCGCCCTCGATGGCGATTCCGGCCACGAAAAGGTGACCGTCACCCGTTACGACGTGGTGGTTCTCGACCGGGATTTGCCCGGTATGTCCGGCGACCAGCTGTGCCGGGAGATCGTCTCCTCCGGTGCGCTGAGCCGCGTGATCATGCTCACGGCCAGTGACGCCGTCTCCGATCGCGTCGAAGGGCTCTCCCTCGGCGCCGACGACTACCTGGCCAAGCCGTTCGCGTTTCCCGAACTGGTCGCCCGGGTCCGCGCGCTGGCCCGCCGCTCCACCCCGGCCACCCCGCCCGTGCTCACCGCGGGCGACGTCGCCCTCGACCCGGCCAAGCGCACCGTCACCCGGGCCGGTCGCCCGGTCGAGCTGACCCGCAAGGAATTCGGCGTGCTCGAAGTCCTGCTCGCCGCCGGCGGCTCGGTGGTCAGCAGCGAGGAGCTGCTGGAACGCGTCTGGGACGAGAACGCCGACCCGTTCACCACCACCGTCCGGGTCACCGTGATGACCCTGCGCAAGAAGCTCGGCGAACCCGGCCTGATCGACACCGTGGTCGGCTCGGGCTACCGGGTTCCGGTGACCGGCGTCGCCGCGGCAGGCACCGGCGTTGACTGATACGGGCACGGGTCTGCTGCGCCTGGCCTCCCGGCCGACCGCACCGCGACAGCGCGGCCGGGGACCCGGGCTGCGGCTGCGGCTGACCCTGCTCGCCACCGGCCTCACCGCGGGCGTCAGCGCGGCGCTGCTGTGGCTGGGCTGGCTGCTCGTCGGCTCGGTCGTGACCGCCGTTCCGGAACTGCCCAAGGGCAGCTCCGTGCGCATCCAGGGCGTCGACGTACCCGCCGAGCAGCTCGCCACCACGTTGCAGGCCAACGCGCAGGACAAGGTGCTCCAGTACGGCAGCGCGGCCTTCCTGTGCGTCGTGCTGGCCGCCGCCCTGCTCGCCTGGGCGCTGACCGGACGGCTGCTGCGGCCGCTGCAGGAGGTCACCGCGACCGCGCGGCGGTTGTCCGCCGAGTCGCTCGGCGAGCGCATCGCGCTGCGCGGCCCGCGTGACGAGGTCGCCGAACTGGCCGACACCTTCGACGCCATGCTCGACCGGTTGCAGTCCACCTTCGAGGCGCAGCGCCGCTTCGTCGCCAACGCCAGCCACGAGCTGCGCACCCCGCTGTCGGTGATCCGCACCGAGCTGGACGTCACCCTGGCCGACGACAATGCCGACGTGGCCGAGCTGCGCCGGATGTCCGCGGTGGTCAGCCGGGCCGCGCTGCGGGCGGGCCAGCTCGTCGAAGCGCTGCTGCTGCTGGCCCGCACCGACGGCACCGGCCTGGCCGTGCGCGAACCGGTCGACCTGGCCGCGCTGGTCGCGTCAGCCTGGTCCGCGATTCAGCTGGACGCCCAGGAGCGCGGGCTCACCGTCACCTTCCACACCGCGCCCGCCTACGCCGTCGGCGACCCCGCGCTGCTCGAACGCATCGCGGGCAACCTGCTGGAGAACGCGGTGCGGCACAACGTGCCCGGCGGCTGGATCGAGGTACACACCGAACCGGTGCAGGGCGAATGGTCCGAGCTGCGGGTCAGCTCGTCCGGCCGGCTGCTGCCCACCGACCGCGTCTCCGAACTGTTCGAGCCGTTCCGCCGCGGTGGCGTCGACCGCACCGCGCAGACCGGCACCGGACTCGGCCTTTCCATTGTCCGCGCGGTGGTTTCCGCGCACGGCGGCCAGCTCTACGCCGAACCCGTCGCCGACGGCGGCCTGGCCGTCACCGTCCGCCTCCCGGCCGGGATCGTGTAGTACACTGTAGTACAGTTCGCGAATGTTGATCTACTGGAGCGAGGAGGCTCTGAGCCACATCCGCACCCGTTCGAGCCGCTATGCGGGAGCGATCGACATCGATCCCGCATGGACGTCCGAGGCATCAGAATCATCGGCTACTCGATTGGTGCTGGCTTCGTGGTTACGGTTATCGCGTATCGCAGAGATGGGCGGCTACGTGGCGCGACTGCTTTCAAAGCCAGCGGATCGGATTTAAGGGCCTATCGGGAGGGCATCGCATGAACGCTGAACTCGAACGACTCGTGCGCGACGAGGCTGAGGCGACCCGCGAGGCCGATCTTCCACTGGGACAGGGCAAGCGGGTCAACCGCGGTCGATCGACGGTGTACTCGGTCCGGTTGACCGAGGACGAGGTCGCCGCCGTGCAGGCGGCGGCGGAGCGTGCCCAATTGCCTGCCTCGACGCTGGTTCGATCCTGGATCGTCGAGCGGGTCCGGTCGCTGGGTCCTGATGACGCGGATGCCCGGTTGCGTGCGCTGATCCACGAGGAAGTGCGGGTCGCGGTTCGCGAAGCTCTTGCGTCCTGATTCTCCTCAACACGAAGGCCCGCCCACTGTCGTGGACGGGCCTGCGCGCAGCGGCGGTCAGCTGGCCTGGTACTGCTGCGGGTCGCCCAGGCCCGGGCGGATGGTGACCACGGCCAGGCCGGTGTCGGCCGGGTTGTTGCACGCGGTCATGCCCGCGGGGAGCGGGATGAACATGGACGCGGTGTCGTCCGGCGCGTAGACGCGGTAGCCGCGCACCGGGGTGACCTGGCAGGAGCCACCGTCGTAGACACCGGTGTCGACGGTGTGCAGCACGGTCGAGGCGACCGCGCCGGGGGCCAGGTTGACCTGCCCGGCCTTCTTGCCGGTGCGGGTGGCCGGGGCGCCGACCTGCTGGCCGTTGTCACCGGTCACAAAGGACACTCCGGGGAACCCGACGATGGCGCAGGTTTGCTTGCCGGTGTTGGTGAAACGCAGCACGTGATACTGCTGGCTCATGGCCGCGTCGGCACCGCCGAAGCTCAGCCGCAGCGTGTTGGCCTTACATTCCGGAATTCCGCCGGTGCGTGCCGCGGCCACCGCGCCGGAACCGTTCGAGGTCCCGGAACCGGTTGCCGCGCTGGTGTTTCCGGTCGCGCCGGTCGAGGTCGTGCCGTCCGAAGTGGACGTAGTCGAGTTGGTTGGTGCGCCCGCGGCGACCGTCTGTGAGGGGCTGCTGGTGTTCTGGGCGTTCGGCGACGCAGTTCCACAGCCGACCACCGCCACCGCTGCCAGCACGCCAGCCCCGACGACCAGAGTACGGGCCACGCTGTTGCGCCCGATGTGCTTGATGTTCATGGCGTTTGCCTCCAGAGTCACAGACGCTTTGTCTTGGTGACACTGAGTAGATGTGTGACCCCCCGTTCGCGTTGCTCAGGTTAGCTGGATTGTGAATCACAGAGATTTCACGCAACCCAGTGTCAACGAAAAACGTCTCCTCAGTGGAGGAGTACCCGAAGTGCGGCGATGGCCACGCCGAACGCGGCGCTGATGATCGTGTACAGCACGACCCAGCCTGCGCCCAGGTGCGCCCTGCGCGCGGCAAGCGCGCCCCACACCACGAGTTCCAGCACGCAGCAGCCGAGCGCCAGGTTCACCGCGAGCGGCTGACCCGAGCCGGCCAGGTCGGCCAGCACCAGCACCACCACCAGCAAGAGCCCGCCCGCGACGATGCCCCACTCCTCGGCGAGCGCCTCGCGGATCTCCGCCCAGTTCGGCCTGCTCGGCGTTTCCTCGTCCGCGGTCGCGTGCCGGGCGAGTTGGTCGGCGTAGACGTGCGAGAGCCAGTACACGATCAATGTGGCCAGCACCGAGCCGACGATCTCGGCGATGCTCGCGTCGGTGGACCCCTCGGCCGCCACGATCGCGGCGGCGACGATGGTGCCGTAGATGGTCGAGCCGGGGTTGGTCCTGGGCCGCAGGAACTTGGTCCACTCACGCGTGGGCTCATCTGCCATGGGGCAGACCGTAATCGACCTTCGTGGTTGGCTGTCGGAATGACAACCCTGCACGTGGTCAAGGTTTTCGTCGGTCCGGGCGGCACCGGGGGCAACCTGCTCGGCGTGTTCTTCGACGCCGCCGGCCTGCCCGCCGGAACGCGGCAGCGGATCGCCGCCGATCTCGGCTTTTCCGAAACCGTCTTCATCGCCGATGCGGCGCAGGGCCGGTTGTGGATCCACACCCCGGCACTTGAGCTGCCCTTCGCCGGACATCCGCTGGTCGGTACCGCCTGGCTGCTCGCCAACCAGGGCCAGCCGGTCGACGTGCTGCGCCCGCCGGCAGGAGAGGTCGCCACCTGGCAGGCCGATGGCCGCACCTGGATCCGCGCCAACCCGGCCTGGTCGCCGCACTTCGACCGCGAGCAGCTGGGCAGCGCCGCCGAGGTCGACGCCCATCCCGGCGCGGGCCCGGACGCACACCTTCAGGTCTGGGCATGGGAAGACGAAGCGAACGGCCGCGTCCGGGTCCGGGTCTTCCCGACGTCCATGGGTGTCGCCGAGGACGAGGCCACCGGTTCGGCCGCGATGGGCCTCGGGCAGGCCCTCGGACGCGCGCTGACCATCCGCCAGGGCGTCGGCTCGGAGATCGTCGTCCGTCCCGGCCCGGACGGCACTATCGAGGCAGGCGGCCGCGTCGAACCGGTGGAGACGCGGGAGTATCCGACATCACCGAACTGACCGGGTACGCCCGCTTTACGCGGGTCGATACTCGGCTCATGGAAGGCGGTTCGTCGCGGGCCGGATCTACCAGAGCGTGTACGGACAGGACGCGCTGCGGTGGCAAGGAACGTTGTTGGATCGGGTGTCTCATTACGGCGAGACGCGGGTGGTAGCGCGCCAGCGCGGCAACGACCTGGTTCTGTCCGCTCGAAGCGCAGCGGACCTGCCGTTCGTGCTGCTCGCCATCGCCATCGGCATCGGTCTGGTCTCTGTCGGCCGGAGTGTGGCGCGTGAGGAACTGGACGAGCTCAAGGACTGGCTCGCGAGCTGCCTCGGCGCGTAGATTGCGCGCACCCGGGGGCGGAGGGGGGAGCCATGTGGCTGTCGACGATCTGGCGCTGGCTGATCGGGCGGGGGCCGGTGCACACGATGGACTCGCGGTTGCCGCGGCAGGAGATCGTGCGGCGCGCCGAGGCGGAGTTCGCCGAGCAGCGGGCGCAACGCAAGGCGCGGAGCCTGCCCAACACGATCGCGGGGGCGGGCGCCAGGTGGATCAGCGGTGACTGGGACACCGAGCGACTGCTGCTGGCGCTGGGCCCGGCCAATCAGGCCGCCATGGGATCCAGCGCCAGAGTGCCCGCGCTGCACGTCACGTTCGAACCCACCGGCACCGGCACGCGGCTGAACGTGCAGGTCAGGTACGCGGCGGTCACCACCATCATGTTCTTGGTCTGGTGCGTGGTCGTGATCGGCATCATCGCGATCGGGCACGGCGATCCGATTCCGGGCGTGTCGAAGTGGTTCATCGGGCTCGGCATGTTGGTTCTCGGCGTCGCCAGCGCGGTGGGCGCGCGCCACAAGGAAAGGCTCGACATCGCGGTGCTGGGCAGCTTCCTGGCGCGCTGCGCCGATCTCGGCGCCGGATACGAGCCGGGTGGGGTCGACGAGGCCGACCCCACCCGCTGAGAACCCGACTACTTGGCGGGCACCGAGGCGACGCCCTGGGCCAGGAACGGCTTGCCGTTGACCCGCTCGGACACGCCGGCCCGGTCCAGGTACGGCGTGATGCCGCCCAGCCAGAACGGCCAGCCGGCGCCGAGCAGCAGGCACAGGTCGATGTCCTGCGCCTCGGCCACCACGCCGTCGGCCAGCATCAGCGACACTTCCTCGGCGATCGCGTTCAGCGCGCGGTCGCGGACCTGCTCGGCGGTCGAGGGCTTGTCGCCCAACGTCCACAGCGCCGCGACTTCCGGATCCAGCGACTGCCGGCCCTGCGCGTCCCACGTCCACACCGCGGTCTTGCCCGCGGCGACGAACTTGCGCATGTTCTCGCTGACGCCGAACCGGTCGCCGAACGCGCCGTGCATGGTTTCCGCCACGTGCAAGGCAACCGCGGGTCCGACCAGCTGCAGCAGCACCATCGGGCTCATCGGCAGGCCCAGCGGCGCCAGTGCGGTGTCGGCGACCTCGAACGGGGTGCCCTCGTCGACCGCGGCCAGCACCTCGCCCAGGAACCGGGTGAGCAGCCGGTTGACCACGAACGCGGGCGCGTCCTTGACCAGCACGCAGGACTTCTTCAGCTGCTTGCCGACCGCGAACGCGGTGGCCAGCGTCGCGTCGTCGGTCTCGCCCGCGCGGACGATCTCCAGCAGCGGCAGTACCGCGACCGGGTTGAAGAAGTGGAAGCCGACGACCCGCTCGGGGTGCTTGAGCTTCGAGGCCATGTCGGTCACGGACAACGATGAGGTGTTGGTGGCCAGCACGCAGGTGTCCGAGACGTGCTCCTCGACTTCGGCGAAGACCTGCTGCTTGACCGACAGCTCCTCGAACACCGCCTCGATGACGAAGTCGGCGTCGGCGAACGCGGCCTTGTCCAGGGAACCGGACACCAGCGCCTTGTACCGGTTGGCCTCGTCGGCCGAGACGCGGCCCTTGCCGAGCAGCTTGTCGATCTCGCCGTGCACGTAGCCGACGCCCTTGTCCACCCGCGCCTGGTCGACGTCGGTGAGCACCACCGGCACCTTGAGCCGCCGCACGAAGAGCAGCGCGAGCTGGCTGGCCATCAGACCGGCGCCGACCACGCCGACCTTGGTGACCGGCCGGGCCAGGCCCTTGTCCGGGGCTCCGGCCGGCTTGCGGGCGCGCTTGTTGACCAGGTTGAACGAGTACAGCCCGGCCCGCAGCTCGTCGGTCATCAGCACGTCGGCCAGGGCCTGCGTCTCGGCCGCGTAGCCGGCCGCCAAGTCGTTGGCCCGGGCCAGTTCGAGCAGTTCGACGGCCTTGGTGACGCCGGGGGAGGCGCCGTGCGTCTTGCCCTCGGCGATGGCTTTCGCCTTGGCCAGCGCGGCATCCCAGCCCGCGCCGCGGTCGATCTCCTTGCGCGGCACGGTGATCTTGCCGTTGACCACCCCGGCCAGCCACAGCAGCGACTGCTCAAGGTAGTCCGCCGAATCCAGCAGCACGTCCGCGATGCCCAGCCCGATCGCCTCGGCCGGCTTGAGCATCTTGTTCTGGTTCAACGCGTTCTCGATGATCACCTTGACGGCCGCGTCCGCGCCGATCAGGTTCGGCAGCAGCTGCGTACCGCCCCAGCCCGGGAACAGGCCGAGGAAGCACTCGGGGAAGGCGATGGCGGCCGCGTTGCTGATCAGCGTGCGGTAGTGGCAGGACAGCGCGAGTTCCAGGCCGCCGCCCATGACCGCGCCGTTGACGAAGGCGAAGGTCGGCACGGCCGAGTCGGTCAGCCGCTTGAACACCTCGTGCCCGGTCGACGCGATCTGCAGCGCGAGGTCACGCGAGGCGACCTGCTCGACGCCGGAGAGGTCGGCGCCGACCGCGAAGATGAACGGCTTGCCGGTCACCGCGATCGCCGCCGGATCGGCCGCGAACGCCTCGTCGATGGCCGCGTTCAGGCTGAGCAGGCCCTGCGGGCCGAACGTGGACGGACGGGTGTGATCGTGGCCGTTGTCGAGGGTGATCAGCGCGACCGGCTTGGCCAGGCCCGGCACCGAGATCAGCCGGGTGGCGGCCTTGGTCACCACCTCGTCCGGGAAGGCCGCCTTGGCGTCCTCAATGGACAGAGTCACTTCTCGCCCTCTCCCCTAGAAGATTGATACAGCGGGTTCTCCCAGATCACGGTGCCGCCCATGCCGATGCCGATGCACATGGTGGTGATGCCGTAGCGGACGTCCGGCCGCTCGGCGAACTGCCGGGCCAGCTGCGTCATCAGCCGCACGCCGGAGGAGGCCAGCGGGTGGCCGCAGGCGATCGCGCCGCCCCACTGGTTCACCCGGGGGTCGTCCTCGGCGATGCCGAAGTGGTCCAGGAAGGCGAGCACCTGCACGGCGAACGCCTCGTTGATCTCGAAGAGGCCGATGTCCTCGATGGTCAGCCCGGCGCGGGCCAGGGCCTTCTCGGTAGCGGGTACCGGGCCGACGCCCATCACCTCGGGCTCGACGCCCGCGAACGAGTACCCGACCAGCCGCATGGCGACCGGCAGGCCGAGTTCACGCGCGGTGTCCTCGTCGGCCAGCAGACAGCCGGTCGCGCCGTCGTTGAGACCGGCGGCGTTGCCCGCGGTCACCCGGCCGTGCGGGCGGAACGGGGTCTTCAACTGGGCCAGCTGCTCGACGGTGGTGCCCGGCCGGGGCGGCTCGTCCTGGGTGGCCAGGCCCCAGCCGAGTTCGGCCGAGCGGGTGGCGACCGGGACCAGCTCGGGGCCGATCTTGCCCGCCTTCACCGCGTCCGCGAACTTCTCCTGGCTGGCGGCGGCGTAGCGGTCGCAGCGCTGCTTGGTGATCTCCGGGAAGCGGTCGTGCAGGTTCTCCGCGGTCTGGCCCATCACCAGCGCGGACGGGTCGACCAGCTTGTCGGCCAGGATGCGCGGGTTCGGGTCGGCGCCCTCGCCCATCGGGTGGTGGCCCATGTGCTCGACGCCGCCGGCCACGACGACGTCGTAGGCGCCGAAGGCGATCCCGGCCGCGGTCGTGGTGACCGCGGTCATCGCGCCCGCGCACATCCGGTCGATGGCGAAGCCGGGCACGGTCTTGGGCAGCCCGGAGAGCAGCGACGCGGTGCGGCCGATGGTCAGGCCCTGGTCGCCGATCTGGGTCGTGGCCGCGACGGCGACCTCGTCGACGCGCTCGGGCGGCAGTTCCGGGTGCCTGCGCAGCAACTCCCTGATCACCTTGATGACGAGGTCGTCGGCGCGGGTCTCGGCGTACATGCCCTTGGGACCGGCCTTGCCGAACGGGGTACGCACCCCCTCGACGAAGACCACGTTCCGGACGGCGCGCGGGGCGGACGCGGCGAACGCGCCCCCTGGTGCGGCCACGGCTCCTCCTTCAGGGCTTGAGGCTGTGGGCAGCCGCCGGCCAGACGTTACTACCGGCGGGTAACGTCACCTTAGCCCTAGTTACCCACCGGTAACCAGTGGGCTGCCGCACCCCATCGTGCCGCCATCGTGCCGCCGCGGCGGCTAGCCGGCAGCGGGAGCCGTCGCGGTGAGCGCTTTCGCCAGCGCCGCCGCGGTCAGCGTGATCTGCCAGCTCCGCGCTCCACCGGCGCGCAGCGCGTCGGCGACGCCCTCCTCGGAGGAGTCCTCGGGCGGGGTCCAGCACAGCCTGCGGGCCAGCTCGGGCTGCAGCAGGTTCTCCACCGGCAGCCGGTTCGCCTCGGCGATTGCGTTGAGCGCGGCGCGGGCCGCGGTGAGCCGTGCGGCCGCGTCCGGGTCGCGGTCGGCCCAGCGGTTGGGCTGGGGTGGGCCGTCATGGGCCGGTGACGGGTCCGGCAGCTGGTTCTTGGGTAGTTCCCGCGCGGTCTTCAGCGCGCGCGCCCAGGTACCGGCGAGGCGCCGTTGCGCCCGTCCCCGGAACACCGGCAGCTTGATCAGTTCGGCCTCGGTCGCCGGGTCCAGGCTGGCCGCCTCGACCACCGCGCGATCGGGCAACACCCGGCCGGGCGCGATGTCCCGCTCACGGGCCAGGTGATCGCGGGCTTCCCAGAGGGCGCGGATCGCGGCCAGCTGGCGTGGGTTGCGCATGCGGTGGATGCCGGAGGTGCGCCGCCACGGCTCGGCGCGCGGCTTGGGCGGGCCCGCGGTGCGTACCGCCTCGAACTCCTCCAGCGCCCAGTCCAGCTTGCCCTGGGCGGCCAGCTCGCGTTCCAGCTCGTCGCGCAGCGGGATCAGCAGCTCCACGTCGAGCGCGGCATAGGTGAGCCAGTCCTCGGGCAGCGGCCGCTGGGACCAGTCCGCGGCGCCGTGGCCCTTCTCCAGCAGGTAGCCGAGCAGCCGCTCGACCATGGTGCCCAGCGCGACCCGCTCGAACCCGGCCAGCCGCCCGGCCAGCTCGGTGTCGAACAGCGCGTCCGGGCGCAGGTTCAGCTCGGCCAGGCAGGGCAGGTCCTGGGAGGCGGCATGTAACACCCACTCGGTGCCCCGCAGGGCCTCGGCCAGGGGTTCGACGTGCCCGCGCAGCGCGACCGGGTCGATCAGGAAGGAACCCGAGCCCTCGCGGCGCAACTGGATCAGGTAGGCCCGCTGGGAGTAGCGGTAACCGGAGGCCCGTTCCGTATCGACCGCGACCGGGCCGGTGCCTGCCGCGAGCTTGGCCGCGGCCTCGATGAGGTCTGCCGCGTCGGCGATGACCGGTGGCACGCCCTCCGCCGGTGTGATCAGCGGTATCGCGGTGTGCTCTTCCGCTGCGGGCGGGTTGCTGGCCGGTGCGTCGTCGACGGGTTGTACCTCCACAAAGGCTGACCCTACGTGGCCGCGTGGAGGTTTGTTCAGTGCATCGGTGCGCTTCGACCAGATCGAAATCGGTCTCGTTGCCAACTTGCAAACGTTTGCAGGCACGGCTGAACGCTCCCGTGTCCCTTGCCGGAACCCGGGAGCGAAACAGCGTCGGCACCCGTCCGGAGCCCGGTGGGAACCGGACGGATGCCGCTGACTAGCCGAACTGCTGCTTTGTTCGCGCCCTAGCTATTCGACCTAGCGAATAACGCCAGCTCGCATTGCCAATGCGACCATTTGTGCTCGATCACCTGTACCGAGTTTGCGCCCGATCCGGGACAGGTGGGATTTCACCGTGAGCGCCGACAGGTTGAGTGCTTCGCCGATTTCCTTGTTGGATTGCCCATCGGCGACGAGTTGCAGCACCTCGACCTCCCGCGCGGAGAGTTCGCGCGGGGTGTTGTCGGTGCCGGGAACCCTGGTACCCGTGGCAAGCACGGGCGCCACACTCGGGTCGGCGTACACCCCTCCGTCGAGTACTCGGCGGACTCCGTCGGTGACCACCATCGGCGATGCGGACTTCAGCAGGTAGGCCTGAGCGCCTGCCTGGAAGGCCGACCGGACCGCATAGGGGTCGTCGGAGGACGCGAGTACCACGATGCGCGGCCAACCGTGGGCACGGAACTCCGTGACCAGGTCGATACCGCTACCGTCGGGTAGCCCGAGATCGAGAATCGCGAGGTCACACGGACCCGTGGCCAGGGCTCGCGCCCTTGCCTCGGCGACCGAAGCGGCCTCGTGCACAGTGCCCGCGCCCATCTGTGTGAGCCGAGCAGCTATCGCCTCCCTCAGCAATGGATGGTCATCGACCACCAACACCGAGAACAGTTCTTCCCGCGGGTGCGGGACCATGTTCGCCGGCAACGCGCCGGCTGGCGTGGTTCGAACGGCCTGACCTAAGCCGACGGCAGCCACGTCACTACCTCCCTGGAGTCGGTCGTGCCCCCCGACCAGCACCGGGACTTTCGTCCGA
>DATFHN010000117.1:0-3168 GCA_035248365.1 Pseudonocardiaceae bacterium | reverse complement strand
TCCGAGCGAGCGGCGTCCAGGTGCGCCAGATCCAAGGCGAAGGAAGGAGCCATGACGGAGTCATGGTGACTGACGACAACGCCGGAGATGGTGTGCCTGGGCGTCGCGCAGCCGGTACGCGGATATGTGAAACAGGGCCTAACCGACGGCGATGCCGACGATGCCGGCCAGCACCACCGCGGCGCCGATCAGGCGTCGCAGCGGGTTCGGTTCGCGCAGTACGCGCCAGGCCACGACGCTGCCGATCACGATGCTCAACTCGCGCACCGGCGCGACCACGCTCACCGGCGTGTCGCGCATCGCGAACAGGACGAACAGGTAGGCCAAGGGAGACAGCACCGCGACGATGAGGATCTCCCGCCGGTGCTCGTGCCACAGCCGGGCGACCTCCGGCTTGTGGGTGAGCGCGTACGGCGCGAGCAGCGCGCTCTGCAACACCGAACCCATCGTGAAGTAGATGATCGGCGGCACCGCGAGCGCGGTGACCGAGCGGTCGTCCCACAACGTGTAGCCCGCGATGGCGGCGCCGGTCAGCAGGCCGTAGCCGATGCTGGCCAGCCGCGGCGCGCTGTTCCCCGCGCCTGTCTTGAAACTGATCACGCCCACCCCGAGCACGACCGCGCCGATCCCGAGAAAGCCGGTCAGGCCAGGACGTTCGCCGAACAGGGCCACCGCGACGATCACCGACAACAGCGGCCCGGTCCCTCTGGCCAGCGGATACACCACCGACATGTCGCCGACCGCGTAGCCGCGTTGCAGGACAAGGCCGTAGCCGACGTGTAAGAGCCCGGTGCCCATCGCCGCGATCAGCCACCACCAGTCCGGCCGCGCGTGCTCGACGATCAGGTCGCCGATCGCGAACGGCAGGCACAGCACGGCGGAAACCGTGGTGTAGCACCAGACGAACTGCGCGCCGCCCGGGCCGACCCGCTTGGCCGCGAAGTTCCACCCGGCATGCAGGATCGCGGCGCTGACCAGCAACGCGAGCGAGACGACGTGCACACCAACCCCCCTTGGAAACACAGTTTCCGATTTAACGTATCATGGGAAACATGATTTCCGAAGACGGTGTGCGCCGGGACGTCGCCGGTGGCCTGCGGGCCACGATCACCGCGCTGCTGCCCGGACTGCGGGCCAGCGACGCGAAAGTGCTGCGCCTGGTCATGGCCGACGCCGCCTTCGTGCAGTCGGCGACCACCGGCGAGGTCGCCGAACGGGCCGGGGTGTCGCCCGCGACGATCGTCCGCGCGGCCCGGGCCGCCGGGTTCGACGGCTTCGGCGACCTCAAACGAGCGCTTGTCGCTGACCTCGCCCTGCGCGCGGGCACCGCGCCACCGGAAACGCTGACCAGCAAGTCCACTGTGGACGAGATCTGCGAGCTGGTGCTGACCGGCCACGCCGACAGCATGACCGCGACCCGCGCGACCGTCGACCCGGCCGAACTCGGCCGCGCCGCCCAACTGCTCGCCGCCGCCGACACCATCCTCGTCTTCGGCGTGGGCACCTCGGCCGCGCCCGCCGCCGATGCCGCTTACCGCTGGACCGCGATCGGCTGCCGCGTCCTCAACCCGCGCGATGCGCGCACCGGCCAGTTGCAAGCCCGCCTGCTGCCGCCCGGTTCGGCGGTGGTGCTGATCAGCCACTCCGGACAGAGCGCGGAAACGATCTCGGTGGCCGATGCCGGAGTCATCGGCGGGGCGAGCATCGTCGCCATCACCAGCTTCGCCACCTCACCGCTCGCTGACCGGGCCGACGCGCTGCTCGTCGCGGGCGGGCCCGATCTCGGTCTGCACATGGCCGCGTCCAGCAGCAGGCTCGCCCACCTCGCCGTCGTCGACATCCTGCACGCCGCGATCAGCCTGGCCGACCTGCCGCGCGCTCAGCACGCGGTCGGCATCGTCGCCGACATCTCCGACGGGCTCAGCTGAGAGCACCTAACACAACAACTGCTCGGCTCGCGTACGTGACCTTGCCCACCCCCGCACGCCAGCACGGTCCGAATTACGGAAAATCACGGAATGCAGGAACCGCTGTTCAGCTCGGTCGACGAGGTGGTGCAACGCCTCGCCGGAGCCGGCTACCTGGCGTCGACCCCGGTCGCCACCACCGTGTTCCTCGCCGACCGACTCGGCAAGCCGCTGCTGGTCGAGGGCCCGGCCGGGGTCGGCAAGACCGAGCTGGCCCGCGCGCTGGCGCAGTCCACCGGCAGCGGACTCGTCCGACTCCAGTGCTACGAAGGCATCGACGAGGCCCGCGCCCTCTACGAGTGGAACCACGCCAAACAACTCCTGCGCATCACCGCCGGTCGCGACGAAGGCTGGGAAGAAACCCGCGACCAGGTGTTCAGCGAGGAATTCCTGCTGCCGCGCCCGCTGCTCACCGCGATCCGCAACCCCGATCCGACCGTGCTGCTGATCGACGAGGCCGACAAGTCCGACGTCGAGATGGAGGGGCTGCTGCTGGAAGTGCTCGGCGACTTCCAGATCACGGTCCCCGAACTGGGCACCATCACCGCGACTCGCCGCCCGTTCGTGCTGGTCACGTCGAACGCGACCCGCGAGCTGTCCGAGGCGCTCAAGCGCCGCTGTCTGTTCCTGCACCTGGATTTCCCGTCGCCCGAACTGGAACGCGACATCGTCGCGCTCAAGGTGCCCGAACTCGACGCGACGCTGGCCGATTCGCTGGTGCGTGTGGTGAACGCGCTGCGCGCGATGGACCTGCGCAAGGCGCCCTCGATCGCCGAATCCGTCGACTGGGCCCGGACCCTGCTCGCGCTCGGCGCCGACACGCTCGACGAGCAGGTGGTTCAAGCCAGCCTGGGCGTGATCCTCAAGTACCAGGCCGACCATCGCAAAGCCGCCGCCGAGCTGCGCCTGGACCGGTTGCTGGATCCCGCGTAATGGCCGGGCTCGCGGACCGGCTGGTCGAGTTCGTCGGGGCGCTGCGCGAACACGGGATCCCGGTCGGGCCGGGCGAATCCGTGGACGCGGGTGCCGCGATGGGCGTGCTCGGTCTGGCCGACCGTGATCAGTTGCGGGCCGCGCTGGCCGCGACGCTGCTGCGCCGGGCCGGTCAGCGGGCGACCTTCGACGCCGTGTTCGACCTGTACTTTCCCAACGCCGTCGGTGTCGCGGAAACCGCGGGCGACGTCGAGGACCTCGATTCCTT
>DATFHN010000116.1:0-11808 GCA_035248365.1 Pseudonocardiaceae bacterium | reverse complement strand
ACCGCGACCGCCGGCCAGGCCAACACGGTGACCGTCACGTTCGGCAACACCAACCCGGTCTACCCGGCCGCCAACGTGTCGGTCGCCGTGACCGCGCCGGCTGGCTTCACCGTCGCGCCGCTCGGGCCGACCACGTTCGCCAGCGTCGCGTCCGGTGCTCAGGTCACCGCGAAGTTCGCGGTCACCGCACCCGCCGACTACCAGGCCAGCAGCGCGCTGGACAAGATCCCGGTCACCTCCACCGCGACCTTCGGCTACGGCGCCAGCACCGCCACCAGCACGGCAGCAGCGCCACTCGTCGGCGTGCTACCGGTCTCGTCGAACTACCGCACCGCCGCCTTCACCACCAGCGCGTTCGGCGAGAAGGACGACACGTTCGGCATCGACGCGGGCGGCGCGGACATGTGGCTGGGCACCAACCAGTTCGGCACCGTCTACCTGCCCGCCGCGCTGGCCGACGGCCACGCGGTGACCACCCAGGTCACCGCGCAGGACAACACCGGACCGTGGGCGCGGGCCGGAATCGTCGTGCGCAACAGCCTGTCCGGCAACACCGCGACCGGCTACCTCGACCTCGCGGTCACGCCGTCCAACGGGTGTGTGCTGTCCTGGGACAGCAACGGCGACGGCCAGCTCGACCAGTACAGCAACATGCCCCAGTTCACCGCTCCGAGCTACCTCAAACTGGTCCGGGACGGCGACGTCTACACCGGCTACTGCTCGACCGATGGTCAGAACTGGACCAACGTCGGCATCGCGACCGTGCCGAGCGCGGCGGTCGTTCAGGACGTCGGCATCTTCGCGACCGCGGCCAACGGCGGCAGCGGCGCAAGCGGAGTAGCCCGCTTCAACGGATTCACGATCTCCTGAGAAACAACAGGCCCCGGGGCGCAAACCCCGGGGCCTGTCGGCTCAGTCCACTTCGGCCGTTGCCTGCGCGAACTGCGCGGTGTAGAGCCGCGCGTACGCGCCGTCGGCGGCGAGCAGATCCTCGTGTGTGCCCTGCTCCACGATCGAGCCCTGCTCCATCACCAGGATCAGGTCCGCGTCGCGGATGGTGGACAACCGGTGCGCGATCACGAAACTGGTCCGTCCCGCGCGCAGCGCGTTCATCGCCCGCTGGATCAGCACCTCGGTGCGGGTGTCCACCGAACTGGTCGCCTCGTCCAGGATGAGGATCGCCGGTTCGGTGAGGAACGCCCTGGCCACCGTGATCAGCTGCTTCTCACCGGCGCTGACGCTGTTGCCCTCGTCGTCGATCACGGTCTCGTAGCCATCGGGGAGGTGCCGGACGAACCGGTCGACATAGGTGGCCTCGGCCGCCCGGACGATCGCCTCCATCGACGCGTCTTTGACGCCGTAGGCGATGTTCTCCGCGATCGTGCCACCGAACAGCCAGGCGTCCTGCAACACCATGCCGGTCTTGGCCCGCAGGTCCTCGCGGGTCATGGTCGCGATGTCCACGCCGTCCACGGTGATCGAACCGCCGCTGATCTCGTAGAAGCGCATCAGCAGGTTGACCAGGGTGGTCTTGCCCGCGCCGGTCGGACCGACGATGGCAACGGTCTGACCGGGGTTGACGCACAGCGACAGGTCCTCGATCAGCGGCGTTTCCGGCTCGTAGCGGAAGGACACGTTGTGGAACTCGACCCGGCCGCGCATGACCTCCGGCCGCACCGGGTTCGCCGGGTCCGGTTCCTGCTCGTCGGCGTCCAGCAGCGCGAACACCCGCTCGGCCGAGGCGACCCCGGACTGCAACAGGTTGGCCATACTCGCCACCTGGGTGATCGGCTGGCTGAACTGGCGCGAGTACTGGATGAACGCCTGCACGTCACCGAGTGAGAGCGCCCCGGTGGCCACCCGCAGCGCGCCGACCACCGCGACCAGCACGTAGTTGATGTTGCCGATGAACATCATCGCGGGCTGGATCGTCCCGGAGATGAACTGCGCCCGGAAGCTGGCCTGGTAGAGGGTTTCGTTGTGCTGGTTGAAGACCTCCTCGGCCTCCTTACGGCGACCGAACACCTTCACCAGCGAGTGCCCGGTGTACATCTCCTCGATGTGCCCGTTGAGCTTGCCGGTCGTGCCCCACTGCTTGACGAACTGCGGCTGCGCCTTCTTGCCGATCCGCACCGACACGAACACCGACACCGGCACGGTGACCAGCGCGATGACCGCGAGGATCGGCGAGATGATGAACATCAGCACCAGCACGCCGATGATGGTCAGCAGCGAGGTGATCAACTGGCTCAGCGACTGCTGCAACGACTGGGAGAGGTTGTCGATGTCGTTGGTGACCCGGGAGAGCACCTCGCCCTGCGGCTGCTTGTCGAAGTAGCGCAGCGGCAGCCGGGCGAACTTCTCCTCGACCTTGCGCCGCAGGTCGAACACCACCCGCTGCACCACGACCGTGGTGATCCGCGCCTGGAACAACATGAACAGCGAGCTGAACACGTAGAGCAGCGCGACCACCAGCAGCACCACCCCGACCTGGCCGAAGTCGATGCCGTGGCCGGGGTTGAGGTCCATCGAGTTGAACAGGTCGGCCTGCAGGCCCTTGCCCTGGTCGCGCAGCTGCTGCACGATCTCGGCCTTGGTCACGTTGGCCGGGATCTTGCTGCTGAGGTAACCAGAGAAGATCAGGTCGGTGGCCTGGCCGAGCACCTTGGGACCGATCACGCTCAGCGCGACGCCGACGACGCCGAGCACGAAGATCGCGATCATCCTGATCCGGTGCGGCCGCAGCAGCGTGAGCAGCCGCTTGGACGAACCCTTGAAGTCCAGCGCCTTCTCGGCCGGCATGCCCGCCATGAACGCGCCGGGCCCTCTGCGCATCTCCGGCGAGGGTCCGGGCCCGCGTTTGGGTACGGCCCGCTCGCCCGCGCCGCTCTGCACAGCCGCGCCCTCGGGCGCCTGCTCGGCTGCGGCGGGCGCGGCGCCGTTGGTGTTGCCCCCTGGGGTGGTCACGCCGCCTCCTGCTCGGTGAGCTGGGAGAGCACGATCTCCCGGTAGGTTTCGTTGGAGTCCATGAGTTCGCTGTGCGTGCCGGAACCGACCACCCTGCCCCCGTCGAGCACCAGGATGCGGTCGGCGTTGCGGATCGTGCTGACCCGCTGCGCCACGATCACCACGGTCGCCGTGCGCGTCTCCTTGGCCAGCGCGGTGCGCAGGCGCGCGTCGGTCGCGTAGTCCAGCGCGGAGAACGAGTCGTCGAACAGGTAGATCTCCGGCTTGTGCACCAGCATGCGGGCGATGGCCAGCCGCTGCCGCTGTCCACCCGAGACGTTCGTGCCGCCCTGGGCGATCTTGGCGTCCAGCCCTTCCGGCATCGCCGCGACGAAGTCCCGCGCCTGCGCGGTCTCCAGCGCGTGCCAGAGTTCTTCCTCGGTCGCGTCCGGCTTGCCGTAGCGCAGGTTGCTGGCCACCGTGCCGGAGAACAGGTACGGCTTCTGCGGCACGAAACCGACCACCCGGGACAGTTCGTCCGAGTCCAGTTCGCGCACGTCGACGCCGTCCACGAACACCGTGCCCGCGGTCGCGTCGAACAGTCGCGGGATCAGGTTGAGCAGCGTGGTCTTGCCCGCGCCGGTACTGCCGATCACCGCGGTGATCTCACCGGGCCGGGCGACGAAGTTGATGTCGCACAACACCGGGGTTTCCGCGCCGGGGTAGTGGAACCCGACATCGCGCAGTTCCAGTTCGCCGCGACGCACGCCGATCGACGTCGGCTTGGGCGACGGCACCACGCTGGAGTCGGTCTCCAGCACTTCCTGGATGCGTTCCGCGCACACCTCGGCCCGCGGCACCAGGACGAACATGAAGGTGGCCATCATGATCGCCATCAGGATCTGCAGCAGGTAGGCCAGGAACGCGGTCAGCGCGCCGACCTGCATGGCGCCGCTGGCGATGCGGTGCCCGCCGAACCAGAGCACCGCGACGCTGGAGAGGTTCACGATCAGCATGACGGTCGGGAACATCAGCGCCATCAGCCGGCCGACCGCCAGCGACACGTCGAACAGTTCCCGGTTGGCTCCGTCGAACCGGTCCCGTTCGGCCTGGTCACGGACGAAGGCGCGGATCACCCGGATGCCGGTGATCTGCTCGCGCAGCACCTTGTTGATCCGGTCGATGCGAACCTGCACCAGCCGGAAGATCGGCCGCATCCGCATGATGATCAAGGCGACCGAGATACCCAGCACCGGCACGATGATCAGCAGCAGCGAGGACAGTGGCACGTCCTGGTTCAGCGCCATCAGCACTCCGCCGACGCACATGATCGGCGCGGAGACCATCAACGTGAAGGTGAGCAGGATCAGCATCTGGACCTGCTGCACGTCGTTGGTGGTCCGGGTGATCAGCGAGGGCGTGCCGAACCGGCCGACCTCGCGGGCGGAGAAGTCCTGCACGCGGTGGAACACGCCGGAGCGGATGTCGCGGCCCAGCGCCATGGCCGTGCGGGCGCCGAAGTAGACCGCAGCGATCGAACAGGCGATCTGTACCAAGGAGACGGCAAGCATGACGGCACCGATGCGCATGATGTAGCCGGTGTCGCCGGTCACCACGCCGTTGTCGATGATGTCCGCGTTGAGGGTGGGCAGGTAGAGGCCGGCCAGTGTCTGTACCAGTTGCAGTACGACGATCAGGCCGACCACCTGTCGGTACGGGCGCAGATAGCTGCGCACGAGTCGGATCAGCACGCGTGGTCCCCCAGGGGCATAGAGAGGTGTTCGGCCGCACCGGCGGCCGGGGCCGAAAATAGCGCGTCGAACGCGCCGTGGATATTCATTTATTGGTCAATCATCGTGGTTGTGGTGGTTGCGGTGTTCATTTTTCGCGGTAAGCGAAGGGAGTCCCGCGGCTAGTTCGGTGAATGCCGCACGAACGCAGTCGGTCAATGTGGACTCGGGGGCGTAGTTGAGCCACTGATACATGGCGACCCGCATCGCGCTGGCGATCGCGCCGGCCAGCAGGCGGGGGCCGAGGTCGCGTTCGGCGTCGGTGCCGGTTCGCTGCGCGACCGCCTCGGTCAGCCTGCGCTCCACCTCGCCGTGCGCCTTCAGGAATTCTCCGCGCAGCGAACTGTTGCTGATCAGCAAGCGGAATCGTTCGACGAATTCGCGCGGCGGTTCGCCCACGTCGATGTGGTGTTCGACGACGGCGTTGGTGACCGCGGTCCAGATCGGTTCGTGCGCGGGTCGTTTCAGGAGAAAGTCACCGATCCGGGCGTTGCGCCGGACGGTGATGGCGCAGATCGCCTCTTCCTTGCTGGAGAAGTAGTTGTTGAACGTGCGCGGCGAGACCCCGACCTCGGTGGCGATGTCCTCGACCCGGACGTTCTCCAGGCCTTTCTCTATGGCGAGTCGCAGCGCGGCCGCGCTCAGCGCGTCCCGCGCGGCCAGCCGCTTGCGTTCCCGAAGCGTCAGGCCCTCATGCTCGTCGATGTCCAAGCCGATGGGGTCTGCTGTCACGCGGGCAGCTTAGCCAAAACTTTGCGCGATGCGCAACTTTGTACGTATCCAGCAAAAAACTGCGGAGCCGGACGGTTCAGCTACTGACCGTGAGCGCCCACTCGACCTCGCCGTCCTGCTCCCGCCCGTTCGGCCGCAGCCCCAGCGACCGCACCAGCCGCGCCGACGCCAGGTTGTCCGGGTGCACGTGCGCGACCACGGTGCGCACGCCCTCGTCGAACAGCCAGCCGAGCAGTCCGTGAGCAGCCTCGGTCGCGATACCCCGCCCCTGCCAACCAGTGCCCACCACCCAGGCCACCTCGGCGGTCTCGCCCTGGATTGTCGCCTGCACCGTCCCGGCCAGCGCGTCCGCGCTCACCAGTCGAACGGCCCAGTTGCCCCACCGCACGTCCGGATCCGGCGAACCGGCGGCCCATCGTGCGTAACGCACTCGCAGCTCGTCGACCGTCTCCGGCCAGCCGCCGATGAACGTGTGCAGCGCCGCATCACCGAGCACCCCGGCCAACTCGTCGGCATGCTCGACGGTCAACGGCTCCAGGACGAGCCGCGCGGTCCGAATCTCGCTCAGTTGCTGGTCACCCACACCGTAAGTCTGCTCGCCCGAGTCAGCCGCGGGTTCACCACCCTCATCGAGCGCGAACCCGAATTCGCTTCCGAAACTGCGTCGAGTTTTGATCGAGATTTGGCCGCGTCCGTCCGAGTGGAATATCGTGCGGCCACCGGATCAACTAGCTAACATTGAAGTTCGCGCGTTCTGCTGAGGAGGCGGCATGACACGTCCTTGGGAAGCCGACCCACAGGCAACATTCAGTCGGCGATTGGGTAAAACGGCGCTCGAGCTCGACAAATCAGCTGGGCGACCCAGTTGTCCGGATATTTGGGAACTAAGCAACGGTGATGTTGCGGTAATCGGGCGCGACCTCACTCCGAATTATCTGGACCAGCTACCGAACGACGTATCCATCGGCGATGACGAGCGTCTTGTTGTCATCCCTGGAATCATGCTGCGATCAGCAAAGGAAGATATTCCTGATGAATAAATCACCTGGCAGTCTGTCAGGTCGTCGTTTGGCATCGACGCAGTATCTCGAAGATTATTTTCGACGCTATGAAGATACCAGGAACACGGCATCCTGGAAATTCGAGCGGCTGCAGAGATTCGTCGAGGCTGACGACGACAGTTGGCAGGAGTTCGAACATGGCAACTGGGAGAGATCCCTTGAACGGTTCAAGGCGCGCGGGCCAAAACTGCAGGCCGAGGCTCGGGAGGATGCCGATCGCGGCATCGAGCAGTACCGGGTCCGGGTCGTGGCCGAGCCGATCAGCCCCTACCTGCTCTGGGAGCTGAACGCACTCAAAATCCGAGGTGAGTACGGGGAGAAGATCCGGGTGGTCGACGCGGGGCTGGTCGAGGAATTCGAGCAGGATGGCGAGCTGCCGGAAATTCTCACGCTTGGCGAAGAAACGGTGTACCAAGTCCTCTACAACGAGGATGGCGTGCTCGAAGGTGCTATTTGCTCCACGGAACGATCCGATGTAAAGAAATGGGTCAGGTTCATCAAGAAGCTTTACAAGAGAGGTGAAGATATTGAGAGCTTCTTTGCTCGCCGGGTAGCCGGACGAAAGCCGTCGAACGCGGCATGAGCGCGGCGTCGGAACATGATCCTGGTGATGTACAGAATGAGCTGTCCACCACCGGATCAGACGTTGTCCAGGCCCGTGACGTGACTGGTGGAATTCATTTTCACGGCTCTATCATTCCGGCTGGCGGGATACCGCGTCAGTTGCCTCCTGATATTCGCAGTTTTGTCAATCGCAGTGACGACATCGAGAATCTGGATGCGATTCTTGCGCCGTCGGAAAGCGATGCACATGAGTTCGCCATGTGTGTCGTCGTCGGTACTGCCGGGGTGGGCAAGACGTCGCTGGCGATCCACTGGGCGCACCGGGTGGCACCGCGGTTTCCCGACGGGCAGCTCTACATCAACCTGCGGGGTTACGACCCGGGCACGCCGGTCTCTCCGCAAGAGGTCCTCGACGAGTTCCTCCGGGCGATGGGAGTGCCCGCGGAAGCGATTCCCACGTCGCTGGAGTCCAGGTCAGCGCTTTATCGTTCGATCCTCGCCGATCGCAGAGTGCTGATCGTGCTGGACAACGCGTCCTCGGCGAGCCAGATCAGGCCCCTGATGCCCGGTACGTCAGGCAGCCTGGTCCTCGTCACCAGCCGCAATCGGCTGGCCGCGCTGATCGCGCGTGACGGTGCCTATCGGATCTCGATCGACCTGCTCACCCCGGAGCAAGCCGTTGAGCTGCTGCACACCGTCATCGAGCGCTATCGCTCATCGGACAGCGCGGACGAGCTGGCTGAGCTTGCCCAGCTTTGCGCGCGCCTTCCATTGGCGCTGCGTATCGCGGCTGAGCGAGCGATCAGCAGGCCGCAGATGCCGCTGCGGGATCTGATCGCCGATCTCCGGGACGAATCATCGCTCTGGGATGCCCTCACCACCGAGGACGATGGCGAATCCGAGGCGGTACGGGCAGTGTTCTCGTGGTCGTATCGGGCGATGTCGAAACAAGCCTGTGGGCTGTTCCGGTTGCTCGGCCTGCATCCCGGGCCGGATTTCGGAGCCGAGGCTGTCGCCGCGCTCGCGCAGGCGCCGGTGCACCGAGTGCGCAGGCTGCTCGATGACCTGGTCGGCGCCCATCTACTGCAACAGACCCAGCCGAACCGGTATCAATTTCATGACCTGCTGCGGGCTTATGCCGCGGACCGGGCACGCAGCGACGAATCGCCGGAAGTTGCTCGCGCCGCGATACGTCGAGTGTTGCTCTGGTACCTGGGGGCGGCTGCCGCAGCGGCACGGGCGATGGCGCCGGCGGCCGCGACCGAACTCGACTTCGTCCAGGGCGCTGGCGAGTTGCCGGTCCCGGTCTTCGCCGACTACGCGGCGGCGAATTCCTGGTACTTCACGGAACGAGCGAATCTGCTCGCCGCGACTCGCCTCGCCGAGGAGCTGTGGCTCTACGACATCGCCTGGCAACTGCCTGCGGTGCTGCACGATGCCTACGCGTATCGCAATCAGTTCGACGACTGGCTCACGGCCGCCACCATTGGGCTGGGTGCCGCGCGTCAAGCGGCCAACCGGCCCGGTGAGGCATTGCTGCTGAGCAGCTTGGGCACCGCGCACAGCCAGCGCGGAGATCAGCACGAGGCGGCGAGATTCCACCGCGCCGCCCTGACCATCTATCGCGACCTCGGTGATCGCCTCGGCGAACTGCGGGCGATCAACCAGATCGCCCTTGGACACCTCCAGACCCACGAACTCGACGACGCGCTGGCCTTGTTCGAGGAGGCGAATTCGATCGCCGTCGAGGTGGGAAATGCCTACTGGAGCGCGCTCACGCTGGGGAACATCGCGCACGCTTATCTCGAACTGGAGCGTTTCGACGACGCGATCGCGACGTTCGAGGACACGCTGGCGATGTGCCGGAGCCTTCAGGACCGGTTCGGCGAGGGCGACGCTCTCGGTTCACTCGGCGAGTCCTACCGAGGGCTCGGTCGGTTCGCGCAGGCGAAACCCTTGCTGGAAGCGATTCTCGGCATCGCACGGGAGCTGGACAATCGGGTGTGGGAAGGCTATTGGCTGGTCTTCTACGGCAGGCTCCAGGTCGATCTCGGTGATCCGGCCGGCGCGTTGGTTTCGTATCAACGAGCGGCGACACTGCAACGCCGAATCGGGCATCGGGTCAGGGAAGCCGAAGCACTGGATGCCACGGGTGTGGCTTATCGAGCGCTCGATCGGGCGGAGGACGCGGTCAACTTCCACCGGATGGCCGTGGCGATCCTGCGCGAACTGGACGAGCGCTGGCAGTTGGCGCTCGCCCTGGACAATCTCGCGACCACCCTCGACCTCATCGACACGGTCGAGGAAGCCGAACAACGCTGGGACGAGGCGCGGGAACTGCTGAGACGATTCTCAGATCCGCGCGCCGTTCGACTGCGCACCTGGATCGACGATCGGCTGGGGCGCTAGCCGGTCGAACACGCGCGGCTGGGTTTTGCTGGCGAGAAAGTCTTTGATCTGCATGGCGCAGTCGCGCGGGTGGTTGGCTTCGGTGTCGCATTCGAGGTCGTAGGCGCCGTGCGCGTGCACGCGGTGGAACTGGCGCGCGGCGATGCCGGTTTCGCGGTCGTCGCGCAGGCGTTCGCGGCGGTTGAGTTCGGGCAGGGCGCAGCGCACGCCGACGAACACCACGTCGTGGCCGCGCCACTGGTCGACGCAGTCGGCGAACCAGTGCGGTTGATCGAGCGCGTGGTCGACGACGATGTCGTTGCCTGCCGCGGCCATGCCGGCGACCGCGCGGTGGAAGCCGAGGGCGGTGCGTTCGTCGATGGGCTCGGTCGGTTCGGCGGCGCGCATGGCGTGGAACGCGTCGATCGACAGGTGGAAATACGGCCTGCCGAGCACCAGCAGCAGTTGCCGGGCGATGCTGGTCTTCCCGGAACTCGATGCCCCGTTGAGGAATACGATCTGCGCGCCCTGATCCACGCCGCGCATCGTAGAGTCACCCTCGGTCGGGTCGGGGACGAGGGGAGCGGGTGGGATGACCGGGTCGCGGTATGCGCGCGTGGTGTTGAAAGTCAGCGGCGAAGCCCTTGCTGGTGAGCGCGGTTGGGGCGTCGATCCGGCCAGCCTCGCGCATGTGGCGCGGGAGATCCTGGCCGTGCACGAACTCGGCGTGCAGGTCGCGGTGGTGATCGGCGGCGGCAACTACTTCCGGGGCCGGATGGCCGACGGGTGGGGGATCGGCCGGGCCGAGGCGGACAACATCGGCATGCTGGCCACGGTGATGAACGCGCTGATGATGCGCGGCGTGCTCACCGGATCGAGCGCGGGCGACACGTTGCCGGACGTGCGGGTGATGACCGCGGTGCCAAACAGCGTTGCCGAGCCGTTCATCCGGTTGCGCGCGATCCGCCACCTCGAACACGGTTCGGTGGTGCTGCTGGCGGGCGGCATCGGCCAGCCCTACGTGACCACCGACTACCCGGCCGTGCAGCGGGCGCTCGAACTCGGCGCGGACACACTGCTCGTTGCCAAGCGCGGGGTCGACGGCGTATACGACGACGATCCGAACAAGAACCCGGAGGCGCGCCGCTACACCGAGCTGACCTATTCCGAGGCGCTGGCCAAGAACCTCAAGGTGATGGACACCTCGGCGTTCGTGCTGGCCAACGAGCAGAACCTGCTGATGCACCTGTTCGACGTCGCCGCGACCGGCGCGATGCGCGCGTTGTGCGAAGGGGCGGAGATCGGCACCCGGATCATCCCGGGCTGACTCTTCAGTGCAACCTTGGGGTTGCACATTCGTGGTTTGAGGTGCAACCTGGGGGTAGCACGTCAGTCTGAACGAAGGAGTAATCGATGACGGTGCAAGACAGGATCGAGCGCGAAATCCATATCGACGCGGGCATCGGGCGGGTGTGGGAACTGGTCAGCCAGCCCGGCTGGTGGATCGGCGAGGGCGTCGACGACGGCGCCACCTTCGCCGACGAGGGCGAGTATCACGTGGTCAGCCACCCCAAACACGGGCGCGTGCCGATCAAGGTGGAGAGCGTGCGGCCGCAGACCTATGTCGCCTTCCGCTGGGCGAGCGCGTTCCTCGGCGCGGATCCGGTCGACGGCAAGGCGACCCTCGTCGAGTTCTGGCTGTCCGAACGCGACGGTGGCACTCAGGTGCGCGTCGTGGAGAGCGGGTTCGCCTCGCTGGCCACCTCGGAGGACGTGCGCCAGGCCCAGTTCGACGGCAACACCGAGGGCTGGCGGTTCGAATTGGGCCTGCTCGGCAAGCGCGCGGTCCACGCATCGGCATGACCGAACAAGCCGAGATCAGCGCGGTGCTCGTCGCCCTCGCCGACCAGACTCGGCGCCAGTTGCTGGACGCGCTGGTGGCCGAGGGCACGGCCAGCGCTACCACCCTGGCGACGCGGCTGCCGGTGTCGCGGCAGGCCGTGCTCAAGCACCTCAACGTGCTGACCGACGCCGGGCTGGTGGAATCCGGCCGGGTCGGGCGCGAGGTCCGCTACCAGGTGCGACCGGCCCGGTTGGACGCGTCCGCGCGCTGGCTGGCCGAGTTGGCGGCCACGTGGGACCGTCGCCTGACGGCACTGAAGCGACTCGCCGAGTCCACTGGGGACTAGGCCCTGTTTCACATATCCGCGTACCGGCTGCGCGACGCCCAGGCACACCATCTCCGGCGTTGTCGTCAGTCACCATGACTCCGTCATGGCTCCTTCCTTCGCCTTGGATCTGGCGCACCTGGACGCCGCTCGCTCGGA
>DATFHN010000115.1:0-51037 GCA_035248365.1 Pseudonocardiaceae bacterium | reverse complement strand
CGACCCGACCAGCTGCAGTCGCGCGCCGGAGGCGTGGTAGCTGAACAGCACGACCAGGGTGAGCGCGAACTCGACGAGCGAGAACGCGATCGCGGCGAGCTTGGCGGTGCGCGCGTCGTTCTTGAAGAACGCGACGACCAGGCCACCGAGCAACGGCAGCAGGATCACCGCGAGCAGCCACGGGAAGCCGCCGCCCGAAATCGAAACCGCAGTCGAGGTGTTCACCCGGAGAACCTCACCAACAGCAGGGCGCCGATCAGCACGATCGCGCCTCCCAACATGCTCAGCGCGTAGGAACGCACGAACCCGGTCTGCAGCTTGCGCAATCGTCCTGAACTACCGCGGAACAGGATGCCGATGCCGTTGACGGCGCCGTCGATGCCGAACTTGTCGCCGAAGACCAGGGCCCGGTCCAGCCAGAGGCCGGGGCGGGCGACCAGGGTCTCGTTGAGGGCGTCGCCGTAGAGGTTGGCCCGCGCGGCCCGCACCGGCCAGGACACCCGCTCGGGCCGGACCACCGGCACGTCGTGGCGGCCGACGGTGAGGAAGGCGACGACGACGCCGAGCGCGGCCAGCACCAGGGTCAGGATGGTTACCTCGATGCCGGACAGCGGGCTGACCGACTGTTCCTTCAACGCGCCCAGCGACGGGGTCAGCCAGTCGGCCAGGCGCCCGCCGATGGTCAGGTAGGCGCCCGCGCCGATCGAACCGATGGCCAGGATCACCATCGGGATCCACATGACCGGCGATGCCTCGTGCGGATGGAAGTCCTCGCCGCTGGCGGTCTTGAGGTCGCGCCAGCGTTCCTTGCCGAAGAACGTCATCAGGACCAGGCGGGTCATGTAGAACGCGGTCAGGCCGGCACCGATCGCCGCGGCCAGGCCGAAGACCCAGCCTTCCCAGCCGGGCTGGTTGAACGCGGCCTGGATGATCGCGTCCTTGGAGAAGTACCCGGACAGGCCCGGGAAGCCGATGATGGCCAGGTAGCCGAGGCCGAAGGTGACCGCGGTGATCGGCATCCGCTTGAACAGCCCGCCGAACTTGCGCATGTTCACTTCGTCGTCCATGCCGTGCATGACCGACCCGGCGCCGAGGAACAGCCCGGCCTTGAAGAAGCCGTGGGTGAGCAGGTGGGTGATGGCCAGCGCGTAGCCGAACTTGCCGAGGCCGGCGGCCAGCATCATGTAGCCGATCTGGCTGACCGTCGAGTAGGCGAGCACCTTCTTGATGTCGTCGTAGGCGCAGCCGACGACGCACCCGATGAGCAGCGTGATCGCACCGACGAACACCACCGTGAGTCGGCCTGCGGTGGTCAGGTCGTAGATCGGGTTGGCCCGGCAGACCAGGTACACCCCGGCGGTGACCATGGTCGCGGCGTGGATCAGGGCGGAGACCGGGGTCGGGCCCTCCATCGCGTCGGGCAACCAGGACTGCAACGGGAACTGGCCGGACTTACCGCAGGCGCCGAGCAACAGCATCAGCGCGACCGCGGTGATGGTGCCGGGCGAGAGCTTGCCGATGTTCGCGAACACCACCGTGTACTGGGTGGTGTGCAGGTTGGCGAACAGGATGAAGATCGCGATGGCCAGGCCGACGTCGCCGACCCGGTTCATCAGGAACGCCTTCTTGGCCGCCGTCGCGGCCGATGGCCGGTCGGTGTACCAGCCGATCAGCAGGTAGGACGCGAGACCGACGCCTTCCCAGCCGAGGTAGAGGGTCACGAAGCTGTCGCCCAGGACCAGCAGCAGCATCGACGCGACGAACAGGTTCAGGTAGGCGAAGAACCGGCGGCGGTCGCGGTCGTGCGACATGTAGCCGATCGAGTAGATGTGGATCAGACCGCCGACACCGGTGATCAGCAGCACGAAGGTCAGCGACAGCGGGTCGAGCCGCAGTCCGAAGTCGACCTGCAGCGCGTTCACCGGGATCCAGGAGAACAGGTGCAGTTCCTGGACCCGGTCGGTCACGTTCTGGCCGGTCGCGCTGATGAACGTGATCAGGCCGACGACGAATGCCGCGATGATGGTCAGACAGCCGAGCAGGTGTCCCCACCTGTCGGTCCGCTTGCCACCGATCAGCAGCACCAGTGCGCCGAACGCGGGCAGCGCGAGCAGCAGCCACGACACTGTCGCGACACCACTCGCCGGGTGCACAGCTTCCATTTCGCGCGCCGCTCCCTAATCCAAGATCCGCAAGTCAGTACTTCAACAGGTTCGCGTCGTCGACCGAGGTGGACCGGCGGGCCCGGAAGATCGACATGATGATGGCCAGGCCGACCACGACCTCGGCGGCCGCGACGACCATGACGAAGAACGCCATGATCTGGCCGGACAGCGAGCCGTTGATCCGGGCGAAGGTGACCAGGCTGAGGTTCACCGCGTTGAGCATCAGCTCGATGCACATGAACACCACGATGGCGTTGCGCCGCACCAGCACGCCGACCGCGCCGATCGAGAACAGCAGCGCGGAGAGCAGCAGGTAGTAGGTGGGGGTCATTGGTGGGAAACCTCCTCGTCCGAACCCGACTCGGTAAGCGCGTGCGCGTCGGCCTGGTGCTGGGTGCCCGCCGACACTTCGAGGTCGTGCGCGAACTCGTCGACCGGGACCGAGTCGATCAGCTCGGACAGCGACTCGGGCGCGACCGAACCGTCGGGCAGCAGCGCCGGGGTGGCCACCGAGTCGGCGGTGGCGAACACGCCGGGGCCGGGCAGCGGCGACGGGCGCGAGTGCTCGCCGCGGAAGCGCATCGCGACCAGTTCCCGCTGGGTCTTGCGGCCGGACTTGTCGGCCTTGCCGGTGAAGGCGAGCACGATCGCGCCGACCGCCGCGGTGATCAGCAGGGCCGAGGTCAGTTCGAACGGGAACAGGAAGTCGGTGAACAGCGAGCGGCCGATGTTGGCCACGTTGCCGCCGTTGGTTCCGTTGGGCCCGTTCAGGTTGGACGACGTGACGTCCACAAGGGACTGCGAGACGATCCCGATGAACAGGCCTGCGACGCCGACGCCGAGGATCCCGGCCCACAGCCGCTGGCCGCGCAGCACCTCGACCACCGAGTCGGAGGACTCCCGGCCGACCATCATCAGCACGAACAGGAACAGCATCATGATCGCGCCGGTGTAGACGATGATCTGCACGAAGCCCAGGAACGGCGCCTGCTCGATCATGTAGAACACGCCGAGGCTGAACATGGTCAGCACCAGCCACAGCGCGGAGTGCACCGCGTTGCGGGAGAACAGCATGCCCAGCGCGCCGGCCAGGGCGATCGGGCCGAGGATCCAGAAGATGATGGTCTCGCCCGCGCCGACCCGGTTGGCCGCGTCGCTCGCCGCCTGGGCGAGTAGGACTGCTTGGTGTGTCATATCCGACCGGCTCCCTTGGTTCCGGCGGGCGAGCCGTCGGCGATCTGCGAGCGGGTGTCCAGTTGCGGACCGCGGACGTAGTAGTCCTTCTCGTCGTCGCCGAGGCGCATCGGGTGCGGCGGCTGCTCCATGCCGGGCAGCAGCGGCGCCATCAGCTCTTCCTTGGTGTAGATCAGGTCCTGCCGGTTGTCGTCGGCCAGCTCGTAGAAGTTGGTCATGGTCAGTGACCGGGTCGGGCAGGCCTCGACGCACAGGCCGCAGCCGATGCACCGCAGGTAGTTGATCTGGTAGTCCTTGCCGTAGCGCTCACCGGGCGAGAAGCGCTGCTCCTCGGTGTTGTTGCCGCCCTCGACGAAGATCGCGTCGGCCGGGCAGGCCCAGGCGCACAGCTCGCAGCCAACGCACTTCTCCAGCCCGTCCGGGTGCCGGTTGAGCTGGTGGCGGCCGTGGTAGCGCGGCGCGGTGGCCCGGAAGTCCTCCGGGTACTGCTCGGTGACCACCCGCTTGAACATCGTCGAGAAGGTGACCCCGAAACCCTTGACGGGATCAAACATCCCCATCGCCGGTCTCCTTTCCTGCGCTTGAGCCGGCCGTCACGGACTCCGTGGCGGCGCGTTCGGCCGCGCGGCGCCGGGCCGCGGATGGTCGTCGTGGTGTCGGTTTGCTCGGTATCACCAGGTCCAGCGGTGGGATCGGGTGGCCGCCGCCGGTCAGCGGCACGCTGCCGTCGTCGACCTCCTTGCCCCGGTCGAAGGCGAACGCGACGATGATCGCGACCAGCACCACGACGCCGAGGATGATCAGCACGGTCTGGGCGGAGAAGCCGTAGGTGGACTTGACCTCGCGGACCGCGACGACCGCGGCGATCCAGATCAGGTTGACCGGGACCAGCACCTTCCAGCCGAAGCGCATGAACTGGTCGTAGCGCAGCCGGGGCAGTGCGGCGCGGGCCCACATGAAGCAGAAGATCACCAGGCACATCTTGATGAAGAACCAGAGCAGGCCCCACCAGCCGGAGTTGGCCCCGCCCCACAGGGTCAGCGGCCAGGGTGCGTGCCAGCCGCCGAGGAACAGCGTGGTGGCGAACGCGGAGACGCCGACCATGTTGATGTACTCGGCGATGTAGAACAGCACGAACTTCAGGCTGGAGTACTCGGTGTGGTAGCCGCCGACCAGCTCGGATTCGGCCTCGGGGAGGTCGAACGGGGCCCGGTTGGTCTCACCGACCATCGAGATCAGGTAGATCACGAAGCTGACCGGGAGCATCCACGCGTACCAGCCGGAGGACTGCGCGTTGACGATGTCCGCCGTGGACAGTGAGTGGCTGAAGATGATGACCGCGACCAGCGAGAGGCCCATCGCGATCTCGTAGGAGATCACCTGGGCGGCCGAGCGCAGCGCGGAGAGCAGCGGATAGGGCGAGCCGGAGGACCAGCCGCCCAGCACGATGCCGTACACGCCGACCGAGGAGCAGGCCAGCACGACCAGGACACCGACCGGAAGGTCGGTGATCTGCAGCGCGGTCTGGTGGCCGAACAGGGAGACCTGGCCGCCGAACGGGGTCACCGCGAACGCCAGGAACGCGGGCACCGCGGCGATCACCGGCGCGATCATGTAGACGAACTTGTCGGCCAGGAACGGCCGGATGTCCTCCTTGAAGGCCACCTTCAGGCCGTCGGCGAGGGCCTGCAGCAGACCGAACGGTCCGACCCGGTTGGGGCCGGGGCGGTGCTGCATCTTGCCCAGGATCCGGCGTTCGCCCCAGACACAGATCATGGCCATGACCATGAGGAACACGAACACGACCACGATCTTGATGATCGACAGCCACACCGGGTCGTTGTTCAGCAGGATCGCCACGTCACCGTTGGTGTACTGGGCGAAGGGCCGCATCACGCCTCACCTTCACTGGAAGCGATGTCCACGACGGAGCCGTGCGTCGCACGAAGCGTCCGGCGCACCGTGGACGGCCCGGAGTTCTCCGGTAGCCAGACCACGTTGGGTGGCAGGTCGCCCGGGAGCACCGGGAGGGTGACCGAGCCGTGCCGGGTGGACACGGTGGCGGTGCCGCCGAACGTGATGCCGAGCCGGGCCGCGGTGTCCTCGGAGAGCCGGGCGACGGCCATCCGCGCGGTCGCGGCCAGGTGCGGCTCGTTGATCTGCAGCGAGCCGTTGTCCAGCAGCTGCCGCCAGGTGGCCAGCTTGACCTGACCGGGGCCAGGGACCGGCGCGGGGTTCTGGTCGAGCACGAAGGCGGGCACCGGGACGGGTGCGGGCGGGGCGCCGAGCCGGGCCAGGTCACCGGCGGCCGCCTGGGCGGTCTGGGTGAACAGGTCCACGTCCATCTCGACGGCCAGCGTGTCCAGCACCCGGCAGTCGGGCAGCGCGCCTGCGCGTTCGATGACGACGCCGAACTCGCGGCGGCGGCCCTCCCAGTTGAGGTAGCTGCCGGAGCGCTCCTGGGCGGGCGCGATCGGCAGGACGACGTGCGCCCGCCTGGTCACCCCGCTGGGCCGCATTTCCAGGCTCACCACGAAGTCCACAGTAGACAGTGCGGTGTCCGCCAGTTCCGGGTCGGCCAGGTCGTCGGGGTCGACGCCACCGACCACCAGCGCACCGAGCTGGCCCGCGGCCGCCGCGGCGATGATGCCGTTGGTGTCCAGGCCCAGCGTTTCGGGCAGGCTGCCCGCGGCCAGGCCCCAGGAGCGCTCGACGTCGGCCCGCGCACCCGCGTCGGTCACCGGGCGGCCACCCGGCAGCAGGTTGGGCACCGCACCGGCCTCCAGCGCACCGCGTTCACCCGCGCGGCGCGGGATCCAGGCCAGCTTGGCGCCGGTCGAGGTGACCAGCCGGTGCAGCGCCGCGAACAGACCGGGAATGACCGCGGCCCGCTCACCGACCAGCACCACCGAACCGGGCTTGCCGAGCGCCTCGACCACGTCGGGCGCGTGCGCGGTCAGCCCGTCGACCGCGGCGGTTTCCCCGCCCGGCTCGCAGGCCAGCAGCGTGCCGAAGGTCTTGGTGACGAACGGCGTGGTGTGGTCGGCGATCTGGAAGACCCTGGTCTTGTTCTTGCGGGCCGCCTTGCGCAGCCGCAGGAACACGATCGGCGACTCCTCCTCCGGCTCGAACGCCACCGACAGCACGGTCGGCGCGTGTTCGAGGTCGGCGTAGGTGACGCCGCCGTTGTCCGGGTTCGAGCCCAGCACCGTCGAGGTGAGGAAGTCCAGTTCCTCGGCCGAGTGCGGGCGGGCGCGGAAGTCGATGTCGTTGGTGCGCAACGCGATCCGGGCGAACTTGGCGTAGGCGTAGGCGTCCTCGACGGTCAGCCGGCCGCCGGTCAGCACCGCGGCGCCCTTGCCCTTGCGCGCGGTCAGCAGTCCGTCGGCCGCGACGCGCAGCGCCTCGGTCCAGGAGGATTCCTTCAGCTCGCCGGTCTTCTCGTCGCGCACCATCGGCCGGGTGAACCGGTCGTCGGCGGTGGCGTAGGTGAAGGCGAAGCGGCCCTTGTCGCAGGTCCACTCCTCGTTGACCGCCGGGTCGTCGCCGGCCAGGCGGCGCTGCACCTTGCCGCGCCGGAAGTCGGTGCGCTGGGCACACCCCGACGCGCAGTGCTCGCACACGCTCGGCTTGGACACCAGGTCGAACGGGCGGGACCGGAACCGGTAGGCGGCCGAGGTAAGCGCGCCGACCGGGCAGATCTGGATGACGTTGCCGGAGAAGTAGCTGGCGAAGGGCTGCTTGACGCCGACCGCGATGTCGGACTCGGCGCCGTTGACCACGAATCCGGTGGCCGTGCTGGGCGTCTCGCCCTGCGCGAGCAGCGCGGTCGGGTCGACCGGGCCGACGCCGATCTGCTGCTTGGCGCCGCGCTCCAGCAGCTCGATAAACGGGTCACCGGCGATCTCGTCGGCGAAGCGGGTGCAGCGCTGGCACAGCACGCACCGTTCCCGGTCCAGCAGCACCTGCGCGGAGATCGGCACCGGCTTGGCGAACGTGCGCTTGGTGTCGATGAACCGCGAGTCGGCGCGACCGTGCGCGAGCGCCTGGTTCTGCAGCGGGCACTCGCCGCCCTTGTCGCAGATCGGGCAGTCCAGCGGGTGGTTGATGAGCAGCAGCTCCATCACGCCCTGCTGCGCCTTGTCCGCGACCGGCGAGGTGCGCTGGGTCTTGACCACCATGCCATCGGCCACCGTGACCGCGCAGGACGGCTGCGGCTTGGGCATCGGGCGGCCGTTCATCTCGACCTCGACCAGGCACTGACGGCAGGCCGCGGCCGGGTCCAGCAGCGGGTGGTCGCAGAAGCGCGGCACCTCGACGCCGATCCGCTCGGCGGCGCGGATGATCAGCTCGCCCTTGGGCGCGATCACCTCGACACCGTCGATCGTGCACCGCACGTGCCCCTCGGGCACCGGCGCCTGCTCGCTTTTCTGCTCCGGGGCAATGGTCATCGTCAGTGCGCTCCCGCCAGCTCGCGCTTTTCCTTGGTGGCCGCGTTGGCTGCGTTGTCGCTGCACAGCGCCAGGAACTCGTCCTTGAAGTACTTGATGCCGCTCATGATCGGCGAGACCGCGCCGTCACCGAGCGCGCAGAAGGACCGGCCGTTGATGTTGTCGCAGACGTCGAGCAGGGTCTCGATGTCGCCCGAGGTGCCCTCGCCGTGCACCATCCGCTCCAGGATCTGGGCCAGCCAGTAGGTGCCTTCCCGGCACGGCGTGCACTTGCCGCAGGACTCGTGCTCGTAGAACTCGGTCCACTTCATCACGGCCCACGGCACGGAAACCGTCTCGTTGAACACCATCACGGCCGTCGTGCCCAGGATCGACCCGGCCTCGACCGCGCCCTCGAAGTCCAGCGGCACGTCGAGGTGCTCCGCGGTGAACATCGGCGTGGACGAACCACCCGGGGTCCAGAACTTCAGCGGCACGCCGCCCTTCATGCCCCCGGCGAGTTCGAGCAGTTCGCGCAGGGTGGTGCCCATCGGCGCCTCGTACTGGCCGGGCTTCTCCACGTGGCCGGAGATCGAGTAGATCTTCGGGCCGGGCGACTTCTCCCGCCCCATCTGCCGGAACCAGTCCGAGCCCGCGTTGACGATGAACGGCACGCTGGCGATGGTCTCCACGTTGTTCACCGTGGTCGGCGCGGCGTAGAGGCCTGCGGCGGCGGGGAACGGCGGCTTGAGCCGCGGCTGGCCGCGCAGGCCTTCCAGCGAGTCCAGCAGCGCGGTTTCCTCACCGCAGATGTAGGCGCCCGCGCCCGCGTGCACGGTGATCTCCAGGTCGTACCCGGAACCGAGGATGTCCTTGCCGAGGTAACCGGCCTCGGTGGCCTCGCGCACCGCCATGTTCAGCCGCCGCACGCAGTGCAGGGCCTCGCCGCGCACGTAGATGAAGCAGCGGTGCGAGCGCATCGCGTAGGCCGCGATGATGCAGCCCTCGATCAGCGAGTGCGGGTCCGCCATCATCAGCGGAATGTCCTTGCAGGTGCCCGGTTCGCCCTCGTCGGCGTTGATCACCAGGTAGTGCGGCTTGTCCTCGTTCTGCGGCATGAAGCTCCACTTCACGCCGGCCGGGAAGCCCGCACCGCCGCGACCGCGCAGCCCGGAGTCCTTGACCAGGTTGACCAGCTGTTCCGGCGTGCCCGCGAGTGCCTTGCGCAGCGCGGTGTAGCCCTCCAGCTGCTCGTAGGTGGACAGCCGCCACGAGCGCGGGGACAGCCAGCGCTTGGTCAGGACCGGAGTAAGAGGATCAACACTCATTTCTTCTCCTCAACCGCAGGCAGCGGCACGTCCGACATGACCGGTGCGGTCCAGCCCCGCTCGGTGGCCAGCTGCGCGCCGCGCACCGTCTCGGCCGCGGCCGACGGACCGTCCACAGTGGTGTCCAGCTCGTCGAAGAACCCGGCCAGTTCCCGGGAGACCGCCTTGAAGCTGGTCAGGGCCGGGCCCCGGTCCGGGGCGGGCTTCTCGCCACGCCGCAGCGCGTCGACCAGCGCGGTCGCCGACTCGACGCTCTGGTTGTCGTAGTACTCGTAGTTGACCTGGATGACCGGTGCGAGGTCGCAGGCGGCGAGGCATTCCGCGTGCTCCAGCGTGATCGAGCCGGTGTCGCCCGGGTCGCCGACGGTCTCCTCGTGGCCCAGCGGCTTGTCCTCGCTGCCGAGGTGCTTGGTCAGCGCGCCGTAGATCGCGTCGCCGCCCATGGCCGCGCACAGCGTGTTGGTGCACACGCTGACCAGGTGCTCGCCGCACGGCTTGCGCTTGTACATCGTGTAGAAGGTGACGACCGCGTCGACCTCGGCGGTGGTGATGCCGAGTTGCCGGGCGCAGAAGGCGATCCCCAGCTCGCTGACGTGCCCCTCGATCGACTGCACCAGGTGCAGCATGGGCAGCAGCGCGGAACGCGACTGCGGATAACGCGCGATGATCTCCTGGACCTCGGCCTCCACTTCGGGGCCGAACAGGTCAGTGCCCAGATCACTCGTCATCGGTCGGTACCACCAATCACCGGGTCGATCGAGGAGAGCGTGGCGATCGCGTCCGCGAACAACCCGCCCTCGCACATCGCTGGCGCGGCCTGCAGGTTGATGAAACTTGGCTCGCGCACGTGCACCCGCATCGGCCGGGTGCCTCCGTCGGACACCACGTGGCAGGCGATCTCGCCGCGCGGCGACTCGATGGCCGAGTAGGCCTGCCCGGCAGGCACCGAGAAGCCCTCGGTCACCAGCTTGAAGTGGTGGATCAGCGACTCCATCGACTGGCCCATGATCTTGCGCACGTGCTCAAGGGAGTTGCCGAGCCCATCCGCGCCCACCGACAGCTGTGCGGGCCAGGCGATCTTGGCGTCTTCCACCATCACCGGACCGGGCTTGAGCTTGCGCAGGCACTGCTCGACGATGCGCAGCGACTGGCGGATCTCCTCGACCCGGATCTTGTACCGGGCGTAGCAGTCGGCCGCGGTGTCGGTCGGCACGTCGAAGTCGTAGTCCTCGTAACCGGAGTACGGCTCGACCTTGCGCAGGTCCCAGGGCAGACCGGCGGAACGCAGGACAGGGCCGGTGACGCCGAGCGCGATGCACGCGTCCAGCGGCAGCACGCCAACCCCGGCCAGGCGGTTGCGGAACATCGGCTGGCCGGTGAGCAGCTTGTCGTACTGCGGCAGCCGCTTGCGCACGACCTGGATGAATTCCTTGACCGAGGCCTCGTAACCGTCGGGCAGGTCCTGCGCGACACCGCCGGGCCGGACGAACGCGTGGTTCATCCGCAGGCCGGTGATGAACTCCAGGACCTTCAGGCCCTCTTCGCGCTCGCGCAGGCCGTAGGTCATCGCGGTGGTGGAACCGAGGTCCATGCCGCCGGTGGCGATGCACAGGAAGTGCGAGGTGATCCGGTTGATCTCCAGCAGCATCACCCGGATGATCTGCGCCCGCTCCGGGATGTCCAGCCCCAGCAGCTTCTCGACCGCCAGGCAGTAGTTCATCTCGTTGCCGATGGGCGATGCGTAGTCCGCGCGGGTCACGAAGGTGACGCCCTGCGTCCAGGTCCGGTACTCGCAGTTCTTCTCGATCCCGGTGTGCAGGTACCCGGTGACCAGGCGCAGGTTCGAGACGGTCTCGCCCTCGAGCTCGACCACCATCCGCAGCACGCCGTGCGTGGAGGGGTGCGACGGCCCGAGGTTCATCACGAACCGCTCGTCCTTGCCGACGTCGGCCAGGATCTCGTCCCAGTTGTCCTCGGTGACGAGGTAGACCTTGCCCTCGGTGGTCTCGCGGGACGGCGCGTACTGAGGCTGCGTGGTGTCGGTCATGAGTACGCCCTCCTTTCGTCAGGCGGAGGAATTTCGGCGCCCTTGTACTCGACCGGGATGCCGCCGAGCGGGTAGTCCTTGCGCTGCGGGTGCCCGTCCCAGTCGTCCGGCATGAGAATCCGGGTCAGCGCGGGATGACCGTCGTAGATGATCCCGAACATGTCCCAGGTTTCCCGCTCCTGCCAGTCGGCGGTCGGGTAGAGCTGCACCAGGCTGGGCACGTGCGCGTCGTCGACGTCGACCGCGACCTCGAGCCGGATGCGGCGCCGGTAGGTCATCGAGAGCAGGTGGTAGACCGAGTGCAGCCGCTGCGGCACGTCCGCGCCATAGTCCACACCGGACACCGAGCTGAGCATCTCGAAGCGCAGCGCCTGCTCGTCGCGCAGCGCGCTCGCCATCGCCACCAGGTGATCGCGGTGCAGGTAGAGGGTGATCTCGCCGCGGTCCACGGTGACCTGCTGGATCGCCTCGGGCGGGATGCCCCGGTTGCTCATCGCGGTCAGCAGGTCGTCGACGAACTCGTCGAACCAGCCGCCGTAGGGGCGTTCCGCCGCCGGCGGCACGTAGCTGGGCAGCTGCAACCCGCCGAAACCCGAGGTGTCACCGGAACCGGCGATGTGGAACATGCCCTTGCGGGCCTTGCCCGCCACCACCGGCTCGCCGTGCGCTGCCGGACGCGAGCCGGCAGGCTCCAGGCCGCCCTCGGCCCGTTCCGCGCTCGACCCCGGTTCCCCGGTGGCCGGAGTTCCTTGCTCACTCATCAGTTGTGCTCCCGCGAGCGAATCGGCTCGATCTCGATGTCCTGCACCCGGCCCGCCTCGATCTGGATCTGCTCAGAGCGGCGCTTCTGGATGGCGACGCTTGCCCCGTTGGGGTCCTGCGGCCCGTGGAACTTCTTGTCGCCCGGCTTGCCGAAGCGGATCGAACTCGGGATCAGCTCGGTGTGCTCACCGTTCTCGGCCTTGATGGCCGCGCGGGTCGAGTTGATCGGCTCGGCCTGGATCTTGGCGTGCAGCTTGAGGATCGCGTCCAGCAGCATCTCCGGGCGGGGCGGGCAGCCCGGCAGGTAGATGTCCACCGGGACGACGTGGTCGACGCCCTGCACGATCGCGTAGTTGTTGAACATGCCGCCCGACGACGCGCACACGCCCATCGACAGCACCCACTTGGGCTCTGGCATCTGGTCGTAGATCTGGCGCAGCACCGGGGCCATCTTGTTGCTGACCCGGCCGGCCACGATCATCAGGTCGGCCTGGCGCGGCGTCGCGGAGAACCGCTCCATGCCGAAGCGGGCGATGTCGAAGCGCGGGCCGCCGACCGCCATCATCTCGAACGCGCAGCAGGCCAGCCCGAACTGCGCGGGCCACACCGACGATTTGCGCGACCAGTTGACCAACTGCTCGACCTTGGTGAGCAGGAAGCCATTCGGCAGTTGCTCCTCTAGACCCATGACAAGCCTCCCGGTCTTCTGTGTTGTCTCAGTTCCAGTCCAGCCCGCCCCTACGCCACACGTAGACGTAGGCGAAGGCGACCGTGGCGATGAACAACACGATCTCCACGACACCGAAGATGCCGAGCGCGTCCGCGGTCACAGCGAACGGGTAGAGGAACACCATTTCGATGTCGAAGAGGATGAACAGCATCGCGGTCAGGTAGTACGCGACCGGAATCCGGCCGCCGCCGATGATCGGCTGGGGCGAGGGTTCGATACCGCATTCGTAACCCTCGAACTTGGCCTTGTTGTACCGCTTCGGACCCATGTTCGGCGCGGCGAGCAGCGCGGAGGCGCCCGCGAAACCGGCGGCGAGCACGAACAGGAGAAGGATCGGCAGATAGGGGCCGAGGGCGGTTGGCGTTCCCGCGGCCTCGACGACTTGCACCGCTGCCATATGCACCTTTGGCCCGCCTTTCTCACCGTCGGCAACCCACCGGTCACCGCCGACCGCACCCTACGGGGTGTACGTCACACTCAGCCCGGTTAGGCGGACCTAACAAAGCAGGTGAGTGCTTGTGTCCCGGCGCCCCTTTGCACCCAGGACGCTTGTGAAATTGTTCACAAGCTCCACCGCACTGGGTGTGTGAACTCCTTCACAAGCCGCGATGCGTAGTTTAGGACCTAGGTCACAAGGTTGTGGAAGGGCACCGGCTTTTCTTGTGATCAGGAACACCGGTCCAGACAACACAAAGGCCGGCCCCGGACTCCGGAACCGGCCTTGTGGCTTGGTTGAGCGGGTTCAGACGCTCGGCGCCAGCTTGGTGGCAACGGTGATGATGCGGTCCATGTAGTCGCCGTCACGCGGGTCGTAGAGCCCGGCCAGCAGCTTGAGCACCAGCCGCATCAGCCGGTCCTTGGGCAGCCCGTGCCGCGTGCACAGCCGCATGATCGCCGGGTTCGCGATCAGCTTCGAGAACGTGTTGCCCAGCGTGTAGTAGCTGCCCAGCGCCTGCTTCATCGCCGCCGGGTACCCGTTCAGCGCCCGCTCCCGCGCCGGGCCATCGGGCCGGGCCAGTGCCTGCACCACGTACTGCGCCGCGATCTTGGCCGACTCCATGGCGAAGCCGATGCCCTCGCCGTTGAACGGGTTCACCGTGCCGCCCGCGTCGCCGACCAGCAGCAGACCGTTGCGGTAGTGCGGGGTCCGGTTGAAGCCCATCGGCAGTGCCGCGCCGCCGATCTTGCCGGTCGCGGTGTTCTCGTTGAACTCCCAGTCCTCCGGCAGGCCACCGACCCACTGGCGCATCAGCGCGCGGTAGTCGGTCGTCCCGTACGCCTTGGACGTCGACAGGATGCCAAGGCCCACGTTGACCGTGCCGTCGCCCATCCCGAAGATCCAGCCGTACCCGGGCAGCAGCACCGGACGGGCCGGGTCGGAGCGGTCCCACAGCTGCAAGTGCGATTCCAGGTAGTCGTCCTTGGTGCGCGGCGAGGTGTAGTAGCGGCGCACCGCGACCCCCATCGGCCGGTCGCTGCGCTTCTCGATCCCCACCGACAACGCCAGCCGAGCCGACACTCCGTCGCAGGCCAGCACCAGCGGAGCCCGGTAGGTGGCCGGTTCCCTGTCCTTGCCGACCTTCGCGGTCACGCCGACGACGCGGCCGGTCCGCTCGTCGGTGATGGCGCCGGCGACGTTGGTCTCCTCCAGCAGCCGCGCTCCCGCTCGCTGTGCGGTGCGGGCCAGCATCTCGTCGAAGTCCTGCCGGGGCCGGACCAGGCCGTAGGGCGGGTAGTTGGACAGCGAGGGCCAGTCCAGCTCCAGGTTGTGGTGCTCGGTGACCACCCGCAGACCGCGGTTGTGCAGCCAGCCCGCCTCCTCGCGGGTGTCCACGCCGAGGTCGATGAGCTGTTTCACGCCACGCGGGGTGAGACCGTCACCACACACCTTCTCGCGCGGGAAGGTGCTCTTCTCCAGCAGCAGCACGTCCAGCCCGCAGCGGGCGAGGTAGGTGGCCGCGGTGGAACCGGCTGGGCCGGCACCGACCACGATGACCTCGGCATCCTCGTCGGCTCGACGTCGACTGGGCATATGCGTGCGCTCCTTGGGGAGAGGGATTAGCCCAAGTCTATGTGCTGGATTCGGCTGGCTTACGGGCCCGGTGCAGGGCCACGATGCCGCCGGTCAGGTTCGTCCACTCCACGTCCCGCCAGCCCGCCTGCTCCACCAGCTCGGCCAGCGGCCGCTGCGACGGCCAGGCCCGGATCGACTCGGCCAGGTAGACGTAGGCGTCCGGGTTCGACGCGACCTTGCGCGCGATCGCGGGCAGCGCGCGCATCAGGTAGTTCAGGTAAACGAAGCGGAACGGCGCGAAGGTCGGCGTGGAGAACTCGCACACCACCAGCCGCCCGCCCGGCCGCACCACCCGCAGCATCTCGGCCAGCGCGTCCACCGTGCCCTTCATGTTGCGCAGGCCGAAGGACACCGTGACCGCGTCGAACGAGTCGTCCGCGAACGGCAGGTGCAGCGCGTCCGCCGCCACCTTGGGCACGTTGCGGCGCGCCCCGCGCCGCAACATCCCGACCGAGAAGTCGGCGGCGACGGCCCACGCCCCGGACGTGGCCAGCGCGACCGTCGACACGGCCGTACCGGCCGCGATGTCCAGCACCTTCTCGCCCGGCGCCAGCGCCAGCTCACGCGCGGTCACGCTGCGCCAGTGCCGGTCGAAACCAAGGCTGGTCAGCGAATTGGTCCGGTCGTAGTGCCTGGCGACCCCGTCGAACATCTGCGCGACCTCGTGCGGGTCCCGGTCCAGATTCGCGCGTGACATGCAGGGAGCCTACGGCCAGCCAGGCGAAGCTTCCGCACGAGACTTGCACACAGTGATCGTCAGGTCGTCATCTGTTGGTCGCGTCACAGACACCAGTTCAGTTCACGCTTGAGCGGTATGACGGCTGTTCCTTCACCCATTCCTTATCGCGACCCCGCTCCACTGCCGCGCCGGGAGTCCAGCCCCGTGAGCCCGATCCGCCGCCCGGCCCGGCCGGTCTCACCCGCCCTGGTCTCCCACGCCCTCGAAGTGGCAGGCAGGCTGGCCAACGACGCGACCGACGTGATCACCGCGACGGCGGGCCGGGGCGCACGACCAACGGCGAAGGAATCCCCGTTCGACTGGGTCACCGACACCGACCGCACCCTGGAACGACACACCCGCAGAGTGCTCACCGCCGAATTCCCCGGCATCCCGGTCGTCGGCGAGGAATTCGGCGCCGACGTCGGCGCCAGCGAAGCCGAATACCGCTGGGTCGTCGACCCGGTCGACGGCACCGCCAACTACGTCGCAGGCATGCCCTGGTGCGCGTACAGCCTCGCGCTGATGGACGCCGACGGCCCCGTCGTCGGCGTGGTCGCCGACCCCTACCGCGCCCAGATCTACGCCGCCGCCCGCGGCCGGGGCGCCCGCGCCAACGGCAGCCCCGTCCAGCTCCCGGCCCGCACCGAACTCGCCGGCGCCATCGTCTGCACCGAACTGGTCGGCGGCGGCCCCTGGCCCGGCATGGCCGAATTCATGAGCCGCGCCGCCAAGGCCCACACCGGCGTCCGCATCCTCGGCTCAGCCGCCCTCGCCGTCACCGGCGTCGCCCTCGGCCACGCGGCAGCGGCCGTCCTGCACAGCTTCCACGAATGGGACGTCGCGGGCGGCGTAGCCCTGGCCCTCGAAGCAGGCGCCGTCGTCCTGGACCGCCACGGCACCGAAACCACCGGCGCCACCGGCCTACCCGTCGACGGCCTCCTGGTCGCCGGCCCCGGCGTAGCCCCCGAAGTCCTCGAATGGTGGCGCGGCTGCGCGAACTGACTCGTCAGGGCCAGCGCCGAACGAACCGCCGCGCGTCCCTGCCGACGCCAGCAACGCATCGAACTCTTCAGCTGGCATCAATGTGATGTCGGCATGCGGTGAACCGACGCCATCACTCAGCGCCGGGCATGACGACCGGCAAACCTGCGGCACGCGCCGCGTCCGCCATGCGGTTGTCGTAAGTCACCAAGGCCGTCAACTCGGAACCGAGCATCTGGGCGCTGGCGATATGAATCGCGTCCAGGGAACGGACTTTGCCCGGTATGACGGCCGCCTCATTCCGAATCTCATTGGTCAGCGCGATCTGCGCATGATCACGCGCCAACGACGCCATCAGGTTTGGGTACGAGCCGATCTGAGCACAGATGCGGACGGTTTCCACGAAGCCGACCGTGCTGGTACAGGTCCGGACATCGGGGTAACCGTGCAGGAATTGCTTGAGTTCCTTCCAGTTCCTGCGCTCCACCGTGAAGGTCACCAACGCAGAAGAGTCCAAGTAGATCAACGCTCGTCCTCACGCATCTCGAGCAACATCGAGACCGGATCAACGTCGTCGGGTATTTCGATATGAGTGAATTCGTCCCAATCCCCTGCCCGCAGGTCCCTTGCGGCGGGTTGGATTACTCCTCGTGCGACGAGTTCGTCGTAACGGCTCTGCATGCGCGTCGGCGGAATCAACAGGGCGATCACCTCGCCATGCCTGGTCACTTCCAGTTGCTCGCCTTGCTCCACGCGGGCGAACATCGAGCTCGGGTTGTAGGAGAACTCGCGGATCGACACTCTCGGCATGAGCGGCACCTCCTCGTTGTACCTACGTGAGAGTACAACAGTGTGCCTACAATCGAGTTCGAGGTAACTGTCGGGCATTGTGGTTCCACCTCGGTCGGTGCTGGGCGAGTCGGCCACGGGCGATGATGGGGCTTGCAAGTGGCGCAAGCGAACACCGAAAACCATCCCAGAGCACCAGGCGGAGCGATGGAGATCGGCCAAACGGCGAGGTTGCCCTGATTTCAGCCGCGAAAACCGGCGGGCCTGTGGCCAGCCCGGAGCAGCCAGGTTCACTCGTACGGGGACGCGCTGATCCACATCCCCGAATACCGCGATGGGCGTGAATTCCCTTTGGCCTCCCACGGTCGCGATCGCGAGGAGCGTCTAAGCGAGGCGGCCTCGGATGAAGTCGGCAATCTGCTCACGCGCATCGTCGTCATCGATGTCACCGGTATTCGGTTCAACGATCACCAGGATCAACGCAACCAACTCGGCTTGGGTGAGCATCGGCCGATAGCCGTTGAGCCAGCAGGTCGCCAGCAACCCAATCGCGGCAGCGCGCTTGTTTCCGTCAACGAACGGATGGTGGATCTTCGCGACGGCGAAGGCCAACGCTGCTGCCTTCGCGGCCATGTCTCGGTGGAGTTCGACACCGCCGAACGACGCAGCGGGAGCAAGCATGGCGGATTCCAACCCCGCAGGCTTCATTACTGAGCCAACGCCATGAGGTTTGGCCAGATGAATCAACTCGACCGAGGTCAAATACCGCCAGCGTGCCACGATTCAGATCTTACCGAGCAGCTCCAGGGCATCGCTGTATTCAGCGGCGAGCTTGTCGGCGATCTCGTCGATGGTCAGCGGATCATGACCCGGTTGCCGGAAGTCACCATGCGGAAGAAGGTCGCGAACATGTTCCGCCCCATCGTGAACACGCTGCTCGATCGTCGAGCTGTCCATTGACTCTCCTTCCGTACGTCGACGCAGCCAAGGACGACATCCATTTGATTATGTCACGTCCCCGAGGGCGGAGCACGGCCCAAACCACGCCTGCGCCGGCCGCCTATACCCGTTTCGGGCGGCGGAGCCACCAGATCAGGGGGGTGACGATGGCCCAGGTGACGGCGATGGTGGTGCCGACCGGCAGGAAGGCGAGAGTGAAGCTGCGGCCCGCGACCCGGACCATGTTCGGTTCGAGGGTGTCGTATTCGATCTTGACCCGGTTCCCGGCGACCAGGCCCTCGGGGTAGAGGACGCCGTTGGGCGGGATGTAGACGGTGCCGTCGGGGGTGACGAAGCGCACCGCGGTCCGGTTGAAGACGACGGACAGGACGTCGGCGTCGGCGCGGCCGAGGTGGTTGGTGATGTCGCGGTCGTCGTGCCAGCAGGCGTAGAGCACGAGCAGGGCGAGCGCGCTGACGAACAGGCCCAGCAGAAGCAGGACGACCGAGGTCACGCGGCGTCGGGCCGTCAGTTTGGGGGGTGGCGGGGGTGGGGTGACGAACTCGGGTTCCGGCGCGGTCTGCTCACCGCGTCCGTCCGATTCAGCCAGTGCCACGTCACTCACCATTTCGCCCGAAAGTCTAGGCCGCCCGCGCTGCCCGCTGTCCCGGAACTCACAAAGCGGCCGATCTCTCAGCGCGGGCCGTTCGGATGGTTCGTACGCTCGAAGGGTGACGACCGCCTCCTCGCAACATCCCACAGCGGCTCGGGGCCAGCACGACACGCCCCGGCTCCATGCGCGTACCCGAGTGGTCGAATCAACCGCTGACCTGCTGAAACTGCTCCCACGCGGCGACGACGCGCTGGCCTGGGTGCGCCACGGCGACGGCCTGGTCGGCTGGGGCGAGGCGGCCAGGTTCGAGCCCTCCGGCGCGGACCGGTTCGCGCAGGCCGCGCGATGGTGGCGGGATTTCGCCGCGAACGCCGAGGTCGATGACGAGGTCGAACGGGCCGGGACCGGGCCGGTGGCCTTCGTGAGCATGGCTTTTGCCGACCAACCGGGCTATTCGGCGGTGGTCGTGCCCGAGGTCGTGGTCGGCCGGCGCGATGGCGTGACATGGATCACGGAAATCAGTGTGGGCGGCGGCCACGGCAGCCACACCCCGGTCGCTATGCAGCCGATCCAGACGCCGTCCACGGTGCGCTACGCCGAGGGTGAGTTGTCGGTCACCAGCTACCGCAACGCGGTCGCCGAGGCGGTGCGCAGGCTGCGCGCTGGTGAGCTGCGCAAGGTCGTCCTCGCGCACGACCTGATCGCCAGCACGCCGCCCGACGAGGGCCCGATCGACGCGCGCGGCCTGCTGCTCGCGCTGGCCGGGCGCAATCCGAACTGCTGGATCTTCTCGGTCGACGGCCTGGTCGGCGCGACCCCGGAACTGTTGCTGGCCCGGCGCGGCAGCGAGGTGTTCGCGCGGGTGCTGGCCGGCACGGTCTGGCCGCGTGACGGGATCGACGCGGACGCGCTGGCCGCGAGCCTGCTCGACTCGGCGAAGGACCAGGAAGAGCACCGCTACGCGGTCGAGTCGCTCGCGGAGAAGATCAAGCCGTTCTGCGTTGACCTGGAAGTACCCACCGAGGCGACCATCCTGCGGCTGCGCAACGTGTTGCACCTGGCGACCGACATCAACGGCAAGCTCGACGGCAACCCGTCCCTGCTGGAACTGACCGGCGAGGTGCATCCGACCGCGGCCGTGGGCGGCACGCCGCGCGAGGCGGCGGTGGCGCTGATCACCGAACTGGAGGGGATGGACCGGGGCCGCTATGCCGGACCGGTCGGCTGGATCGACGCGTCCGGCGACGGCGAGTTCGGCATCGCACTGCGCTGCGCGCAGGTCAGCGGCAACACCGCGCGGCTCTACGCGGGCGGCGGCATCATGCCGGATTCCGATCCGGACAGCGAGGTGCTGGAGGCCAACGCGAAGATGATCCCGATGCGGGACGCGCTGGAGCAGCTCACCGAATAGCGTCGCGCACGGCGGCGGCCAGCGCCGCGTGCAGTTCCCGGATGCCGTCGCGGGGAACGGGGATTTCGACCACCCGCAACCCACCCTGTTCGCCGATGGCGGCGTGCAGTTCGTCGACGGTGTCCGCGCGCCGGTACGGGACACCGTGCGCGCCGCACAACTGCCCGATCTCGACTTGATGTGGCGTGCCGAACACGCGCTCGAAGCTGGCTTCGTGTTCGGGCGCGCCCTGTTCGAGCAGGCTGAAGATGCCGCCGCCGACGTCGTTGAGCACCAGCACGGTCAGGTCGGGGCGTTGTTCGTCCGGGCCGAGCAGCAAACCGTTGGTGTCGTGCAGGAACGTAAGATCACCGAGCAGCGCATAGCCTTGCGCGCCAAGGCCGAGCGTGAGCCCGCTGGCGGTGGACACACTGCCGTCGATTCCGGCGACGCCGCGATTGGCGTACACGCGCAGGTCCGGGCGCGGCACGGCGACCAGGTCGACGAGCCGGACCGGATTGGACGAGCCCAGGAACAGCACGGCTTCCGGCGGCAACGCGGCCATGATCTCCCGCGCGACCCGCAACCCGGTAGGCCAGGTTTGCTCGGCCAGGAACTTGGCTACTGCCCGCGTGGCCGCGTCATCGGCGTCGCGCCACCTCGCGAGCCAGGACGGATCCGCCTGGGACGCAACGAGATCCGCTGGCCGTAGCCATCGGCTGACGCTCGTCGCCGCGTGCGCCGCGTCGGTCCATTGTGGATTGTCGTCGACCACGTGGGCCACGGCGACGGTGCGCATCAGGCGGGCGACCCAGCGGGTCAGGGTCGGGCGTCCGGCGACGACCAGGCCGGTCGGTCGCAGGGCGAGCGGGTCCGCGTTGGCGAGCAGCGTGCCGTGGGTGATCAGTTCGGCGCCTGCCGCGAGTGCGGCCGCGGTCGCGGTGGGTTCGGCCAGGACCGGCCAGCCCGCGGCGGCCGCGGTGCGGGCGGCGTCGGTGAGCAGGGCGGGGTCGCCGTCTCCGAGCACCAGCAACGGCCGTGGGCCGAGGTCGGGCAGTGGGCTGCCGGGGAGGTCGAACCCGGCCGGAACCGTTGTCCAGGGAGCATTGCCGGGGCGGCCGGTCAGGGATTCGAGCCATTCGTCGTCGCCGTCGGGGACGAGGGGTTCGCGCAGCGGGATGTTGATCTGGACCGGGCCATCGACAAGCTTGGCAACCGCGCGGCAGGTCAGCGCGCGCCAGATCGCGTTCTGGCCGGTGCGGTTCTCCGCCATCGGGAAGTCCAGCAGGGCCGCCGCGCCGCCGAACACGGCGTGCTGGTCGATGACCTGGTTGGCGCCGGTCTGCTGCAGCTCGACCGGGCGGTCGGCCGTGAGCAACAGCACAGGCTTGCGGGTGTGATGCGCCTCAAGCACGGCCGGATGCAGGTTGGCGACGGCCGTTCCCGAGGTGACCACGACCGCGACGTACTGACCGGATTTGGCCAGGCCGAGCGCGAAGAACGCGGCCGACCGCTCGTCGATCCGCACGTGCAGGGTGATCCGGTGCTCAGCCGCCGCCGAGGCCAGAGCCATGGACAGCGGGGCATTGCGCGAACCGGGGCAGACCACGAACTGGCGCACTCCGCAGCGCGCCAACTCGTCCACCAGCACCCTCGCCTGGGCCGTGGCCGGGTTCACCCGTGATCACCTGCGCGCATGCGCCTATTCTCCCAGGTGTGCCTGACTCCCCGGTCTCCGAGTTGTTCGACCCGACGGCCTGGCGCGAGGTGCCCGGGTTCGAGTTCACCGACATCACCTATCACCGCGCCCTCGATCAGGGCACGGTGCGCATCGCGTTCAACCGGCCCGAGGTGCGCAACGCGTTCCGCCCGCACACCGTCGACGAGCTGTACAAGGCCCTCGACCACGCCCGGATGAGCCCGGATGTCGGCTGCGTGCTGCTCACCGGCAACGGACCGTCGGAAAAGGACGGTGGCTGGGCCTTCTGTTCCGGTGGTGACCAGCGGATCCGCGGCCGTTCCGGCTACCAGTACGCCAGCGGCGACACCGCGGAAACCGTCGACCCGGCCCGCGCGGGCCGGTTGCACATCCTGGAGTGCCAGCGGCTGATCCGCTTCATGCCCAAGGTCGTGATCGCGGTCGTGCCCGGCTGGGCGGCCGGCGGCGGGCACAGCCTGCACGTGACCTGCGACCTGACCCTGGCCAGCGCGGAGCACGCCCGGTTCAAGCAGACCGACGCGGACGTCGGCTCGTTCGACGGCGGGTTCGGCTCGGCCTACCTGGCCAGGCAGGTGGGGCAGAAGTTCGCGCGGGAGATCTTCTTCCTCGGCCGCGCCTACACCGCGCAGCAGATGTTCCAGATGGGCGCGGTCAACGAGGTCGTGCCGCACGCCGAGCTGGAAGCGACCGCGTTGCAGTGGGCGCGGGAGATCAACGGGAAGTCGCCGACCGCGCAGCGGATGCTCAAGTACGCGTTCAACCTGATCGACGACGGCCTGGTCGGCCAGCAGGTGTTCGCGGGCGAGTCGACCCGCTTGGCCTACATGACCGACGAAGCGGTCGAGGGCCGGGACGCGTTCCTGGAGAAGCGCGCCCCGGACTGGAGCCCGTTCCCGTACTACTACTAGGGAGGCGGGCATGCGCGAGGTGCGGTTGGACGGCAGGCCGGAGACGGTCGCCGAGCTGAGCGCGGCCCTTGCCGACGTGCTGAATGGGCGCGGTGAGGTCGTGCTCCCGTTGGACGCGAACGCGCCGAACCTGGCCGAGTTGCGTGCGGGCGCCGCGCCGGAGGACCCGTTCGACGGTGACACGGCGGTCGTGATCAGCACCTCGGGTTCGACCGGCGAGGCCAAGGGTGTGGAGATCTCGCGGTCCGCGCTGCGCGCTTCCGCTGATGCCACGCACGCTCGGCTTGGCGGGCCGGGCAACTGGTTGCTGGCTACGCCCGCGCAGTACATCGGCGGGGTTCAGGTGCTGGTGCGGTCGTTGCTGGCCGGGACCGAGGCAGGCATCGTGGATCTGTCGGTGCCGTTCCGCTCGGCCGGTTTCGCCGCGGCCGCCGAGCCTGTTCTGGCTGGTGGACAAGGCCGTTGCTACACCGCGATGGTGCCGACCCAGTTGCGCACACTGCTCAACGAGGGCGGCCCTGGGCTCGCCGCGCTGGCCGGGTTCGACGCGGTGATCCTGGGTGCCGCCGCCACGTCCGATCAGCTCCGCGAAGCCGCTGCCGAGGCGGGCGTCCATGTCGTTCCCGCGTACGGGATGACCGAGACGGCGAGCGGCTGCGTCTACGACGGGGTCCCGCTCGATGGTGTGCGGCTGCGGCTGGCCGAGCCGGAGGCGGGTGCCGGGCGGATCGAGCTGTCCGGGCCGGTGCTGGCCACCGGTTATCGCGGCCGCCCGGACCTGACCGGGGCCGTGTTCCGCGATGGCTGGTTTCGCACTGGCGACAGCGGCCGGTTGGACGACAACGGCAGGCTCGAAGTCCTCTGCCGCACCGACGATCTGATCAACACCGGCGGGGTCAAGGTCGCGCCCGCGCTGGTCGAACGGGCCCTGCTGGCGCAGAAGGGGGTCGGCGAGGCGTGCGTGTTCGGCCTGCCCGACGAGCACTGGGGGCAGGCGGTCGTGGCCGCGATCGTGCCCAGCGACCCGGCTGAGCTGCCTGATCAGGAGGAGCTGTGCTCGGCCGTGCGGGCCGGGGTCGGGCGGGCGGCGGTGCCGAAGCGGGTGCGCTACCTGGACCAGTTGCCGCTGCGCGGTCCCGGCAAGATCGACAAGGCCGCGCTGCGCGACCTGCTGAGCTGAGCCTCCGGCTCGACCAGGCAAGATGGGGCCATGGCAACAGCAGCGCAGTGGATGGAAGGGGCGCGACCGCGCACCCTGCCCAACGCGATCGCGCCGGTTCTGGTCGGCGCGGGCGCGGCGGCGGCGATCGATCACTTCATCTGGTGGCAGTCGCTGCTCGCGCTGGTCGTGTCGCTCGCGCTGATCATCGGCGTGAACTTCGCCAACGACTACTCCGACGGCATCCGCGGCACCGACGAGCACCGGGTCGGGCCGCTGCGGCTGGTCGGTTCGGGCACGGTGCCCGCGAACCTCGTGCGGATGGCGGCGTTCGGCTGCTTCGCACTGGCCGGGGTGGCCGGGGCCGTGCTGGTGGTCACGTCCGGGCACTGGTGGCTGTTGCTCGTGGGCATCGCCTGCGTGCTGGGCGCCTGGTTCTACACCGGCGGCAAGCACCCCTACGGCTACCTCGGGTTCGGCGAGGTCGCGGTGTTCGTGTTCTTCGGCCTGGTCGCCGTCCTGGGCACGCTCTACGTGCAGTACGGCGCGTTCACCCTGGTCGGGCTGGGTGGCGCGGTCGGCGTCGGCACGTTCTCGGCCGCCGTGCTGGTCGCGAACAACCTGCGCGACATCCCGACCGACAAGGAGACCGGCAAGCGCACGCTGGCCGTCGCGCTCGGCGATGCCGGTACTCGCCGCCTTTACCTTGGCCTGGTCACGGTTCCGCTGCTGGTCAGCATCGTGCTCGGGCTCAGCCACCCGTGGGCGCTGATCGGCGTGATGGCCGGTGCGCTGCTGGTGACGCCGGTCCGGGTGATCACTGGCGGGGCGAAGGGGATGGCGCTGATCCCGGTGCTCAAGGACACCGGGCTGGCCATGTTGATGTGGTCCGCGGTGACCGCACTGGCGCTGGCGTTCGGCGGTTAGCTCAGCCACTCGCCGGTGGCGAGGAAGCGGTCGACCGTGGCGCGGTAGGGGGCCAGGTCGAGGCCCTGGTCGTGCACCCACTCGTCGTCGTAGTAGGTGTGCGCGTAGCGCTCGCCGCCGTCGCAGAGCAGCGTGACCACGCTGCCCTGTTCCCCGGACTCGCGCAGCTGCGCGACAAGCTGGAAGGCGCCCCACAGGTTCGTGCCGGTCGACCCGCCGACGCGACGCCCCAGCACCTCCTCGACCACCCGGATCACCGCGATCGAGGCCGCGTCCGGCACCTTGATCATCCGGTCGATCACCTGGCCGACGAACGAGGGTTCCACCCTCGGCCTGCCGATGCCCTCGATGCGGGAGCCGCAGGTGTGCGTGTGTTCGGGGTTGTCCTCGCGCCAGGCGTCGAAGAACACCGAGTTCTCCGGGTCGACCACGGCGAGCCTGGTGTGCAGCCGCCGGTAGCGCAGGTAGCGGCCGATGGTGGCGCTGGTGCCGCCGGTCCCGGCTCCGACCACCACCCACTGCGGCTCCGGGTGCGGTTCCAGCGCCATCTGCTCGAAGATCGACTCGGCGATGTTGTTGTTGCCGCGCCAGTCGGTCGCGCGTTCCGCGTGCGTGAACTGGTCCATGAAGTGGCCGCCGACCTCGGCGGCGAGCCTGCGCGACTCGGTGTAGATGGCGCTGGGCGTGTCCACGTAGTGACAACGGCCGCCCTGCCGCTCGATCAGCGCGGTTTTCTCCTTACTGATCGAGCGGGGCATGACCGCGATGAACGGCAGCCCGAGCATGCGCGCGAAGTACGCCTCGGACACCGCGGTCGACCCGGAGGACGCCTCGATGACCGTCGTTCCTTCGGTGATCCAGCCGTTGCAGATCGAGTAAAGGAACAGTGAGCGGGCCAGCCGGTGCTTGAGCGAACCGGTCGGGTGGGTGGACTCGTCCTTCAGGTAAAGGTCGACGCCCCACGCCCCGGGGAGCGGGAAAGGCAACAAATGCGTATCGGCACTGCGGTTGGCATCGGCCTCGATGATCCGCACCGCCTCGCAGACCCACTCCCGCCTGGGTTCGCTACATCGATCGACGCTGGTCACGGCGCCCCTCCGGCCGGTTGGGTAAAGACTTGGCAAGCCGAAACCGGACAGATTCAGCCCTTGCTTTCCGGGTCGGAGTCTGCCTCGGGCTCGTCGGCGTTGAACTCACCGCGTAGCCGGGCACGCAGGTCGTCCCTGGTCGCCTTGCGGGCCGCGGTGCGGGCGGCGAGGCCTGCGGAGACGCGCTGGCTCCAGCTCCGGAACAGCACCATCGACAGCGGCAGCGCGACCACGATGGCGATCACCGGGGCGACCACGAACGGCACGTGCGCGACGATCAGGATGGCGCACAGCACCACGAACAGACCCACCCTGGCCAGCGTGTACAGCAACAACTGCCGGTTGAGATCGGCCGGTGGCGTGGGCGGCTCGGGCGCTGCGGCAGGTCCGTCCGGGTTATGGGGGCTTGACCCTTGCGCGGACTCCGTGGAGTCTTGACGGTCTGTCGGCTCGTCGGAAATGGCGCTTTCTCCTAGGCTCCCCTCGCGGGGGTCCACCCCCGCCGGGCTGCTGTTTTGGTGCACGGGCCCACGCTACGCGCTGGGTTCGGGACCGGCAGCAGCACCAAGCGCGGAGTACGTAGCGCAGTCGGGCAAACGCGCTCGGTATACCGAACGTCCCGTTTTGTCCCTTACTCCCTCTTTACTATCGGACTAGCGTTCGAGTACCCGTAGGGCGAGATGACACTATGCGACCGGAACGCCGGATCCCACCCTGTGATCCCACCTGAAGGAGGACGAGAGTGACTGCCGCAGTTCAGCACAACCGTCAACAGGTCAGCGAGCGTCTGCTCACCCCTGGCGAAGTGGCCACTTTGTTCCGCGTCGACCCCAAGACCGTGACCCGATGGGCAACGGCCGGCCGGATCGGCTCCATCCGCACCCCGGGCGGACACCGCCGATTCCGCGAGTCCGAGGTGAAGACACTGCTCGCCGAACTGACCACCGAGGCCAGCGAGCCAGTACGCGGCTGACTCTTCGATCCAACGGCTGTCAGTCGAGGGCATAGACGTCAGCCGGGTTGGCAGTGATCCCTTCGAGCGTCCCCCCGGCCCAGGCGGGAGATACCGGCGGTTCCAACCCCTCGGTCCGCACGCACCATCTCCCGACAGGCCGTCGCTTTGGCGGGACACTGCCAACCCGCATCGATCGAGTTAGTCTGGCGACCAGGCTGACACGGAGGTGACCGGATGCCCTACGTTCTCGCGTTCGCCGGCCTGGTCATCGTCATGATTCTGGCCTGGCGGGCCCTTTCTCCCAGTCGTGTCGGCGCGGGCGCTCGGCGGCGCCCGATGGCTCCGGACGACGACCCGGATTTCCTGCGCAAGCTCGGTGAGCAGATCAAGCGCCCCAAGGACGGCGACGACCCGCGCGCGAACTAGTCCACCTGGCTACCGACCACGGCGGCGACGATCGCCGGGTCGGCACAGGCGCGGGCGAACGCCTCGATCCGCCGCTGGATGTCCCGGCCCAGCAACCATTTGCCGAACGGCTCGGCGATCGGGCGCAAGAACTCGGGCCGGCAGGTGAAGCTGTACTTCCACACCGCCCTGGTGCGGCCGTCCGCGAGCGGCTCGAACCGCCAGCCGCCGCCGAACGTCGCGAAGAACCACGGGCCTTCCCGCATCGTCATGCCGACGTTGCGCGGCGGGACGTAGGAGACGTACTCGCTGACCATCCGCAGCCCGTGCCGCGAACGGGTGTGCGTCCGAACGCCTTTCCCCGGTTTCGGCGCCCCGTCCATCAGGTACTGGCGGCGGATGAACGGATCCCAGCGCAGCCGCAGCTCACCGGTGGTCTGGGAGACGGCGAAGGCCACCTCCGGCGCCACGTCCACCACGACCGCCGCCTCGACTCTCGGCATGATTCCCCCGTTCCCACGCGAACGCCCCAGCGAGCACGACCGCGATCGTCACCAGTTGCCCGATCATGGACACGCTCACGCCCACCCCTACCGTAGCCGCGACGAGCACCGCCGCGACGCAGCGCGGCAGCCACGGTCCCAGGCGCAAGGTACGGCGCAGCACCAGATCGCCGATCAGGTAGACCACCACCCCACCCGCGATGGCCAGCGCCTCGCCGAGGCTGCCCCGGTTCCACGGCGCCTCGATGGCCTGCTTGACGCCGGCGGCGAGCACGATGATCCCGGCCAGCAGCAGGTAGAACGCGCGACCGTAGGCGTTGAGGGCGAGCCCCGCGCGTCGCACCGGATCCGCGTCCAGCAGGCGCTTTTCGGCGAGCGCGTCCTCGCCGCCGAAGTAGCTCCACCACAACGCGAGCAGCACGCCCAGGGTGAGCACCCCGGCCAGGATCAGGCCGACGCTCAGCGGCAGGCGCTGGCCGAGGATGCCCGACCCGATCGCCGCGACCGATTCGCCGAACGCGATCAACAGCACCAGCCCGTGCCGCTCGACGAAATGCGCCGGCCGCAACGAGATCTCGGCGGTGCCGCGCCGATACGGCAGGCCCCATTGGATCAGCGGCACCAGCACCCACAACGCCCAGCGCACCGGTTCCGGCACGAACGCGGCCACGATCAGCGCGGCCGCGTTGGCGATGTTGGCCGAGGCGATCCGCACCATGCCCGGCCGGGAAGCCGGTGAGGTCAGGAACAGGCCCGCGTGCACGGTGTTGACGATCAGGTAGCCGATGCCGAAGGCGAGGCCGCCGCCCTCGAACGCGGTCGGCACGGCCAATGCCATCACCAGGAACCCGGCCATGCCCACGGCGAGCAGGGCCTTGCGGCTCGGCGTGACCGGCGCGACCACGTTGGTCAGCCACGCGTAGCCGCCGTACATCCACCAGATCACGGCCAGCAGCAACGCCAGTTTGGCCAGTCCGACCCAGCCGGATTCGCGGCCGAGCACCGAGGTCAGCTGGGTGACCGCGAACACGAACACCAGGTCGAAGAAGCATTCCAGGGTGCTGACCCGTAGTTCGGGCTGCTGGTCTTCGTCCTTCGCTTCGGGCACGCGCGGAAACTACCGGCGCGAGTTGTCGTTCGGGAAGTCGTCGGCGACCGTGGCGCCCAGTTCGAGCAGGGCCAGCCGGGTGTCCGAGTTCAGCCGCTCCAGTTCGATCTCGGCGCCTTCCTCAAGGTGCGGGTCGAACGGGATGCGGCAGACCGCGCGGCAGCGCGCGCCGAAGTGTTCGGCGAGCTTGTCCAGGTTGACCGCGCCGGAGCGGGGCCGCACCGAGTTGATCACCGCGACCGAGCGGGCGACCAGGTCGTGGTAGCCGTGCGCGTCCAGCCAGTCCAGCGTCGCGGACGCGCTGCGCGCCCCGTCGACCGAACCGGAGGAGACGATCACCAGCGAGTCGGCGATGTCCAGCACGCCCTTCATGGCGGAGTGCATCAGGCCGGTGCCGCAGTCGGTGAGCACGATGTTGTAGAAGTGCTCCAGCAGGTCGATGGTGCGCCGGTAGTCGTCCTCGCTGAATGCCTCGGACACCGCCGGGTCCTGCTCGCTGGCCAGCACTTCCAGCCGGCTCGGGCCCTGCGAGGTGTAGGCGCGCACGTCGCTGTAGCGGGTGATCCGGCCCGCGTCGCGCAGCAGGTGCCGCACGGTCGCGGTGGTTTCCAACGGGATCTTCTGGCTCAGCGTGCCGCGGTCCGGGTTGGCGTCCACCGCGATCACCCGGTCGCCGCGCAGCGAGGAGAAGGTCGAGCCGAGCGTGGTCGTGGTGGTGGTCTTGCCGACGCCGCCCTTGAGGCTGAGCATGGCGATCTTGTAGCAACCGCGCAGCGGCTGGTTGATCCGCGCGATCAGTTCGCGTCTGCGCACGTCGGCCGGGCTCTCGCCCATGTTGACCAGGTGGCCGCTGGCCTTGAAGACCGCGCGCCGCCAGCCGGTCTGCGGGGGCCGCTTGGCCTGCTTGAGCAGGTGGGTCGAGGACAGTTCGTGCGCGGCGGCCTGGGTCTGCCGGGAGAGGTTGCCGGACGGTGCGCCGGGCGGGACCGGGCCTGCCTGCATCGGCGCGGGCGGCTGCGCGGGGCCGCCTGCCGGGTACTGCTGCTCGTACGGGAAGGCGTGATTGCCTTGCTGCGGCGGGAAGGGACCGCCCGGCACGGGCGGGAACGGGTCGCCCGGCGCGGGCTGCTGCGGGTAGGGCTGGCCCTGGCTCGCGGGCTGCACCGGGTACGGGCCGGACTGGCTGCCGGACGGGGCGTGATGCGCGCCCGAGGATGGCGCCTGAGCTGGGAAGGAACCCGAACCGGCCGGGTCGACGTACTGGGTCGGGGTCGATTCCGGCTGCGCGGGGAACGAGCCCGAGGACGGGTCGGGCACCGCGTGCATGGCCGGATAGGTGGTGTCCTCCGGCGGCTGGCTGCCGTAGTCCGGCTCAGCGTGTTGTTGTTCCGCAGCCTGCTGGGCCTGTTCCGGTGCCTGGTGCGCGCCACCCGCCGGTTGCGAAACGGGTTGCTGCTGCTCAGGTGCTGGCGCACCCGGCGTCTGCCAGCCCGCACCGAACCCCGGCTGCTGCTCGTCGTAGCGTCCAGTCACCGCTGGAGTCCTCCTTGCGAAAAGATCGCGACCACCAGTCGTTGACGGTAGTCGCAGAGGACTCCACGGTCGACTTCAGCCCACCCCGGCGTAGGAGTGCAGGCCGGTGACGACCAGGTTGACGAAGAACAGGTTGAACAGCATCACCGCGAGACCGAGCACGTTGATCACGGCCGCGCGGGTGCCGCGCCAGCCCGCGGTCGCCCGCGAGTGCAGGTAGGCGGCGTAGACGACCCAGGCCACGAACGCGGTGGTCTCCTTCGGGTCCCACTGCCAGTAGTGGCCCCAGGCCGAGTCGGCCCAGATCGCGCCGCAGATGACACCGAGGGTGAACAGCGGCAGGCCGAACACGGTGGTCCGGTAGGCCAGCCGGTCCAGCGTGTCGCTGCTGGGCAGCTTCGGGGCGAACCGCGCGAACAGGGCCGGGTTGCGGTCGTGGGCCGAGCGGAACAGGTAGAGCAGGCTGGCCACACCGGGGATGAGCAGCAGGCCGGTCGCACAGGACACGATCGTCACGTGCACGGCCAGCCAGTAGGACTGCAACGCGGGCTCAACCGGCTCGGCCTGGGTGTAGAGCACGGTGCCGCCGAGGAACAGCAGGATCACCACCGGCACCAGCACGAACCCGGTGGCCCGGCGGATCGGCAGCCGCGCCATCAGCACGACCCACGCGGCCAGCGCGACGAAGCCGATCACCGAGACGTACTCGTACATGTTGCCCCAGGGCGCCCGGTGCGTGGCGACCCCACGCAGCACGATGGCGACCAGTTGCAGGGCCAGACCCAGGATGACCAGCGAGATGCCCATCCGGCCGAGGCGTTCCGGCAGCGGCTTGCGCGGCGCTTCGACCCGCTTGCCGTAAACGGGCTTCTCGGTGACGGTCGGGCCACCGGCGCCGACCAGCTCCCGGGCGGGCTCGGCGGCGGTGCGCTTCACCTTGCTGAAGGCGCCTTCGGCCAGGCAGAACAGGGTGGCGAGCACGTAGATGCCGACCGCGCTGCCGTAGCACCAGGTGCTGTAGTGGGCCAATGTCTCGTTGACCGACATCAGGCGTCCTTCTTTCCTGCCGTCGAGCGATGCGCGCCGTCGGCCGCGTCCAGAATCCGCGCGGACAGCTTGGTGAACTCCTCGCCGTACCCAGCCTGGTCGGTGCGGGCCAAGCCACCGACCTCGATCACGGTACGTCCATCCGTGTCGTCTTCACCCGCCGGGGTGACCCGCACCCAGATCCGGCGGCGCTTGATCACCAGCGACGTGACCAGGCCGAGCATCAGCGCGATGGCGAACACCAGCACCCAGTCCTGGGTCGGGTCGTGGGTGACCAGCAGCGAGACCCAGCGGTGCACCGCGTCGAAGCGCACCTTGGTGCCATCCGGCAGGGTGACCGACTGGCCGAGCATCAGGTTGGCCTGCTTGACCATCTTCAGCTGGCCGCTGTTCACCATGTTCTGGTCGATGTCGAAAATGGACTGATCTTCCGAGTCCGACCCGAGGTTGCCCTGGTAGATCTGGGCGGCCACACCGGGATTGTTCGGCGCGGGGAACACCGAGGTCATGATCCCGCCGCTGATCGCGGCGGTCGGCGCGAACAGTCCGGTGACCGCGATCTGCTTCTGGTGCAGTTGCTTGGGATCGGTGATGCCCGGCGGATCGAACTTGGTCGCCCCCTCGGAGAGGTAGGTCAGGCCGTCGTCCTCTTTCCACTGGATCGCGTTGGTGCGGGTCTGGCCGTTCGGGTAGGTCACGGTGAACACCGGGGCGTAGCCGTTGCCTGCCAGGTAGATCTTGTCGCCGTCGACGTTGAGCGGCGCGTTGACCTGGAGGTCGTAGGGCGCCCAGGTGTTCGGCGCGTTCACCGGATCGGCCTGGTAGGACAGCTTGGCGTCGAAGCTCTGCGGGACCTCGTTGGGCAGGAAGACCGAGCTGAAGCTGTTGACCCTGATGCAGTAGGGCGCCAGGTCGGTGCCGTCCACCCGCAGGCCGGGGCTGAACGAGTCGTAGGCGAGCACACCCGAGTTGCACCACTGCGACTGCTGATCGCCCTGGGCCAGCACGATCGACTGGCCGGTGTAGCCGTAGAGCTTGCCGACCGCGAACGCGATGATCAGGCCGAGCATGGCGAAGTGGAAGATCAGGTTGCCGGTCTCGCGCAGGTAGCCGCGCTCGGCCGAGATGCTGCGCGCACCGTTGTCCTCGGTCCGCTCGATCAGCCGCCAGCCGCGCAGTTCCTTGCGGGCCTCGTCCAGCGCCGCCACGCCGTCGCCGGTGCTGGTGGTGCGCGCGTGGTGCGGCATCCTGGTCAGGTTGCGCGGGGTCAGCACCGGTTTGGCGGTGGCCTGCCGGAAGTAGTCGACCGAGCGCGGCAGCAGGCAGCCGACCAGCGACACGAACAGCAGCACGTAGATCGCGGCGAACCAGACGCTGCCGTAGACGTTGAAGAACTGGAGCTTGTTCAGCAGCTGGCCCCACCAGCCGTGGCTGGAGATGTACTGGGTGACCAGCGGCGGGTTGAGCGGCTCCTGCGGCAGCAGCGCGCCGGGCATGGCGCCCAGCGCGAGCAGGAACAGCAGCATCAGCGCGGTGCGCATGGTGACCAGGCCGCGCCAGGTGTTGCGCAGGAAAGCCAGCGCGGTGCGCAGCGGCGACGGCCGCGGCGGTGGCGTCGCGGTCTGCTCGGCCGGCTCGTTCACGGTCCTGGTCAAGGCTGGGTCACCTCAGGTCACCTCAGATCGGTGATGTCGCGTTGGAGGCAACGGTCTCCCGCAGCCAGGAGATCAGCACGTCCCACCCGCCGGTGACCAGCAGGATGCCGACGCCGAGCAGCAGCACTCCGCCGGTGATCTGCATGCCGCGCACGTGCCTGCGCAGCCAGCCGGTGGCCCGCACCGCCCAGCGCGCGCCCAGCGCGAGCACCACGAACGGCACGCCGAGGCCGAGGCAGTAGGCGAGGACCAGCAGGATCGCCCGCACCGTGTTGCCGACGCCGGGCTCGGTGGCGTCCGCGACGGCGAGCACGCCGGTCAGGGTCGGGCCGAGGCACGGGGTCCAGCCCAGCGCGAACACCGCGCCGAGCAGCGGCGCGCCGTACACGCCCGCTTTGGGCACGGCGTGCAGCCGGAACTCGCGTTGCAGCGCGGGCACCAGGCCGATGAAGACCAGGCCCATCAGGATGGTCACGACGCCGCCGATGCGCTCCAGCAGCTGCGTGTTGTCCAGCAGCGAGTTGGACACGCCGAAAACCAGGATGGACGCGGCGCCGAAGACCACGGTGAACCCGGCCACGAACAGCAGCGCCGCCCCGGCCACCCGGAACCGGCCCTTGCGCGCCTGCTCCCCGGCGGTCACCGCGGGCGTTTCCGCGCCGACCAGACCAGCCAGGTACGCGAGGTAGCCGGGGACCAGCGGCACGACGCAGGGCGAGGCGAAGGACACCGCGCCCGCGGCCAGCGAGACGCCCGCGGCCAGCAGCAGCGGCCCCGAGATGGCGAGCTGCTCGGTCGGGTTCACGCGATCGAGAGTAGGTAGGGCGATCCAGCAGCTCGCCACCGGTATCCCCGGTCGCGGTCTGGATCACACGCGCAATACGGACACTTCACGAGAACTTCAGGCCTTCTCCGCGGCAACCTTCTGGATCTCCGGCAGCAGCGTCGCGGCGGTGATCTGCTGCAAGTAGACCGCGGCCACCCGGTGCGAGCGGTCCAGCACGATCGTGGTCGGCACCGAGCTGCGCGGGAAGTTGTTCAGCTCCAACAGGGTCCGGCCGGCAAAGTCGTAAATGGACGGATAGCGCATCTGGTAGTCGTTCATGAAATCCAGCGCCGCGTTGCGGCTCTGGTCCTTGAAGTCGATCCCGAGCAGGGCGACGCCCTGGCTCTTGGTCTGATCGAACACCTGCTGAAGTTCCGGTGCTTCGGCACGGCAGTTCGCGCACCACGCGCCCCAGATGTTCAGCACGACCACGTCGCCCGGGAAGCTGGAGATGGCGATCTGCTTGTCCGGCTCTTGCAGGCTCGGCCCGCCGAGGTCGGGCAGGGGCTTGCGCTGACCGGGCGCGTAGAAGAACTGCACCTGGCCACCGGGCGAGACGAAGTTGTAGTCCGCGTCGGTGTTGACCGCGTTCTTGCCGGTGCCGCAACCGCTCAGCACCAGCACCGCCGTGCCCACCAGTGCCGAGACGATCGCCCAGCGCTTCATCGCCCGGTCACCCGCGCGTTCGTCGACGCGACCGGGTCGCGGTACTTGATGCCGACCAGGCGCTCGAACTCGAACTCGAAACTGGTGATCGAGGCCAGCGCGCACTGGCGGCGACGCGGGTCGTGCCAGAGCCGCTTGCCCTCCATGAACAGCCGGAACGTCCAGATCGGCAGCTGGTGCGACACGCACACCGCCTCATGACCAGCCGCGATCGTGCGGGCCCGGTGCACGGCGGCGAGCATGCGGTGCGCGATGGTCAGGTAGGGCTCGCCCCAGGACGGCTTGAACGGGTCGACCAGCTTCGGCCAGTTGCGCGGATCGCGCAGCGCGCCGTCACCGACCGAGACCTTCCGCCCCTCGAAGACGTTGCCCGCCTCGATCAGATTGTCGTCGATAACCGGGTCGAGCCGGTGCGAGGCGGCGGTCGGCGCCGCGGTCTGCTGCGCGCGCTGCAACGGCGAGTTCGCGACGTGCACGATGTCGCGGTCGGCGAGGAACTCGGCCACGACGATGGCCTGCTGCTCGCCCCGGGTGGACAGGTGATAGCCGGGCAGGCGGCCGTACAGCACGCCCTCCGGGTTGTGCACCTCGCCATGCCGGACCAGGTGCACGATCGTCCGGTTCGCGCCTTCACTCATGCTGCCGCCTCGCTCGTCGCGGTCCGTACCCGGCCGCCCGTTGGCCGCATCGCGAGGCGGGCGCATTCGCGCACTGCGTTGAATGATTCGCGCGCAAGCTTGCTCATGCCGTCCCCTGCTCGGCGCTCGCCGCCGCGGCCGCGGCGTGCGGCATCGCGGCCTCGATGACCTCGAACGCGGCCTCGTCCATGGCCGCGTTCACGAACCACGCCTCGTACGCGCTCGGCGGCCCGTACACGCCGTGGTCGAGCAGGGCGTGGAAGAACGCCGGGTAACGCCAGGTCTGGGTGGCTCTGGCCTGTGCGTAGTCGCCGACCTGTCCGTTCTCGGTGAAGAACACGCTGAGCAGGTTGCCCGCGAACTGCACGTGATGGGGGACGCCCGCGGCGCTCAGGCCCTTGGCGAAGATCTCGCCCAGCCTGCGCGCGTTCGCGTCCAGCGCGTGATAGACGTCGGCGTCCGCGTGCCGCAACGCGGTCAGGCCCGCGGCGACCGCGACCGGGTTCCCGGACAGCGTTCCCGCCTGGTAGACCGGCCCGACCGGAGCCAGCCTGCTCATCACCTCGATCCGTCCGCCGAAGGCCGCGGCGGGCAGGCCGCCCGACATGACCTTGCCGAAGGTGTAGAGGTCGCCGGGGACGCCCTCCAGGCCGTACCAGCCGGAGAGAGAGACCCGGAACCCGGTCATCACCTCGTCCATGATCAGCAGCGCGCCGTGCTCGTGCGCGATCTCGCGCAGCTCCGCGTTGAACCCGGGCCGCGGCGCGACCGCGCCCATGTTCCCGGCCGCCGCCTCGGTGATGATCGCCGCGATCGCGTCCGGCTCAGCCGCGAACGCACCGCGCACCGCGGCCAGGTCGTTGTAGGGCAGCACGATGGTGTCGGCCGCCTGCGCGCCGGTGACCCCCGGCGAGGTCGGCAGGCCCAGCGTGGCCACGCCCGACCCGGCATCGGCCAGCAGCGCGTCCACGTGCCCGTGATAGCAGCCCGCGAACTTGATGATCTTGGATCGCCCGGTGAACCCGCGAGCGAGCCGGATCGCGCTCATGGTCGCCTCGGTACCCGAGTTGACCAGCCGCACCTGCTCCACCGGCGCGACCCTGGCGATGATCTCCTCGGCGAGCTCGATCTCGCCCTCGGTCGGCGTCCCGAACGACAACCCGCGCGAGGCCGCCCGCTGCGTCGCCTCGACCACCGCGGGATGCGCGTGCCCGAGGATCATCGGCCCCCACGAGCTGACCAGGTCCACATAGGTGTTGCCATCGACATCGGTCAGATACGCGCCGCTGCCCGACACCATGAACCGCGGCGTTCCCCGACCGAGTGAAACGCCCGGACCGGCGAATTCACCCCGCCCGGCGTGGCCGTCGCGGCCCGCTCGAACAGCTCTCGCGACCGGCTGGCATTAGCTTCGTTGGCCGTCACGGCCTCCAGTCTCGCAGGTAGCCCACAAGTGGCCGCGCTCACGCCCGGCTAGACGTCCGGGTGGTCCTCGCCGAGGTCGACCCAGATCAGCCGCAGCAGGTGGACCTCACGTTGATCCACCAGGAGGAGGTAGGTGAGCTTGCCCTCCTTGTTCGGGCCGAACAGCACATCGCGCAGACCATCCGGTTTCTCGTCGTTACAGAGCAGGCCCGCCTCGGGTGCGACCTCGAGCAGCGCGAGAACCTCGGCAAAAGGTTCAAGGGCTTTCGACGGCAGCGCTGCTATCTGATCGGCGACTTCGTCGTCCGGTCGGATCCAGTACAACTACCGCCCCAGCCTCTTGTCCAACAGCGCCTTCACGTCTTCGTAGGGCACCGCGTCCGGGTTGTTGCCGGTGCGGGCGATCAGGTCGGCCTTGGCGAGCAGCTTGCGGTGTGCTTCCACGCCTTCCTGCTGGGTCGCCACCGCGATCCGGTGATAGTTGGCGAGCACCTTGAACACCGGATTGAGGTCGAGGGTGTCCGCGGCCCTGGCGATTGCCTCCCGGTACGACCGCAAGAACGCCGCTCGCTCCTCGTCGATCAACGCGTCGCGGATCGCGGCAGGCCGCATCTCCGGCGGCAGAACCGCGTCGGCCTTCCGGCTGGCCGGTGGCCCCCACGAGAACGGTTGCGAGGCATCAGCGGACACCGCACCACGGTAACCGACCGAACCAACATTTTCAGCGAGTGCGCTCACGATCGACAAGCTAGCCAGGCCCTCTGACAAAACCGGACAAACGCCTGATCAGGTCGGGTCGGAGCCGCGGATGGCCGCGTACCAGAGCGCGAGGGTGGCGCAGAGGGCGGTCGCCCCGGCCCAGCTCGGCACGCCGCCCTGCGCGAGGTAGGCCCAGAACAGGCCGATCAACGGCGCCGGGACGACGAGCGCGGCATCGACGCGGAGCTGGCGCAGCAGCCCGGCCGAGCGGGCCTTGGCCAGGGCGTACTCGTCGGGGCGGCTGGGGCTGTCGGTGCGGCGGCCGAGGGGTTCGCGGGTGGTGGCGCGGCCGGACGGGTAGAGCCGCACGCCCGCGGCCTCGATGGTGACCAGGCGCTCGCCGTGCACGGTGACCTCGACCGGCGACGGAAGTTCGGCGAGGACCGGGTCCCAGTAGACCGGGATCCAGCGTTGCGGGGCACCGGCGACGGGCTCGGTTTCCAGCCAGCTGCGGGACAGCAGCCGCCGCTGGACCCGGATCCGCCGTACGGTCACCGGCCGCCCGGGACGGCGCCGGAGGCGGCGGAGCAGCCAGACGGTGTCGACGGCCAGGACCAGCGCCCCGACCAGAACAGCGAAGATCAGGCCGCTCCGGGACTGATCGGCGTCGGCGAGCAGTCGCGCGCCCGGGATGATCGCGTCGGCCGGATCGCCAGGATCGTAGGCGATCTGGGTTCGGGTTCCGGGTGGCGGCACTGCTCCGAACAACGTCACCACCGCGTGGATTTCCTGCCCGGCCGAGGTTTTCCAGCTGACAGAGGCATCGGCACCGGATCCACCGGTCACCTGACCGATCGCTCGATCGGTCAACGCGGCCAAGTGCCCATCAGCGTCCTGATAGGACAGTGCGGACCACCCACCGAGCACCGCGCACACCAGCACGACCGCGCAGGTGGTGAAAAGAGCGTGCCAGAACGCGCGCGGCAGCCCCGGCCGGGCAGTACGCACCCGCCCGGCCGAGGTCGCCTCGGCGGTCATGACTTGGTGAAGCCGATCTTGGTGTAGTCGACGTCGGCGAAGCCGAACGCGCCGAAGTTGGCCACGTTCTTGTCCACCAGCACCACGCCCGGCGACTGGTAGGTCACGATGTCCTGCGCGAGGTTCCACAGGTCCTGGTCGATCTGGTTGCCGAGCTGGGCCCGCTTGTCCGGGTCGAAGGTGGCGTTGGCCTCGTCGAACAGCTTGTTGATCTCGGAGCTGCCGATCTGGCCGAAGTTCTGGCCCATGCTGTGCGGGTCGAGGTAGTAGGTGGTCTCCATGAAGCTGATCGGGAACGCGGACAGCGGCCAGCCGCAGCCGGTGATGTCCCACTGCCCCTTGTCCAGCAGGCTGTCGTACTGGGCCTCGGGCACGCCCTCCAGCGTCCCCTTGGCGCCGAGCCTGGCGAGCTGGCTGAACATCAGCTTGTTGCTCTCGGCGTCGGCCGGGTTGTCAGCGTAGTCCAAAAAGGATAGATCCAGTTCCTGGCCGTTCTTGGTGCGGTACTGCTTGCCCGGCGCCAGTTTCCAGCCGTCCGCGTCCAGCTCGCTCTGCGCCTTGGCCAGGTTGAACGCGGTGAGGCCGCTGTGATCCTCGTGGTACTTGGTGCCTGGCAGATAAAGATGGTTGCCGACCGGGGTCGGGTTCGGCTCGATGCTGCCGATGCCCGCCTTGGTGAACTCGTTGCCATCGATCCCGGTGACGATCGCGGTACGCAGCTTCAGATCGGAGAGCAGGTCACCGGGCCTGCCGTTGAGGCAGTAGTCGTTGAAGTTCTTGGCGATCGACTCCCGGATCGCCACGTTGGGCATTTTCTGCGCCCGCTTGTACACGTCGGCGTTGGCGTACAGCGCGGTCTCGGTGATCTCACCGTTGGCCATCGCGTCGCCCCGGTTCGCCTTGGACACCACCTGGTAGATGATCCTGGACAGCACCGGTTTCGCTCCCCACCACTGGGGGTTGCGGGTGGCGATGATCGTGCCCTGGTCCTTGTTGATCGAGGTGATCACGAACGGCCCCGCGCTGATCGTGGACGGGCCGCCGGAAAGCGAGGTGTTGAACGACTGCGGCGTCGCGTTCACCGACGGCGGGTACAGCGGCGAGTTGCGGCTGAACAGGTACTGCCATTCGGCCAGCGGCTTGCTGAAGGTGACGATGGCCTGAGTGGGGCTGGTGCCCTGGGTGACCGAGGCGATGTCGTCGTAGCCGTTGGTCTCGGCCGCCTCGTAGGCCGGGTTGGTGCCGTTGAGCGCCTGCCACTGGGCCTTGAGGTCCGACCAGATCAGCGGATCGCCGTTGGACCACTTGGCTTTCGGGTTGATGTTGTAGGTGACCACCTGCGGGTTGGTCGAGGTGATCGTGGCCGAATCCAGGTAGTCGTGGTTGATGACCGCGCTGGTGTCCGGCTGGATGGTGAAGAAACTCGGCAGGTACGAGCCGTACACGTCCGGCTGGGCCGAGTTGGTGCCGTCGACCTCGTTGAAGTTCCAGTTCGGCCACCAGGTCGGAATGGGCCAGACGAACTTGCCGTCCACCAGGGTCGAGACCGGTGCCGGGTTGATGTCCTCCTGCTTGTGCGCCAACTGGTTGCTGTTGTGCAACTGCGGCCCGCTGGCCGCGCCGCCGCAGCCGGCCAGCACCGCCGCGGCCGCGAGCACGCTGCCGATCAATGCCGCGGGGCCGAGCTTTCGCCTGCCGAACTTTCTCCCACTCACCATGGGCTCCTCCCTCTCGACGAAACCGTCAGATCACCGCGCGCACTTCCGGATAGTGGCAGGCGACCCGGTGGTCCGGGCCCTGTTCGCGCAATTCCGGCACGACATCGGCACATCGCGAGCGCCCAGCCTCAGGCAGCGCCGCGTAGGTGAAGCAGCGGGTGCGGAATCGGCAGCCGGACGGCGGTCGTGCGGGGTCCGGCCGGTCACCGACCAGCACGATCCGGTCCCGGGCGCGTTCGGCGGCCGGGTCGGGAATCGGCACCGCGGACAGCAGCGCCTGCGTGTAGGGGTGCGCCGCCTTGTCGAGGACATCGTCGGCAACGCCGATTTCGGCGATCCGGCCCAGGTACATCACGGCGATCCGGTCGGCGACGTGCCGGATGACCGACAGGTCGTGCGAGACGAACAGGTAGGACAGGCCGAGCCGGTCACGCAGGCCGGCGAGCAGGTTCAGCACGCCGGCCTGAACCGACACGTCCAGCGCGGACACGGGTTCGTCGAGCACGACGAGTTTCGGTTCCAGAGCGAGCGCTCGCGCGATGGCGACCCGCTGCCGTTGACCGCCGGAGAACTCGGCCGGGTAGCGGGCGGCGTGTTCCGGGCTCATGCCGACGAGTTCGAGCAGTTCGGCGACCCGCGCTTTCGCCTGCGTCGTGGGCAGACCGTAGAGCCGCAGCGGTTCGGCGATGAGGTCGTTGATCGGCATTCTCGGGTCGAGCGAGGCGATCGGGTCCTGGAAGACGAGCTGGACGTTGCGCCGCACGCGTTTGCGACCGGCCCGGTCCAGTTCGGCGACGTCCTCGCCGAACAGGCTGATCGAGCCTTTCTCCGGCTTGGCCAGTTCGAGGACCTGGAGCAGCGTGGTCGTCTTGCCGCAACCCGATTCGCCGACCAGGCCCAGGGTTTCGCCGGTGGCGATGTCCAGGTCGACCCCGTCGACGGCGCGCACCTCACCGACCTGGCGCCGGAAGAAGCCCTTGGTGACCGGGAAGTACTTGGCCAGCCCGTGCACGTCGAGCACGAGGTCGCGCTCGGCCCTCGGGGTTTCGTCGGGGATGGCCCGCACGCTCGGTGTTTCCGCCGCGTAGATCCGCGCCGCGAGCGTGGCGACGTCCTCGGTCTCGGCCTGCGCGTCGGCCACCACCTGCGTCCGGATGCACGCCACGGCCCGGTCTTCGCCGGTCAGCGGCGGTTCCCCGGTGCGGCAGTCGTCGATCGCCAGCGGGCAGCGCGGCGCGAACGGGCAACCCGCCGGAAGGTCCACAAGGGACGGTGGACGGCCCGCGATCGGCACCAGCGGCCGGTGTTTTTCGTCGTCCAGTCGCGGCACCGAGCCGAGCAGACCGAGCGTGTAGGGCATCCTCGGCCGTTCGTAGACCTCCCGCACCGCACCGGTTTCCACCACGCGCCCCGCGTACATCACCATCAGCCGGTCGGCGAAACCGGCGACCACCCCGAGATCGTGGGTGATCAGGATGATCCCCGCGCCGGTCACTTCCCTGGCCGTGGCCAGCACGTCCAGCACCTGGGCCTGCACGGTCACGTCGAGCGCGGTGGTCGGCTCGTCGGCGATGATCAGGTCCGGGTCGCCCGCGATGGCGATGGCGATCACCACCCGCTGGCGCATGCCGCCGGAGAACTCGTGCGGGAAGGCCTTGGCCGCGCCCGCCGCGTTCGGAATACCGACCAGGTCGAGCAGTTCGACGGCGCGATTGCGCGCGGACTCCCGGGACCGGCCGCGATCGTGCGCGCGCAGCGCCTCGGCGATCTGGTCGCCGACGGTGTAGACCGGGGTCAGCGCGGACATCGGGTCCTGGAAGACCATGGCGATCCGCCGGCCCCGGATCGCGGAGATCTCCTTGTCGGACAGGCCGATCAGCTCGCGATCACGCAACCGGATCGACCCGGACACCCGGGCCTGCTCGGGCAGCAGGCCCATGATGGCCAGCGACGACACCGACTTGCCCGAGCCGGACTCGCCGACGATGCCGAGCACCTCGCCAGCGCCGAGCTGCCAGCTCACCCCGCGAACGGCGCGCACCGGGCCCGCCTCGCTGGGAAAGCTGACCTCCAGGTTGTCCACGGTCAGCAGCGGCTGCTCATTCATGACCGACGCCTGCCCCTTCGCGACGAGTTCGGGTCGAACGCGTCGCGCAGCCCGTCGCCGATCAGGTTCACCGCGAGCACGGTGAGCACCAGGAACCCGGCCGGGACGAAGAACAGCCAGGGGAAGGTCAGCGCCGAGCCGGTGCCGTTGGCGATCAGCGTGCCCAGCGAGATGTCCGGTGCCTGGATGCCGAACCCGAAGTAGCTCAGCGAGGTCTCGGTGAGGATCGCCATGCCCACGTTGACGGTAGCGTCCACGATCAGCAGCGACGCCATCTGCGGCAGGATGTGGCGGATGATCACCCGCCACGCAGGCAGGCCCATCAGCCGCGCGGCCCGGACGAACTCCCGTTCCTTGAGGGTCAGCGTCATGCCGCGCACGATCCGCGCGGTGAGCATCCAGTTGAACGCGGCGATCAGCGCCACGAACAGCAACCAGGTCTGGCCGCGGAAAGCCGGGCTGAGCACGGCCAGGATGAGGAAGCCCGGCAGGGTGAGCAGCAGGTCGACAACGGCCGAGATCAGCCAGTCGCTCCAGCCCCGGAAGTAGCCGGCGATCGAGCCGACCAGCGCCGACATCGCGGTGGACAGCACGGCGACCATCAGCCCGATGATCAGCGATTTCTGCAGACCGCGCATGGTCTCGGCGAACAGGTCGAAGCCGTCGTTGTCGGTGCCGAAGATGTGCTCCGGGCTCGGCCCGACCAGGAACGCGTTCAGGTCCGGTTCGGTGTAGCTCCACGGCCAGTACCAGCCGTAGGTGAAGGCGGCGACGAACAACAGCACGATGATCACCGCGCCGAGCACGGCCAGCTTGTTGCGCCGCAACCGCCGCCACACCAGGGCGCCGCGCGAGGCGTTCGGCACGGCCGGACCCCGGTCGCCGGTCGGCGGATGCGCCTGCGCGTCCTCGTCCACGATCATCGCCACCGCTGCTCGCCCGCCCTCTTCCTCAGATCCGGATCCGCGGGTCGAGCGCGGCATAGGCGAGGTCGGCGAGCAGCCCGGAGACGAGCACGCAGACCGCGAGGAACAAGGTCACCGTCGCGGTGAGGTTGGCATCCTGGGTCTCGATGCCGTCGACCAGCCAGTCGCCCATGCCGTTCCAGCCGAAGATCCGCTCGGTGAACGGGCCGCCGACGATCATGGTGGCGAAGCCGAAGGTGAACAGCGCGGCCATCGGGATCAGCGCGACCCGCAGGCCGTGCCGGTAGATCACCCGCCTGCGGCGCAGCCCCTTCGCCGCGGCGGTGCGCAGGAAGTCCGCGCCGAGCACGTCGAGCATGGCGTTGCGCTGATAGCGGCTGTAGTACGCAGCACCCGCCGGGCCGAGGCCGATCGCGATGGTGGGCAGGATGAGGTGCCGGAACCGGTCCCACAGTTCAGCGCCGAAGCTGCCGGTGAAGCCGGGCGTGACCTCACCGGTGAACTGGAGGAAGTTCGAACCGGTGAAGTAGTTCAGCTCGGTGGCGCCGAACTTGAGCAGCGTGCCGAGCACGAAAACCGGTGTCGCGATCAGGATGTAGGACAGGAAGGTGGTGGCGTAGTCGCTGAAGCGGTACTGGCGGATCGCGCCGGACACGCCGACCAGCACGCCGAGCACGACCGCGAAGATCGTGCCGAACAGGAACAGCCGCAAGCTCACCCCGGCCCGTTCCCACACGTCCGGCGTGATCGGGTTGCCGTAGACGGTGTTGCCGAAATCGCCGTGCAGCACGGCGGCGAACCAGTTGCCGAAGCGCACCGGGATGGCCTGGTCCAGGTGCAGGTCGTGGATCTTGTCGGCGATCGTCGATGCCGATGGCGGCGGCTTGTGCGCCTTGATCAGCGCGATCGGGTCGAAGGACAGCGAGGCCAGCACGTAGGTGAACAACACCGCGAGCAGGCACAGGACCACGTAGTTGACCAGCCGGCGGAGCAGGAACCTGATCACGGCAGGCCGGCCCCCTCTCGCGTCCCGTCCCCGGAACCCCCCGTGGCTCCCGGTGGCCGCACCCTAACGTTGTGTCGACATGTTCCGCTCCCTCCGAAAGGAGTGTCCGCATTTTGGAAAAAGTCCGGTCATTCGGGCTAGACAGCGAGCGGGAGAAGCACCCGGAACGTGGTCCCCACGCCCACCGCGGTGTCCACCTCGACCCGTCCGCCGTGCGCGGCGACCAGCGCGGCCACGATGGCCAGGCCGAGACCGGTCCCGCCGCTGTCCCGGCCCCGCGACGGGTCGGCCCGGTAGAACCGCTCGAAGACCCGCTGGGCCTGCTCCGGTGGCAGGCCCGGACCGGCGTCGGCGACCTCCAGCACGCCCATCGCCTCCTCGGCGCGCAGCCGCACCTCGATGCGGGCGTCCGGCGGGGTGTGCGTGAGCGCGTTGTTCACCAGGTTGCCGATGACCTGGCGCAGCCGGGCCGCGTCGCCCAGCACCGGCACGGCGATGGGCTCGTCGCCGTGCGCGGGCGGCAGCCGCAGCCCGACCGCCCGGTCCGGCGCGACCGCGTGCGCATCGTGCACGGCGTCCACCGCGAGCACGGCCAGGTCGACCGGTGCGCGGTCCATCGGCCGTTCGTGATCCAGCCTGGCCAGTAGCAGCAGGTCGTCGACCAGCAGGCCCATCCGTGCCGCCTGGTCCTCGATCCGGCGCAGCACGCTGGCGATCTCCTCCGGGGAGGCGACCGCGCCCTGCCGGTACAGCTCGGCATAGCCGCGGATCGAGGTCAGCGGGGTGCGCAGCTCGTGGCTGGCGTCCGCGACGAACTGCCGCATCCGCTCCTCCGAGCTGCGCGCGGACGCCTCGGAACGCTCACTGGCCCGGAACGCGTTCTCGATCCGGCCGACCATCACGTTGAACGCGTTGGCCAGCCGCCCGACCTCGCTGCCCGGCCTGCGCACCGGGACCCGGCGGGAGAGGTCACCGGCGGCGATCGCCTCCGCGGTGCCCTCCACCTCCTCCAGCGGCCGCAAACTACCGCGCACCAGGGCATAGCCGACCAGGCCGATCAGCACCAGCCCGGCGACCGCGAGCCACAGGAACCGTTCGGTCAGGTCGCCGATGGCGGTGTTCACGTCGTCCAGGTTCGCGGCCAGCACGACCTGCGTGCTCTTGTCCGGGATGGCCAGCGAGATCACCCGCCACTGGCTGCCGTTCCCGCTGCGCGACGGCGCGGTCGTCACCTTGTTCAGAGCCAGACCGGCGGGCACGGCGGGTAGATCCTGATGCCCGGAGCTGTTGTAGACGGTGGTGGTGCCGTTGACGGTCAGCTCGACCACGTAGCCACCGCCCAGCGGCGTGATCATCCGCAGCCGGTGCTGACCCGGGGGCGGGCTCACCGAGACCTTGTTGAACACCTGCGCGGCATGCTCCAGCCGCTTGTCGACCTGCCCGACCAGGTAGTACTGCAACTCGGCGGAGGCCGCCCACCAGGTGCCGAACAAGCCCGCGGCCAGCAGCACCACCAGCGCGGCGACCAGGTGCACCCGCAGCGGCAACCGGCCCAGCGCGACCCGCAACGCCCGCATCGCCGCCGTGAAGACCCCGCTCGCGCCGCGATTCGAGCCCGGTGGCACCGGCACGCCGACCGGGTGCGCGGGACGGCTTTCCTGTCGGGGCTGGGTCCGGGTCATCAGTTCGGGGCGACGCGCAGCACGTAGCCGACACCGCGCACGGTGTGGATCAACCGCGGCGCCACCACGTCGACCTTGCGCCGCAGGTAGGAGATGTAGGACTCGACGACGCCGGCCTCACCGTTGAAGTCGTAGCGCCACACCTGGTCCAGGATCTGCGCCTTCGACACCACCCGGCCGGCGTTGCGCATCAGGTAGTGCAGCAGCTTGAACTCGGTGGGGGACAACGGGATCAGCTTGTCGGCGCGGCGCACCTCGTGACTGTCCACATGCAATTCGAGATCGGCGTAGCGCAGGGGTGCCTCGGCCGGTTCGGCGACGCCCTTGGTGCGCCGCAGCACCGCGTTCACCCTGGCGATGACCTCCTCCAGGCTGAACGGCTTGGTCACGTAGTCGTCGCCGCCGATGGTCAGGCCGACGATCTTGTCCTCGGCCGCGTCCCGCGCGGTCAGGAACAGCACCGGCACGGTCTGCCCGCCCGAGCGCAGCCAGCGCAGCACGTCGAAGCCGTTGCGGTCGGGCAGCATCACGTCCAGCAGCATCAGATCCGGGCAGTTGCGCTCGACCGCGCGCAACGCCTCGGTCCCGGTGGCCGCGGTCGCCACGTCGAAACCGGCGAAGCGCAGGCTGGTGGCGAGCAGCTCACGAATGCTCGGATCGTCCTCGACGACAAGCAGCTGCGTCCGATCCGCCATCTGCCGCTCCTTCCGGCCCAGGGCACCACGAAGCCCGGGACATCCCCATTGTGTGGGAATGAGCTGGCAACTAGCTGAGAGGTTACTGCGAATTACCCCCAAACCGGGGCTGACCTGCGCTTTCAGTCGGTCTTCTCGTCGTCGGCCGGATCATCGACCAGCGGGTAGTCCCTGGTCGCGGGCAGCGCGGCCTTCCTGCGCCGGGTCCGCACGGCCAGCACCACCTGGCGCAGCGCGTCCAGCATCAGCAGGGCGCCAACCGTGCACAGGCCGATCGCGCCGGACATCCAGTTGCCGTAGAACACGATCGACACCAGCGGCGGTGTGGTCTTACCGGTCGGCGTCACGATCGGCACGATCCCGCGATGCCAGCACCAGATGCCGACCACCACAGCGACCGCGGCCAGCACCACCTCGCCGAGCGCGAGCCACCCACGCCACGGCTGGTTCAGGCCCCGGGCAGGCGCGGGAGGAGCGGTCGCGGTTGCGGTCTCGGTCACGGTTGCCCACCTTCCCACGGCCCGACCAGCGGGCGCAGCGCGGCCCGCAGCGCGTCGGGGTTCTTCGCCCAGGCCAGTACCACCGAACCGTCCCGCAGCCGCAGTGGCACCTCGGTGAAGCGCTTCGGCACGGTCCAGCCGCCGCCCAGCACCCGGGCACCCAACGGCGGTCCCACGTCCTCGATCTCGGCGATCCGGTCCACCGCCAGCTCCTCGCGCCCCTGGTGCAGCGTCTCCTCGGTCAGCCGCACCGAGCACACCCGCCGCCGCGCCTGCACCCAGACGATCGCCGCGACCGCCAGCCCGATCCCGACCACGATCCACTCGATCAGGTGTACCGGCCCGGTCGTCGCCTCGACCAGACCGCCGACGAGCGCGAAGACCGGCCCCCAGAGCACCGGCCACCAGGACGATCCGGCTTCGGCGTAACGATCGCTCATCTCAACGCAGCCGTTTACGGGACGCGAAGTAGGCGTTGGAGGCCGGGAGGTAGACCAGCACCAGGGCGAGCACGCTGATCAGCAGCCCGAACCCGTTGGACAGCAGCGTTCCGGTGTAGGCGTAGTAGATGAAGCCGATGACCAGCAGCACGGTCAGCGTCAGCCGCGCCCAGTTCCGGCCGACCCGGACCTTGTAGGCGAAGAACACGTAGAGCAGGGCGAACAGCACGAGCGTCACGATCGTGGTGACGACCAGCGTGTTCGCGTACTGCGCGTACTGGCTAGGCGCGATCCCCGGTGGCTTGGCGTTGTTCAGGGCGTCGACGATCGCGCTCTTCTGGCGTGGGATCAGCACGGCGAACACCAGGCTCAGCACCGCGCTCGCGATCCAGATCCAGAACGCCACCTGCACCGTCACCGGCGGGCGCGGCTCCGGCGGCTGCTCCGGCTCGCTCGGGCCCGGTTTCCGCTGCTCACTCACGATCCGTGACGGTATGCCGCCGTTGATCGCGTTGTCCAACAGGGTCAGCTTCCGCGCAGGTACCGGCTCGTCGCCCGGGTGTACATCGCCCCGATCGCGGCCAGCACCGCCGCCACGTTGACCCCCGCGAACACCAGATCCACCCGCCCGCCAGGCCCGATCGCCAGGTACAGCGCCGCGTAGAACCCGGTGAGGCACAACCGGTCCAGCACGGTCAGCACGCCGAGCACCGTCAACGTCGCCCGCGACCAGGGCGCTCCCTCCCGGAACGCGATCAGCACGGCCAGCGTCACCACGAAGAGCACCAGGTCGAACAGCGCGCTCGCCACGCTCGGCCCGGCGAACGCGGGCGGCAGCACGGTGTCCTGCGAGTCGCCCGGGTCCAGCATCCTGATCGCCTGGCGCATGATCCGCCGCGCCAGGAACAACCCGATGCTCTCCCCGACCAGCCCGGTCGTGATCGCCAGCAGCCACAGTGCGCTGGCCACCGCGACCGGACGCGGGCGCGCCGGGACCCACGACGGGCTCGGTCTACCGACCGGCGTCGTGGGTCGTTCTTCAGGCAGGCTTTCTGGCATGACCGGACAAAAGTAGCCAGAAAAAGCCGCTTCCCGCAGGCAGATTCCGTAGCCGAGCCCGGAAATTAGCCCACCCGACACCTACCGCAGCGAACCCGCTACAGCTCGCCGATCCAGCCCGCGGCCTCGACCGCCCAGTAGGTCAGGATGATGTCGGCCCCGGCGCGGCGGATCGCGGTCAGCATCTCCAGCGCGGTGCGCTGCCGGTCCAGCCAGCCGCGCGCGGCGGCCGCCTCGACCATCGCGTACTCGCCGGAAACCTGATATGCGGCAAGGGGTACCGGGCTCATCTCGGAGACGGCGCGGATCACGTCCAGGTAGGCGAGGGCGGGCTTGACCATGACCGCGTCGGCGCCCTCGTCGAGGTCCAGTTCGACCTCGCGCAGCGCCTCGGTCAGGTTGGCCGGGTCCTGCTGATAGGTCTTGCGGTCGCCCTGCAACGCGGACTCGACCGCGTCGCGGAACGGGCCGAAGAAGGCGCTGGCGTACTTGGCCGAGTAGGCGAGGATGCCCGCGTCGGGGTGGCCCGCGTTGTCCAGCGCCTCGCGGATCACGCCGATCTGGCCGTCCATCATGCCGCTCGGCCCGACCCAGTGCGCGCCCGCCTCGACCTGGGCGACGGCCATTTCCGCATACACCGCAAGGGTTTTGTCGTTGTCGACGCGACCGTCCGAGTCGAGCACGCCGCAGTGGCCGTGGTCGGTGAACTCGTCGATGCAGGTGTCGGCCATCAGCACGGTGTCGTCGCCGATCTCCGCGCGCAGGTCCCGCAGGGCCACGTTGAGCACGCCGTTCGGGTCGATCGCCCCCGAACCGACCGCGTCCCGCGTCGCGGGCACACCGAAGATCATCAACCCGCCAACCCCGGCCTGCACGGCTTCGACCGCGGCCTTGCGCAGCGAGTCGCGGGTGTGCTGGAGGACGCCGGGCATCGACTCGATCGGGACCGGCTCGGTCAGCCCTTCCTTGACGAACATGGGCAACACGAGCTGGCGCGGCCGGATCGTCGTTTCGCTGACCAGCCGCCGAACCGCCGCCGTGGTACGCAACCGGCGCGGCCGATGAGTCGGAAACACAAGCCCTCCTTCAAACCAGGGCCCGGACCAATAACCCGAAAACCCCTCATTCGCTTAGCCAAAGGATAGACCCGCCTGTGATGGCGCTGCGTCTAGAGGAGATCGCGAAGATCATCGGCATGCCGAGCCGTGAAGCGTTCCCTTGGCCACGTCTCGGCCAGGATGCACCGGCACACCGTCGTGCCTTGGCCGCCTGGGTGGCGCATGACGTGATGGCTACCGGCAATGCGCGCTGGCCACGTACAGCGGGCACCGGTGGCATCAGACGACGTCCAGAGTGAGCGCCAATTCCTGCGGCACACCGAACTCCGCGATCAAACCACTCAGCGCTTCGCGCAGGTCCGCGATGGCCTCATCGGGTGTCGCGCCCTCGCCGTGGGCGCCAACATGCGGGCGCAGCTGCGCGTGCGCGCACCAAATGCCGTCTTCATCCTGTTGACGTCACAAGGGATATGCGCTTCGCGAATCGTGCCGTACCCAGCCCCCGCCCGCCCGGGGGGCGGCCCCGCTCTCAGCCTATCGGGAGTCGGAAAACCGAACAGGCGCGACAGTTGCCAACTGTGGACAACTATCGCGCCTGTGGATAACTGGCGAGCGAGGGATCAGCGGCGAGCGCGCTTGGTCTTACGCGGCGGCGGTAGGGCGCCCTCGGCCCGCAGCCGGGCCGCGTGGGCGGCGAGCGCGTCGACCAGGCTCGGCACCGACGCGTCCTCCGGCTGCACATCGACCCGCAGGCCGAACTCGTGCGCGGTCTCCGCGGTCTTCGGGCCGATGCACGCGACCAGCGTCCTGGTGTGCGGCTTGCCCGCGATGCCGACCAGGTTCCGCACGGTCGACGACGAGGTGAAGCACACCGCGTCGAAACCGCCGGACTTGATCATCTCGCGGGTGTCGGCGGGCGGCGGGGCCGCGCGCACGGTCCGGTACGCGGTCACGTCGTCGATCTCCCAGCCGCGGTCGCGCAGGCCGGCCGCCAGGGTCTCGGTGGCGATGTCGGCCCGGGGCAGCAGCACGCGGTCGACCGGGTCGAGGATGTCGTCGTGCGGCGGGAAGTCGGCCAGCAGGCCTTCGCTGGACTGCTCGCCCGAGGGCACCAGCTCGGGGATGATGCCGAACGAGCGCACCTTGGCCGCCGTCGATTCACCCACACAGGCGATCTTCACACCGGAGAACGCCCGGGCGTCCAGACCGAACTCGCGGAACTTCTCCCACACCGCGCGAACGGCGTTCGTCGAGGTGAACACCACCCACTGGTAGCGGCCGTCGACCAGGCCCTTGACCGAGCGCTCCATCTGCGCGGGGCTGCGCGGCGGCTCGACCGAGATGGTCGGCACCTCGACCGGGATGGCGCCGTGCGAGCGCAGC
>DATFHN010000114.1:0-36134 GCA_035248365.1 Pseudonocardiaceae bacterium | reverse complement strand
CGACGTGCCAACGGTCTTCGCGCACCTGTTCGCCGCGCGCTTCCCCATCGAGGAAATGCGCGTGGCGAGCGTTGCCGACCAGAGCGCGAAGCCGACCGGCGACGGCAACGACACCACCGCGTTCGTCTGCCGCCCCACTGTCGGCCAGACGACCTGGTCCGCGCACGCCTACGGCCTGGCCATCGACGTGAACCCGTTCTGCAATCCCTACCAGGACGGCGATCTGGTCGTGCCCGAACTGGCCTCGGCCTACCTGAACCGGACCGACGTGCGCCCCGGCATGGTGCTGCCGGGTGACGCGACCATCCGCGCGTTCGCGTCGGTCGGCTGGACCTGGGGCGGTTCCTGGACCACACCCAAAGACCTCATGCACTTCTCTTCAAACGGACACTGAATCGCGAACGGTCACTGAACGCCGCTCCATGCGGGGATTTCGTCAGCCGCCCCGGCAAAGTGGCGAAAATCGGCAAACTGGGCCCGCTGAGTGGAATCAACCCCGGACCGGCCAGCACCCTTCCTGTCATGTCACCGAGTTACTCCCGGCGCTGGATCGCGCTGATCGGCCTGCTGCTCGCCGAGGCGATGAACCTGCTCGACGCGACCATCGTGCAGGTCGCCGCGCCCGTCATCCACACCGAACTGCCCGGCCCGGCCACCGAGATCCAATGGTTCAGCGCCGCGTACACGCTGCCGCTGGCGATGGTGCTGATCACCGGCGGCAGGCTCGGCGACCTGTACGGCCGCAAGCGGATCTTCACCGTCGGCGTCGCCGGTTTCGTGCTGGCCTCGACGATCTGCGCACTGTCCACATCGGCCGGAATGCTGATCGCGACCCGCTCGGTACAGGGCGTCGCGGCCGGGTTGATCATTCCGCAGACGTTCGGCTTGATCCGGAGTATGTTCGACGGCCCGGAACTGCCCAAGGCGCTGGGCTGTATCGGGCCGGTGATGGGACTGGCCGCGGTGTGCGGGCCGATCATCGGCGGACTGCTCACGCACGCCGATCTGTTCGGCTCCTCCTGGCGCTCGGTGTTCCTGGTCAACGTGCCGCTGGGCGTCGTCGTGCTGGTGCTCGCGCGGCTGCTGCGCGAAGATCGCACCCCTGAACCGGGTCGACTGGATCTGCCGGGCGCGGGCCTGGCCATGCTCGGTGCCGCGCTCGTGATCTACCCGTTGATCCAGGGCGGCTGGTCGTTCTCGACCTGGGCGCTGCTGGCCTCAGGCATTGTCGTCTTGCTGGTTTTCGGGCGGCAGCAACGCAATCACGCGCGGCGCGGGCGGGATTCGCTGATCGCGGTGAGCCTGTTCGCCAGCCGGGGGTTCGTGGCCGCGCTGGTCTGCCTCACGCTGTTCTTCGCCGTGCTCAACGGGTTGACGCTGATCGTCGTCCTGCAACTGCAACTGGGCCTGCACGCCGACGTGCTCACCACCAGCCTGAACTTGCTGCCGTGGTCGGTCGGGATGGGCGTGTCCTCGATGCTCGCCGGGCGCTGGCTCTATCCGCGCTACGGCGCCAACATCGTGTTCGCCGGTCTCGGTCTCCTGCTCGCCGGTATCGTCGGCGCGATCCTCGCCCCGGCCCATTTCCTGTGGCCGCCGCTCGGGATGGCCGGGCTCGGCGTCGGCCTGTTCACCACGCCGCTGTTCACCGTCGCCCTGGGCAACGTCCGCCCGCACGAGACCGGCTCGGCCGCAGGCCTGCTCAACGCGGTGCAGGAATTCGGCGCCACCTTCGGCGTAGCCGTGCTGGGCACAGTGTTCCTCGATGTGTCGGCACGGGGCGCGTTCGTGGTCGCGGCCGGGATGGTGCTGCTCACCGGGTTCGGCGCCGCGATCATGGTCCATGGTGCGCGGCGCCGAACCGGCGAAGCTCAGTCGCTCGCGGCCGATTCCGTGTTCTCCGACTGACCGGAGTTCCCGTTGCCGCTGAACCGGCGCCAGACGCTGCCCGCCACGTCGCCGATCGCGCTGCCGACCTCGTTGATCACCTTGGCCAGCGGATCGGTCGAGTTGGAGAAGTTGTCCTTGTACGACTTCGCCGCGTCCTTCATGTCCTGCGTCCAGGTCGAGTGCGGCTCGCCGCCCCGGCGCGGGTAGTTGCCGGCCAGGATGTCGCGGTACTCCTCCGAGGCCGCCCAGCGTTGCAGTTCGGCCGCGCGGACCACGGCGAGCGGGTGGGTCAGCTCCATCGTGTTGAGCAGCTTCAGCACGCTGTCCCGGACGTCGCCACTGGACTGGTATTCCTTGGCCTGGTTGAGGAATTCCGCGGTGTCCACGTCGCCGGGGCCGCGCGCGCCGGCCAGCAGCACGTGCGCCTGCAGCGCCGCCTGCGGGTCCTGGCCGCACAGCAGACCGGCCCGGTCGCAGGACAGTTCGGCCTTGCGATACCACTCCATCAGCGCGGCGATGATCGCGCGCAGGCCCCAGTAGCCGACCGGCAGCCAGGACATGTTGTTCAGCATGCCGAGCAGGCGCAGCAGCATGGTGCGGTAGAGCGCGTGGCCGGACAGGGCGTGGCCCATCTCGTGGCCGACGACCCAGCGCAGGCTCTCGGTGTCCATCATCTCGACCAGGCCGGTGGTGAGGACGATGAACGGCGCATCCAGCCCGATGGTCATCGCGTTGGCGACCGGATTGCGGGTCACGAACAGCTCGGGCACCGGGTCGATGTCGAGGATGTTCGCGCATTCCAGGCGCAGCTGGTTGATCCTCGGGTACTGCTTGGGACCGACCCGGATCGACGAGGACAGGGACAACAGCCGCTCGCCGCGTTCGGCGAACGCGCCGGACACGACCCGCAGCAGGGTGGCGAACTCGGGGACCGTGCGCAGCGTGGCCAGCGCACCCCGGTCAGCCGGGTGTTCGTATGCCCGGGGATCGATCTGCGGCAGCCGGATCCGGCTGGTCAGTTGCTCGATCTCGGTTCCGGGCGACTCATTGGTGTCCACCCGATGGAGCGTATTCGGAGTGACCGACACAACAGGGGCGAATAGCGTAATTGGGAAGCCCGGATACGGATGGTGACCGAAGCAATGCCTGAAGGATCCCTGAAAAGTCGTTAAAAGGGGTACCTCCAGTAGTGCCGATGGGCTGAGCTTGTGGTGGTGTGGATGTTGGGTAGCCGACAGGCTCCCCGATAATGATCAAGACCGAGCCAGACCGGTGAGCGGTGTTGGACCAGGAAGGGAGGTCGGCCAATGAGTCGTCGGACTCTCGTGCTGATCCCCGTCTTCGCCGCCGTCCTGCTCGGCGCGACGGCCAGCGTGGCCTCCCCGTGGAACTCGACGTCCACGATCAGCGGCATCCGTCCGGTCTCCCAGCAGGAGAACTCCAACGCCACCAAGTACTGGTCCGAGCACACCGCCCCCAAGCAGTCCAAGGGCGACCCGAGCACCGCGACCACCGGCAGCACCACCGAGACCACCGAACCGGCCCCGACGTCATCCTCGCCCGCCGTGCCGGCCCAGCAGCCGCCGGACACCGCGCAGGAACAGCAGCTGACCGCGAACAACACCAATGGCATTCCGGCCGTCGGTGCCCTGTTCGCCACCGACGACCAGGGCGACGACGGGCACTTCTGCTCGGCGAGCGTGGTCGCCAGCCCGCACGGCGACGTGGTGCTCACCGCGGCGCACTGCATCTACGACGCGACCGAGGGCGACTACGACACGGACATCGTGTTCATCCCGGACTATCACAACGGCCAGGCCCCGTACGGCGTGTGGACGCCGGAGTCGCTGATCGTCGACCCGAGGTGGATCAGCGACGCCGATCCGGACCTCGACTTCGGTTTCATGATCGTGCACCAGGCCGGATCCGACCGGAGCGTGCAGAGCGAGACCGGCGCCAACCAGCTCGGCACCAACCTTGGCTTCGACCAGCCGATCCAGGTCACCGGCTACCCGGATGGCGCGTCCCAACCGGTCACCTGCGCGACCACGTCCTCCCAGCAGGACACCTACCAGATGCAGTTCGACTGCGACGGCTTCCCGAACGGCACCAGCGGCAGCCCCTGGGTCACCAACGTGAACCCGTCGACCGGCCTCGGCACGGTGATCGGGGTGATCGGCGGCTACGAGCAGGGCGGCGACACCCCCGCGGTGTCCTACTCCAGCTACTTCGACCAGGACGTCCAAGACCTCTACAACACCTCGGTCGACCAGAGTTAACCGGCGGCGATCAGTTCCCTGCGGGTGTCGTACAGCGCGTGGATCAACGCTTCGGGCGAACCGGACGACGCGGTCAGCCACGCCTCGCCATGCCTACTCGAGAAGTGCAGCAGCCAGCGGCCGGCTTCGGTGTCCAGGTAGTAGATCGGCCGCACCGACTTGCGCCGCCGCCCGCCCCGATCCCGCACCGCCACGAACAGCTGTGCCCGCCCCCGATCCGGCTCGGCGACCAGTTCGCGCAATCGCGTCACGTCCTGGTCGAGCCCGCCGGACATGCCGCCATCCAGCACGCCCCGGGACGTCGAGAACTCGCCGTGCCTGCCGACCGGTTCGGGCACCAGCGCGAACTCGTCGGCAGGCACCGTGATCGACTTCGCCGGTACCGGCCGCGTCCTCGGCGCGATCCCGGCCAGCGCCTGCGCCGGAGTATTCGGCGCGACGTCGGCCAGATACACCCGGTCGCCGTCGACGACCGCGAGCGCGGCCCGGCGCTGGCGCACCCCGACCAGCCCGGCGAACGCCGAACCGTCCGGCCGCACGAACCAGCCGTAGAACTCGTCGGTCGGCGCCGCGATCACCCGCAACAGGCCGGCCAGTTCCTCGTTCAGTTCGTCCCGCCCGGTCAGCAGGTTCTGCTCGCCCAGTTCGTCCAGCGCGACCTTCCCGGCCGTGCCCCGCTGCTCCGACGGCGGCACGAACAGCGGCGTCGGCAGGTCACCGAGCCGCAGGTACTGCCAGATCAGCTCGAACGTGTTCGCGGATAACCGCACCCCACCCGGTGCCATACATCTCCCCCGAGATCAATCGCTGTGTCGCGTCAGCCGCCGATCACCGGCGGCACGGTCTTCTCGTCGGTGCCGAACAGGTCGTCGGTGTTGTTCTCCTGCAGCAGCGCGGACTTGCGGTCCCGATCCTGCAGGCGCCGCCCGCTACGCAGTTCGGCCATCCCCCGCTCACCGGCCAGTTCAGCGGCGGTCGGCCCCACGCTGTTCCGGTAGCCGCTGGTGGCCGGACCGCTCGGGCCGAAGCCGCCGGTCGGCCCAAACCCGTCGCCACTGCCGTATGAGTTCATCGGCGATACGGCGGTCGCCTTCGGCGGGGTGTAGCCGTTGGCGGGACGGCTCGGCGCAACTCCGCCCGGGTACGAGCGCCCCGGCCCGGGTGCGCCGTAACCGTTCGGCGGTGCCGGTGCCCGGTTCACTGGGTTGCCGTGTGGTGCCGGTGGCCGGCTGCCTTGGGGTGGGGTCGCCGGCCGATGCATCGCCTGCGGCGGCGTGGACGGGAGGTTCACCGGCGCGCCGCTTTGGGGCGGCCGGTTCGGCGCCGGGTTGCCCTGCGGCGGCGTGGCAGTCCGGTTCACCGGCACGTCGCCACGCGGTGAGCGGTTCACCGGCGAGTCGCCGGGCGGCGGCGTCAGCGGGCGGGCGACCGGCAAGTCGCCGGGCGGCGGCGTCGGGGGCCGGTTCACCAGCGGGTCGCCGGGCGGCGTCAGCGGGCGGGCCACCAGCGCGCTGCCGTGCGGCGGGGTCGGCGGGCGGTTCGGTAGCGGGCCGTCGTGTGGCGGGGTCGGGGGGCGGTTCAGCGGTGGCTGGGCTGGGGGTCGCTGCGCGGGCGGCGGGAGGGGCAGGCGGTTGCCTTGCGGCAGCGCGGAAGTCTGCTGCTCGGTCGGCCGCTGGTAGGCGCGGTACGCCTGCTGGTTGCCGCGCGCGTCGACCTGGTAGGCGGCCACCAACTCGTCCGCCGATACGACGTCGGCACCGCCGGTCGGCGTGATCATGCCGACGTACTCGCGCAGGCCCGGCCCGGCGGGCGGGGTGGCAGGGACCGGGACGATCTTGGCTTGGGCGTCGTTGAACTGGCTGATCTGCGCGGTCAGACCGGCGTGCAAGCCTTCGGCGTGCGCGGCGATCTGCTGTGCGGCCGCCCGTAATTGCCCCAACGCCGCATCGGCATCGGGCAGAGCTGCCGCGAGTGCCTGTTGTGCCTGGATGAGGTGGTTCGGGTAGTTCTTCATGTCGCCCACCACCGGCCGCAGCGCCTCGGCGGCGCGCTGGTAGGAGCCCGTCCCCGGACCGGCGTGGAACCATTCGTGCAGCTGAGCGGGATCGGTTCCGGCCTGCGCTGCCCGGTTCGGGTCGAAGACGTCGTCGGCCGCGCCCACGAAACTGCCGAACCCCATCAAACACCCCCAGTGATCGTCACGGCAGGATAGCCCTCGAACGGCGCCGGCACCGGCGAAACCGCGAAAGTCCGTCCATCCACAATGGACGTTTTGATTCCTGCCACTGCCTCAGTTCCCGGCAGAATATCGCCGCGACGTGACCTGCAGCTTGTGGATCTGGTCCTGAAGGGAGCTGACGAACGCGGCGTGCTGGGTCAGCAGATCAGCCGACGAAGCGGCCGCTTTGCGCTGGAAATCAGCGGTCTCCCTGGCACCACCGGGTTGCTGGAGTTGCGCCAGCCCGGCCAGGTGCCGTCCGTCGGCCTGCGCTTCGTTGAGCAGCGCGGTCAGATGACCGATGGCCGTCTGGATCGCGTCCTGCTGAACCTGGAAACCACCACTCATGCGAAGCGAGCCCTCCCCAGTCGGCATAACAACTCGGACGGCTGTACCCGCTGCCGGGTTCCGGCAAACATCGATCTTGGTCAGTCTTCCAGTTCGCCTTCCAGTTCCAGGTAGACGGCCCTGAGCTGGTCCAACGTGGCCTGATCGGGTTCGGCCCACAGTCCGCGATCGGCGGCTTCGAGCAGCCGCTCGGTCACCCCGCGCAGCGCCCACGGGTTGGACTGGCGCATGAACTTGCGCACCTCGTCGTCGAACACATAGGACTCGGCCAGCTTGGCGTACATCCAGTCGTCGACGACACCGGCGGTCGCGTCGAAACCGAACAGGTAGTCGACGGTCGCGGCCAGTTCGAACGCGCCCTTGTAGCCGTGCCGCTGCATGGCCGCGATCCACCTCGGATTGACCACCCTGGCCCGGAACACCCGCTTGGTCTCCTCGCCGAGCGTGCGGGTGCGCACCGCGTGCGGCACTGCCGAGTCGCCGATGTAGGCGGCCGGGTTCTGCCCGGTCAGCGAGCGGACCATGGCGACCATGCCGCCGTGGTACTGGAAGTAGTCGTCCGAGTCGGCGATGTCGTGTTCGCGGGTGTCCACGTTCTTCGCGGCGATCTGGATGCGGGCGAACGCGGTCTGCATGTCGGCGCGCGCCTCGCGACCGTCGAGTCCGGCGCCGTAGGCGTAACCGCCCCAGGTCGCGTACACCTCGGCGAGGTCGGCGTCGTCGCGCCAGTTGCGGGCGTCGATCAATGGCAACAGGCCGGCGCCGTAAGCGCCCGGCTTGGATCCGAAGATGCGCGTTGTCGCCCGCCGGTCGTCGCCGTGCCCGGCCAGGTCGGCGCGGTAGGCGGCCGCGACGTAGTTGTCCTCGTCGGACTCGTCCAGCTTGGCGACTGTGCTGATCGCCTCGTCGAGCAGCGCGACCACGTGCGGGAAGGCGTCCCGGAAGAACCCGGATATCCGCACCACCACGTCAATGCGTGGTCTTCCCAGCTCTGTAACGGGTATGACTTCGAAACCCGTTACACGGCGCGAGGCATCGTCCCACGTCGGCCGGGTACCGATCAGCCAGAGCAGTTCGGCGATGTCATCACCCTGGGTGCGCATGGCCGACGTGCCCCACACGGTCAGGCCGACGCTGCGCGGCCACGTTCCGGTGTCCGCGCGATGCCTGGCCAGCAACGAATCCGCGAGCGCCGAGCCGACGTCGAAGGAGTTGCGCGACGGAATCGCCTTGGGGTCGACCGAGTAGAAGTTGCGGCCGGTCGGCAGCACCGAGACCAGGCCGCGCGTTGGCGAGCCGGACGGGCCGGGCGGGATGAACCCGCCGTCCAGCGCGTGCAGCACGTTGGTGACCTCGTCGGTGGTCCGCGCCAGCCGGGGCACCACCTCGGTGCACGTGAACGCGAGCACGTCCGCGACCGAGGGCACCGCCTCCCGCAGCACTTCCGCCACCATCCCAGGAATCGCGTCGAGCGCGAACCCGCGCTCGGCCAGTCCGCTGACCAGCGCGCTGGCCAGCCGCTCCAGCAGGTCCACCACGTCGGCGCCGGTGTGCGCGGGGCCGTCGATCAAGGAGGTCAGGGCCTCAGGCGCGGCAACGGCGGCGCCCGGTTCGACCAGCAACTCCTGCTCGTCCAGGCCGAGGTGCGCGGCCAGCGCGGCCCGCAACCCGGGCAGCGCACCGACCGTGCCGCCGAACACCTGGCGGGCCCGCAGCACCGCGAGCACATCGTTGACCAGCTCCTCGCCCTGCGGCGCGCGGCCGAGGATGTGCAGGCCGTCGCGGATCTGCACGTCCTTGATCTCGCACAGGTAGCCGTCGATGTGCAGCACGAAGTCGTCGAAATCCTCGGCGACCGGCTGGGATTCGGTGTGCAGGTCGTGGTGCAGCTGCGCGGCGGTGACCAGTTCCCACACCTGCGCCCGCAGGGTCGGCAGCTTGTCCGGGTCGAGCGCGGCGACCGTCGCGTACTCGTCCAGCAGCTGTTCGAGTTTGGCCAGGTCACCGTAGGTGTCAGCGCGGGCCATCGGCGGAATCATGTGGTCGACGACCACCGCGTGGCCACGGCGCTTCGCCTGGGTGCCCTCGCCGGGATCGTTGACGATGAACGGGTAGATCAGCGGGAGGTCGCCGAGCACGGCGTCCGGCGCGTCGTCCTCGGCGAGGCCGAGTCCCTTGCCGGGCAACCATTCCAGCGTGCCGTGCTTGCCGAGGTGGATCACCGCGTGCACGCCGAAGCGATCGTTGAGCCAGCGGTACGCGGCCAGGTACTGGTGGCTGGGCGGCAGATCCGGGTCGTGGTAGATGGCGATCGGGTTCTCGCCGAAGCCGCGCGGCGGCTGGATCATCAGCATGATGTTGCCGAACCGCAGCGCGGCAACGTAAATCTGCCCGTCCGACACGTACAGCTCGCCGGGCGGCGGACCCCAGTGCTCGACCATGGCTTCGCGCAACGATTCCGGCAGCCGCTCGAACAACGCGCGATAGTCGGCGGCCGGGATCCGGATCGCGGCCTGCGCCATCTGATCCTCGGTGAGCCACTCCACGTCGTGCCCGCCGGAGGCGATCAGCCGGTGGACGAGGGCATCGCCATCCACAGTGGACGGATCGAGGTCGCCGAGGTCGTAGCCGGCGTCGGCCAGGGCACCGAACAACGCGACCGCCGAGGCGGGCGTGTCCAAGCCGACCGCGTTGCCGACCCGGGAATGCTTGGTCGGGTAGGAGGACAGCACGATCGCGAGCTTCTTCTCCGCGTTCGGCACTCGCCGCAAAGCCGCCAGCCGCGTCGCGATGCCCGCGACTCGCGCCGATCGCTCCGGATCGGCCGCGTACGTTGCGATCCCGTCCGCGCCGGTTTCCTTGCTGTGTTCTTTAAAGCAGAACGGAACGCCGATCAACCGGCCGTCGAACTCGGGGATCGCGACCTGCATGCCGGCATCCATCGGCGAGAGGGCGGCGTCCGAGGCGAGCCAGTCCGCGCGGGTCGAGGTGAGCACGAGCCCTTGCAACACCGGGATGTCCAGCTCGGCGAGGGCACCGGCGTCCCAGGCGTCCTCGGCCCCGCCCGCGCTCGCGTTCGCGGCCACCGCGCCACCGGCGGCGAGCACGGTGGCGATCAGCGCGTCGCAGCGCCCCAGCAGCTCACGCAGTTCGGCTGTTTGCTCCCCGTCGAGGCCACGCAACGAACCGCAGAACACCGGCAGCGCGTTGGCGCCCTTGGCCTCGATGGCCGCGCAGAGCGTGTCGATGAACGCGGTGTTGCCCGCGAGTTCGTGCGCCCGGTAGAACACCACGCCGACCGTGGGCCGGTTCGGGTCATGGGCTGGTTCGCCGTGGACGCCCAGCGATGGCATCGGAAGCGGCGGGGCGAATCCCTCGCCGGTGAGCAGGATGGTGTCCGACAGGAACGCGGCCAGCGCGGCCAGGTTGTCCGGGCCGCCCTCGACCAGGTACGCCAACGCTTGCGTGGCAACGCCGACCGGCACCGACGACAACGCCATCAGCTCGGGATCGGCGACCGCTTCGCCGCCGAGGCACACGGTCGGCAGGCCCGCGCTCAGCACCGCGTCAAGGCCGGCTTCCCAGGCGCGCCGACCGCCGAGCAGCCGCACCACGACCACGTCGATGTCGGCGAGCAGGGCGGGCACCGCCTCCGGCATGACCCGCGCCGGGTTGGCGACGCGGTAGGCGGCGCCGCAGTTGCGGGCGGCGAGCAGGTCGGTGTCAGCGGTGGAGAGCAGCAGTATGCGGGTGGCCACGAGAAGCCATGCTAACGAGGATCAACGCCTGCTGACTGTGTCTCACGGCACCCGGGCCACCCCGGCGAAACCGGTGAGTTTGCCGTCGAGTTCGTCCTCGTCGGGCTCCGAGTCGGCGTGCCAGGTCCACATGTGCACGACGCCCGGCTCGACCAGCTCAAGTCCGGCGAACAGGGCCTCGAACTGCGCCTTGCTGCGATAGGTGAACGGGGTGTCGGTGCGGTTGTAGACGGTTCCGACGGCCGCGGTGCCCGCCCGGCGCTCGGAGGTCAGGTCGTCCTGGGAGGGGTGCGACATGGCCAGGTAGCTGCCAGGGGCGAGACGCTCGGCGTAGGTGGCGATGATCCCGGCCGGGTCGTCCGCATCGGACACGTACTGCAGCACGCCCGCGGCGATCAGCCCGACCGGGCGCTCCAGGTCGAGCATGGCCTTGGTGTCCGGGTGCTCCAGCACCTCGTCGGGCCTGCGCAGGTCGGCGTGGATGGCGGTGGCGTTGTCGTTGCCGGCCAGGATGGTGTTGCTGTGGGTGACCGCGATCGGCTCAAGGTCGACGTAGACGACGTGCGCGTCCGGGTTGCCGCGCTGCGCGATCTCGTGCACGTTGCCCACGGTCGGGATACCCGAGCCGAGGTCGAGGAACTGGTCGATCCCGTTGGCGGTCAGGTAGGCGACGGCGCGGCGCAGATAGGAACGGTTGGCCCGCATGCCAAGGCCGATGGCCGGATGCGCGCGCTGCAATGCCTGTGCCGCTTCGCGGTCGACCTCGAAGTTGTGCGCGCCACCGAGGAAGTAGTCATAGATCCGAGCGGACGAAGGCCGATCGACGTCGACCTTCCCAAGGGACGACGTGGACACGAGAGGCCGGTCGGGTCGTTCCATACCTTGGTTCCTCCTGCTCGAACAGGCAGTTCCGCCCCACTATCGGGGATTTCGACCCCGCGCCCCAGGACATTCCCGCTGTCGTGTACCGCCAATAGAGTGACACACACCCGATCGGGTGAGCTGTTCAGTGTGTAATTGGTACGTAATGTCACCAAGAGCGATCGTTTGACTGCTCCGAGCCACATCCTCGACCGTCCCCTTGAGCTGGCTAGCATCACCAATGTTCCAGGACCCAGACCTCGGAAGGAACACCATGAGCCTTGATCGCCCGGTGCCACCGGACCCGTACAGCCTGTTGCCAGCCGTCGGTTCCTTCACGGTCACCTCGACCGACATCACCGACGGAGCGACCCTGGCCAGCGCGCACGTCTTCGACGGGATGGGCGCCGGCGGCCAGAACACCTCCCCGCAGCTGAGCTGGAGCGGCGCGCCGGAGGGCACCAAGAGCTATGTGGTCACCCTGTACGACCCGGACGCACCGACCCCCTCCGGCTTCTGGCACTGGGTCGTCGCGAACATTCCGGCCTCGGTGACCGAATTTCCCACCGGCGCGGGCAAGGACGACGCCAGCCTGCCGGGCGGTTTCCACGTCCGCACCGACTTCGGCACCAAGAACTACGGCGGCGCCGCGCCGCCCGAGGGTGACCGGGCCCACCGCTACTTCTTCGTCGTGCACGCCGTGGACGTCGAGGAACTCGAGGTGAACAGCGACGCCTCGCCCGCCTACGTCAGCTTCAACCTGGCCTTCCACACGCTGGCGCGGGCTGTGATCACGCCAACGTACGCCCGCTGACCACACCGGGAATCCCCCGGCCGATCCGCCAGTTACGGTGAGTACGAACTGGCGGATCGGCGGGAACGGGATGGCGACTGTGCGGCACTACGACCTGGTGATCATCGGCACCGGCTCCGGCAACTCGGTACTCGACAAGCGCTTCGCCGATCAGCGCGTCGCCATCGTGGAAAAGGGCACGTTCGGCGGGACCTGCCTCAACGTCGGCTGCATCCCGACCAAGATGTTCGTGCACACCGCCGACATCGCCTCCTACGCCACGCACGGACCGCGCTACGGCGTGGACACCGAACTCAACGGCGTGCGCTGGCGGGAGATCCGGGACCGCATCTTCGGCCGGATCGACCCGATCGCCGAAGGCGGCAAGCTCTACCGCATCGAGCACCCGGACAACAAGAACGTCACCGTCTACCGCTCCCAGGCTCGCTTCATCGGCCCGAAGACCCTCCAGGTCGGCAAGGGTCCTGAGGCGGAAACCATCACCGCGGAACGGTTCGTGCTCGCCGCGGGCGGACGCGCGGTCGTTCCGGACATCGACGGCCTGGACGGCGTCGAGTACCACACCAGCGACACGATCATGCGCATCGACGAACTCCCCCGGCGGATGATCATCATCGGCAGCGGCTTCATCAGCGCCGAGTTCGCGCACGTGTTCTCCTCCTTCGGCGTGCAGGTCACCGTGGTCGCGCGGTCCGAGCGTTTGCTGCGCTCGGAGGACGAGGCGATCAGTGAGCGGTTCACCGAACTGGCCAAGGACCGCTGGGACGTGCGCACCAACCGCAAGACCACCCGCGTCGCGCAGCGTGCCCGGGCACGCTCCGCGTACGGCGCCGCCGACGGCATCGAGCTGCACCTGGAAGGCCCGAACGGGGCCGAATCCGTGACGGCGGACGTGTTGCTGGCCGCGATCGGCCGCACCCCCAACTCCGACCTGCTCGACCTGGCCAAGACCGGCGTCGAGGTGGACGGCACCGGGCACGCGATCGTCGACGAGTACCAACAGACCACTGTGGACGGTATCTACGCGCTCGGCGACCTCTCGTCGACTTTCGAACTCAAGCATGTCGCCAACCACGAGGCACGGATCGTGCAACACAACCTGCTGCACCCGGACGCCCGCATCAAGGCTGACCACCGCTTCGTGCCGCACGCCGTGTTCACCGCACCGCAGATCGCCTCGGTCGGCCTCACCGAGGCGAAGGCGCAGGCTCGCGGGCTGCGTTATGTGACCGCGCAGCAGGACTACGCGGGCATCGCCTATGGCTGGGCGATGGAAGACACCACCGGCTTCGTCAAGCTGATCGCCGACCCGGCCACCGGGCAACTGCTCGGCGCGCACATCATCGGCCCGCAGGCCCCCACCGTGATCCAGCCGCTCATCCAGGCCATGAGCTTCGGCCTTGACGCGCGCAGCATGGCCCGCGGTCAGTACTGGATCCACCCGGCCATGCCCGAACTCATCGAGAACGCTCTGCTCAACCTGCCGCTGGACGACTGAGCAACCCTGGCCTGGGACAGCGCGTCTGCCACAGTGTGCGGTTGTGGGTGCTCGGCCTGGTACTGATTCCGGTGTTGCTGGCGGGTGCTGCGTTTCTCGGCGTTGCCGCGGTTGGTCTGGGCAGCGTGGCCGGGGCGCCACACAGCAGGGGCACCAACGGTTTGTGGCTCGGACACACCTGGGTCGACTCGGCCTACTCTCCAGCCGACCTCGCTGCCTTGGTCGGCAAGGTTCGGGCCGGTGAGTTCCGGGACCTGTTCGTGCACGTCGGACCGTTGTCCGACAACGGATCGCTGAACCCGGCGCTGGCTCCCGGCGCCGCGCGTCTGCTCACCGCGTTACATGCGAGCCTGCCCGGTGTGCGGGTGCAGGCGTGGCTGGGTGACGTCGTCGGTCCGGGCCGGATGAACCTGGCCGATCCGGCGACTCGGGCGCGGATCGTGGCCAGCGCGCGGGCGGTACTGGATCTCGGTTTCGCTGGCGTGCACTACGACCTGGAGCCGGTGCCCAGCGGCGATGCCGGTTACCTCGCCCTGCTGGTCGCAACGCATCCGCTCACCCAGGCCCGGCACGCGGTGCTCTCGGTGGCCGCCGACCAGCTGGAGCCGTTTCCCGGCCTGGCGGGACCGGAACAGCTACTGGCCGGGCTTCCGCACTGGTGGTCCGGCACGTTCCTCGGCCAGGTCGCCGGCCGGGTGGACGAGATCGCGGTGATGTCCTACGACACCGGCATGCCGACCGGCGCCGCCTACAGCGGCTACGTGCGAATGCAGACCCGGCTCGCGCTGGACGCCGTGCCGGCGCGGGTCAGTCTGCTGATCGGGTTGCCCGCCTATCACACCGACGAACTCGGTCACACCGGCGCGGAAACCGTGGCGGCGGCGGTTCGCGGGGTCCGGCTGGCGCTGCGCGGCGAGTCGGCTCCGGTCGGCGTCGCCTTCTACGCCGACTTCTCCGCGACCCCAGCCGACTGGTCGGCCTACGAATCCGGCTGGGTGCACCCGTCCTAGACGAACCTTGCGCGGCCGACGAAGTAGCCGATGACAACCTCGCTGAGCAGGATCGCGAGCAGCACGATCAGCGAGACCGCCCAGCCGCCGGTGATCGCGTGCAGCAGGCCGAAGCACAGCGGGCCGAGCGCGGCGATCAGGTAGCCGACGCTCTGCGTCATGGTGGACAGCGCCCGGGTGTCGGCCGCCGAGGACGAGCGCAACGAGATCAGCGCGACCGCGAGGGCGAACACGCCCATGCCGACGCCGACGCAGAAGATCCACAGCCACGGCGCGGCGGCCGGGTCGACCAGGATGCCGACGACGCCGATCACCCCGACCGAGCACAGGCCCGCTGTCCACAGCGACTGCGAGCGGGCGCGGGCCGCGATCGGCACGACGAACAGGCTGATCGGCACGCCGAGCACGCTGCACAGCGCCATCATCACGCCCGCGGTGCCCCGGCTGATCCCGGCGGCCATCAGCACCTGCGGCAGCCAGCCCATCAGCGCGTACGCGGACATCGCCTGCAGGCCGAAGAACACCGTGACCAGCCAGGCGAACGGCCGGTGGAACATGCGCGCACTGGCCGGTGCGGGCAGGTTCGGGTCCGGGCCGGGCAGTGGGTTCTTGTGGTGCCGGGCGGCGATCAGCCACAGCACCAGGCCGAAGACGGCGGGGATGGCCCAGAAGCCGAGCGAGGGTCGCCAGCCGCCGAACGCGTCGGACAGCGGCGAGGCCACGGCCGAGGCGAGCGCGGCGACGCCTTGCAGGACCGCGGTGTAGAGGCCGGTGATCACACCGATCCGGTTGCCGTAGGACTCCTTGACGACCACCGGCAGCAGCACGTTGCACACCGCGATGCCGCCACCGGCGAGCAGCGTGCCGAGCAGCAGCACGGTCGAGCCGGAGATGGCGCGGATGAACACGCCGATGGTCAGCACGGCGACGGCGATACCGATCGCGCGGGCGACCCCGACGCGGCGGGTCAGCGGCGGGGCCAGGAAGCCGATCGCGCCGAAGCAGATGGTCGGCAGGGCGGTGAGCACGCTGACCAGCCCGGTGGGCATGCCGAGGCCGGAACGCACTTCGTCGAGGACCGGGCCGAGGCCGGTCACGGCTGGACGCAGGTTGGCCGCGACCAGCAGGACGGCCACGATGAGCAGCGCGCTGGGCACGAGAGGGCCGCGGCTCTGCCCTCTGGAGAGGGGATTCACCGGCTTCGCCGATTCGGTCACCGTTGCCGTTCCCGGCGCGGCAGACTGGCCTTTGGCGGGCTCTGCGACTGTCACCCGTCTACTATGACAGACGTAGGATGTTAGGACGAAAGGTTTTGCGGTGTCGCTCACCACGCCAGAGGACCGATCCGCCACGTCGCCGCTGACCGCGACGCGGCGCACCGGCCTGGTCGACCAGGTCATCGAGCAGATGCGCGGGGCGATCAGCCGCGGCGACTGGCCGGTCGACCAGCGCATCCCACCCGAGCCCGAACTGGTCAGTGCCCTGGGCGTGGGCCGCAACACGGTCCGCGAGGCGGTGCGCGCGCTGTCCCACGCCGGCCTGCTCGACGTGCGGCAGGGCGATGGCACGTTCGTGCGCGCGACCAGCGAGATCTCCGGCGCGTTGCGCAGGCTCTACGGCACCAAGCTGCGCGAAGTCCTCCAGGTCCGTCGCGTGCTGGAGGCCGAGGGGGCGCGGATGGCGGCGACCGAGCGCACCGAAGCCGAACTCGCCGAGCTGGCCAAGACCCTCGCCGAGCGCGACGACGCGATCGAACGCGAAGACCTGGTCGGCGTGCTCGACGCGGACACCCGCTTCCACCGCCAGGTCGTCGAGTGCTCGCACAACGGCCTGCTCATCGAGCTGTACCAGGGCCTGACCGAGACCTTCCGAGCCAGCGTGGCCAGCACCCTGGACGGCGACGGGCCCGGTCACAAGATCGAGCACTCCGGCCTGCTGCACGCCATCGCGGCGCGTGACCCGGAGCGGGCGGGCCAGGAGGCCGGTGGCTTCTTCCAGGAGTTGATCGACCACTACGGACAGCCGGAGAACTGACCGGCGAGCACCTGCCGGAACCAGCGGCGTTCCACGTCGGCGAGGTGCCGCACCAGGCCAACGAGCATCGGCCGCTCGCCTCCGACGGCTTTCGCGCCGATACGCGGATCGGGCCTCCTCGCCGACGAACATCTCGGCGCGACGCAGCGGGGTCAGGGCGCTCCGGGCGGCAGAATCGGCAGGTCAGCGGGTGCGCCACGTTCGATCAGTTCGAGCACGGCAGCGGTGTTCAGGTTAGCCGAGATCAGGTCGGCGACGAGATCGAACTGCGCATTACGGGCATCGGAAAACGACGTGCCAGGCGCGGCCTCGAACCCGTTCCGACCGGCGAGCGAGGCGGCCCAGCCCAGCAAGGCCCGCCGGACCTCGTCGTTCTCCAGCAGCCCGTGCCAGTGCGTCCCCGCGACGCATCCGTTCACCGCGCCCTCGGCCTCGCCGTCGGGCAGGGAGATCAACCCGGCCAGTTCCGCCCCGCGCCGCACGACCTGGCCGTGATGGATCTCGTATCCGCGCGCGGGCGCGCCGAAGGCGGTGCCGACCGGGTTGCGCAGGGTCTTGTCGGCCAGGAATTCGATGTCCACGTCGAGCAGCCCGAGCCCGGCGACCGAACCGGCCCGCGACTCGACCGTGTCCACAATGGACTCACCCAGCAGCTGGAACCCGCCGCAGATGCCGAAGACCGGCTTGCCCGCAGCGGCGTGCGCCATGATCGCGTCGGCGAGTCCGGTGCGGCGCAACCACTCCAGATCCGCCACCGTCGACTTGGAACCGGGGATCACGACGAGGTCCGCGTCGGCAAGCCGGGCCGGATCGGCGACCAGCCGCACGCTCACCCCGGGTTCGACCGCGAGCGCTTCCGCGTCCGTGCCGTTGGAAATGCGCGGCAGCCGGATCACCGCGACCCGTAGCCACTGCGTACCGAGCGGCGGCTCCGGCTGACCGAGCACGCCGTCCGCGGCGTAGCCGAGCGAATCCTCCGCGTCCAGCCAGAGCCCGTCCCGCCAGGGCAGCACGCCGAGCGTCGGCCGGCCGGTGAGCCGGGTGAGCTGGTCGAGGCCGGGCGCGAGCAGCGCGGGATCGCCGCGGAACTTGTTGATCACGAACCCGGCGATCAGCGCCTGGTCGGCCGGTTCGAGCAGGGCCAGCGTGCCGAACAGGTGCGCGAACACCCCGCCCCGGTCGATGTCGCCGACCACCAGCACCGGAAGGTTCGCGGCCCGGGCCAGGCCCAGGTTCGCGATGTCGGTCGCGCGCAGGTTGATCTCGGTCGGCGAACCGGCGCCCTCGCAGATCACCACGTCGTACTCGGCCCGAAGTTGCTCCAAAGTGGACAGGACCACGTCGAGCAGCGCGGCCTTGCGCTCCCGGTAGGACAGCGCGCTGACCTCGCCGACCGCCTTGCCCAGCACGACGACCTGCGAACTGCGGTCGCTGCCGGGTTTGAGCAGCACCGGGTTGAATCGGACGCTCGGCGCCAGCCCGGCCGCCGCCGCCTGCGCGGCCTGGGCGCGGCCGATCTCGCCGCCGTCCGCGGTCACCATCGAGTTGTTGGACATGTTCTGTGCCTTGAACGGCGCCACCTTCACGCCCTGGCGGGAAAGCCAGCGGCACAACCCGGTGACCACCAGGCTCTTGCCCGCGTCCGAGGACGTGCCTGCGACCAGCAGCCCGGTCACGGGAGGGTGAGGATCTCCGCGCCGTCCTCGGTGACCACCAGGGTGTGCTCGAACTGGGCGGTGAGCTTCTTGTCCTTGGTGGTGACCGTCCAGCCATCCGGCCAGATGTCGTAGTCGATGGTGCCCAGCGTGATCATCGGCTCGATGGTGAAGGTCATGCCGGGCTGGATCAGCGTGGTCACCGACGGCTCCTCGTAGTGCAGAACCGTTGGCGTGCCGTGGAAGTACGGGCCGACGCCGTGCCCGGTGAAGTCGCGGACCACGCCGTAGTCGAACCGCTTGGCGTAGGCCTCGATGACCCGGCCGATCACGTTGAGCGCCCGGCCCGGCCGCACCGCCTTGATCGCCCGCATCGTCGCCTCGTGCGTGCGCTCCACCAGCAGCCGCGCCTCCTCGCTGACCTCACCGGCCAGGAACGTCGCGTTGCAGTCACCGTGCACGCCGCCGATGTAGGCGGTGACGTCGATGTTGCAGATGTCGCCCTCCTCGATCACGGTCGAGTCGGGGATGCCGTGGCAGATGACCTCATTCAGCGAGGTGCAGCAGGACTTGGGGAAACCCCGGTAGCCCAGCGTCGACGGGTAGGCGCCGTTGTCGCAGAGGAACTCGTGCACGACCGCGTCGATGCTGTCGGTGGTCGCCCCCGGCCGCACGACCTTGCCGCCCTCGACGAGCGCCTGCGCGGCCAGCTTGCCCGCGACCCGCATGGCCTCGATGATCTCGGGGGTGCGGACGCCGTCGCTCGTGTCGCGCTGTGGGTTCGACTTGCCCACATACTCGGGCCGGGCGATGCCGGACGGAACGGGACGTAGCGGAGTCTGCTGACCTGGTTTCAGCGCGGCACGAACGGGCATACCGACAAGCCTACGACGCGCCCGGCGCGACGATCGGCAGACCAACCGCTTCGGCCGCATCCAGCAGTCGCTTGTCGTAGGCAACGAACCATCGCAGCCCGGCGCCGAGTCGCAGCGCCGACGCGAGATGGATCGCGCCGAGGCTCCGCGGCGGCGCGGTCAGATCAGCAGCGCTGTCAAGCAGGCCGGATGTCAACTGCAACTGGGCCAACTCGGCCAGCACAGCCCTGGCCCGCGCGATTGCCTGCTGACCACCCGCCGCCACGGCACGCACGACTTCGACCCGCGCCACCGTGCTGGTGACGCCTATCACAGCTCCCTGATCGACAAGCCATTCCCGCAGCGCGATGGATTCCGCCTCGGCCCGAACCTGTTTGACGAGCGCGGATGAGTCGAAATAGATCAAAGCCGTTCCTCGTCGCGCATCCGTCGCAGTTCCTCCGAGCCAGTCGGACCTGCGGTGGCCGGCAGCGGCTCGGACAGGGCAACTTCGCCGTAAGGCCGTTCCGCGGCAACCAGTTCGCCCGATGCGATCAACTCGTCGTAGACGCTCAGCGAGACGGGGGGCGGGTTGAGCACCGCGACCGGCCTGCCGTGTTCGGTGATCGTGAACGACTCGCCTGCGGCGACCCGGTGCAGGTACCTGCTGGCGTTCTGCCGCAGCTCCCGGACACCGATGAACTCCATGTGCTACGTAGTAGCACAATTACCGTCAGAACAGGACCGTGGCGTACCGGCCGACCTCACGGAAACCGATCTTGGTGTAGGCGGCCTTGGCGGGCAGGTTGTACCCGTTGAGGTAGAGGCTCGCCTTGCGGCCCATGCCCCTGACCAGCCGATCCACCACCGTCGCGGTGCCGTGCGTCGCCAGGCCCTGACCGCGGCGCGACGGGTGCACCCAGACGCCCTGGATCTGGCCCACCTTGCGGCACAGCGAGCCGATCTCGGCCTTGAACACGACCTCGCCGTTGTCGAACCGCGCAAAAGCGCGGCCCGCCGAGATCAGTTCGGCGACCCGCGCCCGGTAGCTGGCGCCTCCGTCATCAGCGCACGGATCGATGCCGATCTCCTCGATGAACATGGCGATCGCGGCGGGCAGGTAGCGGTCCAGTTCGTCGGGCCGGACCATCCGCACCAGCGGGTCGGTGCTCACCTCGGGCGCGGTGGACATCGCCATCAGCGGCTGGTCCGCGCGCACCTCGCGGGCGGGGCCCCAGTCCAGGGTCAGTTCCTCCCACAGCCCGAGCACCTGTTCGGCCGGACCGACCAGCGACGAGCACATCCGGCCCCGGCGCACCGCGCGATCGGCGAACGTGCGCAGCGCGGCGCGATTGCCGCGCAACGGCACCAGGTTCGGGCCCGCGAAACACAGGCCGTCGAGCCTGCTGCCGCGGATCGGCCGGTTGTCGGTGCCCCACATCTCGCCGCCGAGCCGCCACGGTTGCAGACCAGCGGCTTCGACCCGGCAGGCCACCATGCACGAGGCGACCGGGTCGGCGTCCAGCACGGTGCGGACCGCGAACAAATCACGGTCGTCGAGCAGCCGCGCACCGCCGAGCCTCAGCACCATTTCAGAGTGCCAGAACAAGCCCGGTCAGCGCACGGCAGATCGCCGGGAAAGCTATAACCGTTACCAGCTCTCCCGGCCTTTCCTTCAGCTCACGCTCCGCTCATTCAAGAGACGCTGACCACGGGGCTACCGGTGGCATCCTCGCCCGCTTCCTCGGCGATCCGCATGGCCTCTTCGATGAGGGTTTCCACGATCTGGTGCTCCGGCACGGTCTTGATCACCTCGCCACGCACGAAGATCTGGCCCTTGCCGTTGCCGGAGGCGACACCCAGGTCGGCCTCGCGGGCCTCGCCCGGACCGTTCACGACGCAGCCCATGACCGCGACGCGCAGCGGCACCTCCATGCCCTCCAGGCCCGCGGTGACCTCTTCGGCCAGCTTGTACACGTCCACCTGGGCGCGACCGCAGGACGGGCAGGACACGATCTCCAGCTTGCGCGGCCGCAAATTCAACGACTGCAGAATCTGGTTGCCGACCTTGACTTCCTCCACCGGCGGCGCGGAGAGCGAGACCCGGATGGTGTCGCCGATGCCCTGGCGCAGCAGCGCGCCGAAGGCGACGGCGGACTTGATGGTGCCCTGGAAGGCCGGGCCCGCCTCGGTGACACCCAGGTGCAGCGGGTACTCGGACTGCTCGGCGAGCATCTCGTAGGCGCGGATCATCACGACCGGGTCGTTGTGCTTGACCGAGATCTTGATGTCGTGGAAATCGTGCTCGGCGAACAGTGACGCTTCCCACAATGCGGACTCGACCAGCGCCTCCGGCGTGGCCTTGCCGTACTTCTGCAGCAGTCGCGGGTCGAGCGAACCGGCGTTCACGCCGATCCGGATCGGCGTGCCGTGATCCTTCGCGGACTGCGCGATCTCCTTGACCTTGTCGTCGAACTTCTTGATGTTGCCCGGGTTCACTCGAACGGCAGCACACCCGGCCTCGATCGCGGCGAACACGTATTTCGGCTGGAAGTGGATGTCGGCGATCACCGGAATGCCGGACTTCTTGGCAATCGCGGGCAGGGCCTCTGCGTCGTCCGCGCTCGGACACGCGACCCGGACGATGTCGCAGCCCGCCGCCGTCAGCTCGGCGATCTGCTGCAGGGTCGCGTTGACATCCGCGGTCAACGTGGTGGTCATGGATTGAACCGAGATCGGGTAGTCGCTGCCAACCCCAACCGAACCAACCATCAGCTGGCGGGTCTTGCGGCGCTCGGAAAGCACCGGAGCGGGCAGTGCCGGCATACCCAACAGGACGCCATCGGCGGCCATCGTTTTCCCTCCACCGTTGTGATCAACGCACCCGGCGTCAACCGCCGAGTCGTATCGGGTTCACGATATCCGCGGTCACGCTCAACAGCACCATGGCACCGAACACCACGACCACCAGAACCGTGAGTGGAGCCAGCTTGGTGTAGTCCACTGGGGAACCGATAGGGCGTCCCCGGAGCGAGCGCAGCCAGTTGCGAATCCGCTCGTAGAAGGCCACCGCGATGTGCCCACCGTCCAACGGCAACAGCGGGAGCAGGTTGAACGCGCCGAAGAAGAACTGCAAGCTGGCCAGCAGCAGCCAGAAGAACGACCAGGCACCGTCCTGCACGGTCTGCCCGCCAAGCCGCGCGGCGCCCACAACACTCATCACACCATTGGGGTCACGCTGGCCGCCGCCGATCGAGGTGACCAGGTTCGGGATCCGGCCCGGCAGCGACAACAGCCCGTGCCACACGCCGACGAACATCTGCCCGGTGTAGTTGAGCGTGCCGCCGACCGCCGCGATCGGGCTGTAGGTCACATAGTTGTTGTGCGTCACACCGATCGCACCAACCGGAGCGAGCTTGGGGTTCTTGGAGTTCTGCTGGGCGATCGGCACGCTCTGCACCGTCGCCACGTCGATGTTGACGGTGAGGTCCTTGCCGTCGCGCTGGATGGTGAACGGCGTGCTCCCGTGCAGCTGCTGCACGGCCTTGGTCACGTCGGTCCAGGTCGGGGTCGACTTGCCGTTGACCGCGACGATCAGGTCACCGGCCTGCAGACCGGCGTGCTTGGCCGGCGCGGGTGAATCGGCCTGGCACGGCGCGTAGGTCATCGGGGTGGCGTTGACGTTGGCGATGCTCTGCGCGCAATTGGCCACGCCGCTGACCTGCGGGGTGTCCTGCAGGTTGATCAGGCCGCTGGTGACGGCCATCACGTACAGAATCAGGAAGCCCAGGATGAAGTGGGTGACCGAACCGGACACCAGCACCACGAAGCGCTTCCACACCGGGTAGCGCCACATCGCGCGCGGCGCCTCCTCCGGTGTCACTTCGTCCAGCGCGGTCATGCCCGCGATGTCGCAGAACCCGCCAGCCGGAATGATCTTGAGGCCGTACTCGGTCTCACCGCGCCGGAAGGAGAAGACCTTCGGCCCGAAGCCGATGAAGTACCGGCGGACCTTCATGCCGAAGGCCTTCGCGGTGAGCATGTGCCCTGCCTCGTGCAGTGCCACCGCCAGACCGATACCAAGGGCGAAGAGCACCACACCGATGATGTAGGCGAGCACGGGTTTCCTTTCTTTACTTCTTCTTGCGTTGGTTCATCGGGCTTGGCCGACCAGTTCGGCGGCCCGGGCCCGCGCCCACCGCTGCGCGGCGACGACCTCGTCGATGTCGGCCGGTTCCCCGCTCCACTGTGCCGCGCCCGCGTCGAGCACGGCCTTGATGGTGTCCACGATGCCGGTGAAACCCAGCCTGCCGTCGACGAACGCGCCGACCGCTTCCTCGTTGGCCGCGTTGAACACGGCGGGGAGGCTGCCACCCGCGCTGCCCGCCGCGATGGCCAGCGACACCGCGGGGAAGTTCTCGTTGTCCAGCGGTTCGAACGTCCACGCCTGTGCCTGGCTGAAGTCGCAGGCCGGAGCGATGTCGACCAGCCGATCCGGCCAGCTCAGCGCCAGCGCGATCGGGATCTTCATGGTCGGCGGGCTGGCCTGCGCGATGGTCGAGCCATCGGCGAAGGTGACCATCGAGTGCACGATCGACTGCGGGTGTACCACCACGCCGATCCGCTCGTAGGGCACGCCGAACAGCAGGTGCGCCTCGATCACCTCAAGGCCCTTGTTCACCAGCGTCGCCGAGTTGATGGTGATCAACTGCCCCATCGACCAGGTCGGGTGCTTGAGCGCGTCGGCGACGGTGACCTCGGCCAGTTCCGCGCGCCTGCGGCCGCGGAAGGGCCCGCCGGAAGCGGTCACGGTGAGCTTGGCGACATCGCTCGCGCGACCGGCCCGCACGCACTGCGCCAGCGCGGAGTGCTCGGAGTCGACCGGCACGATCTGGTCCGGCGCGGCCGCGCGCAGAACCAGCGGCCCGCCCGCGATCAGGGACTCCTTGTTGGCCAGCGCCAGCCGGGCGCCGGTGGCCAGCGCGGATAGGGTCGCGGCGAGGCCCTGCTCGCCGTCGATGCCGTTGAGCACGATGTCGGCCGGGGTGGTCTCGATCAGCTCGCGCACGGAGTCCGGCCCGGTCAGCACCCTCGGCACGGCGTAGCCGGCCGAGCCCAGCCCCCGCCGGTCGGCCTCGGCCCGCAACGCCGCCAGGAACTCCTCGGCACCGGACGCCCGGCTGATGGCGAGCGCGGAAATGCCGAACCGCAGCACCTGCTCGGCGAGTTGCCGCAGGTCACGCCCGCCTGCCGCGATACCTGCCACGCCGAAGGAGTCGGGATTGACCTCGATGACGTCCAGCGCCTGGGTGCCGATGGAACCGGTCGAGCCCAGGATCAGCACGGACCGGCGGCCCTGGTTCGCGGGGGAAGCGACACCGGCCGGGGCCGGCTCGACTGTGCTGGCGAGTTTCATCGACTCCCATTGTTGCCGAAACAGCTCAACAGGGCGTAAGGACCGCCCGAACGAACCCGGACGGTTCAGCCATTTGGTCACGAATTGATAACGAGGCATGCCCGCCGGCCGACGGGGTATCTCTTCACCAGCAGTTTGCCCCCGATCGGACGGGGCGACGCGGAACCTGAGTGAGGTCCTGATGGGAATCCTGGGCTGGATCGTGCTCGGCCTGATCGTCGGCGCCATCGCCAAGATGATCATGCCTGGCCGCGACGGTGGCGGCATCATCCTGACGATCCTGCTCGGCGTGGTCGGCGGGATCCTCGGCGGCATCATCGGCAAGTACATCTTCCACACCGATCTGGGCGGCTTCTTCAACCTGCGCACCTGGGTACTCGCCCTGGTCGGCTCGATCGTGGTGCTGGCGATCTACCGCCTGGTCCGAGGGCGAGGCCGCGCCGTGCGCCGTTGACCCGCTGTGCGACGATACGGTCGTACTGCGAGATCAATCATGAGGTGAGGGAGCGTGGCAGCCGTGGCCTCGACCGACCTGGAGCCGAAGTCCGGACACGAGGTCGCCAGGAGCACCGTCAGCCCCCAGGACGAGCCGTCCGCCGAGTGGGGTTGGCACGGCAGTTTCCCGCGCGGCAGGCAGATCGCCGGCTGGTTCGCGGCGGCCGCCTGCTTCCTGATGCTGATCGGCAACCAGATCGGCCACGTCGAGGACATCTACCTCGTGATCACCGGAACGATCCTGGTGCTCCTGCTGATCTGGGACCTCGCCAAGCGCCGCAACCCCTGGCGTAAGGGCTGAGCGAGCACTAGTAGGCACTGCGCAGGACAGCGCGGTCCGCGGCCGCGAGTTCGCCGAACAGCTCGGCGGCCCGCTCCGCGATCGGCCGCAGCACGCTCGCGTCCGGTTCCGGCCCAGCGGGCTCAAGGCCACCGGCGATCACGCCACCCATCAGGTCCACGTCGGCATCCGGGGTGAGCAGAAAACCGTTGAGGATCGCGTGAAAAGCCTGCGACGCCTGGGCAGGCGTGATCCCGTCACGGAGCAGACCACTCGCGCCGAGTAGGGCCAGATAATCCTCGAAGGCGGTGCGGTGCCGGGGAGCGAGGGCGCTCCGCACCGAATTGCGGAGCTTGCCGAGCAGGTCGGAATCGTTGGTGTACACCGCGCTCAACAGGGGCCGGTGACAGATCTGCTGAAAGCGCCGCCGGATGATCCGGTTCAGCAACACCTCGTACGGATCGACCCGGAGCGCGGCGACGAGTTGATCCGTAGTCGCCAGGAACTCGCGTTGCAGCACCGCGACGAACAGCGCCTCGCGGGTCTTCCAGTGCAGGTAGATCGTGCCCTTGCCGATGTCGGCCGCCTCGGCGATGTCCTCCACGGTCACTCGCCGGTAGCCGAGGTTGTTCAGCAGTTCGGCCGCGACATCCAGGATGTGGTCAGCCCGCGCCGCGCGCGACGTCGTCTCGACTGTCATGCGCTCATCATATGACCAGATTTGAAATCTGGTCAATCGTCGACTCAGCCTTCGGCGGCCAGCTGCCCGCACGCCGCCGCGATCTCCCGGCCCCGGGTGTCCCGGACAGTGCAGGCGACGCCCTGCTCGTTGACCCTGCGCACGAACTCGCGCTCGACCGGCTTCGGGCTGGCGTCCCACTTGCTGCCCGGCGTCGGGTTCAACGGGATGACGTTCACGTGCACCAACTGGCCAAGATGCCGGTGCAGCAGCTTGCCGAGCAGGTCAGCGCGCCACGGCTGGTCGTTCACGTCGCGGATCAGCGCGTACTCGATCGACACCCGCCGTCCGGTGGTCGTCGCGTAGTGGCGGGCCGCGCCGAGCACCTCGGCGACCTTCCACCGGTTGTTCACCGGGACCAGCGTGTCGCGCAGCTCGTCGTCCGGCGTGTGCAGCGACACCGCCAGCCGCACCTGCAAACCCTCGTCGGCCAGCTTGTGAATCGCGGGCACGACACCGACCGTTGACACGGTCACCGAGCGCTGCGAGATCCCGAGACCGTCCGGCGCCGGATCGGTGATCCGGCGCACCGCGGCCAGCACCCGCTTGTAGTTGGCCAGCGGCTCACCCATGCCCATGAAGACCACATTGGACAGTCGTCCGGGTGATCCGTCCGGCCCGGTCAGCTCGCCGTCGCGCATGGCCGCGGCGGCCGAGCGCACCTGCTCGACGATTTCCGCCGTGGACAGGTTGCGCTCAAGGCCGCCCTGGCCGGTCGCGCAGAACGGGCAGGCCATGCCGCACCCGGCCTGACTGGACACACACACCGTCGCACGGTCGGGGTAGCGCATCAGCACGCTCTCCAGCAGCGTCCCGTCGTGCGCGCGCCAGAGCGTCTTGCGGGTGCTGCCGTCGTCGCAGGCGATGTGCCGGACCGTGGTGAGCAGCGGCGGGAGCAGTTCGCCGGCCAGCCTGTCGCGGCTGGCCGCCGGGATGTCGGTCATCGCGGCCGGGTCCGCGCTCAACCGGGCGAAGTAGTGGTGCGAGAGCTGCTTGGCCCGGAACGGCTTCTCACCGAGGGTGGCGACCGCTTCGGACCGCTCGGCCGAGGTGAGGTCGGCGAGGTGGCGCGGCGGCAGGCCGCGCTTGGGCGCATCAAAGACAAGAGGGAGCGACGACGACATAGTTTCCTCATTGTCCCACGCTCCGCGACCTCGGCAATGCCGTGGTCAGCAGGGCTGCCAGCAGGTAGACGCCGATCTCGGCCCAGAGCGTGACGTGCGCCGCACGGCCGAAGCCGCCGGGCAGCACCCCGAAGTACACCGAGCCCAGCACGGCGACGCCCAGCGCCCCGCCCAACTGACCGGCCGTGGCCACCGCGCCGCTGGCCGCGCCCGCGTCCCGTGGCTGGACGCCGGTCAGCGCCACGCCGATCATGCTCGGCGCGACCAGCCCCAACCCGCACCCGGCGACCAGCATCCCCGGCAGAAACGCGAACGTCCCCGGTTGCGCACTCAGCGCGAAGGAGAGCAACGCCATACCGGCGGCCAGCAGCAGCGACCCGATCGCGATCAACCCGCGCCCCAGCCGGGCCGCCAGCGCCCCAGACAGTGGCGACATCACCGCGACCCCAATGGAAAACGGCAGGAAGTTCAGCCCGGCCCGCAACGGCGAATACCCGAACCCTTCCTGCAACACCACGGCGAACACCACGAACAACCCGTTGAGTCCACAGTAAACAGTCAACTGGGACAGCAACCCGCCGACAAAACCCCGCTCCCGCAACAACATCGGCGGCACGATCACCGCGCCACTGCCGCGCAGCTGATACCGGGCGAACATCCAGAACACCGGCACGGACAAGACCACCAGCCCGAACATCCACAGTGGCCAGCCCAGCGTCCGCCCCTCCACCAGCGGATAGAGCACCAGCAGCAATGCGACCGTGAGCAAACCCACACCCAGTGGATCGAGCCCGCGCACGTGCCCGGCCCGCGACTCCGGCACCAGGACCGCGGCCGCGATCAGCGTGAGCACCCCGACCGGCAGGTTCACCAGGAAGATGGCCCGCCAGCCGAGCCCGAACACATCCGCCCGCAACAGGAACCCGCCGACGAGCGGCCCGAGCACCCCCGCGATCGCGGCCGCGCCACCGAACATGGCCAGCGCCTTGGCCCGCTCCCGCTCCGGGAAGTTGACCTGGACCATGGCCAGGATCTGCGGCGCCATCAGCGCGGCGAACGCGCCCTGCACCACCCGGGCCGCGATCAGCATGCCGGGATTGACCGCCAGCCCGCAGCACACCGAGGCCGCGGTGAAACCGGCGACGCCCACCAGGAACATCCGCCGCCGGCCGAACACGTCGCCCAGCCGTCCGCCGCTGACCAGCCCGAGCCCGTAGGCCAGGCCGTAGCCGGCGGTCACCCACTCCAGCACGGTGCTGGCGCTGCCGAACGCGTGCTGAATGGACGGGTTGGCGATCGCGACGATCGTGTAGTCGATCAGGTCGAGCACCAGCGCCAGCAACGTGACCGCCAGCGCCAACCACCGCCGTGCCGAGTACTCCTCAGCCATCGTTCCCCCAATAGTTCATCAGTGAACAGTTCACGACTGAACTCAACTTAGCAGATCGTTCACTCCTAAACTGTTCAGTCATGGAGGAGCTTGACCCGCTGGACGTCGCCAACACCGACCTCGTCGATGACGGCTACTTCGCCTGGATGGCGACCTGGCGCGTGCACTCGATGATCACCAGGAGCCTGGAGCGGGAGCTGAAGGACCGGTTCGGCCTGCCCATGAGCGCCTGCGAAGTACTCTCCACCCTCGGCCTGATGCCGGCCGGCCGGATGCGGATGAACGACCTGGCCAGCTGGGTGTTCCTGTCCAAGAGCGGAATCAGCCAGCTGGTCACCCAGCTGGCCGGGCTCGGCCTGGTCGAACGGCAGGGCGACCCGGACAACCTGCGGATCACCTACGCGGCCATCACCGACCATGGCCGGCGGACGTTGCGGCAGGTCACCCCGGTGTTCTTCGGCCACATCAAGGAGCACTTCGGCAGACACATGTCGGATGAACAGGCGCGCGCGGTGCTGGGCGTGATGAACCGCGTGCTGGCCGCGGGCGGTGGCCGCACCGAGGCGCCGAGCTTGGCCGAGTCCGTCGAACGGCTGCGAGAATCGGCCCAGGACGACTGACCCGAGAACCTCAGCGGAGGAAACATGGCGGCGACACCGGACCCGATGGACTTCCTAGCCCTGGACGCCGAACTCGGCGACGCCGAACGGGACGTCCGGGACACCGTGCGCCGCTACGCCCGCGCCGAACTCCTCCCGAACATCGCGCAGTGGTACGAACTCGGCGCGCTGCCCCGCGACATCGCCAAGGGCCTTGGCGAGTTGGGCGTGTTCGGCATGCACCTGGAGGGCTACGGCTGCTCCGGCACCAGCGCGGTCGCCTACGGCGTCGCCTGCCGCGAGCTGGAGGCGATCGATTCCGGACTGCGCAGCTTCGTGTCCGTGCAGGGCTCGCTGGCCATGTTCGCCATCCACCGCTGGGGATCGGAGGAGCAGCGCCAGGAATGGCTGCCCAGGATGGCAACCGGCGAGGCGCTGGGCTGCTTCGGTCTCACCGAGCCCGACTCCGGTTCGGACCCCGGTTCGATGCGCACCAGGGCGCGCCGGGACGGGTCGGACTGGGTGCTCGACGGCGCCAAGATGTGGATCACCAACGGCACCCTGGCCGACGTCGCCGTGGTCTGGGCCGGAACGGACGAGGGCATCCGCGGCTTCGTCGTGCCCACCAACACGGCCGGTTTCACCGCACGCGAGGTGCCACACAAGCTGTCGCTGCGCGCGTCGATCACGGCAGAACTGGTCTTCGAAGGCGTCCGGCTCCCCGCCGAGGCCGCCTTTCCCGACGTTCGAGGCCTCAAAGGCCCGCTGTCCTGCCTGAACGAGGCGCGGTTCGGCATCGCCTGGGGCGTCGTCGGCGCGGCGCGGGCCTGCTACGAGTCCGCTCTGGACTATGCGGGCACGCGCGAGCAGTTCGGCAAGCCCATCGCCGGTTTCCAGCTGACCCAGCGCAAACTCGCCGACATGGTGGTCGAGGTGAACCGGGCCGGGCTGCTCGCGTTGCACGTCGGGCGGCTCAAGGACGCCGGCACGCTGCACCCGAACCACGTCAGCCTGGCCAAGCTGGCCAACGTGCGCGGCGCCATCGAGGTCGCCCGCAGCGCGCGCACGATCCTCGGGGCCAACGGCATCACGCTGGACTACCCGGTCATGCGGCACGCCAGCAACCTGGAGACCGTGCTCACCTACGAAGGCACCGAGGAGGTGCACGCCCTCACGATCGGCCAGTCGGTCACCGGCCTCAGCGCCTTCCGCTGAGATCTGTATCGCTAACGTTGCATCCCGATAGGTTCCGATATATCGTTAGTGCATCGCGACGGATCGGTCCGTCGCGTAACGATGAAACGGAGATATCGGAAATGAACGACATTCCATTCGATGCTGGCGGCCAGCGCTGGGACAACCCCTTCGACGAGGTGCGCCGCGCCTTCAAGCAGCGCGTCCGCGAGGCTCGTGGCCAGGCCAGGCGCCACCACGAACACGGCGGCCCCCACGGGGGTCGCGGCTTCGGCGGCGACCGATTCACCCAGCAGGGCGGCCCCGGCTTCCCGCCGGAAGGCCTGCCCGGATTCCCGCACCGCCCCGGTTTCGGCGGCCCGGGTTTCGGTGGCCCCGGCTTCCCGCCCGGTTTCGGCCCTGGTTTCGGCCCGGGAGGCCCCCGGGGCGGACGGCGCGGTGAGCGTCGCGGTCACGGCGGCCGAGGCCGGGCCCGTCGCGGCAACGTGCGCAGCGCCGTGCTGATCCTGCTGGCCGAGAGGCCCATGCACGGCTACGAGATCATCAAGGAGATCGCCGCGCGCAGCGGTGGCTGGTGGCGGCCGAGCCCCGGTTCGGTCTACCCGACCCTGCAACTGCTCGCCGACGAAGGCCTGATCATCACCGATCAGACCGACGCAGGCGGCAAGCGGCTCTACTCGATCACCGAGGACGGCAAGACCGAAGCGGCCAAGCTGGACAAGACCCCGCCGTGGGAACAGGCCGCCGACGACGTCGATGCCGGTGACGTCGCGCTGCGCGAAGCTCTGATGAGCCTGATGGACGCCGCGCGCCAGGTCGCCAACGTGGCCGGTCCGGACCTGAAGTCCAAGGCCACCAAGCTGATCACCGACACTCGGCGCGAGCTGTATCTGATCCTCGCCGACGCCGATCCCTACGGTTCCGACGAGGCAGCGGACGAGGCCACCGAGGCCGAAACCGACGAGTCGTGATGTTCACCGGGGCAGGAGCAGCCCGGTCGGTTTCTCCCGGACATGGATCCGGTAACCGACCGGGATGCTCAACCCGGTGACCTCGGCGATCGCCCACTCGGCGACCCGCTCGGAGAACTCGATCCGCAACACCGAGACCAGGCTGGCGGCGTCCGGGAAACGCCATTCGGTGAGTACCTTCCGGCAACGGAACCCGTACTCGGCGAAGAAAGCCTCGACATCGGCCGGGTCGTAGTCAGGCAGGTCGGCCCGCATCCAGTCGCCATACGGCGCGCGGCTGACATCGAGATCCACGATCGCCAGCGCCCCGCCCGACCGTAGTACCCGATCCGCTTCCGCCATCCCCGGTTCACAGCCGCGCCCGAAGAAGTACGCGGTGCGCGCGTGCACCAGGTCGACACTGGCCGCCGGAACCGGCAGCCGCCCGGCGCCACCGGCGAGCACAGCGACATTGGCCAGTTCGGCAACGCGGTCCCGGGCCCGGCGCACCAGCGGCTGATACGGCTCGACCCCCACGACGGAACGCGCGGCGGCGGCGAACACCGGCAGGTGAAAGCCGTCGCCGCAGCCGACGTCGAGGACATCCCGCCCGGCCCAGTCGATCTCCTCGCGCAGCGCCGCCCAGATCGCGCCGTGCACGTCCTGCGCCCGGTTCTCGATCTCGTAGATCCCGGGCCAGTACCAGATGTTCGGGCTGGGCAGGGTGGGTTCGGCCATCTCAGGCCGGGACGAACAACGTCAACAACATCCAGGCCGCGATCGCCGAGGGCAGCAGCGAGTCCAGCCGGTCCATCAGCCCACCGTGGCCGGGCAGCAGATTGCCCATGTCCTTGATGCCCAGGTCGCGCTTGATCAACGACTCGACCAGATCCCCACCGGTCGCCGTGATCACCAGCGCCGCCCCGAACGGCACGCCCAGGTACCAGTGCCCGTGCAGCAGCAGGTAGACCGACAGCGCGCCGCCGATGATGCCCGCGACCAGCGATCCGGCCAGTCCCTCCCAGGACTTCTTCGGGCTGATCGAGGGCGCCATCGGATGCTTGCCGAACAACACCCCCGCCACGTAGCCGCCGGTGTCCGAGCAGACCACGACGATCAGGAAGCACAGAACACGCGCGGTGCCGTCATGCGGCTCGACGAGCAACGCCGCGAACGAAGCGAACAACGCGACATAGGTCAGCGTGAAGATCGACGCGGTGACATCGCGCAGATAGTTCTCGCTGCCGCCCCGGAAACGCCAGACCAGGCAGCCCAGCACGGTCAGTACGAACGCGGCGAAGAGACCGTTGGTGTGGAACGGCCAGGACAGCCAGATCATGGCCTGCCCGCCGATCAGCACCGGAACCAGCGCGACCTCGATGTTGGCGGCCCGGCGCAACGCCCCAGCCAGTTCGATCGTCGCCACCACGATCGCGGCCGCGACGACCCCGATGAACAGCTCGCGAATGGTCAGCAGGGAGACCAGGACGACGGCGCCAAGCCCAACCCCGACCGCGATAGCCGCCCGCAGATCCCGCCCCGCCTTGGAAACCTTCCCCGCAACAACCGGCGCGGCCTCGGCAGCCACGGACGCGCCCTGGCCTTCGACTTCGGCTCCCTCGTTGGGCTGCCCTGCTCTCGCGGGTGCCTCTGCCGCCGGCCCATGCCCATTCACCGACGCGGCTGAAGGCGCGTCCTTTTTCGCAGGCTCCTCGGCGGACGCCGATTGCCCGGATGCCCGTCCGTCGGGAGCCGCATTGCCCATCAGGTTCTCGATACTCACTTCGCCCGGCCGTTGCTCAGACCTCGAGCAGTTCTGCTTCCTTGTGCTTCATCAGCTCGTCGACCTGTGCGACATAACGGTCCGTGACGTTCTGCAGTTCCTTCTCGGCGCGCACGACCTCGTCCTCGCCCGCCTCGCCATCCTTCTGGATGCGGTGCAGTTCCTCATTGGCCTTGCGCCGCACGTTGCGGATCGAGACCTTCGCGTCCTCGCCCTTGGTCTTGGCCAGCTTGACCATTTCCTTGCGCCGTTCCTCGGACAGCTGCGGGAACACGATCCGGATGATGGTGCCGTCGTTGCTCGGGTTCACGCCGAGGTCCGAGTCGCGGATCGCCTTCTCGATGTTGTTCAGCTGGCTGTTGTCGAACGGCTTGACGATCGCCATCCGCGCTTCCGGGATGTTGATCGCGGCCATCTGGTTGAGCGGGGTCATCGAGCCGTAGTACTCGACGTTGATCCGAGAGAACATCGACGGAGTAGCGCGTCCGGTGCGCACCGCGCTCAGCTCGTCCTTGGCCACGGTCACCGCTTTTTCCATCTTCTCTTCTGCATCGAAGAGAGTCTCGTCGATCACGGCTACTCCTAGGTGTGCGCGCTGATTCTCTTATGCGGAACGTCGGCTGCCGGGCGTACCGACGAACGTGCCGATCTTCTCACCACGCACCGCCCTCGCGATGTTCCCCTCGGTGAGCAAATTGAACACGATCATCGGCATATTGTTGTCCATGCAGAGGCTGAACGCGGTCGCATCGGCGACCTTCAGCCCCCGTTCGAGTGCTTCCCGGTGCGTGATCTGGGCCAGCAGCTCGGCCGTCGGGTCCGTCCTCGGGTCCGCGGTGTACACACCGTCGACCGCCTTGCCCATCAGCACGACCTCGCAGCCGATCTCCAGCGCGCGCTGCGCCGCCGGAGTGTCGGTGGAGAAGTACGGCATGCCCATGCCGCCGCCGAAGATCACCACGCGGCCTTTTTCCAGGTGCCGCATCGCGCGCCGCGGAATGTAGGGCTCAGCGACCTGGCCCATCGTGATCGCGGTCTGCACGCGGGTGTCGATGCCGTGTTCGCGTTCCAGAAAGTCTTGCAGGGCAAGGCAGTTCATCACGGTGCCGAGCATGCCCATGTAGTCCGAACGGGACCGGTCCATCCCGCGCTGCTCGAGTTCCGCGCCGCGGAAGAAGTTGCCGCCACCGATCACCACGGCCATCTGCACGCCGCTGCGCACCACGTCCGCGACCTGTCGCGCGACCGTCTGCACGACATTCGGGTCGACCCCGACGGAACCGCCGCCGAACATCTCGCCGCCGAGCTTGAGCAAGACCCGGTGGTAGCCAACCGGAGGAAAGCCGTCGTTGTCCGCCGTCACCGGCTCGATCTGCTGTTCTGCTGTGGTCACGGCCTTCTCCTCGCGCATTTCGCCTGAACCCCCGGAATGTGCCTGCCGCCTCACCGCGACAACGCGGCCCACGTCGCCGAACATGACGAAGCGGGGTCACCGCGGAGAACGCAGCTCCGCGGTAGGACCCCGCTGTCAGTCATGGCTCAGGACTGCCCGACCTCGAATCGGGCGAAACGGGTGACTGTCACGCCGGCCTCGTCGAGCACCGCCTTGACGGTCTTCTTCGACTCCTGGACGGACGGCTGGTCGAGCAGCACGACGTCCTTGAAGAAACCGTTCAGCCGACCATCGATGATCTTCGGCAGAGCCTGCTCCGGCTTGCCCTCCTCGCGCGCGGTCTCCTCGGCGATCCGGCGCTCGTTGGCAACCAGGTCGGCGGGCACATCGTCGCGGGTGACGAAGCGGGGCTTCATCGCGGCGATCTGCATGGCGGTCTGCCGGGCAGCCTCGCCGTTGTCGCCGGTGTACTCGACCAGCACGCCAACGGCAGGCGGCAGGTCCGAGGCCCGGCGGTGCAGGTAGGTGGAGACGACGACGTCGAACACGACGACCCGGCGCAGCTCCAGCTTCTCGCCGATCTTGACGGACAGGTCCTGGATGGCCGCCTCGACGGTCTTGCCATCGCCCAGGTCGGCGGCCTTGAGGGCCTCGACGTCGGCGATCTTGCCGTCCTTGGCCACCTTGACGATCTTCTCGGCCAGCGCGACGAAGTCGGCGCTCTTGGCCACGAAGTCGGTCTCGCAGTTCAGCTCGATCATGACGCCGTCCTCGGCGATGACCAGGCCGTTCGCGGTCGCGCGCTCCGCGCGCTTGCCCGCATCCTTGACACCCTTGATGCGCAGCAGCTCAACGGCCTTCTCGATGTCGCCGTCAGACTCTTCCAGCGCCTTCTTGCAGGCCATCATGCCGGCGCCGGTCATGTCGCGCAGCCGCTTCACATCGGCCGCGGTGTAGTTCGCCATCGTGCGTTATCCGTTCCTTCCGCGGTTCACGCGCGGGTCGTATCCCTAGGTTGATGCTGCTCCGGCAGGGTCTTTGCCAGACCCTGCCGGAGCGTCGATTCGATCAGGCGGACGGCTCGGAGCCCGCTTCCGCGGCAACAGCGGCAGGCTCGGCAGCGGGAGCCGCGGGGGCAGCGTCACCACTGGTGAGCTGCTCCAGCTCCCACTCGGCCAGCGGCTCGTCAGCGGCGATACCCGGCTCCGGCTTGTCCTCGCCCTCCGGCGCGTCCCGGCGGCCGGCGCGCGACATCAGACCGGCGGCAGCGGCCTCGGCCACGACCTTGGTCAGCAGCGCGGCCGAGCGGATCGCGTCGTCGTTGCCCGGAATCGGGTAGTCGACCTCGTCCGGGTCACAGTTGGTGTCCAGGATCGCGACGACGGGGATGTTCAGCTTGCGCGCCTCGCCGACGGCGATGTGCTCCTTCTTGGTGTCCACGATCCAGACGGCGCTGGGCACCTTCTGCATGTCGCGGATACCGCCGAGGGTGCGGGCCAGCTTGTCCTTCTCGCGGGTCAGCATCAGGATCTCTTTCTTGGTGAGACCCTGG
>DATFHN010000113.1:0-61235 GCA_035248365.1 Pseudonocardiaceae bacterium | reverse complement strand
CAGGAAGGAGAAGTAGTACTCCTGGGCGATGTCACTGGCCTGGGTGATCAGCACCCGGTGCACGGTGTGGCCCTTGATGTCCATCCCGAGAATCGCGTCGGCCTTGGCGTGGGCCTCGTCGGGGGTCGAGGCGAGTTTCACGCCGCCGGCCTTGCCCCGGCCACCGGTCTTGACCTGGGCCTTGACCACGACCGCGCCGCCGATGCTCTGCGCTGCCGCGCGGGCCGCGTCCGCGGTTTCCACCACCTGGCCGGGCAACACCGGCACACCACGGGATTCGAATAGGTCGCGGGCCTGGAATTCGTACAAGTCCATCTGGTCGCCCTTTCACGCCGATTTGCCGAGGGTGCTGGCGAATCCGCCGAGGCCCTCGTCGTCGGTCCAGAGGTTTTCGGGTTGGTCGGGGCTGGGCCGCAACCGGGCCAGGTCCTGCCGCAGGCCGCGCAACTTGCGCTCCAGCTCGTCGAGTGCGCGGTTGAAGGCGAGCAGTTCGGGATTGTCGGACACGATTGCATACTGTAGACGATCGCGTGGCGAAGCGTCCAGGGCACAGTTTTTCGTTGTGGGGCAGTGAAAACGTGAATTGCCGGACTCGGGCTGGTCACGCTTGGTCAACTTAGGAAACAAACACTTTACAGACGTGCCAACGGGAGACATCATGGCTACTCCAGACAGTATGCAATTTCGCGTGGGGCTCGCCGACCACGCGGCCGCGGTGGAGCGAACCCGATGGAAAGGACGCACACCGAGATGATCCGACGAGCTGAGCAACGCGGCAGGACGGTTGGCCGAGCCCGGTCACTGTCCGTTGTGCCGTCAATGCTGCTGCCGATAACGCTGCCAACAATCTGTTGCGGGGTGCTCCGATGACGATCGCCGAGAACGCCCGCCCGATGCCCCAGTTGTCGGGCTTATTACACAATAGGTGGTTTCAGGCCATTGTGGCCTTGCTGGTCATGTTGATGATCAGCCCGTACGAGTACACGTTCACCTTGTTCGAGGAGCCGTACGCCAAGGCCAACCATGTCGGTCTGACGGCGGTCGCCTTCACCTTCACCATCTACGTTGTTGTCGCCTCACTGTTCATGATCCCAAGCGGACGGTGGTCCGACCGGTGGCAACCACGCTGGTTCACCACCGCCGCGGGCGTGGTAACCGGAGCGGGCTGGTTGGTCAGCGCGCACACCCATTCCGCGGTCGCACTCTGGATCGCCTATGGACTCGGTGCGCTCGGGCCCGGCTATATCTACTGCAACTGCGTGAACAACGCGTTGAAGTGGTTTCCCGAGGCGCGCAAACGCGGTCTCGCGGTCGGCCTGATCGACATGGGATTCGGTGCCGGTTCGGCGTTGTTCATCCCATTCCTCCAGGGCTACATCAAGAAAGGCACGTTCGGCTACCAGAACGCCTTCACCTTGATGGGCATCGTGATGCTGGTGGTCATCGTGGTGGCCGCGCAGTTCCTGCGCTATCCGCCCAAGGGCTACCTGCCACCCGGCTTCAACATCAAGGAAGATCGCAAGTCGACGAAGCGGACCTACACCACCAGCCGGGACTACACGCCTCGCGAGATGCTGCGCACCTGGCAGGCCTACGCGGCGTGGATCGGGCTGACCCTGATCACCGGCGCCGGGCTGATGGTCACCGCGCACGTCGCCGCGATCGCCACCGCGGACGTCGCGCTCGGCGCGGCGGTCGGCTTGGCCGCCGCGACCTACAGCCGGATTCCCAACGGGGTGATGCGTTGGGTGGGCGGCTGGATCTCCGATCACCTCGGCCGTGAACTGACCATGTTCATCTCCTTCTGCATCATGGGGCTGATGCTGCTGGCGATGACGTTCACCCACAGCGGTCCACTGTTCGTCGTCGAGACCTGCGTGGCGTTCGGCACCTGGGGGCCGCTGTTCAGCCTGTATCCCGCGCTGGTCGGCGACTACTGGGGCCGGGGCAACTCCGGTATCAACTACGGCATCATCTACACCGGCAAGGCCGCGGGCGGCGTGTTCGCGGGCTACCTCGCCGCGTTCCTGTTCGCGCAAACCGGCTCGTGGAAGCTGGACTTCTACATCGCCGCCGCCATGGCGATCGTGTCCGGCCTGATCGCGATCGTGCTGCGCAACCCGTCGCCGGCACCCGCGGCTTCCGTCGACGAGCCGCCGCCGATCGCGGCAGCCGAAGGCAGCACCGTCGTATCCGGCCGCGAGGCCAGTCTCTGAGTCGCTGCCGATCTGGGGTGCCGCGGATGGCTTACCGCCGTCCGCGGCCCCTGGCCGGTTCGGCCTCGTCGTCGGTGGCGTGTTCGTGCGATGCGGCCCTGGTCTCCTCGGTGTGCATGCGCATGGCCTCGGCGGCACGCGCTTCGTCGCCCCGGCTGATCGCCTCGATGATCTCGGCGTGTTCCTTCCAGGACGCCACGCCGCGCTGTTTGGCCAGCGGCGTGTAGTACCAGCGGACCCGGCGGTCGACCAGGGAAATCAGCTCCCCGAGGACCGCGTTACCGGACATGGTGGTGATCAGGCCGTGCAGCTCGGAGTTGGCCGCGACCGCGGTCTCCACGTCGTTCGCGGTGGCCGCCGCCCTGCCCTCCTTGAGCACCTTGCGCAGCTGTTTCACGACGGCCGGGGAGGTGTTCGACGCGGCGAGGCGCGCGGATTCGGTTTCCAGCAGGCACCGGACGGCGAGCAGTTGCTCGACTTCGTCCTCGGTGGGCTCGTGCACGAACGCGCCCTGCGCGGGGCGCAGGTCCACCCAGCCTTCGGTCTGGAGTCGTTGCAGGGCCTCCCGAACCGGCTGGCGGCTCACGCCGAGCTGCTCGGCCAGTTCGTTCTCGACCAGGTGCTGACCGGGCTTGAGGACCCGGGAGATGATCAGCTCGATCAGCGAGTCGTAAACGGCCTGGCGCAGTGGCGCAGGCCGTTCGACTCGACGAGGAGCGCTGCCGGAGAACGCGGCGCGCATCTCCTGGCGGCGTTTGCTGGTGTCGCCACCAGCGACGATCGCGTTACCGTCCATTGCTTTCCCGTCCCCAGCTCTGCCTGCGACTTCGTCGTGACATTACCATACGGGCTTTTGTATTCAATCAACTATCTAGGGTGGTGTTCCCGGACGGGCGGCACCGAACGCGGGTCGAGTACCGCCAAGGTGACCGCGAACGCGATCCCGCCCGCGAGCACACAGCCCGCGAGCAGTGCGGTGATGGCTGTGGTGGAGGCCGGGACGGTCAGCCACAGGCCGAGCACGAGCAGGGTCGCGGCGGTGGCCAGCGCGATGCCGGTCGCCGCGATCGGTCCGCGCCGGCCCGCGAAGTGCTGGCGCAGCGTCATGATGGCGCGCAGGCGGCGCAGGCTGGCATGCCAGCGTGGGTCGTCCGCGAGGGTTCTTTCCAGGTCACCGAGCTGTGGCTCGGTCTGTTCCGCCCAGTTCATAACCATCCTTCCGTGATCGATCAAGAGTCGCACCGAGTACCGACAACAATGATGCCGTTCGGTGGCTGATTCGCGATATCCGTTGTGCTGGAGCCCTCATTGGATTCTGGACACCAGCAAACTGTATACAGTATGCTATCGTACCACGCACGAGAGGAGCCTGTCGTGAAGGTCGCAATCCTTGGCGCCGGGGCGATCGGCGCGTACGTCGGAGCTGCCCTGCACCGGGGCGGCGCGGACGTGCATCTGGTCGCCAGGGGAGCGCATCTGCGAGCGTTGCGCACGGACGGAATCCGGGTGCTCAGCCCACGCGGTGATTTTCTCGCCCACCCACCAGCCACCGATGACCCGGCCGACATCGGCCCGGTCGACTACATCTTCCTCGGCCTCAAAGCGCACAGTTACCCATCGGCCGGATCGCTGATCCAACCGCTGCTCGGTCCGGACACCGCGGTGATCGCCGGGCAGAACGGCATTCCCTGGTGGTACTTCCACGGCCTGTCCGGGCCCTACGAAGGCCGCCGGATCGAAGCGGTCGACCCCGGCGGTGCCACCTCCGCCGTCCTGCCGGTCGAACGCGCGATCGGCTGCGTCGTCTATCCGGCGGCGGTCATCGAATCGCCGGGGGTGATCCGACATCTTGAGGGCACCCGGTTCTCGATCGGGGAGCCCGACACGAGTATTTCCCCGCGTTGCCTGGCGTTCAGCGAGGCGATGATCGCGGGTGGGCTGAAATGCCCGGTGGAACAGAACCTGCGTGACGACATCTGGATCAAGTTGATGGGCAACGTCGCCTTCAACCCGATCAGTGCGCTCACCAGGGGCACCATGGTGGAGATCTGCCAGCACCGCGGCACCCGCTGGGCGGTCGAGCGGATGATGCACGAGGTGCTGGAGATCGCGGCGGCGGTCGGTTCGCAGCCGGGCATCTCCATCGAGCGGCGGCTGTCCGGCGCTGAGCGGGTCGGCCATCACAAGACGTCGATGTTGCAGGACTTCGAGAGCGGCAAGCAGATGGAGCTGGACGCGATCATCGCCGCCGTGGTGGAGATCGCCGACATGACCGGGGTCGAGGCGCCGTTGTTGCGGACGGTGCACGCCGCCATCGACCTGCTGGCGCTGACCAGTGGTCCGGAGCGCATACCCGCCTGATTGTTGAAATTTGCGGCGGGCCGATCCCTTGCGGGGCGGCCCGCCGCTTGCTATACAGGCTATCACATACTGTATACAAAGGTGCGGTGGTCCCGATGCTCGAACCGCAGGTGTATCCGGTTACTCACGAGGTCCGCGATGTCTATCGCCGCAGTTATCGGATCGGCGAAACCGACCGCGACCTGCTCGGCCGCTCCCGGCGCTGGATCCTGGCCGCCGGCCTGGCCGCGATGTTCGCGGTCAGCGCCGGCCAGTACGGGTTCGGCATCATCCTGCCCGCGCTCGGTTCCGGCCACGACTGGCCGGTGCCGGACGCGACCTGGCTGTTGCCGATCTGGGCGGCCGCGCAGGCGATCGCGGTCGGCTTCGCGCGCACCGGGCGCCGCACCACGCCGATGTTCGACGTGCTGCTCGGCGCGGTGCTGTGCGCCGGGGGACTCCTCGCGCTGGCGCACGCCCGCGACTTCGTCACGTTGGCGCTGGGGTATGGCGTCGTCTCGGGGGCCGGGTCCGGGCTGGTGTACGGGAGCTGCCTGCGCGCGGTCAGCCGCTGGTACCCGGAGCGGGCCACCCTGGCCAGCGCGCTGACCGGCGCGTTCGCCTATGGCGCGATCCCGGTCTTGATCCTGCTCGGCATCTTCGCCACTCCGCCGGATGCCGTGCTGCTGCTGGACATCGCGGCGGTCGTGGTGCTGGTGGTGGTCGGCGCGGCCGCGCTGGTGCTGCGCAACCCGCCGCCGAACTGGTGGCCGGGCGAGGTCGATCCGCGAGTGTGGGCGGTGGACAAGTCGGTCAACCGAGGCCTGCGCGACAACTGGCCGGCGATCCGGCGCTACACGCCCAGCGAACTGCTGCGCTGCCCGGCCGCCTGGCTGATGTACGCGGTGGTGGTCTGCGTTTCCGCCGGTTGCCTGTTCGACATCGGCTATCTGGCGGTGTTCGCGAACCGGGCGAACTGGGGCTGGTGGTTCGCGATCGCGGTGGCGGTGTTGTTCGCGGCGGCCAGCGGCGCGGTGCGCGGACCGGCCGGGCTGGCCTGTGACCGGTTCGGGCGGCGGCGGATGTTGTTCGCGGCGGTCGCCGTTGGTGCGGTCGGGCAGCTGTTGTTGCTGGGCGCCGCGCAGTACCACTGGGCCGGTTTGTTCGTGGCAGGCGTGTGCCTGGCCGGGGTCGGATTGGGCACCGCGTACGCGTTGCTGCCCCGGGTGGTCAACGGGTTCTTCGGTGACGAGTCGGCGATGGCCAACTTCGGCGTGCTGTATTCGGCCAAGGGCATCGGGGGAGTGCTCGGGGTCGGGGTGGTCGCGGTCGGCGGTGGCGCGGCGGGGTTCGTGGCCGCCGCGGTGTTCGCCCTGGCTTGCCTGGCGCTGGTGCCCGCGCTGCATCAACCAGGGCGAACGCTGGCGCTGGCATGATCCTGAGCAGCGGGCGGCACCGCGACCCGCGCGAAGGGCGATGCCTGCTCGAACTGGTGTCCGTGCTGGCCGGTGAACGGTGGACCGACCATCCGCGTTGCGTCCATCCGGTACTGGCCAGCGTCGCGCGCCGGGTCAACGACGCGTGCTCGGACGAGGGCCGCGATGCGCTGATCCCGTTGGCAGCGCCGTTGATCGGTACGCGGGGAGCGCCGGTGTCGGCGGTGCTGGTGGCACGGTGTGCGCGGGCGGCGCTGTCGGTGCGGCCGGATCTGCGCCGGTTACGTCGAATGGCAGGGCGGACGTCGATCGCGCGGTCGTTGGTCGCGGATGCGGTCACCGTCCTTGCCGAACATGCCGAATGCGCTGATCAGCGGCTGGTGTCGTTGCTGCGCGAATGTGTCGACGTGACCAATGGAACTTTGTCCTTGCCGACGATATGTGTACCGCATAGTGTATACAGTCGACAGATCGTCGACGAACCCGAGGAGTTGACCAGCAATGGCGCGGACAGCGACTGAGACCGCGGCGGCAAACGGAGCCGCGCCCGCGACCGCCGGGCCTGCGGCCGAACAACCGCAGATATCAGGCGGCCATCTGGTGGCGAAGGCGCTCAAGGCCGAGGGCGTCGACACCATCTTCACGCTGTGCGGCGGGCACATCATCGACATCTACGACGGCTGCGTCGACGAAGGCATCGCGGTCATCGACGTACGGCACGAGCAGGTCGCCGCGCACGCCGCCGACGGCTACGCGCGCATCACGGGCAAGCCCGGCTGCGCGGTGGTGACCGCGGGCCCCGGCACGACCGACGCGGTCACCGGTGTGGCCAACGCGCTGCGCGCGGAGAGCCCGATGCTGCTGATCGGCGGCCAGGGCGCGCTGACCCAGCACAAGATGGGCTCACTGCAGGACCTGCCGCACGTGGACATGATGACGCCGATCAGCAAGTTCGCGGCGACGGTCCCGTCGACCGCGCGCGTCGCCGACATGGTGTCGATGGCCTTCCGCGAGTGCTACAACGGCGCGCCGGGACCGTCGTTCCTGGAGATCCCGCGCGACGTGCTCGACGCCAAGGTGCCACTGGAGCAGGCGCGCATCCCCGAAGCGGGCCACTACCGCGCGTCCACCCGCAATCTCGGCGATCCGGGCGACATCCAGAAGCTGGCGGATCTGCTCTCGCACGCCCAGAAACCGGTGATCCTGCTCGGCAGCCAGGTGTGGACGACCCGGGGCAGCGACGCGGCGATCAACCTGGTGCGTTCCCTTGATCTTCCGGCCTACATGAACGGCGCAGGCCGCGGCACGCTGCCGCCCGGCGACCCGAACCACTTCCAGCTCTCCCGGCGCTACGCGTTCGACAACGCGGACGTGATCGTCATCGTCGGCACCCCGTTCGACTTCCGGATGGGCTACGGCCGCCGCCTCTCCCCGACCGCGACCGTCGTCCAGATCGACCTGGACTACCGCACCGTCGGCAAGAACCGCGACATCAGCCTGGGCATCGTCGGCGACGCCGGACTGGTGCTGGCCGCGGCCGCCGAGGCGGCCAGCAAGGACGCGAACGCGCACACCGCGCGGCTGGCCTGGCTGGACGAACTGCGCGAGGTGGAAGAGAAGGCGCGGGCCAAGCGACTGCCGCAGTTGCTCTCCGACGCCAACCCGATCCACCCGTACCGGCTGGTGCACGAGATCAACGAGTTCCTCACCGAGGACTCCATCTACATCGGCGACGGCGGCGACATCGTCACCTTCTCCGGCCAGGTGGTGCAGCCCAAATCGCCCGGCCACTGGATGGACCCGGGCCCGCTGGGCACGCTCGGCGTCGGCATCCCGTTCGTGCTGGCCGCCAAGCACGCCCGGCCGGACAAGGAAGTCGTCGCGCTGTTCGGTGACGGCGCGTTCAGCCTCACCGGCTGGGACTTCGAGACGCTGGTCCGCTACAACCTGCCGTTCATCGGGATCGTCGGCAACAACTCCTCGATGAACCAGATCCGCTACGGCCAGGCGCAGAAGTACGGCCACGAGCGGGAACGCGTCGGCAACACGCTCGGCGACGTGCGCTACGACCAGTTCGCCAAGATGCTCGGCGGCTACGGCGAAGAGGTCCGCGAGCCGCGCGACATCGTCAAAGCCCTGTGGCGGGCCCGGGAATCCGGCAAGCCGTCGCTGATCAACGTGTGGGTCGACCCGGAAGCGTACGCCCCGGGAACCATGAACCAGACCATGTACAAGTAGGAGGCCGGCATGGGTAAGGCACTGGAGGGTATTCGCGTCATCGACATGACGCACGTGCAGTCCGGACCGTCGTCGACGCAGATCCTGGCCTGGCTCGGCGCGGACGTGATCAAGATCGAGGTGCCCGGCCGGGGCGACGTGACCAGGGGACAGCTGCGTGATCTGCCTGATGTGGACAGTCTCTATTTCACGATGCTCAACTGCAACAAGCGCAGCATCACGCTGAACATGAAGGACGACAAGGGCCGGGAGATCTTCACCAAGCTGGTCAGCGACGCGGACGTGGTGGTGGAGAACTTCGGACCGGGCGTGATGGACCGGTTCGGGTTCACCTGGGAGCACCTGCACGAGCTGAACGAGCGGCTGGTCTACGCCTCCATCAAGGGTTTCGGGCCCGGCCGGTACGCGGACTTCAAGGCCTACGAGGTGATCGCCCAGGCGATGGGTGGCGCGATGAGCACGACCGGTTTCGAGGAGGGCCCGCCGACCGCGACCGGTGCGCAGATCGGCGACTCCGGCACCGGCATCCACCTGGTCGCCGGAATCCTGGCCGCGCTGCTGCAGCGGACGTCGACCGGGCAGGGGCAGCGGGTACAGGTCGCCATGCAGGACGCGGTGCTGAACCTGTGCCGGGTCAAGCTGCGCGACCAGCAGCGGCTCGCGCACGGCGGCCTGAGCGAGTACCCGAACGAGCACTTCGGCGACGAGGTGCCGCGTTCCGGCAACGCCTCCGGCGGTGGTCAGCCGGGGTGGGCGCTGCGCTGCGCGCCGGGCGGCCCGAACGACTACATCTACGTGATCGTGCAACCGGTCGGCTGGGCGCCGATCGCGAAGCTGATCGGCCGCGAGGAACTGGCCGAGGACCCGCAGTGGGCGACACCGGAAGTCCGGCTGTCCAAGTTGGACAAGATGTTCGCGATGATCGAGGAGTGGACCGAGCAGCACAGCAAGTTCGAGGTGATGGACGCGCTCAACGCGGTGAACGTGCCGTGCGGGCCGATCATGTCGACCAGGGAACTGATCGAGGACGAGACTCTCGCCGCGCTGGAGTCGGTCGTCGAGGTCGATCATCCGCAGCGCGGCACGTTCCGCACGGTCGGCTGCCCGCTCAAGCTGTCCGACTCCCCGGTCACGGTCGAGCGCTCGCCGCTGCTCGGCGAACACACCGACGAGGTACTGGCCGAAATCGGCTACGCGGGCCCGCACATCGCCGAACTGCGCGCAGCGAACGTCATCTGAAGGGACCCCACCATGTATGACCGCGATACGGTCAAGCAGATCATCGACGCGGCGATCGCGGAAGGCCGGACGTCGCTGACCGCGCCGGAGGGCAAGCGAGTAGCCGACGCCTACGGCATCCCCACGCCAGGGGAGGGACTGGCGACGACGGCCGACGAAGCCGGGAAGCTCGGCGCGGACATCGGTTTTCCGGTCGTGCTCAAGATCGTGTCCCCGGACATCCTGCACAAGACCGAGGCGGGCGGCGTGCTGGTCGGCGTGTCCTCGGCGCAGGAGGCGGCCGCCGGGTTCGACACGATCGTCGGGAACGCCCGCAAGTACAACGCGGACGCGAAGATCGACGGCGTGCAGGTGCAGCAGCAGTTGAGCGGCGGGCACGAGGTGATCGTGGGCGCGGTCACCGACCCGACCTTCGGCAAGGTGGTCGCGTTCGGGCTCGGTGGCGTGCTGGTCGAGGTGCTCAAGGACGTCACCTTCGGCCTCGCCCCCACGACCGCCGAGGACGCGCTGGCCATGGTCGACGGGATCAAGGCCGCGGAGATCCTGCGCGGTGCGCGCGGCGCCGAACCGGCCGACCGGCAGGCGCTGGCCGAGATCATCCGGCGAGTGTCCGACCTGGTCAGCGACTTCCCGCAGCTGGCCGAGGTCGACCTGAACCCGATCCTGGCCACTTCGGCCGGTGCGACCGCGGTCGACGTGCGGATGCTGATCGATCCGGTCGAGCACGCAGGCCCGGAGAAGTTCACCGACGAGCAGATCCTGGCCGCGATGAACCGGATCATGAAGCCGACCGCGGTCGCGGTGATCGGCGCGTCGGCCGAGACCGGCAAGATCGGCAACTCGGTGATGCGCAACCTGGTCAACGGCGGCTACTCGGGCGCCATCTACCCGATCAACCCCAAGGCCGAGGAGATCCTGGACCGCAAGGTCTTCCGGTCGATCACCGACGTACCCGGCCCGGTCGACGTGGCGATCTTCGCGGTACCGGCCAAGTTCGTGCCGCAGGCGCTGGAGGAGGCCGGGCAGAAGGGCGTCGCCGGGGCGATCCTGATCCCGTCCGGTTTCGGGGAGACCGGCAACCAGGAGTTGCAGGACGAGGTCCTGGCCATCGCCCGCAAGCACGGCGTGCGGATTCTCGGGCCGAACATCTACGGCTACTACTACACGCCCGAGCACCTCTCCGCGACCTTCTGCACCCCGTACGACGTGCGCGGCGGGGTCGCGTTGTCCTCGCAGAGCGGCGGCATCGGCATGGCCATCCTCGGCTTCAGCCGGTCGACCAAGATGGGCGTTTCCGCGATCGTCGGGGTCGGCAACAAGGCCGACATCGACGAGGACGACCTGCTGACCTTCTTCGAGCACGACGACAACACCAACCTGATCGCCATGCACCTGGAAGACCTCAAAGACGGTCGCGCGTTCGTCAATGCGGCCAAGCGGGTCTCCCAGCGCAAGCCGGTGGTGGTGCTCAAAGCGGGCCGGACCGATCTGGGCGCGAAAGCCGCGTCGTCGCACACCGGCGCACTGGCCGGGAACGACCGGATCTACGACGACATCCTGCGCCGTAGCGGCGTGATCCGGGCGCCCGGCCTGAACGACATGCTCGAATACGCGCATGGCCTGCCGCTGATGCCGACCCCGGCCGGTGAGAATGTGGTGATCATCACCGGAGCCGGTGGTTCCGGCGTGCTGTTGTCGGACGCGTGCGTCGACAATGGACTGTCATTGATGACCATTCCGCCGGACCTGGACGAAGCGTTCCGCAAGTTCATCCCGCCCTTCGGCGCGGCGGGCAACCCGGTGGACATCACCGGTGGCGAGCCGCCGTCGACCTATCGCAACACGATCGCGCTCGGTCTCTCGGACGAGCGGATCCATTCGCTGATCCTGGGCTACTGGCACACCATCGTCACGCCGCCGATGGTGTTCGCCAAGCTCGTCGCCGAGGTCGTCGAGGAGTTCCGCCAGAAGGGGATCGCCAAGCCGATCGTGGCCTCGCTCTCCGGTGACGTGGAGGTCGAGGAGGCCAGCGACTATCTGTACCAGCACGGCGTGATCGCCTACCCGTACACGACCGAGAAGCCGGTCGCGGTGCTGGGCGCGAAGTACCGCTGGGCCCGAGCCGCCGGACTATTGTCGAGCTAGTCTCGCCAAAAATCCGGCACTGTTGAGGGGCTCGTGCGGATACCGGGACGTTCCGCACGAGCCCTTTCCATCAGCAGGGTTGCGGCCAATTCCGTCGTGTTCGGGCCGGGGTTGACGATCGACACCCAGGCCTGGATCGCGTAGGCGGGATGCGGAATGAGGGTGTCGAAGGCGGTGTAGTCGAACTCGGTCGCGTGGGCGGCGTGCTCGGCGGGCGGGTAGCCGATCAGCTCGGTGAACTTGGCTTTGCCGACGCCGATGTTCAACCGGAACGCGCCCGGTCGGTCCAAGTTGGACTGCGTGTCGAACCCCGGGTAGTCCTTGATCACGATGGTGGCGAAGGGCATCCGGTCGCCCGGCGCGGCGAAGATGAACGTGTCGCCCCAGGCGATCTCGGGTGCGCCGCTGGCCTCGCTGGCGCGATCGATCACGGCGCCGGGCAGTTGCTCGCTGACGAACGTGATGATCCGCTCGGGATCGGTGAAATCCATGCCTCAAGTGTGTCATTGAAACACCCAGTGAGACTTTCGCCGAGAACTGGCTGTTCGCCGAGTGGAACCCTCAATCGGAGATGATGCTGGTGAGCAGGTCGCGGGCCGGTCCGCTGGGGCGCGGGATGCGACCGGCCCAGACCGCGAGCAGATGACGGCGCAGGTCGAGTTCGGGCACGGTGAGCCGGATCAGGCGGCCGGCGGTGATGTCGTCGGCGACCGCGTAACTGGTGAGAACGGATGGTCCTGCCCCGGCCACGCAGGCCGCCCGCACCGCCGCGTTGCTGGGCAGTTCGAGGGCCGGTTCGGTGATCTGGCCCAGTTGCGCGGTGAGCACCTGGCGGCAGCCGGAACCCGCTTCACGTAGCACCAATGGCGTTCTGGTCAGTTCGCGCACGCTGACCCGATGGTCGGCGCGACGCGCCCAGGGATGGTCGGGCGTGGCCACCACGAACAGTTCGTCGGCGGCGACCTCGCGGAAACCGACCTTGCCCGGCACGCTCGGCCCCTCCACGAAACCCAGTTCGGCCTCGCCCTGGATCACCATGCGCAGCGCGGTGTCGGTGTTGGTCGCGGTCATCTCGACGTTGATGGGGGAGCGGTGGGTGATGGTGCGCTGCGCGTAGAAGCGGACCAGCCAGCCGGGCAGCAGGTATTCGGCGACGGTCATGCTGGCCGCGACGCGCAAGTGCGCCTCGTGATCGCCGCGCAGCGCGGCGATGCCGATGTCCAGTTCCTGCGCGGACGCGATGATCTGCCGCGCCCACTGCGCGACCAGCCTGCCGTCGTGGGTCAGGGTCGAGCCGTGCGCGTCGCGGTTGACCAGCGCGGTGCCGACCATCGCCTCGGTGCGGCGGATCCGCGCGGACACCGCCTGCTGGGTGAGACCGAACTCGTGCGCGGCCGCGCCGATCGAACCGGCCCGGTCGACGGCGAGCAGCAGCTCAAGCGACCGCAACTCAGGAACCCGTGGACTGAGCATACTGTAGACAGTATCACGCATACACAACACCGTCTTGTGGCCGCCCAACCACGTTTTCGTTCCGGTTGGGCCACAGCGCCGACACAGTGGGAATCACCCCATCAACGTCAGGAGGCCACCGTGGCCAAGATCGTCTGCGTGCTCTATCCGGACCCGAAGAACGGCTACCCGCCGCCGCTCGTCCGCGACTCGCCGCCCGAGATCGCGGGCTACCCGGACGGGCAGACTCTTCCGTCTCCGCAACAGATCGACTTCACCCCGGGCCAGTTGCTGGGCTGCGTGTCCGGCGAACTCGGGCTGCGCAAGTTCCTGGAGGACGGCGGGCACACCTTCGTCGTCACCAGCGACAAGGAGGGCGCGGGCTCGGTCCTCGACCGGGAACTGGCCGACGCCGATGTGGTGATCTCCCAGCCGTTCTGGCCCGCCTACCTGACCCCGCAACGCCTGGCCCGCGCGCCCAAACTGAAGCTGGCGATCACCGCCGGGATCGGCTCGGACCACGTCGATCTGCCCACCGCGATCGAGAACGACATCACCGTCGCCGAAGTAACTTTCAGCAACAGCATCAGCGTCGCCGAGCACGCGGTCATGCAGATCCTGGCCCTGGTGCGCGACTACCTCACCGACTACCGGATCGTGCTGGAGGGCGGCTGGGACATCGCGGACGCGGTCGCGCGCAGCTTCGACCTGGAAGGCATGGACGTCGGCGTGCTGGCCGCGGGCCGGATCGGGCTGGCCGTGCTGCGCAGGCTGGCGCCGTTCGACGTGCGGCTGCACTACCACGACCGGCACCGCCTGCCCGCCGAAATCGAGCAGCGATACGGGCTGGCCTTCCACGAGGACGTGCGTTCGCTGGCCCGTTCGATCGACGTGCTGAGCATCCACGCCCCGCTCACCGCGCAAACCCAGGGCCTGTTCGACGACGAACTGCTCGGCACCATGCGCCGCGGCGCCTACATCGTGAACACCGCGCGCGGCGCGATCATGGACCGCGACGCGGTGGTGCGGGCGCTGGAAAGCGGGCAGCTGGCCGGGTACGCGGGCGACGTGTGGTTCCCGCAGCCCGCGCCCGCCGACCACCCCTGGCGCACCATGCCGCACCACGGCATGACCCCGCACGTGTCCGGCACGACGCTGACCGCGCAGGCCCGCTACGCGGCCGGCACCCGGGAGATCCTGGAGAACTGGCTGGCGGGCAAGCCGATCCGGCCCGAGTACCTGATCGTCGACGGCGGCGGCTACGCCGGGACCGGCGCGCACTCCTACACGGCCTGACTCGGCACGGAAGGGCGGAACGCCTCGTCGCCTGGCAAGCTGGCGGCGAGGGGTTTCCCGTGAAGGAGGCAGGCAGATGGCGGACTACCCGGCCGCGATCGTCGAGGTCAACCACACCGAACCGGTACCGAGGCGCATTCGCGGGTTCGTCGGCGACACGCTCGTCGTCGACTCGGTCAACGCGCTGTACGTGTGGGAGTGGGCCAACTACCCGCAGTACTACTTCCCGGCCGAAGACGTGCGGATGGACCTGCTGGTCGACGAGGACGCCGTGCAGGCGACGCGTCGCGGTCCGGCTCGGCGGCACGGGCTCAAGGCCGGTGACGTGCAGCGGGAGGGCGTCGCGCGGCTCTACACCGATTCGCCGGTCGCCGGTCTGACCAACCGGGTCCGGTTCGAGTGGGCCGGGCTGGACAGCTGGTACGAGGAGGACGAACAGGTCTTCGTGCACCCGCGCAACCCCTACACCCGGGTCGACGCGATCCGCTCCGCGCGCACCGTCCTGGTCGAACTGGACGGTCTGGTGCTGGCCGCGTCGGACTCGCCGGTGTTCGTGTTCGAGACCGGGCTGCCCACCCGCTACTACCTGCCGCGCACCGACGTGAACTTCGCCCACCTGCGCCACACCGACACCGTCACCGAATGCCCGTACAAGGGCGTGACCAGCGACTACTGGTCGGTCGAGGTCAACGGCACCGTGCATGCCGACCTGGCCTGGGCCTACAACTTCCCGACCGCGCCGATGTTGCCGATCACCGGCTTGATCGCGTTCTACAATGAAAAAGTGGACATAACGGTTGATGGAGTCGCGTTGGAACGCCCGAAGACCCACTTCTTCGCATAGGCAGAGCATGAGCAGTGTGTTGCCGGTTCGGACCGCGCGGCTGGTGCTGCGGGCGTTCAGCGACGATGACCTCAATGCCCTGTACGACATCCACCGCAGGCCGGAGGTTGCCCGGTTTCTGCGCTCGGACACCAGGACCAGGGGCGAGGTGCGGGCCATGCTCAAGCGGCGGCTCGGCGAGACCGACCTGGTCAAGGAGGGCGACAGCCTCGCGGTCGCGGTCGTGGTCCGCGATTCCGGCGCGCTGATCGGTGACTTCAACCTGGAACTGCTCGACGCCGACTCGGGCCGCGCCGAGATCGGGTTCGTGCTGAACCCGACCCACGCCGGGCAGGGCTACGCCACCGAGGCGGGTTGCGCGCTGCTGCGGCTGGCGTTCGAGCACTACGGGTTTCACCGGGTGATCGGCCTCTGCAACGGCCGCAACAGCTCGTCGATGAACCTGATGGAGCGGCTCGGCATGCGCCGGGAAGGCTTCTTCGTGCAGAGCGAGGTGGTCAAGGGCAAGCGGGTGGACGTCGCGTCCTACGCGATCCTGCGCCAGGAATGGCTGGGTCGCCGGCCGGTCAGTTCCTGAGCAGCGCGGCGGCGCGGCGAGCGGCCGGAATGACCAGCGGAGTTCCGGTCTCCGGATCGTCGATCACGGTGCAGCGCAAGCCGAACACGTGCTCGACCAGGTCGGCGGTGACGATCCGGCTCGGCTCGCCCTGCGCGACGATCGCGCCGTCCCGCATCGCGATGAGCTGGTCGGCGTAGCGGCAGGCGTGGTTGAGATCGTGCAGCACGGCGACCAGGGTGCGGCCGTGATCTTCCTGCAGCGACGCGCAGAGATCGAGCACGTCGACCTGGTGCGCGATGTCCAGATAGGTGGTCGGCTCGTCGAGCAGCAGGATCGGGGTCTGCTGGGCGAGCACCATGGCCAGCCACACCCGCTGCCGCTGTCCACCGGACAACTCGCCGACATAGCTGCCCGCGAGATCCTCGACCCCGGTCGCGCGCATCGCCTCGCTGGTCGCCTTGTCGTCCTCGGCCGACCATTGGCGCAGCAGGCCCTGGTGCGGATAACGGCCTCGGGCCACCAGATCGGCGACCGTGATCCCGTCCGGTGCGATCGGGCCCTGCGGCAGCAGGCCGAGCCTGCGGGCGACCTCTTTGGAGGGTAGCGACCGGATTTCCCTGCCGTCCAGGTAGACCGCGCCGGATTTCGGGGTGAGCATCCGGGCCAGACCGCGCAGCAGCGTGGATTTGCCGGAACCATTGGCGCCGACGATGACCGTGAAGCAGTCGTCCTGGATGGTGACGTCCAGACCGTCCACAATGGTCTTCTTGTCGTAACCGAGGGTCAGCTCGCTGCCCCGAAGCCTGGTCATCCACGCCCCTTTCGCCATTCCCGGCTCAGCAGCCAGGCCAGGTAGATTCCGCCGAGCACGCCGGTGAACACGCCGACCGGCAGCTGGTCCGCCGCGAAGCTCCGCTGCGCGATCAGGTCGCTGGCCGAGAGCAGCAAGGCTCCGGTCAACGCGGTCGGCACGAGGTTCGGGCCGGGCGCTTTGGTGAGTCGCCGGGTGACCTGCGGCGCGGTCAGCGCGACGAACACGATCGGTCCCGCGCTGGCGGTCGCGATCGCGGCCAGCGCGACACCGACCAGCACCGCACCAACCCGAACCCGTTCGGCCGGCACGCCGAGGGAGCGGGCGGTGTCGTCGCCGAGTTCGAGCATGCGCAGGCCCCGGCCCAGATACAGGGCGATCGGCAACAGGATCGCCAGGGCGATCGCGATCGGATAGACCTGGGACCAGTCGCGGCCGTTGAGGCTGCCGGTCAGCCAGACCGCGGCCGCCTGCGCGTCGGCCAGGTTCGCCCGGGTGATCAGGTAACCGTTGACCGCGGTGAGCATGGCGGCGACGCCGATGCCGATCAGGATCAGCCGATACCCCTGGACGCCCCGTTTCATGGCCAGCAGGTAGACGACGATCGCGGTGGCCAGCCCGGCGATCAGCGCGCCCAGCGCGATCTGCGTGTTCGAACGGTGCAGCACCACGATCACGATCAGCGCGCCGGTGGCCGCGCCCTGGGTGAAGCCGACGATGTCCGGGCTGCCCAACGGGTTGCGCGACACGCTCTGGAAGGTCGCGCCACTGACCGCGAGCGCGGCGCCGACCAGCAGCCCGGTGAGCAGGCGCGGCAACCGCAGCGTGTTCAGCACGAACTCGTCCAGCGCGCTGCCGTCGCCGAACAACGCGCTCAGCGGCATCGGGAAGTCGCCGGTGGTCAACGTGATCGCCGCGACGACGACGATCAGCACGACGGTCGCTACGCAGACCACGACGGAGCGCGGGAGTAAACGCAGCGCGACCCGGCCAGCTTGCAAGACGGTCACGGACCCACCTCGCTGGCGCTCGGCCAGTCCGCGACGAGTCGCTGTGTCTGTTGGTTCGCTCCGCAGGCTCCGCTCGCTGACAGTGTTGCGTCATCGTGTCGGGCGGGTGTTCGCGGCGCTCCCTGTGCTAGTTGGTTCGCTCCGCATGCTCCGCTTGCTGACAGTGTTGCGTCGTCGTGTCGGGCGGGTGTTCGCGGCGCTCCCTGTGCTTGTCGGTTCGCTCCGCATGCTCCGCTCACAGGGCGGCCATCCGGCGACGGCGGGCGATCAGGATGAACACCGGCGCGCCGATGAACGCGGTCACGATGCCGACCTGGATCTCGCCCGGCCGCGCGGTGATCCGGCCGACGATGTCCGCGCCGAGCAGCAGGATCGGGGCGAGCGCGGCCGAGTAGGGCAGGACCCAGCGCTGATCCGGTCCGGTGATCGCACGGGCGACGTGCGGCACCGTGAGACCGACGAACGCGATCGGGCCCACGGTCGCGGTGGCCGCGCCGCACAACAACGTCACCGCGAGCACGCCGAGCGCTCGGGTGCGGCCGAAATGCGCGCCGAGTGCCCGGCCGGTGTCGTCGCCGAGGGCGAGCGCGTTCAACGGGCGGGCGAGATACGCCGCGAGCACCACGCCGATCAGCAGGAACGGGCCGGTCGCGGCAAGGATCGAGAGCGGTTCGGTGGCCAGCGAGCCGACCGACCAGAACCGGTAGTCGTTGAAGGCGGCGGTGTCCAGGAGCGTGAGGCCGGTGACGAAGGAGGAGAGCACGGCGGTCACCGCGCCACCGGCCAGTGCCAGCCGCACCGGCGTCGCCGACGATCGGCCGCGCGAGCCGAGCAGGTAGACCAGAACCGCGGCGATGCCCGCGCCGAGCAGCGCGAACCAGACGTAGGAGGCGGGGGTGCGCAGGCCGAGCGCGGCGATCGCGGTGACGATCGCGGCGGCCGCGCCCGCGTTGATGCCGAGCACCCCCGGATCGGCCAGCGGGTTGCGGGTCAGGCCCTGCATCAGCGCGCCGGCCACCCCGAGCGCGACGCCGACGGCGAGGCCGAGCACGGTGCGCGGCACGCGCAGGCTGCGGATGATCACGCCGTTGTCCGAGCCGTCGTAGTGGAACAGTTCGTGCACGACCGTGCCCAGCGGGATCGCCTTGGCCCCGATCGCCACCGACAGCAGCGCGATCAACGCCAGCACGCCCAACGCGATCACCAGGCCACTGGCCCGTAACGTGAGCAGTGGCCTGGCCGGTGCCGCGATGGTCGTCGTCATGGTTAGGACAGCCTAACCTGACTAAGTCGATCAGCAAAAGACGGCTAACGTCATGCCCATGCTGACCGCGAACTGGGCGCGCAACATCACCTTCCGCGCCGCGCACGTGCACCAGCCGACCTCCGTCGACGAACTGCGCGCGCTGGTGGAGCGCACCGCGAGGATCCGCGCGCTCGGAACCGGCCACTCCTTCAACCTCATCGCCGACACCACCGCCGATCTGGTCCGGGTCGACGGACTGCCCGGCACGGTCGAAATCGACCGGGAACAGAACACGGCGACGGTCGCGGCCGGGCTGCGCTACGCGGAGGTCGCGGTCGCGCTGGAACGGGAAGGTTTCGCGCTGGCCAACCTGGCCTCGCTGCCGCACATCTCGGTCGCCGGTTCGGTCGCCACCGGCACACACGGCTCCGGCAACGGTCAGCAGAGCCTGGCCGGTGCGGTCGCCGCGCTGAGCCTGGTCGCGCCGGACGGCACGCTGGTCGAAGTGAATCGGGACACCGATCCGGGCGCGGTCGTCGCGCTGGGCGCGCTCGGCATCGTCACCGCGCTCACCCTGGACATCGAGCCGACTTTCCAAGTGGCGCAACAGGTCTACCGCAGCGTTCCACTTGACGAGATCGGTGCGTCGTTCGACGCGGTGTTCGGTTCGGCGTACAGCGTGAGCGCGTTCACCGGCTGGGCCAGCGGCGAGGCGGTGGTGTGGCAGAAGCGCCGGGTGGGTGAACCGGATCCGGGGTGGCGGGGCGCGCATCCGGCGACCGAGCCGGTTAACCCGGTGCCGAACATGCCCGCCACCAACGCGACCCAGCAGCTCGGCCTGGCCGGCCCCTGGCACGAACGGCTACCGCACTTCCGCCCCGAGTTCACGCCGAGCGCGGGCGAGGAATTGCAGTCCGAGTTCTTCCTGCCGCGCACGGAAGCCGGGCGCGCCGTTGCCGCATTGCGCGAGATCGGCGAGCTGATCGAGTCGGTGCTCCAGATCTCCGAGATCCGCACCGTGCGCGGCGACGACCTCTGGCTCAGCCCCAGCTATCACCGCGACTCGGTGACCTTCCACTTCACCTGGGTCAAGGACGAGCTGGCCGTCGCGCCGGTGCTGGCGCAGGTCGAGCAGCGGCTGCTGCCGCTGGGGGCGCGGCCGCACTGGGGCAAGCTCACCTCGATCCCGGCGAACCAGATCGTGGCGAGCTACCCGTGCGCTCCCGACTTCGCGGCCCTGCTGCGCCGGTTCGACCCGGACGGCAAGTTCCGCAATTCCTTTGTGGACGATCTGTTTCCGTTGAGCTGAGTTACCGCACCCGCGCGTCGGCCAGTTCCTCGGCGAGCCTGCCGACCAGCTCGGCGGCAGGCTCCTCGGTGACCGACTGCCAGTTCGTGCCCGCCCACAGGTGCAGGTTGTCGGGGTCGCCCGCCGCGGCCGCCGCCTGGCGGATCGGCCGGGTCACGTAGTGGATCTCCGGGTAGCCGAACGGGGCGTGCCCGTCGTGCTCGCGGAAGAACCCGTTGACCAGCCCACGCGCCGGACGACCGGTGAACGCGCGGGTGAACGCGGTCTCGGTGAACGTCGCGTCCAGCAGGGCGCGGCGGTGGGTCTGCGAGGTACCGGCCTCCGGGCAGCACAGAAACGCGGTGCCCAGCGCCGCCGCGATCGCGCCGCGATCCAGCGCCAGCGCGATGTCCTTGCCACTGGCCAGACCGCCCGCCGCGATCAGCGGCAATGGGCTGACCGCGCTCACCTGAGCGAGCAGGTCGAGCAGCGGGATCGCGGGCGCGCCCGCCTGCTGAGCCGGGTCGTCGCGGAAGATGCCGCGATGGCCGCCCGCCTCGGCGCCCTGCACGGCCAGCGCGTCGACGCCACTGGTCTGGGCCAGCCGCGCCTCGTCGGCCGACGTGACGGTGGCGATCAGCACCGCGTTCGGGTTGTCCTGCCGGATGCGGTCGCACAGGCCGACATCCGGCCGGTCGAAGGTGAAGCTGACCGCGGCCGGGTGGTGCTCGGCCAGGATGTCGATCTTGGCTTCCAGCGCGTCGTCGTCCCAGGACGGCTTGCCGGGCGCGACGCCGAGCGACTCGGCCCTGGGCACCAGCTGCTTGCGGTAGGCGTCAATCGCGCCCAGATCGCCCGTGCGCGGCGAGGGCAGGAACAGATTCACCCCGTAGGGAGCGTCGGTCAGCATCTCCATCGCGGTCAGCCGCTCGTCGAACGCGGCGGGCGTGAGGTATCCGGCGGCGAGGAAGCCGAGGCCGCCGGCGTTGCTCACGGCCGCCGCGAGCGCGGGTGTCGACGGACCACCTGCCATCGGCGCGGCGATGATGGGTATCCGGTTCGGCAACACACTCACGATGATGACTCCGCTCCCCGACAAAACTGGCTTTACCGACGATAGCCGGAGCGGATCGGTCACCCGGATCAGGTGATACCACTGCGGTTTTGTCGGTTTTGCGCGCTCCGCTGAGCCAGTTCGCCATCCCCATGTACAAAGGACTGAGTGACAGTACTTCGACGCGGCACCGTCCGGAACCGGGCGTTGACACGATGGGCGATGGTCGCGCTGGCCGTCGCCGTGTTGTGCGTGCTGCCGTCGATCATCGCGGCGATCCCGGCGGGCACCTCGCCGATCGGCGTGAACCAGTTACGCCAGCGCATCCTCGCCTCGACCAGCAGGTCGTTCCAGGGTTACGCGCAGAGCAGCGCCGCGCTCGGCCTGCCCAGCCTCCCCGATCTCGCCGACGTCACCGGTCTGCTCAGCGGGACCACCACCATGCGCGCCTGGTACGCGGCGCCCAACCGGCACCGGGTCGACGTGATCACCGGGTTCGGCGAGCGCGACTACTACCAGACCCCGAACGCCGAATACGTCTGGGATTACGGTCAGAACCTGCTCAGTGAACTGGTCGGCACCGCGCCGATCCGGTTACCGCAGGGCGAGGACCTGCTCCCGCCCGAACTGGCCTGGCGCATCCTCCAGGTCGACCCGGCCGATCCGGTGACCGGCCTGCCCGCCCGGCGGATCGCCGGAGTCGACGCGGCCGGGTTGCGCTTGCGGCCCACCGACCTCGACACCCGCATCGGCCAGGTCGACATCTGGGCCGACCCGGCCACCGGCATCCCGGTCCGGGTCGAGGTGACCGAGCGCGGTGCGACCGCGCCCGTCCTGCAAACCGCATTCACCGACGTCTCGTTCGGGACGCCCGATCCGGCCACGCTGACCCCGCCGGTCGGCAGCGGATCCGGCTTCACCGTCGCCAAGGTGCCGGACCTGCTCGGCGCGCTCGGCAACGTCGGCCGCTTCGCCCGGTTGCCGGAGGAACTGGCCGGCTATCCGCGCGCGCCCCAAGTGCCCGGCTTGCCGCAGATCGCCCGGTACGGCACAGGATTGACGTCGTTCGTGGTGCTGGCGCTGCCGCGCGACGTCGGCGATTCCGCGCTGACCAACGCCAAACAGGCCGGGGGATTGACGGTCCATGTCCAGTTCGGTCAGGCCGAACTGATCCAGGTGCCGCTGCTGACCGTATTGGTGGAGAACCGCGGTTACCGCAGTTACCTCATCGCCGGGCTGGTGGACAGTTCGGTGATCAGCAATGCCGCCATCGACCTCGACCAGTTCCGGGGACGGTTCCGATGATCCGCACTACCGCGCTCACCAAGCGCTTCGGCTCGGTACTCGCCGTCGACCACATCGACCTCGACGTGCGCGCGGGCGACCGGTACGGGTTCCTCGGGCCCAACGGCTCCGGCAAGACCACGACCGTGCGAATGCTGCTCGGTCTGGTCTACGCGACCAGCGGCGAGATCGAGATGCTCGGCAAACCCGCGCCGAAACAGCTCGCCTCGGTGCTGCCGATGATCGGCGCCCTGGTCGAGGGCCCGGCGGCGTACCCGCACCTGTCCGGCCGCGCGAACCTGGCGATCATGGACGCGTCCGGCAAGGGCGGGCGGCGGCGCACCCGGAAGAAACGGATCGGGGACGCCCTGGAACGGGTCGGCCTCGGCGGCGTCGACCGTCGGCCGGTCAAGGCCTACTCGCTGGGCATGCGGCAACGGCTCGGCTTGGCCGCCGCCTTGCTGCGCGCGCCGAAACTGCTCGTGCTGGACGAACCGACCAACGGGCTCGACCCACGCGGCATCGCGGAAATCCGCGACCTGCTGATCGAGTTGAACGATGCGGGTACGACAGTGTTCCTGTCCTCGCACCTGCTGTCCGAGGTGGACCAGCTGTGCACCCGGGTCGGCATTGTGGATCGGGGTCGGCTGGTGGTGCAGGACGAACTGGACGCGCTGCGCCGGCCGACTGGGCGGGTGATCGTGCGGAGCCCCGACGCCGCCGAGATCGTGGGGCAGCTCGACGGGCAGGTGGCCGCGCGGGATGGGGCGCTGGTGGTGGTGCGCCACGACGACCCGGCCGAACTCAACGCGATGCTGGTGGGGAAGGGCTTCCGGATCGAAGCGCTCGCGCAGGAGCGGCGCACGCTGGAAGACGTCGTATTCGAGGTGACCGGCCACGGCGCGGATCGCGTCGGCGGCGATGGCGCGGGAGACCGGGCTGGCGGTTCGGATCGGATGGGTCGCGATGTTGCGGACGGCCGGGCTGGCGGTTCGGCTGGGGCGGGCGGCGCCGGTTTGGGCGGCCAGGGTGACCGGGGTGGCCGCTTGGATCGGGCGGGCGGCGGTGGCGTGGGTGGCCGGGCTGGCGGTTCGGTTGGGGCGGGCGGCGGCGATTTGGGCGGCCGGGGTGATTGGCCGCGTGATTCCGATCCGGCGGGCGGTTCCGATCGGCCGGGCGGCGCCTCGTGATTCGGGTCGAGTTGGGGAAGATGTTCCGGCGGCCGCGCACGCTGGTCAGCGTCGCGCTGCTGTGCCTGTTGCCGATCGTCGTCGCGATCTTCCTGGCCACCACCCACCTCGCGCCGCCGCCTGGCCAGGGCGCGGCGTTCCTGTCGGCGGTGCTGAACAACGGCGAGCTGTATCCGGCCGCCGCGCTCGCCCTGGTGTTGCCGGTGTTCCTGCCGATTTCGGTCGCGGTGTTCGCGGGGGACGCGGTGGCCGGCGAAGCGAGTGCCGGAACGCTGCGCTATCTGCTGATCCGGCCGGTCGGGCGGGGTCGGCTGCTGCTGGCCAAGCTGATCTCGGTGTGCGTTTTCGTGATCTTCGCCATCCTGCTCGTGGTGATCACGGCGCTCATCACCGGCTTGATCCTGTTCGGCTCGGGCCATGCCGCCGCCGTTGGCCAGCCGGGCGGGCTGACCTCGTTGTCCGGCAGTGCGTTGGGGCCGGGCCAGTTGGTGCTGCGGCTGGTCGGCGCGATCGGTTACATCGTGCTGTCCATGCTCGGCGTCGGCGCGGTCGCGCTGCTGTTCTCCACGCTCACCGATTCCGCGCTCGGCGCCGCGCTGGGCACGTTGGCCGTGCTGATCGCCAGCGAGGTGCTGGACACGCTGGACGCGGCCTCCTCGGTCCGGCCCTATCTGCTCACCAACTACTGGCTGTCCTGGGTGGACTTCTTCCGCGATCCGGTGTTCTGGAACAACATCGAGCGTGGCGCGGGTTTGCAGGCGATCTACATAGTTGTGCTGCTCGGCGCGGCCTGGGCCAACTTCACCACCAAGGACGTCACGAGCTGACGTTGGCCCGCTGCCGCTCGCGGTGCGCGCGCAGGTTGGCCGCGTTGCCGCAGGTGCGCACGTCGTGCCAGACGCCGCTGTTGTTGCGCGATCGGTCGTAGAACGCGACCCGGCAGCGCGGATTGCGGCACACCTTCAGCCGGCGCCGCGTGTCCTCGGCCCGCGCCTGCCATTCGGCGGCCAGCAGCAGCGAGATCAGGTAGCTCGCGCCGCTGCCGCGTGGCTGCAACCGGACCACGCCGTCGCTGTGCAGTTCGAGCGCGGCCGAGGCGGACAGCAACACCGCGGTCCGGTCTTGCTCGGGTGTTTCGGCGGTGGCCGCGTCGACCAGGGCCTGGCGGTAGTCGCGCAGTTCGCGCAGGCCATCCTCGTCGAGCACGATCGGCGGGGTCGGCTCGGGCCACCGCTTGGTCAACTCGTTCGCCCATTGCTGGGCGTCCGGCAGGCTGGCCAGCAGGTCGGCCTTGCGCGGCTTGCCTGCCGAGAGAGTGTTCAGCAGGTCCTGCACCATGCCGAGGCCGCCGGGCGCCTGCGCCAGCGCGTAGCGGGCGCTCGCGGGCCAGGTCGGATCGGTCATGTGACCCCCTTCAGGTGCGCACTGAACCAGCCGAGCGCCGCCGAGCTGGACGTTTCGAAGTTCCTAACATACGGGTCGAAATGCCCGCCCGGCACCAGCACCAGCTTCTTCGGCTCCAGTGCGCGCTCGTAGGAGGCCAGGGCCAGGTCGGTGACGGTGACCGTGTCGTGCGTCGCCACGATCATCAGCAACGGCGTCGGCGACACCCGCGACACCCACACCCCGGGCTCGTACATGCGGGCGGCGCGGTTTGAACGGAGGGTGATCTCGTTGCGCCACAACGAGTCCGGGTGCTCGCGCAGGTAGAATTCCACCGCGTCGGGCACGTAGTAGGAGGCGGGGACGGCCGGGTCGGCACTGACCAGGGCCTGGCGCTGTAGCGGCTTGCCGAGGAAGTTGTCCTGTTCGTCGGCGTCGAACCGGGCGTCGAGCGCGGCCGTGCGGTCCGGCGACACGCGGCGCAGGCCCTGCTCGTAGCCGCTGATCGTGGGCACCTGCGCGACGACCGCTTTGATCCGCCGGTCGGTCGCGCCCAGCACCAGCGCGTGACCTCCCGCGTAACTGGTACCCCACAAGCCGATCCGATCGGGATCGACCTCGGGCCGGTTGATGAGATAGGTGATGGCACGGCGCCAGTCCGCGATCTGCTGCCACGGGTCGATGTCCTGGCGCGGTTCGCCTTCGCTCACGCCCCAGCCACGGTGATCGTGAAGTAACACCACAAAGCCGTTGGCCGCGAAGCGTTCCGCGAACGGGCGCAGATCCTGTTCGATCGTGCCGCCGAAGCCGTGCGCCATGGTGATCGCCGGATGTGGACCGGAACCGGTTGGCAGGTAAAGCGATCCGCCGAGGGTGACGCCGTCCTCGGTGTCGAAGAAGACCGGGGTCGCGGTCATTGTGTCACCGCGCCCGATGCCGACCAGGACGGGTCGTCGACCGCGGAATAGGCCTCACCCTTGCGGTCCAGCCGAATCATCCGGGAAGCGGCCACTACGTCCGGGTCCAACGGTGGCACGAAGGCGTTGTCGACCACCGTGTACTCGGCGGCGAGCCGGCCGATGGGCGCGATCGCGCCGAAGTCGATGCGGCCGTTGACGTAGAGATCGTCGCGCACGTGGAAGCTGACCACGTCGCCCCAGACCACGTGATGCAACCCGTCCGGCGAGGAGAAGATCTGCGCCACCATGCATTCCAGCGCCACCGGCGCGCCCGCGATCCTCGGCGGTGTCACCATCGCCGAGGCCACCTTGTCCACGCCGACCGCGTCGAACTCGTCCACGTCCGGTTCGAACTCGATGGCGCTGCGGTGCACGGCCAGCGCCTGCGGCAACGTCGCCATGTTGGTGACGAACTCGCCGGTGTCGCGAATGTTCACGAAGCTGTCCTTGAGTGTGACACCGTCCGATTTGGGCTGGATCGACAGCGAGACGCGTGGCGGTTTGCGGCCGACGACAGTGAAGAACGAGACCGGCGCCAGGTTGCCGATGCCGCCGGTGGACATCGTGCTGATCCACGCGATCGGGCGCGGGATGATGCTGCCGATGAGCAGCTTGTACGCCTGCTTGGCATCCAGGCCTGCCGCGTCGATGTCCATGTCACTCTCCCAGCATTGCGAGGGCGGCGTACCAGACCGGGCTCGGATTGAGCCGATCCGGATGGCGGCGCAGGATCTCGTCGTAGAACTCGCGGGCCGCCGGCTTGGCGTCGAGCAGTTCGATGACGTCGAGCAGGTACGCGCGGGTCGAATCGATGGTCGCGGGATCGTCGGGGAGCGCGCGGTTCTTGTGCCCGGCGACGACCGCCCGTGGCCGCAGCGCGGCGACGGTGTCCAGCGCGCGCAGCCATTCCGTCAGCCCGCCGTTGCCGCCTTCGAGTACGTACTGGTGCACGCCGTTGTAGACGACGTCTCCGGCGACGACCAGGCCGATCGAGGGCGCGTGCAGTACGGAGGTCTTGTCGGTGTCGGTGTGGCCGACGTCGATCGCGTGCAGCAGTTCGCCTTCGAGTTCGAAGCCCGCCTCCGGGACCGGGATGGACAGAACCGGCGAGGGCGGGATCTGGCCGGGGAAGTCGCGGTCCCACAGGTCGGCGCGGCCCTGCCCGGCCTGCTGGTGCATGACCTCGATGGTGCCCGGGGTCGCGTAGACGGTGGCGTCCGGGAAGTTCTTGACCAGTTCGGCCGTGCCGAACCAGTGGTCGCCGTGGCCGTGCGTGCTGAACACGTACCGGACCTGTTTGCCGCTGCGCTTGATCCAGTCGGCGACCTGCGCGATCGGCTCGGGCAAGAATGGCGGATCGACGAGCACCGCGTCGTTCTCGCCGTAGATCAACGTGGTGGAGATGGGGGAGGACACGATCGGGTCGCCGCTGGGCAGCCGCTGGGCGCGGGCGCGTTGCGCGCCGTCGGTCACCAGTACCTCGTACGCTAGGCTCATGTAAGAAGCATAGTACTAATGATTCTGTCGAAGGAGAGTGATATGGCCGAGGACTGGACCGGGGCGTTCGAGTCGCGCAGCTCAGACACGTTCGCGGACGCTTTTGCCGAAGATGTTGTGCTGGAGGCCACAGCGCTGCGCAAGCCGATCAGTGGCCGCGACAACGTGGCGCTGGTGATGGGCACCGCGAGCAAGGCCTACGAATCGCTGGTCTTCACCCACGAAGCAACCAATGGCCAGCGTAGCTATGTCGAATGGGAGGCGGTCATCGCGGGCGAACCGACGCTCTACGGCTCGACCATCCTGGTCCGCGACGAGTCCGGCAAGATCGTCAAGGCGATCATCCAGCACCGGCCGTTGGACGGCGTGCTCGCGTTCTCCGCGAAGATGGGCGAACTGCTGGCCGGATCAGCGATCGATCCGGACAGCTTCCACGCGCGCTAACCGCGTCCCACGGCCAACAGCGAGCGGCACTGGCCCGGCGCGGGCGCGCTGATCGGCTCGGTGCCGAGCGCGGTCAGCACCAGGCCCGTGACCAGTGGATCGGTCGGCAGCTGGGCGTGCGCGACCTGCTCGGCCGGGCAGATCTGCTGCAGCGGTACGTTGACCGCGCCGCTGAGCAGCGCCGAATCCGGCGGCGTGACCGTCTGATCGTCCTCGCTCCACACCGACAGCCACGGCAACTGCGCGGGCAACGGGGTCGCGTCGAGTTGGCGGAGCAGGGCGCTGCCCGGCACGAGTTGCTGGCACGCCACCGGACACGCACCCGGCACCAGGTTCGCGCCGACCGCGGCGATCTTGGCGCCGTGCAACGGCGAACCGAGCGTGACCACCCGCCGCGCCTCGTGCGCGCCGCCGTCCTGCGCCACCCACAACCGCGCCACCACCCCGCCCGCCGAATACCCGACCACGTCGACCGATGCCGCGCCGTGGGCCAGATCCGCGCGGACCGCCTCGTCCAGTGAGCGGACCTGGGTGGTCAGGTCGCCGGTTCCGTCGCCGGGTAAGCCGAGCACCTGCGCCGAGCGGCCGGTCGCGGTGATCCGTGCGGCCAGGGCGGCCAGCGACGCGGTGTTGCCGCCGTAGCCGGGAACCAGGATCACCGGGCCTGGTTTGGTCTGGTCCGGGTAGCCGCCGGGCGCCGCGGCGCCGTTCGTGGACAGCCGCACCGCGGCAACGGCCGCGACGATCGCGCAGACCGCCACCACGGTCACCACCAGCGCCCTGCGCCTGCTGCTCAGTCCGCCCCACCATGCCACCCAGCCATGATGCCTGCTCAGCTGGTGAACATGCCGCCGGTCGCGTTCAGGAAGGTGCCGGTGAGCGCGGCCGACGCGTCCGAGGCGAGGAACACGGCGGCGTCCGCGACCTGGGCAAGACGGGGCGAGCGCGGCAACGTGCGCAGGCTGTCCAGCCGGTCCAGTACGCCCTGGAACATGGTCTCGTCCATCAGCGCACCGTTCACCGCGCCGATCTTCTCCGGCGACAACGTGTCCGGCACGCCCGCCGCCCAGATCCCGACGGCCCGCACACCGCGCGGACCGACCTCCAGCGCGAGGTTGCGCACGAAGGTGTCCAGCGCGGCGTCGGCCGGGCCGGTGCTGCCCATCATCGGGCTGTTGTGCGCGGAACCGCTGTTCAACGCGATGATCACGCCCGAGCCCTGCTCGACCATGTGCCTGCCCGCGACCTTGGCCGTAATGAAGTTCCCGCGAAGACCGGTGTCCACCGCGCGCAGCAGATCGTCCGCGGTCATCTCGATCAGCGGGATGCCCTGCACGTCACCGCGCGTGATCAGGTTCAGCGAGATGTCCAGCCGGCCGGTCTGGGCGACGACCGCGGCCGCATGCCCGGCAACGGCCTCCTCGTCGAGCGCGTCGAGTACCGCGGCTTCGGCCTTGCCGCCCGCCGCGATGATCTCGGCGGCCAGCGTGTCCACGGTTTCCTTGGTACGGCCGACGAGGAAGACGTGCGCGCCCGCCGCCGCGAACGCGGTGGAGATGCCGGTGCCGATGCCGCCCGCCGCGCCGTAGACGATCGCGGTCCGGCCCTCGAGTGCCTTGCTCATGATGTGCTCCTGTCGATCAGTGGGATCCGTCGACAGTTGAGACGATGCCGGGCCGGATCACTCATCGGAGAGCTTGAGCGGCAGCCCGAACGCGGGCAACACGTGCGGCTCGAACGTGGTGATTTCCGCGATCTTCCCGTGCTCGATCCGCAGCACGTCCAGCATCTGCGCGCGGTAGACCGCCGTGCCGGGTCGCTGCACGTAGCCCGCGACCGCGGGCTGGCCGTTCGCCCTGGTCGGGAGGTGGCGCCAGCGGCCGAAGAATGCGGGCGAATCCGGGTCGAAGGTCTGCCGGACGAAATCGACGATCGCGTCCCGGCCGATGAACCACATCGCGTTGGGCGGCATGGTCAGCTTGGCTTCGGCGCTGAGCATCTCGGCCATGGCGTCGATGTCGAGATTGGCCGCCGCGGCCATGTAGCGATCCAGGACGTCGTGTTCTTCCGCGCTGGTCAGAGAGGGGCGGGTCCAGTCGTCGCGGTGTTCGGGGAGCCAGTCGCGCAGTGCGGGCCGGGCGCGTTGCAGGGCGCTGTTGACCGAGGCCACGGTCATGTCGAGCTGTTCGGCGGTGTCCGAGGCGGGCCAGCCGAGCACGTCGCGCATGATCAACACCGCGCGTTGCCGGGGCGGGAGATGCTGGATGGCCGCGATGAACACCAGTTCCATCGTTTCCCGGCCGACGGACTCGGCTTCCGGGCTCGGTCGCGGATCGGCGATCTCCGGCAGCATCTCGTCCGGATACGCCTGCAACCAGGCGATTCGGTGCGGCGGTTCGGCCTCGCCGTGGGCGAAACCGGGGATCGGGGCGTACGTGCTCGGGGTGCGGTTGTGCTTGCGGAGAAAGTCCAGGCAGGCGTTGGTGGCGATGCGGTAGAGCCAGGCGCGGAAGGTCGCCTTGCCCGCGAAGCTCTCGCGGCTGCGCCACGCTCGCAGGAACGTCTCCTGGACCAGGTCTTCCGCGTCGTCGTAGGAGGCGAGCATGCGGTAGCAGTGCGCCTGGAGTTCGCGCCGGTGCGGCTCGACCATCGCGGCGAAACTCGATTCCGTAACGAGGTCGTCCGTGACGTTTTTGGCCGGTGCGCTCTCGGCGGCGTCCTTGGCCAGGCGGCGCAGCTTGCCCACCGAACCGGACAACGCGGTGACCTCGGCATAGAACGGGACCGGCCGGTCCGGCACCAGCGACTGCACCTTGCGCTCGATGTCCGCGATCAACTCGGGCACCGGATCGGCCTGCGGCGCGGACCGCTCGCGGTAGGCCCGCTGGCGGCACGCGGGGGAGCAGTACCGCGAGGCGCGGCCGGGCCGGCCCGGTTGCCGGGTCAGCGGTTTGCCGCAGGTCCCGCACTCGGTCATGAAGCGCTCCACTCGTCACGCGCGATCGGCGTTACGAATATAGAGCTGCCAACACGACAACTGCTCGGCTAGCGACGCCCAGGCACGCGCTGTGTTGCATCTCAGGCACCTGGACGCCGCTCCCTGATCGAGCGCCATCGTGTTGGCGGCTCATAGCCCCAGATCGATCGACATGGCATGGATGGCCGCGTCGACGCGCCCGGTCACGTCCGGATCGGCCGGATCGATGTCGTGATCGAGCCGGACTCGCCAGATCAGGTGATCGCTGTACGGCTCGCGCCGCACGCTGATCGTGCCGACCTCGGTCGAGCGGGTCAGCAGCAGCGTCGGGGCGATGAGACTGTGCGCGAGTTCGACCAGGTGCCCGGGTTCGTCCAGAGGTACCGAGTGTTTCTCCATTCCGGACACCAGCAAGGCATTGTCCTGTGTGGACCATCGGACGACGGCTATGTCGGCCCAGCCGATTCGTTGCCAGGCATCGGCTTTGCCGTGATACAGCGCGTGGCTGCTCAACACCAGCGCGGGCTCGCCGTGGTGTGCGGCGACGGTGACCACGCGCTCGTGTGGTTCGGTCAGGATCGAGGCGACCTCGCGTGCGGCCGCGCGAGCCGGCGCGCCTGCGATGCGCGTTCTGATCGCGTACACAATGGCGCTGATCAGGAACATCGCTGCCGCCAGCAGCAACCAGCGACCCAGATACGGGGACTGGGTCTGGCTGGTTGCGGCCAGATATGTGGGACCGCCCTCCTGGATGATGCCAGGAAGGAAGAGCACAAAGGTAAATGCTACGCCGAGCGCGGGAATCCGGATGTAGTTGACAGTTGGCACTAGCGGTTCGCCCTGGTGCGGTTTGCTCGGCAGCAACTTCAGCACGGAATGCAGCGAACGGTCGGCGAGCGCGTAGAGCGGGAACAGGATCAGGTCGTGCACGATCACCGCGGCGACGAACCAGATGACCATCCTGGGCAGCAGCGGCGCGTTCGCCACATGCACCGCGACATACCCGGTCAGCGCGAAGCAGCCGAGCAGCGCGAGCAGGTGCAGCGGATGGGCACCGTAAGCCCGGGTCAGCGATTTCACCGCAATGCGCACTCAACGCAGCGTAACCACGATCAACGCCGAACCGGCCGACCTGCACCGACGCGTCAGCAAGCCGTAAGGGTTCGGGCGGTAATCTGCCGCCATGGGGGAGACGCGATCCCAGATCAATCTCGCCGATCACGTGCTCGTCGAGCGGGTCGGCTTGCGCGCCGGTGACGTGTGGCTGTTCCGCGAGCTGGACATGGACGTGCCCGGTGGCCGGTCGGTCGCGCTGACCGGACCGAACGGGTCGGGTAAATCGACGCTGTTGCGATGTCTGTACGGCATGCAGCCGCCGACCGAGGGCAAGATCCGCGTGTTCGGCTCCCAGCCGGACGAGCGATCGGCCGAGTTCCGACGCACGGTCTCGGTGCTGATGGACGACTCCGCGCTGTTCGAGGAATACAGCCCACGCCAGCACCTCGATCTGCTGCTGCGTTCCTTCCCCGGCGCCACCCCGTCGGCCGATGTGGTCGCGGACTGGCTCGCCCCCGCCGGTCTCGATCATCGGGCCGACGTGCCCGCTGGCAGCCTCTCCGCCGGGCAACGACGCCGGTTGCTGCTGCTCGGCTGCCTGGCCCGGCCGCACCGGTTGCTGCTACTCGACGAACCCGAGCGTGCGCTGGACACCTCCGGCCAGGACTGGCTGGCCGGGGAGATCCGCACCCGCACCGAGGCCGGGATCGCGGTCGTCCTGGCCAGCCACTCGGAGCGGCTGATCGACGCGTGCGCCGACGACGAGGTGAACCTCGGGTGAGCGCGCTGACCCGGTTCGGCAAATGGCTCTACCGGATCAGCGACGCGGTGCTGATCACGGTCGGTCTCGCCGCGCTGGCCAGTTCGCCCTTCTACCACCTGCCCGACGTGCGCGCGCACCTGATCGGCTCGGCCGCCGCGCCGCCGTTCGCCGCGCCCGCCGTGTTGTGCCTCGGGCTCGGGCTGGCGCTGCGTTCGTTGCTGCGCCGCGAGTTCGTCTGGCAGGACCCGGCCAAACTGACCTGGTCGGACGGTACGGACGGGCGCATCCGGGCGATCGGCCGTCGCCTGTGGGGCGGCTGGGGGCTGCGCTTCGTGCTGGTCGCCTATGCGACCGCGGGCGGGGCCGCGTTGTTCGCCGGCGCGCAGAGCTGGGTGTGGGCCGGCCTGGCCGGATTCTCCGGTGTGGCCGCGATTGCCGTGGTGTCGGCTCGCCGCACCGCGTCGGTCCGCGTCCGGTGGGTCGAGCAGATCGTGAGCTTGGTCCTGCCGTTGCTGGGGAGCCTGCTCGCCGTGCGGGTGCTGCCGTGGTCGTGGCTGTGGGGCGTGGCCATCGTCGCCGCGCTCGGTGCGGCCGGGTTGCTGATCGGCTCGGGGCCGTTGCTGCGACCGGCCGTGGCCAGCCGGGCGGTGCGCGGGGAGTTGGTCGAGCAGTACAACGATCGGTTGGTGCGGCGGATGTCCGTCGCGTTCCTGGACTTGCTCGCGTTGCTGCCCGGACCGAGGACGTTCACCTGGTCGCGGTTGTTCGCCGGTCCGGTCGTGGTGCTGCGGTTCGTCTCGGCGGCGTGTTCGCGCGGCGCGCCGCGTTGCTGCTCAGCCTGTTGCTGGTCTGGGCGGTCGCCGTGGTGCACCTGGTGTTTCCGTTGCTGAGCACGCCGTGGCTGGTCGGCGTGGCCGGGTATTTCGCGGCGCTGCCCTTCGCCGCGGTGCTGGCCAAACTGCACCAGCAGACCGGGTTGCGCCGCTGGCTCGGCTGCACCGACCTGGAACTGCGCCTCACCACCGCGGGACTGGTCGTGGTGGTGATCGCGATCTGGCTCACGCTGGTCATCGTCTTCGGCGTGCCGGCCAGCACGCAGGTGTTGCTGGCGGCGCTGCTCGCGGCGGCCGCGGTCATCCGCACCGCGACCCGGCCCGCGATCGACTACAGCAACGTCGGCACGACGGTGACCCCGGACGGCAACCTGGTCCCGTTCGGCCTGGTGGTTCAGTTGGCTCGCGGGCCGGAGGTGCTGATCATCGGGCTGCTCGTCGCCAACGCCGGTTTCGAGCCGGGCCTGAAAACCCTGATCTGCCTTGGCATCGCGGCGTTCGGCTTCGCCCGCTAACCGAGCGGCGTGAAGATGCCGCGGAACGCGGGCTTGCGGCCGGGCGGGATCGTCGCCACGGTCCAGTATTCGCCGCGCCGGATCAGTCCGCTGGTGTACTCGTCACCCGGGAAGGAAACCGGCTCGGTCGGGTTCGGGGTGCGACCGGCCAGGATCTGGACGCGGCCGGTGAATCCACCGACGAACACCACCGACACGTGACCGTCCGATTCGGCGTGATAGACCGTGTTCAGCGTGATGTCGAAGCGTTTCGCGCCGACACCGAGCGGTTTCGCCGTCTCCCGCAACGTGCGCAGGCTGGCCTCGGTGGCGGCGTTGAGCCGCGCGGCTTCGTCGGCGAGTTCCTTCACCCGGGCGATGGCGGCGAGTTGGCCGGACAGTCGCGATACCTGTTGCTCCAGTTCGTTGACGCGTTTGGTGAGTAAGTCAAGATCATCGCGCTTGGACACGAAACCCCTTTGCTCAGACGGAAATCTCGACTTCGGCCTCGATCTCCACTGGAAGGTCGAACGGCAGCGCGGCCATGCCGACCGCCGAGCGCGCGTGCGCGCCGTTGTCCGGCCCCCACAGTCGCAGGATCAGCTCGGAGAAACCGTTGATCACCGCCGGTGTCGCGGTGAAACCGGGCGCGGTGTTGACCATGCCGAACGCTCGCAGCCACGCGGTCACCCGATCCAGGTCACCGAGCGCGGCGCGCAGACTCGACAGCATGGCCAGCCCGGTCAGTTCGGCGGCCTGGTGCGCCTGCTCCGGGCTGACCTCGGCGCCGACCTTGCCGAACGGGCCTGCGATGGAGCCGTCCGGGTTGGTCGGGCCGTGGCCGGACACGAACGCGCGGGTGCCGCGGATCCGGACGAATGGGAAGGGCAGTTCGACGCCGGGCGGCGCGGTCAGCGGTTGGGGCAGGACCAGGCCGAGTTCGGCGATGCGGCGCTCGATGTACATGAGCAACTGCCTATCAGAAACCACCCCAGAAAGTCGTCGAGACCGGTGATCCGCTGCGACGGCCTGTCCCCTCTTCGGGCCGTAGCAGTGATCACCGTCTCGCCAGGGACAGACTGCTCGGCCGCACGAAGCACTTTCTTGATTTTCGCTTGAATCCGCAGGTCAGGGCAGATTCAGCGCAGATGACAGACCGGCTGGACCACTGGGTACGCGAAGGCACCCCCGATGAATCCCCGCCGCATCAGCCAGCCAACTGGCAGGACAGGCGTCCCGTCAACGGTCTGCGCGGGCGGAATCGATTCACCGCTCATTCGATCGGGGTGCCGCGCGCGAGCGTCTGCGGGCCGAGATCCGACACGCCCACTAGATGTGGGTCCCAAACCATGATTGACACCCATGTATTGTGTTGCACAGCTGGTTCGGCCGATCTGCCAGATCGGTCGTCGCAAGAGGGAACTCGGTGCGAAACCGAGACTGCCCCGCAGCGGTGAACGGAAACGACCGCCGTCTTGACGCACTGGGCTCGACGGGGCCTGGGAAGCGACGGCCAGTAGGACGTCGGCGCACGCCACGCGCCGACGGGGTCCGTGAGTCCGAAGACCTGCCAGCCCGTCCGCGATCTCATCGCGGAAGTCCGCGCCCCGAGGGAGGGCAGGAGGACGACGCGACGCAGGCACCCGCCCCGGGAGCGACCGGCCGTGCTCGTGCGCGCCTTCCTGCCTGCCTTTCAGCCGGCTTCCGCGACCTCACATGGGGAGAGCTGTGTCTGTATCAACCACCGCCGCGACGATGCGGGTGCGCAAACGTAGTGGGGAGTACGAACCGGTCGATGTCGACAAGATCGTCCGCGCGGTCGGTCGCTGCGCCGTTAGCCTAGAAATTGAACACAGGCGGGACGTGGACCCGATGCGGGTCGCCACCAAGACCATCAGCGGCCTCTACGACGGCGCGACAACCGCCGAGCTGGACCGCCTTTCCATCCAGACCGCGGCCGAACTGGTCGCCGAGGAGCCCGCGTACTCCAAGCTCGCGGCCGGACTGCTGGCCGGCTACATCGGCAAGGAAGTGCGCGGCCAGGGCGTGCACTCGTTCAGCCAGAGCATCGCGCTCGGCCATCGCGAGGGCCTGATCAGCGACACCACCGCGACGTTCGTGGCCGCGCACGCGCGCAAGCTCGACGACGCCATCGATCTGGCCGCCGATCACCGCTTCGAGTACTTCGGCCTGCGCACCGTCTACGACCGCTACCTGCTGCGCCATCCGGCCAGCCGCAACGTGATCGAGCTGCCCCAGTACTGGCTGCTGCGGGTGGCCTGCGGCCTGTCGCACACGCCGGCCGAGGCGATCGGCTTCTACCGGTTGATGTCCTCGCTCGCGTACCTGCCCAGTTCGCCGACGCTGTTCAACTCCGGCACCACGCACAGCCAGATGTCGGCCTGTTACCTGCTCGACTCGCCCCGCGACGAACTGGCCTCGATCTACCAGCGCTACGCCCAGATCGCGCAGCTGTCCAAGTTCGCGGGCGGGATCGGCGTGCAGTGGTCGCGGATCCGTTCGCGCGGCGCGCTGATCCGCAGCACCAACGGCCAGTCCAACGGCATCGTGCCGTGGCTGCGCACCCTGGACGCGTCGGTCGCCGCGGTCAACCAGGGCGGGCGGCGCAAGGGCGCGGCCTGCGCCTACCTGGAGACCTGGCACCCGGACATCGAGGAGTTCCTGGAACTGCGCGACAACACCGGCGAGGACGCCCGGCGCACGCACAACCTCAACATCGCCAACTGGGTGCCGGACGAGTTCATGCGCCGGGTCGAGGCGGACGGCGAGTGGTCGCTGTTCGATCCCGACGAGATACCCGAACTGCACGACCTGTGGGGCGAGGAGTTCGACCGCGCCTACCGCGCCGCCGAACAGGCAGGCCGGGCCGTGCGCACGGTCAAGGCGCGCGACCTGTACGGCAAGATGATGCGCACCCTGGCGCAGACCGGCAACGGCTGGATGGTCTTCAAGGACACCGCCAACCGCACCGGCAACCAGACCGCCGAGCCCGGCAACGTCATCCACCTGTCCAACCTGTGCACCGAGATCCTGGAAGTCAGCAGCGACGCGGAAACCGCCGTGTGCAACCTGGGTTCGGTCAACCTCGGTGCCTACGTCGACGGCGATGACCTGGACTGGGCGCGGCTGCGGGCGAACGTCCGCACCGCGGTCACCTTCCTGGACCGGGTGATCGACATCAACTACTACCCGACCGAACAGGCCGCGCGCAGCAACCCGCGCTGGCGCCCGGTCGGCCTCGGCGTCATGGGCTTGCAGGACGTCTTCTTCAAGCTGCGGCTGCCCTTCGATTCCGGGCAGGCCAAGGAGATCTCGACCCGGATCGCCGAAGAGATCTACCTGACCGCGCTGGAAACCTCGGCCGACCTCGCGGCAGGCGCGGGCGCGCACCCGAGCTACGCGCAGACCAGGGCCGCGCGCGGCCAGTTGCAGCCCGACCTCTGGGGCGTCACGCCGACCCAGACCGATCGCTGGGCGGCGTTGCGCGAGCGGGTCGCCGAGCATGGCCTGCGCAACTCGCTGCTGATCGCGATCGCGCCGACCGCGACCATTGCCTCGATCGCGGGCTGCTACGAGTGCATCGAGCCGCAGGTTTCCAACGTGTTCAAGCGCGAAACCCTCTCCGGCGAGTTCCTCCAGGTCAATGCCTACCTGGTCGCCGAGCTGAAATCGCGCGGGCTGTGGACCCGGTCGGTGCGCGAGAAGTTGAAGCGCGACGAAGGCTCGGTGCAGAACTTCACCGAGCTGCCCGATGACGTGCGCGCGCTGTTCCGGACCGCGTGGGAACTGCCGCAGCGGGCGCTGATCGACATCGCCGCCGCGCGCGGCGCGTATCTGGACCAGAGTCAGTCGCTCAACCTGTTCATGGCCGCGCCGACCATCGGCAAGCTGTCCTCGATGTACCTGTACGCGTGGAAATCCGGCCTGAAGACCACGTACTACCTGCGTTCGCGCCCGGCCACCCGCATCCAGCAGGCCACGGTGTCGGTCAGCCCGGCACCTGATGCCGACGCGATCGCCTGTTCCCTGGAAAACCCCGAATCCTGTGAGGCCTGCCAGTGACCACCCTCGATTCGACGGCCCGCCGCCAGGACCTCCTGGACCCCGGCATGGACCTGACCCTGCGGCCGATGCGCTATCCGGGCTTCTACGAGCGGTTCCGGGCCGCGATCCGCAACACCTGGACCGTCGAGGAGGTCGACCTGCATTCCGACCTCACGGACCTCGCGTCGCTCTCGCCCGCCGAAGCGCATCTGGTGAATCGGCTGGTCGCGTTCTTCGCCACCGGCGACACGATCGTCGCCAACAACCTGGTGCTCAACCTCTACCAGCACGTGAACGCGCCGGAGGCCCGGCTCTACCTGTCCCGCCAGTTGTTCGAGGAGGCCGTGCACGTCCAGTTCTACCTGACCCTGCTGGACACCTACCTGCCCGACGAGACCGAGCGCGCCCAGGCGTTCGCCGCGGTGGAGAACATTCCGTCCATTCGGGACAAGGCCGAGTTCTGCTACAAGTGGATCGACTCGATCTCCGACCTGACCCGGCTGGAAACCCGCGACGACCGGCGATCCTTCCTGCTCAACCTGATCTGCTTCGCCGCCTGCATCGAGGGCCTGTTCTTCTACGGCGCCTTCGCCTACGTGTACTTCCTGCGCTCGCGGGGCCTGCTCAACGGGCTCGCGTCCGGCACCAACTGGGTGTTCCGCGACGAATCCATGCACATGGCCTTCGCGTTCGACGTGGTAGAGACCGTGCGCAGGGAGGAGCCGGACCTCTTCGACGACGAACTGCACGCGCAGGTGCGGCAGATGCTGCGCGAGGCGGTCGACGCGGAGGCGCGCTTCGCGGAAGACCTGCTCGGTCAGGGGGTGGCGGGCATGTCGATCGCGGACATGCGCGCGTATCTGGAACACGTCGCGGACCGGCGGCTGGAAGTGCTCGGCCTGCCGCCCGAGTACGGCACCGCGAACCCGTTCGGCTTCATGGAGTTCCAGGACGTGCAGGAACTGTCCAACTTCTTCGAACGCCGGGTGTCCGCCTACCAGGTCGCGGTGACCGGCACGGTCGGGTTCGACGAGGAGTTCTGAGCGGGAACCCGTTGGGCGGCATCACCCGCCGCCCAACGGGCCGGTTTCAGTACCAGAGCACCGCTACCTGGTTGCCGTTCGCGTCGGTGTCGTCGCCGACGATGAAACCGGTATCGCTCACCGCGAGCGCCTCGCCGTTCGTGCCACCGGACAGTTCGAGTAGCGCGGCGATCGTGCCCGCGCGGTTCCAGGTGGTGCCGTGGCTGAAGCCGGTCGCGTCGGCCGAACTGCCCACGACCTCGCCGAGATCGTTGATGCCGTTGGCCGCGCTGCTGTTTCCGCCAGGCAGCGTACCGAGGTCGGTGAGGGTGTTGTTCCTGTCCCAGCTCACCGCGTGCGGGACGTGGAAGCCCTGGGTGGCCACCATGCCGACCACCGTGCCGGCGTTGTTGATGGCGTTGGCCTGGCCGTCGTATCCGCCGGTGTCGGGGAACAGCGGCAACGCCTGGTAGGTGCCGCCCGCGCTCCAGCGCGCCGGGGTCGGGCGGCCGTGGACGATGGTGTGCAGGCCTGCCATCTGGCCGCGATCGTTCACGGCGGACACGGTGGTGTCGCCAACGGAGTCGACGACGGGAAGGCCGAAGTTGTCGATGGTGCCCGCCGCGCTCCAGCGGGTCGCGGTGGTGGTGCGGGACGCGGTCTGGTCCGAGCCGACCACCTCACCGCGGTCGTTGATGCCGTAGGCGTCGCTGATCGAAAGCTGACCGGGGGAGGCACCGAGATCCTTGATCACGCCCTGCGCGTTCCATTCCACCGCGTGCTCGTTGTAGATCGCGCTGTTGCCGCTGTAACCGACGATCTCGCCGCGGTCGTTGATGCCGGTCGCCGCGCTGTAGGTGTCGCCGGGCAGTGTGCCGAGATCGATCGCCGTGCCGGTGACGCTCCATTTCACCGCCGTCGTGCTGAAATCGCCGTTGGTGGCATAGCCGACGGCGATGCCGGCGTTGTCGACGGCGGTCGCCACGGACGAGACGTAACCGGGCAACGCACCGAGTTGGTGGATCACCGGTGTCGCGGGCGCCGCCGAGGCGGGAACGGCGACACCCGTGGCGAGCAGGGCGGCTGCCGCGACAACGATGATTCTCGGTCTTCGGATGATTCTCATGGCGTACAGCAAACCGTGATATGACTGGGAATGGCGCGGCGGAATTACCCACGCGGCCGGCGCAGGCCGGACAGGTCGGCGCGAGCCACCGTGTTGCGGTCCGCGACGGTGTTGCCGAAGGCGAACTGCGGCCAGTAGCCGAGAATCTCCTGGCGGCTCCGTTCGCTCCACTCGCGGGCCAGGTCGCCGCGCGACTTGTAGAAGTTCAGCGCGTAGCCCTCGGTGTGCAGGCGCAGGATGGAGAATCCGCCGGGATATTCCTTGGCCGCCGCGACCTCCTGCAACGTGACGTGCGGGGCGGTCGGGCTGATCGTGCGGTGGTTGCGGTGGGTGTGGCCTGCGTGGTGCAGGAACAGGCCGGGAGTGGCGGCGTACGAGTCGAGAATCGCGGCGGCCTGGTCGGCGGCCAGCGAATTGCTCGCGGTGATCGGGAACGCCGAGTCCTGCACGACGAGCGGGTGATGGCCGAACACCAGCGTCGGCTGCTCGCGGTTGTTCGCGAGTTCGGCCTGGAACCAGGCGAGTTGTGCCTGCGACAGGCCGCCCGCGTCACCGCCACCACCCGCTTTGTCGTAGGTGTCCAGGCCGATCACGCGCAGCCCGGAGAGGTCGGCGGTGAAGTAGGTGGGTTCGTCGCCGGGGAAGTAGGCGTCGTGGAAGCAGTCGTTGCCCTGCCACTGGCCGACCCGGCAGGTCGCGTAGGCGTCGCCGACGTGCGCGCGGTCGTGGTTGCCGCGCACCACGAAGTAGTCCTCGCGGTAGCGGCCGAATCGGTTGAGCAGTTGGCCGGCCCTGCTGAGATCGGCGGGCACCGCCTCGGCCGAGATGTCGCCGGCAGCCAGCAGGAACGCCGGGTCGAACCGCGCGACATCCTGGACCAGCGATTCCAGCATGACTTCCGGATACGGCGGCAGGCCGGGTTCCTGGGTGATCCCGATGTACTGCGGCTGGCCACCGACCAGCCCGGCCTGGGTCTCGCCCATGTGCAGGTCGTTGCACAGCACCAGGGAGAACAGGTGGCGCCCGGCGGGCGGCTGCGGTGTGGTGAACGAGTACGGCCCGCCTGCGCCGATTCCCTGGCCGGAGGTGCCGACCGCGTTGCCTGCGATCAGGGTGAACGCGGTGGGCGCGGCCGGTTTCCCGTTGGACCAGGCCTGGTAGTAGTAGGTCTGGCCCGGGTCGAGGTGGGTCAGTTCGACATAGTGATACGGCGTGTGCCCGGAGATGCCGTAGGCGACCCGGTTCAGATGGCCGGGATGCGTCCCGTAGCGGACCTCGCCATCGGCAGGCGCGGGCACCATCCGGCCGAGCCCGTCGTCGGTGCCGGCGAGGCCGGTGTACCAGGTGATCACGGCGTGGTCCTCGGCCAGCGTCACGAGTTCCAGGTTGACCGGCGTGACCGCCCCAGTGGCGGCCGAAGCGACACCGGCATCGAGGGCGAAGGAGGCCCCGGCGGTGGCGGCAGCGGCATAGGCGGACCAGCGGAGCAGATCACGGCGGGTGAAATCGCAACCAGGCATGGGCCGGAAACTATGTCGCGTGGCTGAACAGCACGCCCGCGTGGCGGGAAGTCCAGATGTCGACCAGGAAACGACTTCTCGGTACGGTGACACCCATGGATGGACCGTTTTGGTCCTTTGTTCTTGATCTCGCGCCGGTCCGCAGGCGGTTGCGGCGCGAGATCAGCCAGGCGCGCGACCAGATCGAACGGGACGCTCGCAGGGTCCTCGACAAGGACCGGGCCACGCACCGGGCCGCATTGGCTGCCGCAGCGGACAAGGCGGACCGGGATCTCCGCGACCTGAGCACTACCGTCCGCACGCTGGAGTCGGACAACCGCGACCTGAGCGCGACAGTCCGCACGCTGGAATCGGACAACCGCCGCCTGAGGGATCAAGTTGCCGAATCGCGGGAAGTGCAACGGCGCCACGACGAGCTGGCGGCGATCGAAGCCCGCGACACCACGTCGGACCTGTTCCGCTGCGAGCAACCGGGCTGCGGTGCCCTGTGGCTGTTGAGCATGCGGCCGGACCACAGCTATTACGTGTCCGAACCTATCGGTGACGGGTGCGAGATCTGCAAGAGCAATACGCTGCTGCGCCTGCTCAAGGTCAAAGCCACCGTCACAGAACCGGACGAGATCGCCCGCGTCGCCCGCCCCGTCAGTACTGCCCCCGCGCTCGCCGCCGACCTCTCGGTTCCCCGTTCCGGTCGCACCGCACGAACCGACATCGGCGCGAAGTTCGTCGTGGACCTGATGCAGCGCGGGGAGGACGCCGCCGTCGCCAACGCCCTCGCGCACCAGGCGAGCACCTACCTGCAAAGCGAAACCGACGACGTCGCCCCCGCCACCCGGTGCACCCGGCTGTCGGCCATCGCCGACGGGCTGGACCAGGCATCCAACGTGATTCGCGATGGCGTCGCCTGGTGCGCGACCGAGATCTTCGGCTTGCCCGACTTCCTGGCCAGGCTGCTCGGCGAAGTGGTTCGCCGCACCGTCGAGCTACAGTTGGCGCCGGTGCACACGATGCACGTGGTCGCGCAAGGCATCCGCGCGTTCGGCACCGTGTCGTGCGTCATCGACGATCGCCTGGGGCACTGCCAGTGCGCGCGCCATCTTGCCGCCAAGGTAGGCGAAACCGCCGTTGCCGGCGAACTCAAGCAGGTCCTCGATCGCGCGACCGAACTCTCTCCCCTCGACGACGTTGCCTCCCTCAATCCGGGGAAGAGGTGGCACAACATCGGCGGTATCTGAGCCCTGGACGGTTGTCCGAATGCGTTGAAGGGAGCAAGAGCCCGTGGTGAATCCGCTCGCCGAACTGCGATCGAACAAGCTTCACCTGGCCAAGGTGGAAAACGTTCCGGTCGGTCATCAGACCGAACAGACCCTGCTCGACGTTTCCGGTCCTGGCAACGTGGTCTCGCTGTGGATGGCGCTCGGCGGCGGCAACGGCCCGGCGCTCGACGCGCGACTGCGGGTCTACTACGACGGGTCGGCATCGCCGTCGATCGACATCGACTTCGGCACCCTGCTGGCCACGCACTGGGGGGCCGGTTCGGTCTACGGCTCGCACTCGTGCGCGCACGTGCACGCCGAGATCAACTCGAACAACTACAACACCGGGTTCCTGATCACCTTCCCGATGCCGTTCGGCGCGTCGATCCGGATCGCCTACTACAACACCAGCACGAGCCAGACCGCCAGCGTCTACTCGATGGCGACCTACGCGCTCACCGCCTCCGACGAGGCGAACGGCCAGCGGCTGCGCCAACAGGGCGCGCGTTATCTCGATCAGGCGGTCACCAGGACCGCGAGCGAGGTCATCACGCTCGCCCAGATCAGCGGCGGCCCGGGCTGGGTGGTGTATCACTCGATGGTGGGCGGCATCAACGCCCAGAACAACTCGTGGCTGGAACGCAACATGGCGTTCTACGTCGATGGCGAGACGTCACCGTCGATCGAATCCACCGGAACCGAGGACTGGTACGACTCGGCCTGGTACTACAACGGCTGGAAGGACTACAACACGAGCTTCCACAGTTACGTCGGCACCGACAATCCCACCGCCATGCCGCACGCCGTCGGCATGGCCACCGACCTGTGGTCGAAGTGGGGCGGCGTCCCGTTCACGAGTTCGGTCACGATGCGCGCGCTCACCGAGCCCGCCTGCACCACCGGCGACACGCTGTGCTGGTGCGTCCTGTATTACCAGTGACGCGCTGGTCCTCCTGGGACTTGGGCGTTATCTGCTGCCATCGTCGGTGTCGCGGGCTACCGTGCTGCTTGTGCAGTTGCCCGTGATGCCGCCGGTGCGGCCGATGCTTGCCAAGGCCGTGCATGAGTTGCCGCGCGACCCCGGCCTCCGTTACGAACCGAAATGGGACGGGTTCCGCTGCGTGGTGTTCCGCGACGGCGACGAAATCGAACTCGGCTCTCGCAACGACCGCCCGCTGACCAGGTATTTTCCCGAGGTCGCGGAGCTGCTCAAGGCCGCGTTGCCGCCGCGCTGCGTTGTCGACGGCGAGATCGTGGTGGTCTCCGAGGCCGGTCTGGACTTCGACCAGTTGCAGAACCGGTTGCACCCGGCCGCCTCGCGGGTGAACAAGCTCGCGGTCGAGACCCCGGCCAGCTTCATCGCGTTCGACCTGCTCGCCCTCGGTGACGAGGACGTCACCGAGGAGCCGTTCGAGCAGCGCCGCCGCAGGCTGGAAGGCATGCTCGACCCCGGCCTGACCAGGGTGTTGCTCACCCCGATGACCGAGGACGCGGACACCGCGCAGGACTGGTTCACCCGGTTCGAGGGCGCCGGTTTCGACGGGGTGATGGCCAAGGCCGCCAACGCCCCGTACGAGCAGGACAAGCGGGTGATGTGGAAGGTCAAGCACGAGCGCACCGCCGACTGCGTGGTCGCCGGGTTCCGCTGGCACAAGGACGGCAACGGCGTCGGCTCGATGCTGCTGGGCCTCTACGACGAGAACGGCGGCCTGCACCACGTCGGCGTGGCCAGCAGCTTCACCGCGGCGCGCCGCAAGGAGCTGGTGGACGAGCTGGCGCCGTTGCGGGAGAACGCGCTGGAAAACCACCCCTGGCGCGGCTGGGCCGAGGTGCAGACCGACGCGGGCGGGCGGATGCCGGGCGGGCAGAGCAGGTGGAGCGCGGGCAAGGATCTGTCCTGGGAGCCGCTGCGCATCGAACTCGTCGCCGAGGTCCGCTACGAGCACGTGCTGGCCGGCCGGTTCCGGCACGGCGGCAGGCTGGTCCGCTTCCGCCCCGATCGCACTCCGGAATCGTGCACCTACGGTCAGCTCGAACAGGTCGCGCCCGCCGAACTGGCCGAGGTCTTCAAGAAATGAGCGACGACGCCGTGATCCTCGACCTGGACGGGGTCGAGGTGTCGGTGTCGCATCCGGACAAGGTGTTCTTCCCGCCGGGCGGCCAGACCAAACTGGACCTGATCCGCTACTACCAGGCCGTCGCGCAGCCGCTGCTGGCCACCATCGGCGGGCGGCCGGTGTTGCTGGAGCGCTATCCCGGGGGAGCGGGCAGCAAGTCGTTCTTCCAGAAGCGCGTACCGAAATCCGCGCCGCCCTGGCTGACTACGACGGTCGTGTCCACTCCGAACGGCACTACGAGCGACGCGCTGGTGGCGAAGGACCTCGCGCACATCGTGTGGGCGGTGAACCTGGGCTGCATCGGTTTCCACGTCTGGCCTATCCACGCGGCCACGCCCGAGGTCACCGACGAACTGCGCATCGACCTCGATCCGTCGCCCGGCATCGGGTTCCCGCAGCTCCAGGAGGCTGCCGGTCTGACCAGGGTGTTCCTGGACGAACTCGGCATCGACGCGCACCTGAAGACGTCGGGCTCGCGTGGCCTGCACATCTACGTGACCCTCGAACCGCACTGGGACGGCTACCAGGTTCGTGCCGCCGCCGTCGCGCTCGCTCGTGCTTTGGAGCGTCGCCACCCGGACCTGATCACCGCGCAGTGGTGGAAAGAGGAACGCGGCACGCGGGTGTTCGTCGACTTCAACCAGAACGCCCCGCACAAAACGGTTTTCGGCGCCTGGTGCGTGCGGCCCCGCGTCGGCGGCCAGGTGTCCACACCGATCAGTTGGGCCGAACTCGACACCGTCGAACCCGACACGCTCACCCTCGACACCGTGCCGGCGCGGCTGGCCGAACACGGCGACCCGTGGGCCGAAGCGTTGACGCGCCCCCAATCGATCGAGCCGCTGCTGGAACGCTCCCGCGCCGATTTCGCCGCCGGCTTGATGGACGCCCCGTGGCCGCCGGTCTACCCGAAGATGCCAAACGAACCGCCCCGCGTGGCGCCGAGCCGGGCCCGCGCCACCGAATAGATCTGTCCACTGTGGCCAGACAGACTGTCCTTATCGGATTGTCCGTTTCTCTGGCTGGCGTTGACCCGTTTGGCGGTATTTCCTTGCGCGTCCCGCGCACGTACAGTGCTGCTGTCTTGTCATCCTGTAGGGGGGATACATGCGAATCAACTCCTTGTGGAGTGGGCGAAGAACGCCCTTGTCCAGAATCGTGCTCGCGGCAATCGTCGCGGTTGGGTTAGGCGTTACCGGCGCGGGGGTCGCGTCCGGAGCCCACGCCCAGACGACGTCGTCACCAGCACAAGGCTCGACCTTCACGCCGTTGTCGCCGACCCGGATCCTGGACACCCGCGACGGCACCGGCACCGACGGCGTGATCGGCCCGGTCACGGCTCCGCCCGGGTCGAACGGCACGCTCAAGCTCGATCTGTCCTCGGCAGTGCCGGCGTCCGCCACCGCGGTGGTGTTCAACCTGACCGCGACCGACGTCACCAAGGACACCTACATCACCGTTTTCCCGAGCGATCTGCACCAGCCGCTGGCGTCCAACCTCAGCGTTGCCGCCGGTGAGACCCGGTCCAACCTGGTTACCGTGGTGCTCGACCCGTCCCGGGCCGTGGATCTGGCCGAGTTTGCCAGTTCGGTCGACCTCGTGGCCGACCTGGCCGGCTACTACTCCTCCGACTCCACCGGTTCGGGCTACGCCCCGATCACCCCGACGCGCGTCATCGACACGCGTGAGGGAACCGGCCCGGTCGGTTCGGGTGGCACGCTCTCCGTCGACCTGTCGTCCTACGTTCCGGCAGGCACCAACGCTGTCACGTTCAACCTCACCGCCACCAACGTGACCGCGGGAACCTACGTGACCGCCTATCCGGACGGGGAGACCCGGCCGCTCGCGTCCAACCTGAACCTCGTCGCCGGCGACACCCGACCCGGCCTGGTCACCGTCGCGCTCGGCGCCGATCGCAAGGTGGACCTGTACAACTTCGCGGGTTCGCTGGATCTGATCGTCGACCTCGCCGGTTACTACGCGCCGGGCCAGGGCGAGAAGTTCTTCCCGCTCTCGCCGTACCGCGCCTTCGACACCCGCGACGTCAACGGGAACCCGACCGCCAACACCTTGGGCGCCAACACCACCAGGGCGCTGGACCTGTCGAAGTGGCTGCCGTCCTCGGCCCAGGCGGTGGTGTTCGACTTCACCGGTACCAACACCACCGACGGCACCTACGTGTCGGCGTACCCGGACGGTGCGCAACGGCCGATCGTGTCCAACCTGAACCTGGCGCCCGGCCAGACCGCGTCGAACCTGAGCGCGGTGACCATCGGCTCGGACGGCAAGATCGACCTGTACAACCTCAACGGCAACGTCGACGTGCTGGTCGACATCGCCGGTTACTTCGCGGCGCCCGCGCAGGCCTGCACCTCCGGCTGCGCCTACGCCTGGGGCTCGAACAGCGACAGCGGCCAGTTGGCCAACGGCACCAGCGGCAACTGGGACGCGACCCCCGCCGCGATTCCGTTGTCCGGCGTCACCCAGATCAGCGGGGGACTCGGCGGCGGCGCCGCGCTTCGCTCGGACGGCACCGTCTGGGCGTGGGGCTTGGGTTCGGGGGACGGTCTGCCCAGCAATGTGCCGGGGCCAGACGGCACGTTCTCCGGTTACTCGGTGCTGCCGGTGCAGGTTGCCGGGCTGTCCGGGATCAAGGCGGTGACCGGTACCTACGCCACCGGGCTCGCCCTGGCCGGCGACGGCACGGTCTGGTCGTGGGGCTCCTTGACGACGCCCACCCAGATTGCCGGGCCGACCGATGTCGTCGCGATCGCGTCGAACGACTACGACTACTACGCGGTCACGGCCAGTGGCACGGTCTGGTCCTGGGGTGGCGTCTACGGTCCGCTCGGTACCGGCGCGACTCCTTCCGGAACGTCCGCTCCGCCGACTCAGCTGCCCGGCCTGACCGGGGTCGTCGGCATCGCGGCCAGCGATGGCGTCGTGGCCACCGTCAAGTCGGACGGGACGGTCTGGACCTGGGGCGACTCGTTGACCGGTACGTCACCGTCAGGAACCGACGAGACCCCGGTGCAGGTGCCGGGGCTGACCGGGATCGGTTCGGTCGGTGTCAGCAGCAGTGTCATCGAGGGCTACGGCGGCGATGCCGCGTACGCGGTGCGCAAGTCCGACGGCACCGTCTGGGCCTGGGGCCACAACAGCACCGGTGAACTCGGCGACGGGAACCTGAACTCGTCGAAGACGCCGGTACAGGTGAGCGGCCTGACCGGGGTGGTCGCGGTGAGCGGTGGCATCAACACCCAGACCGCTCTCAAGTCCGACGGAACCGTGTGGGCGTGGGGCACCAGCGTGCGCGGCGAACTCGGCTCCGGTGCGAGTGGCAACAGCGCCGAAGTGCCGATCGCGGTGCCCGGGTTGTCCGGGGTCACCGCGCTCGCCGAGGGCGGGACCACCGGGGACGAGGGAGTCAGTTTCGCACTCGTTCCCTGACACGATGTTTCACCAGGTGGCCGGCGTGTACGCGCCGGCCACCCGGCTTATTCGGGCACGGTGACGACCGGGCCGAGCGGTGCCGGCAGGTCGGCCAGTTCGCGGATGCGCGCGGGCGGGAAGTCGGTCCAGCTGGCTTGCGGGTCGCGGTCGCCGTGCAGGTGCCGGTCCAGGAAACGTTGCCAGCGCCGGAGTCCGTCGATCGCGGTCGCCGGGTCCAAGGCGCCGGATTCCATCGCGTCGGCGTATTCGTCGAGATCGAGTTCGCGCTGGTGGCGGCCATCGGTGGGCACCATGACGTCGATGTAGAGATCGCGGACGATGATCTCGTCCGGGTTGTCGGTGATGTGCACCAGGTCGACGTACCAGGTGTCCGGCCCGGCCTTGAGCCTGCTGGCGTGCGATGCCGACTGCCAGACCGGTTGCGAGAACGAGACCCCGAGATCGAGCAGGACGAACGTCCGTTCCAGGCGCGTCTTTCCCTCCCATGGCAGATAGCTGGGCGGCAGTTCGAACTCGTAGGCGAGGGTGTCGCCGGAGCGGATCCCGGGCATCGGCCCGAACAGCGGCACCGGGTCGCCGTGATCGCCGTGCCAGACCTGGACCTCGCGCATGACATCCCCCTTGATGTTTCGACGTGATTCGAAACGGTTGACCGTATTGTCGGCTTCCCGGCAGGCTGGACGCTCCACTCGGGAAGGAGTGACATGCGTATCACACGAATAGTGCTCGCGGCGGCGGCCGTGCTGGCCATCGCGGGCATCGCGGCGGTGTCGATCCCGGCGTCGGCCGCGCACGCCGACGGCATCAGAGTGAACGCCGCGCCTGCGGACGGAATCCGGGTCAACGCGGTACCGGCCGATGGGATCCGCGTAAACGCGGTGCCGGGCAACGGGATCCGGGTGAATGCGGTGCCGGGCGACGGAATTCGAGTCAACGCTGCGCCAGCTGACGGAATCCGCGTAAATGCGGTGCCTGCGGACGGGATCCGGGTGAATGCGGTGCCGGGCGACGGGATCCGGGTCAACGCGGTGCCGGGCGACGGTATCCGGGTCAACGCGGTGCCGGGCGACGGGATCCGCGTGAACTGAGGGCATGGTTCGGCCGCCCGGCCGAGGGGACCGGGCAGCCGAAACCAGGTTCAGCGTGCGGTGTTGCCGTACAGCCAGGCGGTACCGGAACCGGTGAGCTGGTAGTGCAGGGCGCCGAGGTCGTCGTCCTGCCACGCGCCGGTGCTCGGGTTCTGGTAAGCCAGTTCCACATCGAGGTAGGCGAACGAACCGGTCCCGGCCGAGCCGCCGCTGGCCACCGCCGAGATCGGGATCGACGCCTCGATCCGGCCGGTCGCGGTGTCCCACTGCGGCGCGATCGACGAGATGCTCCCGGTCGACGTCCATCCGCTCGAACCGGCGCTGAAGGTGGCGAAGGTGTTGCTGTCGCTCCAGCGGCCGACCAGGTAGTTCATCGGATGGTCGAGCGTGCGCCCGTACTCGCCGGTCGAACTGGACGTGCTCGCGGTGTGGTTGAAGTCCTGCGCGTAGACCAGCAACGCGAACTTCGGCGAGGTGTTGAACGCCGAGAACGAGCCCGAGTCGTTGTCCACCCGGACGTAGATGTTGCCGGCGTCGTTGGAGATGTACACGTCACGCAGGTCGGTCATGCCCGAGCCGGACTGGCTGACGCCCTTGGGGAAGGTGTAGTAGGGCACGTTCGTCCACTGTGACCAGTCGGCGCTCGGATTGGTGGTCTCGTTGATCGTGTCGTCGGCGCCGGCGTTGGCATTGGTCGCCTGCACGCGTGGGTCGTAGGCGCCGGTGTAGGTGAGCGCGGCCATCACGAACGAGGACGCGGTCAGCGGCTCGGACATGGTGCTCAGCACCGGCTGGCTGGTCGGCCAGGCCACCGCCTCACCCGGTGGCATGTAGCCGACGCCGGAACGGCTGGCGTACCACTGCAACCGGGTCAGCGCCGCCGACGTGTTGCCGGTGAACACCTCGTCGATCGCGTCGAACATGGTCATGTTCGGCCACACCGGCTCGGCCGCCAATGCCTCGTTGCCTGCTGGGTCGTACGGGCTGTTGTAGTAGTAGCCGTCGTTGGTGTAGCGGGCGATGCCCGAGGTGTCGTGGGTCAGGTTGGTCTCGATGGTGTGCACCATGGACGCGGCGCGGGTCGAACCGGCGTCGACGTCACCGAGCACGATCAGCGCCATCGACGAGGAGTCCAGCAGCGAGTTGACGCTGCCGTCGGTGTTGATCCCGCGGTCGTAGTAGCCGCTCGCGTTGTAGAGGCCGGGCGGGCTCCAGGTGTCGCCGCGCTGCACCGCGGACAGGATCGTGCTGGCCGCGCCGTTCCACGCGTCAGCGGTCGAGCCTGCCGATTCGAGCTGGGCATAGGTGGCCGCCGCGCGCAGGCCCGCGACGTAGAAGGCCTGGGTGAACACGTTGTACTGCACGGCTTCTTCCCAGATACTGGCGTCGGCCGCGCCCAGTCCGCTGCTGGCGATGTTGTTCTGGATGAAGTTGGCGGCCGCCTGCACCTTCGGCCACATCGCGGACAGGAAGCCTGCGTCGTGCGTGTCCTGGTAGTGGCGTAGCACGCCGACCAGGAACTCGCCGAGGCTGTCGTACTCGGGCTCCACAAAGGACACGTAGTTGCCGGACCACTCGTCGTAGGTGGTGTGCCAGGTGCCGTTGCTGAGCTGGTTGTTGGCCATCCAGTTCCAGAACGCGGCCGCCTCCGAGTAGTGGCCGCCGGCGTCCATCGCCATCGCGTCGAAGGACGCGTCGCGCATCCACGCCTTGTAGCCATATGAACCAGGGTTGGTGGCGGCCGGCCACAGGCCGTTGGTCGGGTTCTGCGAGTTCTTCATGACCACCAGGTTGCGCAGGTACGCGGTGTTCACCCCGGTGTCCGAAGTGGAGACGTTCTTGCCGCCGTTCAGCCAGTTGGCGTAGTCGGTCGCGGTGGTGCTGAACCAGGTGGCACCGCTCTTCGCCCGGGCGGCGTCGGCGGCGGCCTGGGCGCCGGCCAGGTTGCTGCCGATGCCCAGGTAGTAGTAGAGGGTCTGGCTGCTGTTCGCGCCGATGGTCACGTTGTTCTGGAAACCCAGGTCGACGTTCGGCGTGGACAGCGTCGAGTTGTTGTCCAGACTTCCGTTGGCGTCGTACTGGCACCAGGCGCTCGCCGTCGTGTCCGACGCGGTGCAGTCGCCGTCGTTGCCGACCTGGTGGCTGGTCGCGGTCTGGAACGCCCCCAGCGTCACCACGTCCTGGCCGGATCCGGTCATGTCGCCGAACATCGCGTTGCGCGTGGAGTCGTAGCTCGCGGACACGTTGGTCGAGGACGCGGTGTTGTTCAGGTGCACCTGGTCAAGCAGCTTCCAGGTGTATGAGTTCGCCGTCGAGTTGGTGAGCGTGTAGCGGACCACCACGAACGGTTCGTTCGGGACGGTCACGTAGTCGCGCTTGATCGAGATCGGCAGCGACGTCCCGTTGTACTGGCCGTAGGTGGTGTTCAGGACACCGTTCTCGTCGAGGTAGCCGGTGGACGCGAAGTTGTGGATCTGGTCGTACTTCACGTTGTCGGTGGCATCGGTGAAGAAACCGGAGTAGTCGACGATCTGGTTGGTCGACCACTGGTTGCTCATCCGCAGCTCGGCGAGGCGCGGACCGTAGGTGCCGGTGTCGTTCTGGTTGAGCTTGCTGGCGTTCCAGATGGCTTCGACGTTCTGCCAGTTCGACATGTAGAGGCTCGCCGCGGAAGTGGTCGACGCGGTCGTGTTGGTCGTGGCCGCGAGCTGCGGCTCGGCGTTGCTCGGGGCGCTGGCGATGGTCGCGACGACCATGGCAGCGACTGCTCCGAGACCCAGGATCTTGGATAAGGAGCTGGACATAGTGGGGGAGCTAAGCGTTCTGACCAGGGAAAGTCAACGCCATTGACACCGGTCGGCCGGGCACGTATCTTCCGCTTACTTGTTCTCCTGAGTAAAGTAAGTCGAGAGGTTGCGGATGCCGACCAAGGGCGATCAGGGCACGGTCCGGGCACTGAACCGGCGGCTGCTGCTGCGGTTGTTGCGCGAGCAGGGACCGACCAGCCGTACCGATCTCGCCGAGGCGTCCGGGCTGAGCAACGGCGCCGTCACCCGCATCGTCGGCGAGCTGATCGAGGAGGGGTTCCTCGTCGAACAGTCCGTCGGGGTGTCCACCGGCGGTCGCAGGCCGGTCCTGCTCGATCTGGACACCACCGGCCGGGTCGTGGCCGGGCTCAAGTTGATGGACGACGCCATCCTGGCGGTGCTCGTCGATCTCAAAGGTACGGTCATCGCGAACAGCCGCACCGCGCTGCGCTCGCACGACGCCAAGGTCGTGCTGGCCCGCGCGGCCAAGGCGATCGAGCGGCTGATGGACGGCGTCGGCGCGACCCACGACCGGCTGGCCGGGGTCGGGCTGTGTATGCCGGGCACGATCGACTGGGAGACCGGTGTCTGCCAACTGGCGCCGTTCTTCAACTGGCACGACGTGCACGTCGGCGAACTGCTGCACGACCTGACCGGCGTGCCGGTCGCGGTCGACAACGACGTGAACGCGCTCGCGGTCGCCGAGAGCCTGTTCGGTCGCGGCCGGACCGTGCGCGACTTCGCGGTGGTCACGCTCGGCCGAGGAGTCGGCGCCGGTCTGGTCACCGGTGGCCGGGTGTATCGCGGTGCCAGGGGTGGCGCCGGCGAGTTCGGGCACGTGGTCAGCGAACTGGGCGGGCGACGCTGCGAATGCGGCAAAGCCGGGTGTCTCGAAGCGTACGTCGGCGAGCAGGCGCTGCTCGGTCGCCTGCGTGCGCAGGGCAGGCGTTACGCCGACGTGGACATCGATGCGTTCCTCGATCTCGTCGCGGATGACGACCGCGTTGCCGCGCCCATCCACACCGAGGCCCTGACCCGGCTCGGTGCCGCGATCGCCAACCTGGTCAACCTGCTCAACCCGGAACTCATCGTGCTCGGCGGCGAATCCGCCATGCTCACCGACGAGTTCGTCACCGCGCTGCGGCCCAGGATCGACGAACACACCTTCGGCGGCCTCGCCGGCAGCTTCGACCTCCAGCTCGACGAATGGCGCAGTGACCCCACCGCCTGGGCGCGCGGCGCGGCCAGCCTGGCCATGGAACACATTTTCGACCCGTTGATGAGCAGCTCAATGAGGAGTACGGCATGAGAAAAACCCTTGGTGCAGTGGTCTTAGCGGCCTGCGCCAGCCTGGCCATCAGCGGGTGCGGAGGCAGTACCAGCAGCGGCAACAGCTCCGGCCCGGTCACCCTCACCTTCTGGGGCACGTACGGCAACGGCGGCAACAAGTCCGAGACCGACGCGCTGAACAAGGTGATCATTCCCGCGTTCGAGAAGCAGCACCCGAACATCAAGATCAATTATGTCGACGTCCCCTACAGCTCGCTGGAACAGAAGCTGGAGACCGGTGCGGCAGGCGGCGAACTGCCCGACCTGATCCGCTCGGACATCACGTGGGTGCCGAAGTTCGCCAGCCTTGGCGTGTTCGCCCAGCTCGACGGCACCATGCCGAACTTCGACGCACTGGCCAAGGCCGACTACCCCGGCACGCTGGCCGCCGACAAGTGGAACGGCCACTACTACGGCCTCCCGCTCGACACCAACACCCGCGTGCTGATCAGCAACCAGACCGCGCTGACCTCGGCCGGCGTCACCGCGCCGCCGAGCACCTTCGAGGCGCTCCAGTCGGACGCGAGCGCATTGGCGGCCAAGAAGATCTCGGTCTTCGCCGACAGCAACCTGCAAGCCTGGGACGTGCTGCCCTGGATCTGGTCCGGCGGCGGTGACATCACAAACCCGCAGCTGACCAAGGCCACCGGCTACCTCAACGGGCCCAAGAGCGTCGCCGCGATCCAGCTGCTGGTGAACCTGTACAAGCAAGGGGCGATCCCGAACCTGATCATCGGCAACCAGGGCGCGACGTCCACACAGGACGGTCTGCCCAAGGGCACCTACGCGAACATCCTGGACGGTCCGTGGATGCACGACATCTGGACCGCGCAGTACGCGTCGTTCAACCCGGTGTACTCGCCGATGCCCTCCGGACCTGGCGGGTCGATCAGCGTGGTCGGCGGTGAGGACATCGTGATGACCGCGACCTCCAAGAACACCGCCGCCGATGAGGAGTTCATCGCGTTCAGCCAGAGCCCGACGTTCCAGCTGGCCATGGCCAAGACCGGCGAGATGTCGGTGGTGTCCAGCCTGGGCAGCCAGGAAGTCGCGGCGACCCCGTACCTGGCACCGTTCGTGAAGCAACTGGCGACCGCGCGATCCCGCCCGGCCGTGCCGGACGCGTCGCAGATCGACACCGTGCTCTCCGACGATCTCACGCCCGCGTTCCAGGGCAGCGAGACCGTGCAGGACGCGCTGAACAAGGCAGCAGGCCAGATCGATCCACTGCTCACCGCGACCCATTAAGGGACACTCGTGACCGTGCTGACCTCGCCAACAAGACCGGCGACCGTCGCGGAGCAACCGGCGCGCCCGGCTCGGCCCGGGCGCGTCCGGCGGCGCTGGGCGACGCCCTACGCGTTCCTCGCGCCCGGCTTCCTGGTGTTCGCCGCGCTGATCATCTATCCGATGATCCGGGCGTTCCAGATGAGCTTCTACGACTGGAACGTCATGCTCGGCGCGGCCAGCAAGTTCATCGGCTGGCAGAACTACCAGACCGCGTTCCACGACCCGGTGTTCTGGCGCGCGCTGACCAACAGCGGCCTGTACATGCTGCTGACCGTGCCGCCCCAGATCGTGCTCGGGCTACTGGTGGCGATGCTGCTCAAGGCCAGGGCGCCGGGGCGGCCGATCTTCCGGGTGCTGTTCTACCTCCCGGTGGTGACCAGCTGGGTCGTGGTGTCGCTGCTGTTCCAGTACCTGTTCGCCGACACCGGCCTGGTCAACTACGTGCTGGGCACGCACACACCGTGGCTGGCCGGCCGGATCACCGGCATGCTGGCGATTTCCGCCCTGGGGGTGTGGAAAGGCATCGGCTGGTCCATGATGATCTTTCTCGCCGCGCTGCAAGGTGTGCCGCCCAGCCTGGAGGAAGCAGCCGTGGTGGACGGCGCGGGCCGGTGGCGCCGGTTCACCACGGTCACCCTCCGCTCCATCTGGCCCGCGCTCACCTTCGTCACGATCATGCTGGTCATCGGCGGGTTCAACGTGTTCACCTCGGTACTGCTGATGACCGGGGCCGGGCCCGCCGACCAGACCCAGGTGCTGCTCACCTACATGTACGCGGTCGCGTTCAAGAACCTCGACTTCGGCTACGGCTCGGCCATCGCCGTGCTGCTCACGTTGCTGGTCTTCATCCTTTCGGTGGTGCAGATGCGGGTGTTCCGCGGACAGTCGAGGGTGGCGTCATGACGGCGGTCGTGGCCCGCTGGGAACGGCCCAGCCGGGTCGGCCTGACCGGGCGGTACGTGCTGCTGATCGTCGGCGCGATCGTGATGGTGCTGCCGTTCCTGTACATGCTGTCGACCTCGTTCAAGGGCCAGCAGTACGTGCTCAGCACGCCGCCGCAGTGGATCCCGCACCCGGCCACCGCGAGCAACTACACCGACGTGCTCAGCGCCGACCACTTCGGACTCTATTTCCTCAACTCGGTCATCGTCGCCGTCATCAGCACCGCGATCTCGTTGCTGCTCAGCTCGATGATGGCCTACGCCTTCGCCCGGTTCAGCTTCCCCGGCCGCGAACTGCTGTTCCGGATCCTGCTGCTCGGGCTGATGATCCCGGCGATGATGCTGATCATCCCGCAGTTCATCCTGGCCAAGTACCTCGGTCTGCTCGACTCGCTCGGCGGCCTGGTGGTGTTCTACGTGGCCAGCTCGCTCTCGCTGAACACGTTCCTGCTGCGCGGATTCTTCGAGGACATCCCACACGAACTCGAACAGGCCATGGAGGTCGACGGCGCCGGTTCGGTCACCCGCTACTGGCGGCTGATCCTCCCGCTGGCCCGGCCCGCCCTCGCCACCGCGACCATCTTCACCTTCCTGTCCAGCTGGGACGAGTACCCGTGGGCGCTGACCATCATCAACACCCCGGGCAAACAGACCCTCCCGCTGGCGATCGCGTTCTTCCAGGGCCAGAACTCGACCCTGTGGGGCCTGGTGTTCGCCGCGTCGGTGGTCGCGGTGGTGCCGGTGATCGTGGTGTTCCTGGTGTTCCAGCGGCACTTCGTCCAGGGCCTGACGTCCGGGGCGGTCAAAGGATGACCCAGGAACTCCTGCCGACCCGCGCCACCTATCGCACCGATCAACCGGTCGTCATCGAGGCGCGCGGCTTGACCGGCACGCTCCGCGTGCTGCGGCTCGGCTCCGTTGTCGCCGAGTACACCGTCGACAACGGGTCCATCGATCTCGGGCTGTTGCCGCCCGGCGGGTATGGCATCGAGCTGGGGGAGTGTCGGACCGCCGTCGAGGTCACCGATGGCAGGCCGATGCGCTACGGCTTCGTGGTCGACTACCGGCCTGGACGCGAGGTCAGCGCGGTCGCCGACAACGTGCGACGGCTGCACCTGACCGACGTCCAGTTCTACGACTGGGCCTATCGGCACGCCGACCTGCTCGGCGGTGGGGAAACCTACGCCGACGCGCTGGACCAGCCCATCTCGCTGGCCACCGTCCGTGCGCTGATCGACGCCGTTCACGACGCCGGCGCGGCAGCACTCGGTTATGCCGCCGTCTACGGCGTCGGCAATGCCGAATGGGAGCGCTGGGCGTATGCGGCGTTGCTTCAACCGACTGGAAAGCCGTATGGCCTGGGGGATTTCCTCAGCCTGGTCGATCCGGCCGAGCCGGGCTGGCTCACCCACTTCGCCGGAGATCTGGCCGCGTCGGTCGAGTCGCTGGGCTTCGACGGCTTTCACCTCGACCAGTACGGCTACCCGAAGTTCGCGCGGCGCGCGGACGGCACGTCGATCGACGTGGCCGAGTCCTTCGCCACCTTGATCGCGTTCGTTCGTGCCCGGCTGGCCACGGCCCGGCTGGTGTTCAACAACGTCAATGATTTCCCGACCTGGCGCACCGCACCGACCAGACAGGACGCGGTCTACATCGAGGTCTGGCCCCCGCACACGACCCTCGGCCACCTCGCGACCGTGGTGACCCGCGCCCGCTCGGTCGCCGAAGGCAAACCGGTCGTGATCGCGGCCTACCAGCACGTTTACGACTCGGCGCCGGTCGACGAGGCCGATCTGGCGACCGCATTCACCATGGCCGCCCTGTACTCGCATGGCGCGACCCACCTGCTCTGCGGCGAAGCCGACCGGATCCTGGTCGACCCGTACTACGTGCGCAACCACCTGATCGAGCCGTCCACGGCCGTGCTGCTCAAACGCTGGTACGACTTCCTGGTCGAACACGGCGAACTGCTCGGTCTGCCCGAGGTCACCGGTGCGTTCGCGGGCAGCTACAACGACGACTGCGAGATCAGCTTCGACGGCCTCCCGGTAACCGAAACCGCGACCCCGCAAGCGATCTGGCGACGCGTCACCGCGCACGGCAACCGGCTGGTCGTGCACCTGATCAACCTCGCCGACCAGAGCGACACCGAATGGGACGCCCCGCGCAAACCCATCGCGGCCCGCAGGGACGGCACCCTGCGGATCAGGCGCGCCGGTCCCGGCCTCCCGCGCGTTCGCATGGCCGATCCCGACCGGCAATCCAGCCTCGTCGACCTCAACGTCACCGAAGACGGCGACCACGCCACGGTCACCGTGCCCGCCCCGCATGTCTGGCAATTGCTCGTCATCGACCTCTGACCATCGGAGATGCCCCTTATGCGCAGGTTCCCCGTACTGTTGGCGGTCGCCGCGACGGCTGCCGCCATGCTCAGCCTCCCCGCCAACGCCGCTACTGGTTCGGTCACGTTCACCGATGCCTACGTGCCGCAGGCCCGGTACAGTCCGGGCGTCCAGGTCACCGTCGACGCGGACTTACACGAGACGACCGGCTCGGGTTCGTGGAGCGGGCCGGTCAGCTTCACCGTCACCCACCTCGGCACTACGGTCGCCACCGGCAGCGTGAACGCGACGGTCGCCGCCGGTGGCAGCACGCCGGTGAGCTGGAACGTGACGCCGCCGAACACCGACTTCACCGGCTACCTGGTCACCATCACCGCGGGCAGCGCGTCCACCGCGACCGCGATCGACGTGTCCAGCACCTGGACGCACTTCCCACGTTTCGGCACCCTGGTCAACTTCCCGACCTCGGCGACCCAGGCCTCCACACAGTCCGATGTGGACACGCTGATCCGCGAGTACCACATCAACGCATTGCAGTTCTACGACTGGATGTGGCGGCACGAGAACCCGGTCGAGAACAACCCGGACGGCTCACTGCCCGCAACCTGGACCGGCTGGAACGGCAACGTCATCTCGACGTCGGCCATTCAGGACTACGTCAACGCGACGCACAACGACGGCGCCGCTGCCATGCCCTACTCGATGACCTACGCGGGCCTGCAGAACTACCAGCAGGTCTCCGGCGTTTCGCCGTCCTGGGGCCTCTACAACCCGGGCACCACCAACCAGTGGTCCTTCGCGATGACGCCGACCGCGTCGCTGTACTTCTTCAACCCGGCCAACACCTCCTGGCAGAACTACCTCGCGGGCCAGGAGGTCAAGACCGACAACACCTTCGGCTTCGACGGTGTGCACCTCGACCAGCTCGGCAACTGGGGCGCCAAGAACGACGTCAACGGCAACGCGGTCGACATCCCGGACGGGTTCGTCTCCGAGCTGAACGCGATCAAGGGCCAGCTCCCGGCCGGTAAGGCGATCGGTTTCAACACGGTCGACGGCTACGGCGGTGACCAGGTGGCGTCGGCGGCCAACACCAGCTACCTGTACTCGGAACTCTGGAACAACCACGAGACCTACCAGGCCGCCAAGTCCTATTTCGATACTCAGCACACCGAGTCCGGCGGCCTGCCGATGGTCGTGGCCGGATACATGAACTACTACAACGACTACGGCCCCGACTACGAGGCCGAGAACGCGACCCTCGGCGGCAATGCGTCGGTCAACAACAACCACACCGGCTACACCGGCACCGGGTTCATCGACAACTTCGGCACCACCGGCGACAGCGTCACGTTCACCGTCAACGTGGCCAACCCGGGCGTGCAGTCGCTGGTGTTCCGCTATTCGGCCGCGGTGAGCGCGACCGCGACCCGCACGGTCACCGTCGACGGCAGCACCGTCGGGGACGTGCAGTTCGTGCCCACCTCGGACTGGAACACCTGGAGCACCGCGGACGTCGAAACCCCGAGCCTGTCGGCGGGCACGCACACCGTGAAGATCTCGCTGGCCGGTTCGGACACCGGCTTCATCAACCTGGACAGCCTGGTCCTCGGCCAGTTCGACCCGGCATCGGTCGAACTCGCCGACTCGACCTTCGCCGCGATGGGCACCACGCACATCGAGATGTCCCAGGGCGACAACATGCTGGCCGCACCGGACTTCCCGGACTTCTCAAAGCAGATGACCCCGGCCCTGCGCGCGTGGATGAAGAACTACTACAACTTCGTCACCGGCTACGAGAACCTGCTCTACGGCCCGGACGTGCACTCGGTCGACTCGGGCAGCCAGTTCGTCCAGATCGCCGGTCAGCCGACCAGCGGTGACGCGTCCGCCAACACCATCTACACCGACGTCAAGAAGACCGGCTCGGACGACGTCCTGCACCTGATCAACCTGGAAGGCAACGACAACACCTGGCGCGACGCGGGCAAGGCAACGCCGCCAACGCTGTCCAACCTCGCGGTCAAGTACTACCTCGGGCCGAACGAGAACCCGACCGCCGTGCACGTCGCCTCGCCGGATTCGGCCAACGGCGCCAGCACCAACCTCGCCTACACGGTCGGCTCCGACTCCTCCGGCCGCTACGTCAGCTTCACCGTGCCGCAGTTGCAGAACTGGGACATGGTCTACGTGGACCGCACGTTCAGCACACCGAGCGGCAACCAGTACGAGGCCGAGAACGCGGTGCTGACCAACGTCGGCACGGCCAGCGACCATGCCGGGTACACCGGAACCGGCTTCGTGGACAACTTCGACCTGGCCAACAGCGGCGTATCGTTCACCGTGAACGCGCCCACCGCCGGTAGCTACAACCTGGTGCTGCGCTACGGCAACGGCGGCTCTACCGCGAGCCGGATCATCGCCGTGGACGGCAACCAGGTCGCCACGCCCACGTTCAACGCCCTGGGTACCTGGGACGCCTGGTCGACGGTGACCGTCCCGGTGACCCTGTCAGCCGGACTGCACACCGTCGTCGTCTGGGATTCAGACGGCACCTCCGGTGCCATCAACCTGGACAACCTCACGTTGGGGAGCTGAGTCATTAACACGCAATGGTGGCGCAACGCCGTCGTCTACCAGACCTACCTCCGCTCGTTCGCGGACTCGGATGGCGACGGTATCGGTGACCTGGCCGGCATCGCCGACCGGCTGGACTACCTCGCCGCGCTCGGGGTCGACGCGATCTGGCTCAACCCGTGCTACCCGTCGCCGAACAAGGACGGCGGCTACGACGTCGCCGACTACACCACCGTCGACCCGGTCTA
>DATFHN010000112.1:0-24975 GCA_035248365.1 Pseudonocardiaceae bacterium | reverse complement strand
CTCGCCGTGCCACATCTTCTGGGACGGCACGATGTACAACGGCCGCCCGCACTCGTTGGTAGACGCCACAACGGGATCGGCCTGGGCGGCCGTCACGGCGGCCGCGAACGGGATCGTCACGCGTGGTGTCCTGCTCGACATCGCGAGGGTCCGCGATGTGCCGTGGCTGGAACCGGGGCAGGGGGTGTTTCCGGAGGATCTTGAGGAAGCCGAGCGTCGCCAGGGTGTGCGAGTGCGGTCCGGCGACGCGGTACTCCTGCGGACCGGCTATGGCCACGCCCGGCACGAGGCCGGTCCGTCCGGCGGTTTCACACAGGCCGGCTGGCACGCGTCCTGCCTGCCGTGGCTGCGTGAGCGGGAGGTCGCGCTGATCGGCGCCGACACTCCCCAGGACGTCCAGCCCTCCGGGTACGACGACGTGTTGATGCCGGTGCACGCCGTCGGCCTCGTTGCGATGGGTCTGTGGCTGCTCGACAACTGCGACCTGGAAGCGTGCGCGGCGACGGCGGCCGAACTCGGCCAGTGGGACTTCCACCTCGCGGTCGCGCCGGTCCGCTTCGCCGGAACGTCCGGCAGTCCGGTCAATCCGATCGCCACCTTCTGACCGCTCTGCGCCGTGGCTGCGAAGGAGATGTCATGATCACCGGGGCTCATCCGTTCGCGCCGCCCTCGCACGAGACGCGGTGGGTGGACGTCGTGACGGAGTTGGCGGCGGAGTTCGCCAAGACAGCGGCCGCACTGGACGAGAGCGCCGAGCTGCCGCTGGCGAACCTCCAGGCGTTGCACGCCAGCGGTCTCGACGCCGCGCTGCTGCCAGTCGAATTCGGCGGGGAAGCGCTGAGCTACCGCAGTTACGGCGAGATCGTCCGGCGCATCAGCGCCGCCGATGCCTCGACGGCGTGCATCTGGGTCATGCACATCGGCGCCGCCATCGGGCTGGTCACCCGGTCGGAACCCGAGGCGGCCCGCTTCTTCGCCGACGAGCTGATCGCGGGGCGCCGGTTCGCCAACGCGCTGTCCGAACCGAGCAGCGGCAACCTGTTCCTCATGCCGCTGCAGCACGCCGAACCCACTGACGGCGGCTTTCTCCTGACCGGCGCCAAGCGCTTCGCCTCGGGTTGTGAGGTCGCCGACCACTTCCTGATCAATGCCTTGGTCGAGGACACGCCGACGTTCTTCGGGCTGGCCGCCGATCCCGAGACGATGAAGTACATCCCGATCTGGGACACCATGGGTCTGCGGGCCAGCCGCAGCCAGCTCATCGAGTTCACCGGCACCCTGCTGCGCGAGGACCGGCGCTGCCCGCCGTCCCAGTCCCGGCATCCCAACCACATCGGCGCCGGGCTGGCGTTCCTTTCCCTTGGCATCGCCGACGCCGCCGTGTCCGCCCTCGTCGCGCACGCGCGGCGGCGCATCATCCCGACCACCGGCAAGCCGCTGTCGGACATGCAGTGGCTGCGGTTCGACCTCGCCGACGTCCATTCCCGGCTGGAGGCCGCGAGCTTGTACGGGCAGCACATGTGCTGGCTCGCCGACGAGAACTCCGCCGATTTCCTCCCCGCCACCATGCGGGCCAAGCTGCTGGCCAACGAGATCGCCGTGGACGCCGCCCAACTCGCGGTCCGGGTCGGCGGGGCGTCGGCGGGCTACCTGCGCAGTTCTCCCATCGAACGGCTGTTCCGCGACGCCCAGGCCGGCGGGCTGATGGCCTACTCGGTCGAGGTCTGCAAGGACACGATCGGCGCCGGCCTGCTGGACGTCATGCCGTGAGGCGAGGAAACAGCTTCTCGGAGTTGCCGCGGTCGATCGCCGCTCGCAAGGCCGGGTCCAGCGGGTAGTTCTCGAACTGCTTGTCGAGGAAGCCGATCGCCGCGGGTGGGGCGAAGGGGAAGTCACTGCCGTAGGTGATGTGGTCGGGGTCGGCCACCTCCAGCAGGCTGGGCAGGGCGGCCGGGCTCGCTGACAGGGCGATGTCGTAGTAGAACTGCTTGAGCACGGCCAGGTGTTTGGGTACCTGGTGCTTCTGGTCGATCAGGGTCCAGGCCTGCTGTGCCTTGTTCTTGGCGTTGAGCATGGTCAGCAGGATGCGGTAGGCGATGTAGGGCACGAAGCCGCCGGCATGGGCCAGAATGAACTTGATCCTGTCGTACTTCTTCATCGCGCCGGACAGGATCAGGCTGATCGCGGTGCGGGTGGTGTCCAGCAGGAAGTCGGCGGTGAACGTCGGAATGCCGGGCACGTCGGGCGCGGGCAGTTCGCCGGGGTGGATGAACACCGCGACCGCGCGGCGGTGCAGCAGTTCCAGCAGCGGCTCGAATCCCGGGTCGCCGAGGTAGCGGCCGTCGTTGTTGGCCAGCAACACGATTCCGTCGGCATGCAACTCGTCCAGGGCGTATTCGGCTTCGGCGAGCGCGCCTTCGACGTCGGGAAGCGTGAGCGTGGCGAAGAAGCCGAACCGGTCGGGTCGCCTGGTCGCGATCTCGGCGCAGTACTCGTTGATCTCGCGCGCCCACCGCCGGGCCTGCGGCACGTCTCCGAAATACACGCCCGGCGTTGACAGCGACAGAATCCCGGTCTGGATGTCGTGGCCGTCCATGAATGTCACCGCGGCCGATTCCGACCAGGACGGCAGGTCCACGCCGCCGGGACGAAGCCCCTCTGCGTGTATCCAGTCCGCGTAACGCGGTGGGATGACGTGCTGGTGGGTGTCGATGCGGCGGGCTCGGCTCATAGGTTTTCCTCGTTGATGGCGTCCAGGATGACCTGGGCGTGCAGCCGGAACAGCCGTAGAAGATCAACCCGGTCGCCGTCGATCTCCTTCGCGATGAACAAGCCGTCCGCGCCGGCCATGGCGTAGGTGGCCAGCAGGCCGACCGATTCGTCATCAAGGTGCGGAGCGAATTCGCGCAGGACGGTCACGATGCGATCGCGGAAGATTCCGCGCACCCGCAGGAACACGGCACGCGCGCTGGGTTCTTCGGGCCGCCGCTCCAGGGTCAGCATCAGGCCCAGACGCAGGAAATCCGGGGTGTCCACCAGCGCCTTGGCGACCCGCCCGGCGAGGTCGAGCACCCATTCCGGGGTCGCGTTGACCCGCTCGGGCAACTCCAGCGCGGCCAGCCAGCGCTGAAAGCTGTCCTCGATGACCGCGGCGATCAGGTCGTCCTTGTCCTTGAAGTGCCAGTAGATCGAACTGGCCGGCAGCCCGCACTTGCCGCTGACCAGGGCGATGCTGGTGCCGTCGTAGCCACGTTCGCCGGCAACCTCGGCGGCCGCGTCGAGGATCCGCCGCCGTGACTGCTCGCCGTTGGCTCGGCGGCGCCGGGCCGTGCGATCGGTTTCCACTGCCTTCGTCGCCTTCCTCTCGCCCTTGACACCCATCGACCACCAGCTTACCGTAGCGGTCATTACAGCAATTCCTGTAGTGATCGTTACAATAAGGGAAGGCGTCCGACCATGGCTGAGGGCGAGCGCTACGACGTCGCCGTGATCGGCTACGGCCCGACCGGGGCGACGGCCGCGAACCTGCTCGCCGCCGCCGGTGTGTCGGTCGTCGTGCTGGAACGCGATCCCGCGGTGTACTCGCGGGCGCGGGCGATCTCGACCGACGAGGAGGTTCTGCGCATCTGGCAGCAGGCCGGGCTGGCCGAGGAACTCAAGCGGGACATGCTGGGCGATCGCCCGCTGGAGTTCGTCGATCAGCGGGGCAAGCCGTTCATCCGGTTCTCCCCGACCCCGCGCGGGCACGGCCATCCGCCGCAGATGTTCCTCTACCAGCCGCAGCTGGAAGCCACCCTGCGCGCCGGAGTGGACCGCTATCCGAACGTGGAGGTGCTGCTCGCGCACGAGTGCCTGCGGATCCGCCAGCACGACGACCACGCGGAGCTGCTGGTCGCCCGGCCGGACGACACGGTGACCCGGATCCGGGCGTCGTACGTGATCGCCGCCGACGGCGGCTCCAGCCCCACCCGGGGTCTGCTGGGCATCGGGTTCGAGGGCCGCACCTACGAGGACCGCTGGGTGGTCATCGACACCGAGATGCGCGAGCCGTGGCCGGAGCACGACCGGTTGCGTTTTCACTGCGACCCGCGCCGGCCCGCCGTGGACTGCCCGACCCCGCTGGGCCACCACCGCTGGGAGTTCCCGGTGCTGCCCGGGGAGGACGCCGCCGAACTGGTCACCCACGAGGCGATCTGGCGCCTGCTGCACCGCTACGGCCGCACCGAGCGGCAGGTGCGCATCCTGCGCGCCACCGTGTACAGCCACCACGTCCGCTTCGCCGCCCGCTGGCGGGCCGCCCGGGTGTTCCTGGCCGGCGACGCCGCGCACGCGATGCCGCCGTGGATCGGCCAGGGCATGGCCGCCGGCGTCCGGGACGTGGGCAACCTGTGCTGGAAACTCGCGGCGGTTCTGAATGGCACACTGCCTGATTCGGTGCTGGATTCCTACGAGGCCGAACGCAAACCGCACGTGCGCGCGATCACCCGGCGCGCGGTGTTCGCCGGTCGCATCATCACCGAACGCCGGCCGGTGCACACGATCGTGCGCGATCTCGTCTTCCGCACGCTGGACCGCATCGGCCCGCTGAACACGCTGGCGCAGAACGCGACCTGGATTCCGGCCTGCCGCTACCGCGAGGGATTTCTCGCCACGCCGCGCACCCAAGCCGTTGGCCACAAGATCCCGCAGCCGTGGGTGCTAGCCGAAACCGGTGCGCGACAACGACTCGACGACGTGCTCGGCGACGGCTGGTCGCTACTGCATTTGCCCGCCACACCGCCCGAACCGGCCTGGATCGCGGCCGGGGCTCGCCCGTTCGCCGTGTTGCCCCGCGACCGCGAGCTGACCGACTGGCTGACCAGCCACCGCGCCGACCGGCTCGTGCTGCGCCCGGACCGGATCGTCTACGCCGCCGCGATGCCCGGTCGTCCACTGCCCCCGCCACCAGTTGGCATGACGGCGATCAGCGCTGAAAGGACGGCTTCATGACCACCCCGGCCCTCGCGGAACGGACCGTGCAGGTCGGCGACCGCGCCATTTTCCTGGCTGAAACCGGCAGTGGAGCGCCGGTCGTGCTGTTGCACGGTGGCGGGCCGGGCGCGTCCGGCCTGTCCAACTACCGCCGCAACATCGACGCGCTGGCGCAACGGTTCCACGTGATCGTGCCCGACCTGCCCGGCTACGGCCGCTCGGCCAAGACCATCGACCAGACCGACCCGTTCGGCAGCCTGGCCGACGCGATCCGGGGCCTGCTCGACGCACTGGACATCGACCGTGCCCACCTGGTCGGCAACTCCTACGGCGGCTCCTGCGCGCTGCGACTGGCCCTGGACACCCCCGGCCGCGTCGACCGCATGGTCCTCCTGGGACCGGGTGGAATCGGCACCACGCGCGGCCTGCCAACCGCGGGCCTGCGCCGTCTGCTGGCCTACTACGGCGGCGACGGACCATCCCGGGCCAAACTCGCCACGTTCATCCGCCACGACCTGGTCTTCGACGGCAGTGCGGTGTCCGACGAGGCCATCGACGAACGCTACGCCGCCAGCATCGACCCGGCGGTCGTCGCCAACCCGCCCCTGCGCCGCCCGTCCAGCCTGCGTGCCCTGTGGCGAATGGACATCACCCGCGACCGTCGTCTGTCCACATTGGAAACACCGACCCTGGTGATCTGGGGCGCCGCCGACAAGGTCAACCGCCCCTCCGGCGCCGCCGCCCTGGCCAGGACCCTGCCGCACTGCGACCAGCTGGTGATCGCCGACACCGGCCACTGGGTGCAGTGGGAACGCGCCGCGCTGTTCAACCAGGTCACCACCGCGTTCCTCACCGAGGGGGATCGATGACCGGCATCTTCGGCAACGTGCGGCTGGGCTACCTGGTCATCGAAACCAACCGGTTCGCCGACTGGCGCCGGTTCGGCGTCGACGCGATCGGCATGCGGGCCGACGACCTCGACACCGGCACGCTGCGCTTCCGCCTCGACGACCACGAATGCCGCTTCCTGCTCCGGCGCGGTCCGGCCGAGGACGTCACCGCCGTCGGCTGGCAGTTGACCGACCACGACACCTTCGACGAGGTCATCCGGCGAGTCCGTGCGCACGGCGTGCCCGCCATCGAAGCACCGGCCGACGATGCCCTCGCTCGTGGGGTCGAACGGCTGCTGCGCTTCCCCGGTCCCAAAGGACTCGTGCACGAGATCTTCACCAGCACCCGGCTCGTCCCGCAATCGGCGCGCCCGAGCCAGTTCGTCACCGGACCGGGCGGCCTTGGCCACATCGCGCTCACCACCACCGAGCCCGCGAAACTCCGCGCCTACTACGACACCGTGTTCGACGCCCGGCTCACCGACTACATCGACGAGACGATCAGCGGCGTCAAGCTCAAGGTCCGGTTCCTACGGGTCAACGAACGCCACCACTCCGTCGCCCTGGCCGCCACCCAGCGCCTGCGCGTCGATCCGATCCGCACCCGGATCCAGCACGTCAACGTTCAGGTCGCCGACCTTGACCACCTGCTCGCCGCCTATCAGCGCGTCACCGATCTCGGCTTTCGCATGGCGCTGTCGGTCGGCCAGCACACCAACGACCGCGAACTGTCCTTCTACGCCCGCTCTCCATCGGGATTCGAGTGGGAGGTCGGCTGGAACCCGATCACCATCGACGAATCCACCTGGCAGCCGGCTGCCCACACCGGCATCAGCATCTGGGGCCACACCCCGATCGGCCAGACCGTCATCGACAAGCTTGAACAGTTCGCCCGAGGAGCCCGATCCCTGACCCGCGCGGAAGAAACCGTCCCCGCGCTGTCCAGCGGCAACGACTGACAAGGACCCAGCCATGCCCGAACCCAGCCGGCTGGATCGCCGCACCGTGCTGCGCGGCGCTGCCGTCGCGGGCGCGGCCGTCGTGACCGGCCTGACCGCCACTCCCGCCGCCGCGAGCCTGCCAGCCCAGCCCTACCGGATCGACGTGCACTGCCACCTGATACCCGACTTCTACCGGCTGTCCCTGGCCGCACACGGAATCGTCACCGCGGGCGGAATTCCGCTGCCGCCCTGGGAACCGCTGCTGGCCACCGCGTTCATGGACGAGTACGGCATCCAGACCCAGGTCGTGTCGGTGTCCGAACCCGGCGTGTACTACCTGCCGACGCCGGCCGAGCGCCTGGCCATGGCCCAGCAACTCAACAACTACCTCAGCAGGCAGCTGATCGGCACCGCCGATCCGCTGCTGGCCAACCGGTTCGGCGGCTTCGGCGTCCTGCCGCTCGGCGACCCCGGCGACCCGGCCGACATCGCCAACGCCTGCGCGGAGGCCCGGCGCATCGTGCTCGACCTGAACCTGGACGGCATCGGGCTCTACAGCAACTACCACGGCGTCTACCTCGGCGATCCACGCCTTGAGCCGCTGATGGCGACCCTGAACGCCTTGGGCGCCTTCGTGTTCGTGCACCCGGTCACGCCATCGTCCTACCCGGACATCGGACTGCCGTCGTTTCTCTACGAGTTCGTGTTCGACACCACCCGCGCCGCGGTCAACCTGCTCTACCACGGGGTGTTCGACCGCTACCCGAACATCCGCTGGCTACTCGCTCATGCCGGCGGCACCCTGCCGTTCATCGCCTACCGCACCAGCCTGCTCACCCTCTACCCGGCCATCGCCCAGAACCTCGGACTATCCGGATTGGACGACCAGAACCTGGACTACGGCAAGCTGTTCTACGACACCGCACTGTCACCGACGGCGTCGGCCATGCGCTCGGTCCGCGCCGTCACCGATCTCTCGCACATCATGTTCGCCACCGACTGGCCGTTCTCCGCGCCGATCTTCGTCGTGCCCGGTGATCCGGCGCCCCAGCTGTCCGACACCTTCACCGACACCGAGCGCGTCGCGGTCGAACGGGCCAACGCGCTGGCCCAACTGCCCCGACTGGCCGCCCGACTGGGAGGTTCCTGATGCCCGGCTCGAACCTGATCACCGACCGCGACACCGCTGCCACGACGGCCGTCGTGCGCCTGATGCATGCCGCGAGCGCCGGTGAGCCCTGCGCCCCGGTCCGCGACCTGCTCGGCACCGACATCGACCTGGCCTACACCGTCCAGAAGCGACAGACGGCCAGCCGGATCGCGGCAGGCGCCACCGTCGTGGGACACAAGATCGGCCTCACCTCACCTGCCGTGCAATGGCAACTCGGCGTCGATCAACCGGACTTCGGCGTGCTGTTCGACGATATGAGCGTCAGCGTCGAATTTCCCGCAGCACGGCTGGTGCAACCCAAGGCAGAAGCCGAAATTGCGTTCGTGCTGTCGGCCGACCTCGACGACCCCGGCCTCACCATCGCCGACGTGCGGTCCGCCGTCGGCTACGCCACCCCCGCGTTGGAGATCGTGGACAGCCGCATCCGTGAGTGGGACATCACCATCACCGACACCATCGCCGACAACGCCTCCAGCGGCCTGTTCGTGCTCGGCGACGAGCAGGCCGAGTTGAGCCGGTTCGAGCCGAGGACCGCCACCATGGCACTTGAGGTCGACGGCGAGCCCGCCTCGCGCGGTACTGGCGCGGACTGTCTCGGCGACCCGCTCGCCGCCCTGCTGTGGCTGGCCCGCACCGCCCACGCCCACGGCGACCCGCTGCGCGCCGGGCAGATCGTGCTGTCCGGCGCACTCGGCCCGATGGTCGCGGTCCGGCCCGGATCGACCATCCACGCCCAGATCTCCGGCCTCGGCGGCGTGACGGTGAGCTGCACATGACCAACGTCGCCATCATCGGCTCCGGCAACATCGGCACCGACCTGATGATCAAGGTCCACCGGCTGTCCGGCACCCTGAACATGGCCGCGCTGGTCGGCATCGATCCCGACTCCGACGGCCTGGCCCTGGCCCGCCGCCTCGGCATCCCCACCACGCACGATGGCGTGGCCGGACTGATCGGTATGCCCGAGTTCGCCGACATCGAGATCGTCTTCGACGCCACCTCCGCCAAGGCGCACCTCGCCAACGCCGCCGCGCTCGCGCCGCACGGAAAGCGGCTGATCGATCTCACTCCGGCCGCCGTCGGCCCGTACGTCGTTCCGGCGGTCAACCTCGACGACCACCTGGACGCCCCGAACGTCAATATGGTCACCTGCGGCGGTCAGGCCACGATCCCCATCGTGCACGCCATCAGCCGCGTGACTCCGGTGCCCTACGCGGAGATCGTCGCCTCGATCGCGTCCCGTTCGGCCGGGCCCGGCACCCGGGCGAACATCGACGAGTTCACCGAAACCACCGCCGCCGCGATCGAAACCGTCGGCGGCGCGACGCGCGGCAAGGCGATCATCATCCTCAATCCGGCCGAACCGCCGCTGATCATGCGGGACACCGTCGTCGGCCTGATCGGCCCGGCCGACCACGACGCCATCCGGTCGTCCATAGTGGACATGGTGGCCGACGTGGCCGGTTACGTGCCCGGCTACCGGCTCAAGCAGGAGGTCCAGTTCACGCCGATCCCGGCCGGCCAAGCGGTGCACACCCTGCTGCCACCCAGCGCGGCACCGGTGACGACGCAGGTGACCGTGTTCCTGGAAGTCGAAGGCGCCGCCCACTACCTGCCCGCCTACGCGGGCAACCTCGACATCATGACCTCGGCCGCCATGCGCGTCGCCGAACGGATCGCCGCACGTCGCCCATCGGAGGTCGCTCGATGACGCCGCGCCTCTACATCCAGGACGTCACCCTCCGCGACGGCATGCACGCCATGCGGCATCGCATCACTCCCGCAGCGCTCGGGCGCATCGTCGCCGCCCTCGACGCCGCCGGGGTGGACGCCATCGAGGTCGCCCACGGCGACGGGCTCTCCGGCGGCAGCCTCACCTACGGTCCCGGCAGCCACACCGACTGGGAATGGCTGGAAACCGCGGCTGCCAACGTCAACCGGGCCACGCTGACCACCCTGCTGCTGCCCGGTGTCGGCACCGTGCCGGACCTGAAACGGGCGTTCGCGCTCGGCGTGCGATCGGTCCGCGTTGCCACCCACTGCACCGAGGCCGACCTCGCCGCTCAGCACATCGCCACCGCACGTGAACTGGGCATGGACGTCGCCGGATTCCTCATGATGAGCCACCTGGCCCCGCCCACCGAACTGGCCCGCCAGGCCAAACGCATGGAGTCCTACGGCGCGCACTGTGTCTACGTCACCGACTCAGGCGGGCGGCTCACCATGACCGACGTCCGCCAACGCGTTCGCGCCTACCGTGACGTCCTCGAACCCGCCACCCAGATTGGGATCCACGCCCACGAGAACCTCTCGCTGGCCGTCGCCAACTCCGTCGTCGCCGTCGAACACGGCGCGACCCGCGTCGACGCCTCGCTCGCCGGTCATGGAGCGGGCGCGGGCAACTGTCCGATCGAGGCGTTCGTCGCCGTGGCGAACCTGCACGGCTGGCAACACGGCTGCGACCTGTTCGCTCTCCAGGATGCCGCCGACGACCTGGTCCGCCCGCTACAGGACCGGCCGGTCCGAGTCGACCGCGAAACCCTCACCCTCGGCTACGCCGGCGTCTACTCCAGCTTCCTGCGCCACGCCGAAACCGCCGCCGCGCGCCATGGCGTCGACGTCCGCGACATCCTGCTGGCGGTGGGCAAACGCGGGCTGGTCGGCGGTCAAGAAGACCTGATCGCCGACATCGCGCTGGACCTGGCGTAGCCGGGTTCCGCCCGCTGAGCGTCGGAGCGGGACTGGTCGCGGGCGGAGCCCGGCCGCTCTGCGCATACCCAGCGTCGCCGCCGCTATACGCACAGCCCTTCGGTCACTGCTCTGGTGGCCGCTGATCGTGCTGCGGGCTCGGTGCCACCGAGCCGCGCCAGCCACCGGTCGACATCGGCTGGGACTCGATGAATTCCTTGAACCGGTCCAGATCGGCCTGCAACTGATGGCCGAGCATGCCGGTCGCCGCTCCGGCGGTTTCGGCGATGCCACTCGGCGAGTGTTCGAACTGCAGGTGCACCCGCGTGGTGGCGTCGTCGAGCCGGTGGAAGGTGACCACCCCGGCTTGCTCCGGCCCGTTCGTGCTGCGCCAGGCCACCCGCTCGTCGGGCTGCTGCTCGGTGATCAACGCGTCGAATTCGCGTTGCACGCCTGCGATCGACGTCACCCAGTGGGTGTGCGTGTCATCGATCTGGGTGACCCGTTCGACGCCGTCCATGAAACGCGGGAACAATTCGAACTGGGTCCACTGGTCATAGGCGGTGCGTACCGGCACGGCCACGTCGATCGACTTGGCATAGGTGGGCATGTTTTCCTCCTCGTGTCGTCGGCTGTTCAAGCGCCTACCCGGCCACGGCTCGTTTCAACCTGGGCGTAGCGGGTCATTCCCAGGCAGGGAACGAACGGCAGACCGCCACGACGAAGGGTTGGAACAATGATCGCGTTAGGTGTCATTCTGCTGATCGTCGGCTTCATTATGAGCATTCCCGTGCTGTGGACCATCGGCATCGTTCTGCTGGTCGTCGGCGCCGTGCTCGCCATCATGGGCGGGACCGGTCACCGGGTCGCCGGGCGGGCGCACTGGTTCTAGACACTAGGTCGTGCCGCGATGTATCGGAGTCACTGAGAAAGGGAAGTCGCCTGGTATGAGCGCTTCCGACAAGATGCAGAACAAGGCCGATGAGCTGAAGGGCAAGGCGAAGGAAGCCGTCGGCCACGCGACCGACAACGAGGAATGGAAGGCCGAAGGCAAGGCGGATCAGATCAAGGGCAACGTCAAGCAGGCCGGCGAGAAAGTCAAGGACGCCGCCAAGGACGTCGTCGACGAATAGCGTGTTCCGGCTCCGCGTCACGTACCTTCGGGGACGTGACGCGGAGCCGGACGGGCCTGTATGTCCATCCGGGACGAACGTGAAAAATGGCGCGGCTGCGGCGAAGTGACCCGTCCGGCCCCGGCCTGACCCGACGGCGGTCAGGCCGGGGGTCTCGCTATTGCGACCAGCACGGGCACTGCGTCGACGAGACCGACCGCGATCGGATCCGGGCGCTGGCGATCCCACCGGCCTGGCGTGAGGTGTGGATCTGTCCGTGGCCCAACGGGCACATCCAGGCGACCGGGCTCGACGACGCGGGGCGGCGGCAGTACGTCTACCACGAACGGTGGCGGTCCGACCGCGACGAGCAGAAGTTCGACCGCTGTCTTGAACTGGCGCCCGCGTTGCCTGCGTTCCGCGACGCGATCGAGTCCGACCTGACCGGCCGCGGCTACACCCGCGAGCGAGCGCTGGCGATCGCGCTGCGCATGCTGGACCACGGCGTGTTCCGGGTCGGCGGTGACGAGTACGTCGAACAGCACGGCACGCATGGCGCGGCGACGCTACTGCGCGAGCACGTGCGGGTACGCGGCCGGATGGTGGCGTGCGCGTTCCCGGCCAAGGGCGGGATCGATCGCGATTTCGCGCTGCCCGACCCGGTTCTGGCCAAGGCGGTCACCTGTCTGCGTCGCGCGCGTTGCCAGAGCGAACGGTTGCTGGTCTACCGGGATGGTGCGAGCTGGCGCGAGATCCATGCCGACGACGTGAACCTCCGGTTCAAGCAGCTCGTCGGCGAGCAATACTCGGTGAAAGACCTGCGCACCTGGAACGCGACCGTGCTGGCCGCTGCCGAACTCGCCGCCACGCCCCTGCCGCGTTCGGCCCGAGCCAGGCGCAAGGTGCAGAGCGCCATGTTCCGGAGCGTGGCCGAGCACCTGGGCAATACGCCTGCGGTGGCCAAGAAGTCCTATGTGGACCCTCGGCTGCTCGACCGGTACGAGGCAGGCGTCGATCTGCTCGACGGCCTCGGCGACGTCGACCTGGCCGACGACGAGTTGCGCGCGAAGGTGGAGCGAGCAGTGGTCAACGTGCTGACCGAGTGAGCCTGCGGGGTCTTGATAGGGAAGGCGTGCGGCAGACCGGGCTGCCACCAGACCGGCATAGTCCTGAATGGACAATGCCGGGCCGTGAGCAGGCAGCCCGGCGACGCTCAGGCGCTCGCGCTGCGCAAGGCCAGCGGATCACGCGGCGCGTCCGACTTCGCCGCGATCATGCGCTCACCCAGTTCCTGGAGCCGCTTGCGTCCCATCGCGGCGCGCACCTGCGGAAACCACTCGTCTTCCTCTTCCTTCACGTGGTGCCGGACGTTCTCGATCAGCACGGTGACCTTCGCGTCGAACGTCTCGGCCTCCGGCGGCAGCCCGATCAGTTCCGAGAGCATCCACACCACCACGTGGTGCTCCTCAACGCTTTCCAGCACGTGGTCCTTGGTCTCGGGGACGGCCTCCCGCGCGGTCGGGTAGAAGATCGTCTCCTCGATGAACGCGTGCACGGTGAGTTCCTCGATTATCGAGTCGACCGTCTTCCGCTTGGTCACCAGCGCGTTGTCCCCGGCCTGTTCGAACTTCTTGAACAGCCGCTCCACCGTTTTGTGGTCATCCTTGAGCAGCACGATCGCGTCAGTGGACACGCTTTCTCCGTTCTCCGGGCCCGCCGCATGAATAACGGACACCAACACGCCCCGGATAGCCCGCCCAGGAGCCCGTCAAACAGCACGACCAGGGCAAACCGTGTCAGCTCCGATGAGACCGCAGAGCGGCGGGCAGGAACAGCCATGCCGTCCCGAACAGCACCGCCGCGCACCCCGCGAACAGGATCGCGACCGCGCTGCCGACCACCGGCGCGGTGGTGACCAGTACCGCACCGGCCATCGCCATGGCCAGCAGCACCGCGCCGCCGAGCGCGCAGCGGCTGCCCCATCGGATGATCTCGGCCCGCTTGCCCTGCCGGAAGTAGAGCCGGTGCCACACCACCGGAGCGATCAACAGTGCGGCCGACGCGGTCGTCAGCAGGATGGTGACCACCAGCGTGACGCGTTGCAGCTCGCTCGCCTGCCCGAAGCGGGCACTGAACGTGACGGAAAGCAGGAACGCGAACAGGATCTGCACGCCGGCCTGAGCGACCCGTAGCTCCTGGAGCAGCTCGCCCATGTTGCGCGCGAGCCGCGCCTGCTCGCTCTCGTCGTTTTGCTCGTCCACAGCGGTCGCTCCTCCCGGTCTGGCCCTCATTGGCTGGGGTACCCCGCGTGGGGCTTGACACAGGACTGCTGCCCTCATTTGATGACTCAGGTTGGTTCTGGGGGAGGGTGGCCAAGGATGAGAACGTCCGATCGGGCGCGTCGCCGGGGTTGGTCCGCTGTGTCAGGCGCCGCTGCCTTCGCGTTGGTCGTGGCCCTGTTACCAGCGGCGGCCAGTGCGAATGCCGCGGTTCAGCGCGAGATGGCCACGAGTGCGTTACCCGTGGTGTCGCCGGTGCCGCAGTCGATGGCCGCCTTCTCGACCGGATTCGTGCTGCCGGGTAGCGCGGCGCTGGTGGTTGGTTCGGGTACCGACGCATCGGCGATCACCGAGGTCGAGGCGGTGTTGAGCGCGGCTGGTGTGTCCTCGGTGACCGTGGGTTCGACGCCGGCAGGCCCTGGCGGTCTGACCGTGTACGTGGGTGGGCCGAGTGAGAGCGCGGCGTCGGCGACGGCGTTGAGTGGGTTCGGTGTCAGCGGCCCGGACGGGTTTGCTTCGGGTGGTTATGTGCTGGTGGTCGGCCAGCAGGACGGCAACGACGAAGCCGTCCTGTCCGGTGTCGATCCCACCGGCACCTTCTACGCCGCCCAAACCCTGCGCCAACTCGTCCAGCCCGGTGCCAACGGGGGCTTTCAGCTGCCGGGAGTGCAGGTGCGGGACTCGCCGGGTTTCCCGATCCGTGGCGGCGAGGAGTCCTTCTACGGCAATCCGTGGTCGCAGGCTGATCTCTTGCATCACCTGGACTTCCTCGGCCAGCACAAGATGAACACCTTCCAGTACACGGCGGCAGGCGATCCCCATACCGTCGGCGCGCAGTGGCGCTCGACCTACCCAGCGGATCAGCTGGCGAACTTCCAGCAGGCCATCGCCAGGGCGCAGACGAACCACGTCGACTTCATCTACCGGATCGATCCCGAGGCGCCCGTCGCGGTGACGTCCGGGATCTGCCACAGCGATCCGACCGATCTCGCGGATCTGGTCGCTCGTTACCAGCAGCTGTGGGACGTGGGGGAGCGCACGTTCGACGTCGGGTGGGACGACACCAATGGCGGGTTCGTCTGCGCGCAGGACCAGCAGATGTTCGGCGGCGATGCCAGCCCCAAGGCCGCGGCTCAGGCCTACGTGGTCAACTACGTCTACAACAACTTCATCGCCACCCATGCCGGTGCGAAGCTGCTGACCATCCCGGGGGAGTACGCCGGGGATCAGTCCAGCACCTACCGGACCCGCTTCGGGCAGTTGATCCCGGGCGCTGTCACGATGTTCTGGACCGGTCCGCAGGTGATCTCGCCGACCATCACGGCGGCCGATCTGTCGTCGGCGCAGCAGGCGTTCGGCAGGCAGCTGCTGATCTTCGACAACTATCCGGTCAACGACTACGTCACCAACCAGGAGCACCTCGGGCCGCTGGTCGGCCGCGACCCGAATCTTGGCGACAATGCGCTGGGATTGATCTCCAACGAGATGCTCGAAGCAGAACCCTCGTTGATTCCCCTGTTCACCATCGCCGACTACACCTGGAACCCCAAGGCCTACAACGCGGAAGATTCCTGGACCCGTTCGCTGCAAGAATTCGCCGGCTCCTCGCCGTCGGTCTATCCGGCGTTGCGCGCGTATGCCGAGAACTCGGTGGCCTCGCCGCTGACCACCGACGTCTCGCCGGTGCTGGCCCCACTGGTGTCCACGTTCGAGCAGGCCTATGCCTCCCATGGCGATCTCACGGATCCCGGCAACGCGTTGCTGTCCGAACTGCGGACGATCGAGCAGAGCCCTGGCGTGCTGCGGGCCTCTCTGCCCGATCAGGCCTTCCTGACCGAATCCGATCCCTACCTCACCTCGTTGCAGCAACGCGCGACGGCAGCCGAGGACGCGGTCAAAGCCCTGATCGCGGAAAACGCCGGGGACGAGGCCACCACCTGGCAGGACCGCCAGCAGATGGGGCAGGCCATGGCGGCGGCCCACGCGACCGGCAAACTCGTCGCCCCGGGCGTCTACGAGCAGCTGGTGCAGCTGGCCACCGGGGCGCGCTCGTCCACCGTCGTCCAGGCGCACAGCGGCGCCATGGAAGCCTTCGACCGAGGGGCCGACGGACAGCTCGACACCGCCTGGCAGACCAGCCCCGGCAGCACCTGGCAGCCCTTCTTCGCCTTGGCCGGCGTGAGCATGCAAGGGCGCCCGGATGCGATCGTCTCCCGCGTCGGCACGATGTCGGCCTACGTCCGCGGCGCCAACAACCAGCTGTGGACCAACTGGCAGAGCAGCGTCGGCAGCCCGTGGCAACCAGGCTGGACCTCGCTGGGCGGCAGCCTCGGCGGCGACCCCAAGGTCGTGGCCACCGACTCGGGCGCCCTCGCCGTCTTCGTTCGAGGCAGTGACGGACAGCTCGACGTCACCCACCAGTACAGCGAAGGCAGCAACTGGACACCTCTGGCGGCCCTACCCGGTATCACGATGCTCGGCGATCCGGACGCCATCGTCACCTACAGCGGCGTCATGTCCGTCTACGTTCGCGGCAGCGACAACCAGCTGTGGACGAACTGGCAGACCGGCCCGGGCGTCGACGCGCCATGGCACGGCTGGGCGCCGCTGGGCGGCAGCATCGCCGGTGATCCCAAGGTTGTGCTGACCGACAACGGTGCGCTGACCATCGTCGCCCGCGGCACCGACGGTCAGGTTTACACCACCAGCCAGAGCAGCGAAGGCAGCAGCTGGTCCGCTCCCGCACCGATCGCCAGCCCCGGGCTGACCGCCCAGGGCGACGTCGACGCCGCCATCGACTTCGACGGCAGTATCTCGGTCTACATGCGCGCCAACGACAACAACATCTGGACCAACTGGCAACCCGGCGAAGGCGCCACCAGCTGGCATGGCTGGGTGATCCCCTCGGGTCGCAGTTTCGCGGGCGATCCCCACGTGGTGGCCAACGTCGACAATGACGCGCTCGCGCTGTTCGCCATCGGCGGCAACGCCAACCTCTACACCTCCTGGCAATCGGGACCCGGATCCGGATGGAGCGGTTGGGCCGATCTCGGTGGCAATCTGACCAATTGATTCACCGCTCACCCGCGGTAGCGGACGTCGAGGGCGAGGGCATCCTCGACGCCGGTGACGTGTTGCAGCGCCGCGTGCGTGCCGGCCACTAGGTGGTGTGACGACAAGTGCCGAGCCGGCCTCCGTGGCGGAGACCGCGAACCGCAAGGAACTGGACCTGGACGGTGGAACCACGGTTGACGCTGCCGTCGCGAACGGACCTTCGCCGCACTGCTCTACGCGGGCCCGCTCGTCAGTCGGTGACGTCGATGAGGACCTTGCCGACCGCGTGTTCCTCGACGGCGGTGTGCGCGTCGGCGGCCTTGTCCAGCGCGAAGTGGTGTAGTGGCAGACCGGCCTCGCGGCCGACGCGGATCGCGCCATCGGCCAGGGCGGCCTGGACGCCGTCGACCGCGTGTTCCTTGGCCCGTTCGGGCACGGTGTAGAGCAGGACGAACTGCCAGCGCGCGTTGGGGCCCATCATGGCGCGCACCGGCATGTTCAGGTCGTTGCCGCCGTCGTTGGCGTAGACCGCGATCGAACCGCTGTTGGCCAGCACGGCCGCGTCGAGCTGGGCGTTGGCCGCGGGGGAGACCTCGACGATCGCGTTCACGCCGTGCGGGGCGATCTTGCCGATCTCGGCCACCACGTCCTGGGTGCGGTAGTTGATCACGTGGTCGGCGCCCGCGGCCGCCGCCAGCAGGGCCTTCTCCGGGCTGCTCACGGTGGTGATCACGGTGGCGCCGGACCAGCGCGCGAGTTGGATGGCCGCGTTGCCGACCGCGCCCGCCCCGCCCGCGACGAGCACGACCCGATCGGTCAGTGCGCCAGGGCTGAGTCGTTCCGGACCGCCTTCGGCCACGGTCAGGCAGCGGTGCGCGGTCAGGAACGGCACGCCCAGGCAGGCGCCGAGGTCGAAGGAGGCCGAGTCGGGCAGCGGCACGATCCGGTGCACCCGGGCCAGCGCGTACTCCTGGGCGGTGCCCTCGGGCCGCTGGTAGGCGGCCTCCCACAGCCACACCCGCGTCCCGGCCAGGGCGGCGTCCACACCGGGGCCGACCGCGTCGACGACGCCGGAACCGTCCTGGTTGGGGACCTGGGCGGTACTCAGGTCGCCGGTGACCGTGGCACCGCGCCGGGACTTCCAGTCGGTCGGGTTCACGCCCGAGCGGTGCACCCGCACCCGGACCTCACCGGGGCCGGGATCGCGCAGTTCCTTGTCGATCAGGCTCAGGACATCGGGGCCGCCGGTCTCGCGGTAGACGATCGCACGCATGCCCCCACCTTACGGCCGATCACGGCGCCTTCCCCGCCGACAGCCGCGGCCAGCCCCGCTGCCTGAGCGCCCGCAACGCCGCGTCCGAAGGAGAGCCGGGTTCGGCGGTCCAGCTGAACAGTTGCTGGTCAGGGTCTGCGTTGCTGGTGAGGGATGACCAGTCGAGGGTGAGGTCACCGACCAGAGGATGGCGCACCGCGTTGGTGCCTGCGCCGCGCACCGCGACGTGGTGGGCGGTCCACCAGCGGTGGAAGTCCTGGTCCCGGGTGGACAGTTCGCGCACCAGGTCCGCGAGTTCGGGATCGTCGGGATATTTCGCGGCTTCCATGCGCAGCTGCGCGACCCCGTTGCGGGCCGCGTGTTCCCAGTGGGGATACAACGCGCGCACGCCTGGATCGCAGAAAACCAGGCGGACGAAGTTGCGGTCTTCCGGGCGCAGCAGCGCGAAGTCGGTGAACAGCGCCACGGCCATCGTGTTCCAGGCCAGGATGTCCGTGCGCCGGCCGAGGATGACGGCTGGTGTCGTGGCGAGGCCGTCGAGCAGCCTGCGCAGCTGGGGCTGGACCTGCTGGGGCGGATGCTGGGACGGGCGAACCTCTTTCCCGCACAGTTCGAACATGTAGGCGCGCTCGTCGTCGCCGAGCTTCAGCACCCGGGCGATGGTGTCCAGCACCTCCGTGGACGCGAGCCGTCGTCCCTGCTCGATGCGGGTGTAGAAATCGGTGCTGATCGAGGCCAGCGCGGCGACCTCCTCGCGGCGCAGTCCGTGCACCCGCCTTCTGTTGCCGGTGCCGGGCAGCCCGGCCGCGGACGGGCTCAGTTCGGTGCGCCGGGCGCGGAGGAAATCGCCCAGCTCTTTGCTGCCCACCTACGCAATGTAACAGCGAAGCAGGTGGTCAGGGTGGGTCTGCGTTGTCCAAGGACAACCCGGTCGGGGGACAACAACGGCGGATTTTCGTCGAGCTGCGGTGGTGCGAATGTCGGGATATGACCGCAGCGGGCAACCGGAAGCGACTGATCGTGGCCATCGCCGGCGCGACCGGTGCCGCCTCGGCGTGCGCATCCTGGAACTGCTGGCGGACGTGGTGCCCGGCGCCTGTGACCAGACCGCGTCGATCGCCTCGGGGTCGTTCCACACCGAAGGCATGATCGTCGCGCCATGCGGACCGAAGACGCGCGACGTCGCAGCCGCGCCGCCCTGCCCTGGCATCCCGCCGCTCCGTCATTCCCGAAAGGACAGCGCATGAGCACCGCCACCGTTACCCCATCCGGAATCGCACCGTCGCTGCGCCGATTGTATTTCGTCCGCTTCGGCTTCGCCCTGATCTGGGCGGCAGCGCTGGTTGCGACGATGTCCAAGCTCAATCCGCTGAGCGTGACGCTGCTCGTGCTCTACCCGGTGTTCGACGTGGCCGCCGCGGTCGTGGACGCTCGCTCGGCGAAGGACACCAAACCCGGCCTGTACATGAACATGGCGATCAGCCTGCTCGCCGGGATCGGCCTCGCGCTCGCCGCGTCATCCGGTATTCACGGAGTCCTGCGTGTGTGGGGAATCTGGGCCATCGTCTCGGGCCTGATCCAGCTCGCCGTCGCTCTGGCACGTCGCGGGCTTGGCGGTCAGTGGCCGATGATCGTCAGCGGGGCGATCTCGACGGTTGCCGGGGCTTCGTTCATCGTGCAGGCGGCCCAGCCGAACGCATCACTGACCGCGCTGGCCGGTTACGCCACGCTCGGCGGAATCTTCTTCCTCGTCTCGGCAATCCGTCTCGGGCGAGTGACCAAAAAGGACTGAAGTTCGGTCACCGGCGTCCGGCCTTCAGATACGCACCGGTACCCGGCAACAACACGAACGCCAGGGCCAGGACGGCGGAGACATCGATCAGCCACGTCCACGGCCGTACCACGAGACCGCCCGACATCGACGCCGCCGCCACCTCGAAGCTGATGACGGTGGCCAGCACCAGGCACAAACCGGCAGCCGCCAGTACCCGGCCCACGGCATTGCGGGACCACATGAAGATCGTCCCGACGACCAGGAAAATGTCGCCGATCGACCACACCACGTTCAGCGCGGTCGCCCACGACGGCAGGTGAAAGCCGTGAGAGACGACGAACGGGCTGCCCAGCACCAAGGCGACGACGCTCGACACCACGCACAGGCAGGTGAGGGTGCACAAGACCATCGCCGTGACCGCGATGCCAGGCGAGGGCGCCGGCTGCGGCGGATAGTAACCCTGCTGGTACGGGGCTGGTGGGATCGGTTGCTGGGGTTGGTAGCCACCGCCAGGTGGGTACGTCACGCTCGGCTCCCTCCGCGGTGATCCGTACTGCGAAGCAGCGTACCCCCGTGATCCCCGGCGAAGCCGATGCAGGCGTCAGGCGGTTTCCGGTACCGGCAGCGGCACCACCTCCCGGTTGTCAGGGTGAAGAACCTCGCTCCCGTTCGGCGGGCGCAGCTTGGGGATCATCGTTCGGGTCAGTTGGTTGGTCAGGGCGAGCATCATGCGCGGCCGGTCCAGGCCGACGACGCCGATGGTGTTGCCTTTGCCGGTGTAGATGCCGATCGACGCGGGGCTGCCGCCGGTGCGACTGTCCAGCGTCAGCCGCTGGTCGGCGAGACCGGGCATGCCCGAGGCCTGGAGGCGCAGGTGGTGCTGTTCGGACCAGAACCGGGGCAGGGGAGTGAACATCTGGGCTTTGCCGCGTCCGGCGAGCAGGTTCGCGGCGGCCGCGCGGCCCATCTCGACCGCGTTGAGCCAGTGTTCGACGCGGCGCGCCACGCCGTCGAAGCGCAGGTTCGGCCAGCGGGCCACGTCGCCCGCGGCCATCACGTCGCTGGCGCCGACCGCGTGGCAGGTCGACTCGCACAGCACGCCGTCATCGAGCACGAGCCTGCTGCCGCGCAGCCAGCGGGTGTTCGGCAGGCTGCCGACGGCGAGCACGACGCACTCGGCGTGCAGCAGCCTGCCGTCGGACAGGACGAGCGCGATGTCGGTCGCCGACGGTAGCCAGGTGCGGACCGTGACGCCGAGGGCGAGGTCGACGCCGTTGCGCTGGTGCAGGGCCCGCAGGGCGTTGCTGACTTCGGGACCGAGCGCGTTGCGCAGCAACGAGGTCGAGCGGCCGATCAGCGTGACGTCGCGGTGCAGTTGGCGCAGGCTGCCCGCGAGTTCGCAGCCGGTGAACCCGGTCCCGACGATGACCGACCTTCCCCTGGTGGCCCGGAGGTTGCGGACCAGCCCTTCCGCGTCGGTCACGGTGCGCAGCACGTGCACGCGGGGGTCGTGGCGCGGCGCGCCGGGCAGATGCCGGGCCTCGACACCGGTCGCGATGATCAGGCCGTCGTAGGGCAGTTCCTCGCCGCCGGGCAGTTGCACGATCCGGCGTCCGAGGTCAAGCCCCTGGGCCTGGGTGCGCAGGCGCCAGCTGACGCCGAGTTCGGCGTAGCTGGACAAGATCAGGTCGGCCGGTTTCAGCTCGCCGGTGATCACCTCCTTCGACAGTGCGGGCCGGTGGTACGGGCGGCAGGGTTCGTCGCCGACGATCACGATCCGGCCCTCGAAACCGAGTTCGCGCAAGTGTTCCGCGGCGCGCAGCGCGGCGAGACCGGCGCCGGCGATGACGATCTGTTCCATGTCGCCCGTTACCGTTGCTCGGCGGAGAGGCTCACGGCCCGCATCGGGCAGGCGCGGGCCGCCGCCTTCGCCTGCTCGACGTGCGCCGCGCTGATGTGGCTGACATAGCGCAGCCGTTCGTCCTCGGTCAACTCGAACAGGTCGGGCGCTTCCGCCTGACACATCCCGTACCGGTGGCAGCGCGCGTTGTTCACGCTGATCTGGATGGACGTTTCTGCATGTAGCGCCCTGCGCGGACTCATCCCCGCTCCCTCCAACTGAATCGGCTAACCGTTGAGCAGACCGGCCGAGACCAGCACTCGGCTGGGCGTGAAACGCAGTGCGCACAGGACGATCGCCGGGGCGAGCACGGTGATGCCGGCCAGCCAGAGCGGTTCCAGATGGCCGTTGGCGACCGCGCCGAACCAGCTGTGCACCGCGGTCAGGCCGACGGCGAGGTAGCCGAACTGGTGCCACCGCAGCCATTTCCGGTAGGTGATTCGGTGTTGCAGCCCGACCGTGCCTGCGACGGCGAGCATCAGTTCCAGTCCGACGATGCCCGGCGCCCAGCGCAGTAGGCCTCCGCCGGCCAGCGGGACGGCGAGCATGAGCGGAGTGAACAGTTCGCCTGCGTCGGTGAGGAACAGGAACGCCGCCGCGTGCGCGACCCCGAAGGCGATGGTGAACAGGGCGAATGCCTGGTGCGTGCCGCGCACCGTGCCCCGGCCGGTGATCCGGTTGATCCAGCCGGTCGCCGCGAACACGCCCCAGGCCAGCGTCAGGCACACGAAGAGGTAGGCCAACCGGGCAGAGAGCGCGGTGATTTGCCGGATGCCGGAATCGTGCTGGGATCGAATTGCGGCGAGATGCACAACGACACTCACGAATTCCTCCGGGGTGTGAGCGCGGGTTTCGAAACCAAGATCGGGTTCGTTTGCTGGGGATAGCAAACCTCTCAAGACTAGTTTTCGAAAAGATTCCGTTCGGTCTAACTTCACGATCCAGATGGGTCAGTCGGCTGCGCCGAGTGGCGGTATAACTGAGTGAAATATGGCGTGGACCGGCCGATTGGTCGTGATGGAAGCAGTGGCTTCTTTTCATTGTCACTTGTTAACGGGCGCGGGCGAATTCCCGGGTGGAGACACGTGTAAGTTACAAATAATGGGAACTTTCCGAAGTTGGTCGGCTCGCCGAAACCGAGCCTTCTGGCGATGGCGGCGACCGGTTCGCTGGTGTGCGCGAGCAGGCGCTGCGCCTCCAGTGCGACGCGGGCGTCCACGACGGCCTTGACCGGTTGACCGGTGGCGGCCAGGCAGGCGCGGGTGAGGCTTTTGACGCTGTAGCCGAGCCGCTCGGCATAGTCGGCGGCGCGGCCGGCCCGGAACCGTATCGAACTCCGGAGGGTGTCACCGCGAACGTGATGGAAAAGCTCGGTGCGGAGTGGCACGACTGGACTGCGCACGACGACACCTACGTGGTGGAGGGAGCCAACGTGGTCGTGCTGGCCCGGTACACCGCGGTGCACAAGGGCACCGGCAAGCCGATCAACGTCCGCGTCGCGCACCACTTCGTCATGCGCGGCGGCCGGATCGTGCTGGACGCCATGAAGGATTGAGGTGGGTGAAACTTTCCGGCCTCGGCGAGGCGATTGCCGGCCGGTGTTGCGGTAGCGAGATCGCCGCTGAGCACGGCAAAGCCGCTTCCGCGCGCGGGGCCGGGATCGCGGTGTTGTTGAGGTCTGCCCAGCGGCTTGGGACCGTCGATGTCTCGACGTCACAACCGGAGGTCTCATGCGCCTGCCCCGCCGAACCATCCGAACCGCCATCACCGCCGCCATCACCGCCGCCATCACCGCCGCCATCACCGTCGCGATCGGACTCACGACCACACTAGCGGCTGCTGCCGCGGGCAACCCCTACCAACGCGGCCCCAACCCCACCATCACCATGATCGAAGCCACCCACGGACCCTTCACCACCACCTCAGCCAAAGTCCCCGCCGGGCACGGCTTCAACGGCGGCATGGTCTACTACCCCACCGACACCAGCCTCGGCACCTGGGGAGCCGTCGCCATCGTCCCCGGCTACACCGCCCTGTTCGCCAATGAAGAAGCCTGGATGGGCCCCTGGCTGTCCTCCTTCGGCTTCGTCGTCATCGGCATCGAAACCAACAGCCGCACCGATTTCGACGTCGCACGAGGCACCGAACTGTTGGCCGCGTTGAACTATCTGACCACGCAGAGCCCGGTGCACACCAGGGTCGATCCGAATCGGCTGGCGGTGCTCGGCCACTCGATGGGCGGCGGGGGAGTGGTGTACGCGACGGAACACCAGCCGTCGCTGAAGGCCGCTGTCGCGCTGGCACCGTTCTCCCCGTCGCAGAACATGTCCACGGACAAGGTGCCGACCATGGTCATCGGCGGCCAGAAGGACACCGTCGTCACACCGTCGTATCTCAGCGGCCTCTACAAAACCCTCCCGGCCACCACCCAGAGCGACTTCATCCAGATCGCCGGAGCCAGCCACATCTACTACACCCACCCCAACAACGTCGAAATGAAAGTCCTCATCCCCTGGCTCAAGATCTTCCTCGACAACGACACCCGCTACACACAGTTCCTGTGCCCGGCGCTCCCCGACCCCAGCACCATCTCCGAGTACCAACCCAAATGCCCCTACGTGCCGCACGCCTGATGAACGATGACGCTGCCGTCCAGGGTGCTGGACGGCAGTGCCAGTCTCCCGGCCCTAGTCGATGCCGAGTTGGTAGACGGTTTCCTGTTGGTAGGTCTGGCCGGGTCGCAGGACCGTGGAGGGGAAGTTCGGGTGGTTGGGGGAGTCGGGGTAGTGCTGGGTTTCCAGGGCGAAGCCGTCGCTTTGCCGGTAGGCGTGGCCGCTGGTGCCGACCAGGGTGCCGGTGAGGAAGTTGCCGGAGTAGAACTGCACGCCGGGTTGGGTGGTGTAGACCGTCAGCACGCGGCCG
>DATFHN010000111.1:0-2790 GCA_035248365.1 Pseudonocardiaceae bacterium | reverse complement strand
AGCACGTCGCGGCCGGCCGGGGCATCTCGTTCGTGGGGCGTTCGGAGACCGTGTTCTACTCACGTCCGGACATCAGCTACGTGCCCATCCCGGATCTGGCGCCCGAACAGGTGTGCCTCGCGGTGGCGGCATCGCGCGCTTCGCCATTGGTCGACGACTTCTTCACCGCGGCTCAGGCGACGGCCGAGATCACGGCAGAATGCGGGAACAACGATGTGTGGCAGCTTGGCGGCAGTGCCGTTTCAAAGCATGCTTGACCAGTTCGGTTACCTCAGGCCGGCTCTGCCTGCGGGGCGAAGGCGGGCAGCGCGTCGAGGCTGTGGCGCACGGCGTCGACGCCGTACTCGAACATCTGGCGCTCGTAGTCACCGACCGCGCCGAGAAGATCCTGGCGCCCTTCGGCGGTCTCGATCAGGCAGCGGCGCAACAGGTCGGCGTCGCGGAGAGCGGTGTTCGCGCCGTTGCCGCCGGTCGGAGAGGTGGCGTGGATGGCGTCGCCGAGCAGGGTGACTGGTCCAGGCGTCCAGCGTTCGCGGGGCTCGACCACTCGGATGGACAGCAGGGTGCTGTTGTCCGGGTCGGACCGTTCGATGAGCGCCCGCAGGTCCGGATGCCAGCCTTGCGTCCTGGACAGCACGGCCTCCTGCGGGGTCATGCCGTTGAGCGAGCCGTTCAGCGAGCCGTTCGGCGGCAGGATCATGGCCCAGCGCACGTAGTCGGGGATGTCGGGGAGGGTCACCTCGGGGGCGAGTTTCTCGGCCGCTTCCCTTGGCGGGGTGCGGAAACGCATCGCGCCGAGCAGCAGGCTCACGCCGTCACCGGCGATCTTCGAGCCGAAGGCCTTGGCCAGCCCGGCGAACTGCTCGGTCAGTGGCGTGCGGCCGATGACGAAACGGACGCCGGTGTCGGTTGGGGTGGTGTGCGGCGACAACACCGCGCGGACCGCGGAGCCGACGCCGTCCGCGCCGACGAGCAGGTCGGCGGAGGTTGGCTCGCCGACCGCGAACCGAGCCCGGACCTTGTCGTCGTCCAGTACGTCGTAGCCGGTGAGCGCGGCACCGGTGTGCACCGTAAGGCCGGTCAGCAGCAGGTGTCGGAGCACGTGCCGGTCGACCACGATTCCGGTCCGGCCCGGGCCGAGTTCACCGATCTTGTTCAGCCGTGGATCCAGGATCAGCCGTTCGCCATAGGCGTCGCCGACGATCGCGTCCAGCAGCGGGTGCCAGCGCGGCGGCAGACAGCCGCGCAGCGCCTCGAAGCCGACCGGGCTCAGCACCAGGCGGTAGCCCTGGAAGCGCGCGGTGATCGCGGGATCCCGCTCGTACACGTCTACCTCGATACCGGCCCCGCGCAGGCCCTGCGCCAGGCACAGACCTCCCAGACCGGCGCCGACCACGGCAACTCGCATCACACCTCCACAGTTGACGAACTTAGTTCTGCATTACTGAACTAAGTTCTACTCGCTGAACTAAGTTCGTGTCAAGCTATAGTCACCGGCATGCCCGCTGATCCGCGACAACGCCGCGCAGCTCGTCACGCCCAGCCCGCCGAAGGCCCGGCGACATCGTCATCGCGCAGGACGCCCATCACGGTCGACCGGATCACCGACGCGGCCCTGCAGGTCGTGGCCGCTGAGGGCTACGACGCGTTGACCATTCGCCGGGTGGTCGCTGTGCTCGGTACCGCGCCGTCGTCGCTGTACGCGCACATCGTCAACAAAGGAGATCTCGACGATCTGCTCGTCGGCCGGCTCTGCGCCGAGATCGTGCTGCCCGAGCCGGACCCGACCAGGTGGCGTGCGCAGATCCACGATGTGTACGGGCAGATCCGCGATCAGTACCTGAAATACCCGGGCGTCTCGCGGGCGGCGCTGGCCATGGTCCCCACCAATCTCGAGGCGCTGCGGGTCAGGGAGGGGCTGTTCGCGATCCTGCTGGCCGGCGGCGTCGAACCGCAGGCCGCCGCCTGGGTACTGGACGCGTTGTCCCTCTACGTCAGCGCCTACGCGCTGGAGCAGGCGATGGTTCAGCAGCGGCGAAAGCAACCCGATCAGGAGTGGGTTGTCAGCCGCGAGGAGTTGCTGCGCCGGTTCACCGCACTGCCGGCCGACGCCTTTCCGCAGACGCGGCGCTATGCCGACGAGCTGACCTCCGGCACCGGGCACGACCGGTTCGAGTTCACGCTCGGCCTGATCATGGACAGTCTCAGGGTTGGCTAGTCGACGGGGTGCGACCGGTTTCCTGCCGGAACACGCGGTAGAACTGGGCGTAGCTGCCGAATCCGGCGGCCAGGGCGGCCGAGAGGGCCGTGATGTTGTCGCCGTTGCCGTAGGCGAGTTGGAATCGGTGCAGCCGTTGTTGGTTGCGGTAGCGGCTGAGCGAAACGCCGGTCTGCGCCTTGAACAGGCGGCTGAGGTGGCCCGGGCTGAGGCCGACGGTGCGCGCGAGGTGGGTCAGGTCGTCGGGTGTGGGGGTTGGTGCGCAGCAGGCAGGCCACGGCGCGGACCGCGGAGTGGACGTCGGTGCCGGCGACGATGTCGTAGCTGTCAAGCGAGGGGCTGAGCTGCTGGATCACGCTGGACGACGTGACCGAGCAGAACGGCGGCGCCAACACGACCGATCAGATGCGGCGGATCTATCTGACGCAGTACTCCACCGAGGTGCTGCTGAACTCGGAACGGACCGGGCTTCAGCACCTTGCTGAGCCATTTCTGACCGACGGCAGCAGGGTGGGGCAGGGCGTCGGCTGACGATCAGGGGCGGAGGTCGGTTCGTGCCCTGCCGGTCGTCG
>DATFHN010000110.1:0-133810 GCA_035248365.1 Pseudonocardiaceae bacterium | reverse complement strand
AGCGCGGGGGCGAAGAACGCCAGTGCGACCCACCCCTGTCCGCGCCGCGGTCGACCGCGCGGCCGGGCTGGGGTGGCCGCGCCGTCTTGAGCCGCCGCGGTGGTCGCACTCACGAGCCTGCGGCGCTCTGCTGCGCCTGGGACAACGCCGCCTGCGGCGACTGGGATCCGGTCAGCGCGGCCTGGAGCGCGGTGGCCAGCGCGGTGGAGACCTTCGGGTACTTGGTGCCCAGCTGCGCGGTCCGCGATCGGGCGGTCGCCACCTCGGCCACGAACGACGACATGGCCGGGTTCTGCTTGGCGAACGTGGCGGCGGTGCTCTGCCGGGATGGCACGTAGTCGTGGCCGGTGTCCCAGGTCAGCATGTTCTTGTCGGACAGGATGCAGGACAGCACCTTGGCCGCGGCCTGCTGGGTCCCGCTGCCGGTCGCCGGAATCACGCCGACCTCACCGCCGAGCGCGACCGCCAGCTTGCCGCCGGCCTGCGGGGTCGGCAGCGGCACGACGCCGTAGTGCAGGTTCTTGCTCTCGTTCAACGTGGGCAGCGTCCACGAGCCGTTGACCATCATGGCGGCGTTGCCCGAGGTGAACTGGTCGGTCACGTCGTTCTGGTTCCAGTTGATCACCGACTTGGACGCCGAACCGGAGGACACCAGGCCGCTCACGTACTGCAGCGCTGCCGCGGCCTGCGGAGAGTCCAGTTTGGACAGATCGGCGCCGTTGCTCCAGAAGAAGGGCAGGAACTGCCAGGTTCCTTCCTCCGAGTTGACCGCGGAGAAGGCCAGGCCGTAGGTGGATCCCTTGGTGAGCTTGGCGGCATCGGCCTTGAGATCGTCCCAGGTGGACGGCGGGGTGATGCCTGCTGCCTGCAACAGGTCCTTGTTGTAGATCAGCGCGAGGCCGTTCACGCCGGGCGCGAGGCCGTACACCTTGCCCTGGTAGGTACCGGCCTGCACGATGCTGTCGTAGTAGCCCTCGGTGCTGATGCCGTAGTCGGTCAACGGGGTGAGCGCGCCGGTCTGGGCGAACTCCTGCAACGTCGGGTTGTCGGCGAAGGCCAGGTCGGGCAGGGTGTGCGAGGTCGCGCCCTGGAGCATCTTCTGGGTGAGCTGGTCGGTGGGCACGCTCTGCCGGTTGATCTTCACCCCGGTCTGCGTGCTGCAGCCGGTCAGCACGCTCTGCCAGGCCGCGCTGCCGGACGCGTCGGTGTAGTAGTCCAGTTCGGTGATGGACGACGCCGACCCGCCCGACGAGCCACCGCTGCCCGATCCGCATCCCGTGGCCATCAGCGCGAGCGCGACCGCGGCGACACCCACCGCGGCTACCCGGCCCGGTGTGCGTTGACGGCGACCAAATCCAGCCATCTGCCCTGCTCCCTTCGCGTGTTGTCGAATATCCGTCGAATCGCTTCGATTGTGGTTTCGACAACGATTTCGGTGCTGCCGATCGATTTACTGGTCAGGCGCGTGCCGAGGTACTCGACCGTTCGGTCAGCCTCGGCGACAACAACCTGATTTCCGGATGGGTTTCGCCGTTGAGCTGCCGCATGGCCATCTCGACGGCGGTTCGGCCGATCTCCGCGGACGGGATCGCCAGCGAGGTCAGCGGAATCGACTGGCTGGTCGCCATGTCTTCGGGACACACCGCGACAACCGACATGTCCTGCGGAACCCGGACACCGCGCTGCCGCAGATCGGACAGCAGCGGGGCGAGTACCGCCTCGTTGTGCACGACAAGGCCGGTGATACCGGGCCGGTCGCGCAACAGCTGGTCAAGGCACGCGCGGGCCGCCTCGTACGAGGGCGCGCACGACCGGGAGACCGCGTGAATGTCGCGTTCGGTCGCCGTGGTGGTGAATCCGCGCAGAAACCGTCCCGCGTAGGAGGTTCCGCGCTCGTACACGTTCGGCGACGGGCCGACCAGCGCGATCTCGGTGTGCCCGAGATCGGCGAGGTGGCCGGCGCACATCGAACCGGCCGCCGTGAAGTCCAGATCGACGCAGGTCAGCCCGCCCGGCCGGTCGGGCACGCCGATCAGCACCACCGGCCGGTTCAACGCGCGCAGCACCGGAACCCTTGGCTCGTCGTGCTCGATGTCCATCACGATGATCGCGTCGGCGATCGCCGAGGCGGCCACCCGGCGCAGCCCGTCGGGGCCTTCGTCCTTGGTCAGCAGCAGCACGTCGTGGTCGAAGCCGCGGGCCGAGGTGACCACCGATTCGACGAACTGCATCACCACCGGCACGTTCTGGTCCGCGCGCAGCGGAACCACCAGCGCCAGCACGTTCATCCGGCTGCTGGCCAGCGCCCGCGCTCCGGCATGCGGGTGGTAACCGAGCTTGCTGATGCTCTGCTCGACCCGGCGCCGGGTCTCCGGGGAGATCGACCGCTTGCCGGACAGCACGTAGGACACGGTGCTCGGCGATACCCCGGCATCCACCGCGACATCGGCGATCGTCACCACCTGCGTGCCTCCTTTGGCAACTTCAATCGAAGCGTATCGATAGCCGGAGAATGTGCCAGACGCCGACCGGTAAGACAAGAGCCGATCCGTAATCAACCCGCTGACATGGTCCGGACCATTGCAAAGAGAGCTTGACCACACCACTCGCCGCTGCCATAGTCCTCGACGAATCCTGGTGCCCTCGGCGAGCGCCGAGCGGCTAGTAATCGAATCGCTTCGACATCAATCCGGCTCGGAGGTTGCATCGATGACCAGAGCAATGGACCGCGCCCGGCGCGGTCCGCGTCGCCGCTTGCGGACAGTGGTCGCACTCGCCGTCGGCCTGGTGCTGGCCGCGCCCGTCGCGGCCTCGGCCAGTCCGTACCCCTATCCGTTCCGAGATCCGCACTTACCGCTCAACGCGCGCATCGCGGACCTGGTGTCCCGGTTGACGCTGCCCGAGAAAGTTTCACTGCTGCACCAGTACGAACCGGCCATTCCCCGGCTGGGCGTCCCGAGTTTCAAGACCGGTACCGAGGCGCTGCACGGCGTCGCCTGGTCGACCGACATCAACAACAACGGCGCGGTGGTGACCGCCAACGGCACGGTGTTCCCGCAGGCGGTCGGACTGGCCAGCACCTGGGACCCCGCGCTGATCAAGCAGGTCGGCAACGCGGTCGGCCAGGAGGCGCGCGGGTTCAACGCGGAGAACCCGGCGGTGTGGGGGCTGAACCTGTGGGCGCCGGTGACCAACCTGCTGCGTGACCCGCGCTGGGGCCGCAACGAGGAGGGTTACTCCGAGGACCCGTACCTGACCAGCCAGATCGCCACCGCCTACGGCAGCGGCATCGAGGGCGACAACCCGACCTACCTCCAGGCCGCGCCCACCCTCAAGCACTACCTGGCCTACAACAACGAGGTCAACCGGGACACCTCGGACTCCATCGTCCCGCCCGCGATCCTGCACGACTACGACCAGCAGGCCTTCGAGCCCGCCCTGGCCGCCAACGCGGCAACCGGCGTGATGGCCTCGTACAACCTGGTCAACGGCCGCCCCAACACGGTCGACCCGGACTTGGCCACGACTGAGCGGAGTTGGAGCAGCAAGGCCCTGATGAACGTCACGGATGCCGGCGCTCCCAACAACCTCACCGGCTCCGAGGCGTACTACCCCACTCAGGCACAGGCCGACGCGGCGGCGATCAAGGCCGGCATCGACAGCTTCACCACCGACGACACCAACTCGTCGATCACGATCACGGCCGTCGAGCAGGCGCTGCAACAGGGTCTGCTCACCGAGGCCGACGTCGACAAGGCGGACTCGGACATCCTGGCCATCCGGTTCCGGCTCGGCGACTTCGACCCGCCCGGCGCCAACCCCTACGCGAACATCACTCCGGCAGTGATCAACTCGCCCGCCCACCAGCAGCTGGAACGGCAGGCGGCGGACGAGCAGCTGGTGCTGCTGCGCAACGCGAACAACGCGCTGCCGTTGAACGCGGCCAGCACCAAGAAGGTCGCGGTGGTCGGGCCGCTGGAGAACACCCTCTACACCGACTGGTACTCCGGTTCACTGCCCTACCAGGTGACGCCGTTGCAGGGCATCACGCAGCGGCTGGGCAGCGGCGGGTCAGTGGCCGCCAGCGAGGGGGCCGACCGGATCGCCCTCCAGGACATCGCGACCGGCCAGTACCTGACCGCGTCCACCGCGTCGGCCGGTGCGCCACTGGTCGAAAGCGGCAGCACGGCCGGTGCGGCCCAGTCCCTGGACGTGTTCGACTGGGGTTCCGGCATCGTCACGCTGCGCACGGTGGCCAACAACAAGTACCTCACCCTGGGCGGCACTCACGACCTGGTGAACAGCGAGGCCCAGCCGAACGGCTGGTTCGTCCAGCAGCAGTTCAAGCTCGACGCCCAGCCGGATGGCAGCGTCGTGCTGGAGTACGCCGGAAACGACGCCAGCCAGTCCTGGTTCGGCCCCAACAAGTACGCGGTGGCCGGCTCGGACGGCACGGTGACCATCGGCGCGGCCACCATCGCGGCGGCCACTCACTTCCGCAAGAACGTGCTGACCAGCGGCGTCGATTCGGCGGTCGCGGCGGCCAAGGGCGCGGACGCGGCGGTCGTGGTGGTCGGCAGCATGCCGTTCATCAACGGCCGGGAAGCCGACGACCGTTCCTCGACCGCCCTACCCGACGCCCAGGAGGCGTTGATCAAGGCGGTGCAGGCGGCGAACCCGCACACCATCGTGGTGCTGGAGAACAGCTACCCGGACACCATCAACTGGGAGCAGGCCAACGTTCCCGCCATCCTGCACACAACGCACGCGGGCGCGGAAACCGGTCATGCCCTCGCCGACGTACTGTTCGGCGACTACGACCCGAGCGGCAGGCTGACCCAGACCTGGTACGCGTCGGACGCCGGTCTTCCGTCCATTACGGACTACGACATTGCCAAGACCGGCCTGACCTACCAGTACTACCAGGGCAAGCCGCTCTACCCGTTCGGCTACGGGCTGAGCTACACGTCGTTCGCCTACTCGAACCTGCGACTCTCCTCGCCGCAGGTCAACGCCAAGGGCCAGGTGCGGGCCACGGTGGACGTGACCAACACCGGATCGCGGGCGGGTACCGACGTCGTGCAGCTCTACACCCACGAACTCGCCTCGCGGTCGAGCACCCAGCCCGATGAGCAGTTGCGCGCGTTCGGCCGGGTGACGCTGAACCCGCACCAGACCAAGCCGGTCACCCTGACCCTGAACGCGGCCGATCTGAAGTTCTGGGACGTCACCCAGAACCGGTACGTGGTCGAGTCGGGCGCCTACCAGATCAAGATCGGGCCGGATGCGGACGACACCGCGCTGACCGCGCCGCTGTCCGTGCACGGCGAGGTGATTCCGCCCCGTGACCTGACCAAGGTGACCGAGGCGCAGAACTTCGACGACTACTCCGGGATCACCCTGACCGACTACACCAAGGCAGCGGGGACCTCGGTCGCGTCGACCGCGCCGGGCAACTGGATTTCCTTCGCCGACACCTGCATTCCCGCCGCCGTGCACGGCCTGACCGCCGAAGTGTCCAACCCGGGCACGTCCGATGTGCACGTCGCGGTGCGGCTGGACAATCCGAACAGCGGGCCGACCATCGGCACGCTCGATATTCCGGGCACCGGCGGCCACTACAACTACGCGACGGTCAGCACCGCGCTGGCCGGCCTGCCGGGCACCGGTACGCACACGGTCTATCTGGTGTTCGACGGTGTTGCCAGCGTGCACACCTTCAACTTCACGAGGTGAGAGGTACTAACACCATGCCTGTTCGGCTCGCGACGCCCAGGCACGCGACCTCCCGCGTTGTCGTCGTGGATCTCACGCACCTGGACGCCGCTCCCTGATCGAACAACATCGTGTTGGCACCTCTAAGCCACCTCCACGGTGCGCGGGTGTCACGGCGACACCCGCGCACCGTGGATCCCCTCAGCTACAGGTGGTTCCGTTCACCGCGAAACTGGTCGGTGAAGCATCACTGGCGCTCCAGGTGCCCTGGAAGCCCAGCCCGGTGGACCCGCTGGCCGGGATCTGGCCGTTGTAGTTCACGTTCGTGATCGATACGTTCTCCCCGTTCTGCGAGGTCGTGCCGCTCCACGTGCTGGTGATCTTCTGGTCACCGGGGAAGGTGAAGGTCAGTTTCCAGCCGTTGATCGCGGTCGTGCTGGTGTTGGCGATCGTCACGTTGGCGGTGAAGCCGCCCTGCCACTGGTTCGGTGTGTACGTGACATGACAGCCACCACCTCCGCCGGTGGAGGTGACTGTCCAGCCGAAGGTTGCCGTGCCGGACGCGCCGGTGCCATCGGTCGCGGTGACCGTGACGGTGGAGCTGCCCGCGGCGGTCGGGGTGCCGGAGATCAGGCCGGTACCGCTGTCGATGGACAGTCCAGCAGGGAGTCCGGTCGCGGTGTAGGTCAGGGCTTGGCTGGTCGCCGAGTCGGTGGCGTGGATCTGGAGGCTGGCCGGGGTCCCGGCCGCGCCGGTCTGGTTGCCGGGATTGGTGACCGTCACGGTGTTGCCGGTGCTCCCGGACCCGCCGATCACGTAGGTGACCACCGAGCGAGCCGGGATGCTGGCGCTGAACGCGCCGCCGCTGACCGTGGTGCTCGCCTGCGCCGCCACGTTGCTGGTCGAGTTGGTCAGGTAGGGCGTGACCGTGGCGCCGTTGGCGGTACCGGTGTTCTGCAGGCCGTAGGTCACCGAATCGGCCGAACTGCCGGTGTTGATCGCCACGACCGCCACGGTGCCGTCGGTGTTCTTGTAGGCGCTGAGCTGGAGGTTGCCGTCCGGCGAACTGGCCCCGATGCGGGTCGCGCCCGGGTGGATGTAGCGGCTGTAGTTGGCGAAGGCCCACAACCGGCCGGACGGGATCACCGACGAACCGTTGATCTCCAGCAGGCCCTCGTTGTCACCGTTCTCCGATGGTGTCGTGCTGCCCCACCAGTACAGGAACGCGCTGAGGCCGGCCGAGGTCAGCCCGGTGTTGATGTGCTGCGCCCAGGTGATGCCGGAGGCCGCGGAACCGTCGTCCCAGGCCGGATCCCAGCCCTCGAAGGTCGACCACTCGGTCTGCCAGGTCGGCTTGCTCCAGCCCGGCATCGGCGAGGTGGGGGCGCTGCTGTAGCCGTGGCTGGTCAGCACCGACGTGTCGGCTATCGCGGTCGGGTCGGCGGCGATCGCCGAGGCGTACTGACCGGACACCGACCAGCCGGTCGCCGCGCAGCACTCGATCTGGGTGGACAGACCGGAGTTCTTGACGGTGGGACCGACCACGTCGAGCAGGCTCGCCATCTGCGTTCCGCTCATGGTCATGCTGTCGTAGTTGGCGCTGTAGTCGGGCTCGTTGGACGGGCCGAGGTAGCTCAGCGGCACTCCGGCCGCCGCGTAGTCCTTGGCGTACTGGAGCAGGTAGTTGGCGTAGGCCTGGCGCCAGTCGCCGCTGGCGCAACTCGCGCCGGTGACGCCGCAGACCTGGCCACCGTTGGCCGTCGCGTTGTTGGTCTTCATGAAACCGGGTGCGGTCCACGCGTCGGCGAACACGTTGTTCACGTTGTAGCGGCTCTTGATCTGCTGGGCGAACCACAACTGCCCCTGGTCCTGACCGATCGACGCCAGCGAGGCGTAGTTCGGCGTCGCGCTGGGGCCGCCGGGGTTGTTCGGCTCGATCGTGCTGCCGGAGTCCGCGCTGATCTCGTTGCGCAGCATGGTCAAACCGGCGCCGTTGGCCGGGCTGTACAACAGGTCCAGGGCCTGTTGCTGAACCGATGACGAGGCGTTCATCACCGTGCTGGCCTCGCCGAACCCTTCCGAGGCGCCGAAACCGGTGATGGTCTGGTAGGTCGTGGCACCGTTGATCGTCGCGGTTGAGGCCGCGAACGCGGTACCGGGCGCCACGGCGATGCTCAGCGCTCCGGCGGTGAGCAGGGACAGGATTGTTCTCCGTTTGTCTTTTCCGCGCACGGCAGAATTCCTTTCCGGAAAGAGTATCGATCACCCTAAGAACCGGGATTGACAGATCTCAACCAGTCCGGGCGTGGAAAATTTGTTAACATTCCCGGGGTTGTTTCGAAAACCCGAAACCCGGCGCCCACCTGCGGCTTCGCCTCCCGCGGACCTGGTAGCCAGCCGTTTCCGGGGGCGCGGCCGATGTAATTTCCAGTCCCCATGCCCACGATGACCTGGCCTTCGCCGCTGCCGCCAATCGCTGATCTTGGGCCGGAGTTGGTGGCGTGGCTACATTTCTGCGGTATGACATTCCGAGCATTTCCTTGGTCCCGCCGGTTCGCGGCGGCACTGGCCGCCGTGGCCGGGGCGACGGTGTTCGCGGTCGCCGCTCCGGCCGCGCACGCCGACACGTCCACCTGTTCCGGCACCGGCACGATCGCGGCCGGGGCCTACCTGATCCAGGCCAACGAATGGAACTCCAGCGCGCAGCAGTGCATCACCTACACCAGTGGGACGGCGTGGTCGGTGACCACCGCCAACTTCGGCCTCGGCACCAACGGCGCGCCTGCCACCTATCCCTCCATCTACAAGGGTTGCCACTGGGGCCTGTGCACGGCAGGTAGCGGACTGCCGATCCAAATGAGCAACCTGGGCAGCGCGACGACGTCCTGGAGCACCGTCCAGCCCGCCTCGGGTGCCTATGACGTCGCCTACGACATCTGGTTCAACTCGACGCCGACCACGAGCGGTCAGCCGGACGGCACCGAGGTGATGATCTGGATCAACAGTCGCGGCGGGGTGCAGCCGTTCGGCTCGCAGACCGGTACGTCCAACGTCGACGGTATGAACTGGAACGTGTGGACCGGCCAGCAGACCTCGTGGAAGATCATCTCCTACGTGCTGAACCCGGGCGCCACCTCGGTCACCAACCTCGATCTCAAGTCGCTGTTCCAGGACGCGGTGTCGCGCGGCTCGATCAACCCGTCGAACTACCTGCTCGACGTCGAAGCCGGTTACGAGATCTGGCAGGGCGGCCAGGGCCTCGGCACCAACAGCTTCTCGGTGACGGCCACCGCCGGCGGCAGCGGCGGCGGGGACACCACACCGCCCTCGGTGCCGGCCAATCTCGCGGTGAGCGGGACGACGAGTTCCTCGGTCTCGCTGTCGTGGTCGCCATCAACCGACAACGTCGGCGTTGCCGGCTATCGGGTGTACCGGGACGGCAGCCAGGTCGGCACGGCCACCGGAACCACGTTCACCGACACCGGGTTGCCGGCCGCCTCCCGGCACACCTACACGGTCGCGGCCTACGACGCGGCAGGCAACGTCTCGGCACAGTCCTCGGGCGTGACCGCGACAACGGCCTCGGGCGGCGGAAGCGGCGGCTGCACGGCGACCTACGCGGTGGCCAACCAGTGGAGCAACGGCTTCACCGCCAACGTGACCGTGGCGAACACCGGCACCTCGCCGAGTACCGGCTGGACGGTGAACTGGGCCTGGGGCGGCAACCAGCAGATCACCAACGTGTGGAACGGGGTGGAAAGCCACAGCGGCCAGGCCGAGACCGTGACCAACACCGCGTACGACGGCGCGATCCCGGCCGGTGGCAACACGAGCTTCGGGTTCCAGGCCAGTTACTCGGGCAGCAACGCATCGCCGACGCTGACCTGCACCGCACACTGACCGCGAAAAAGCCGCGTGCCCGCCCGGGCACGCGGCTTTTCTGGTTCAGGACGAGTAGGTGGTGGTGCAGACGGTGCCGTTGAGCGTGAACGACGCGGGCGACGGATCGGCGCCCGCCTGATTGCCGGTGAAGCCGATGCTGACCGTGTTGCCGCCGTTCGCGGCCAGGTTGGCGTCCCAGTCGACCGGCGTGACCACGACGTTCTGGCCGGTCTCGGCGTAGTTCGCGTTCCAGCCGCTGGCCACCGACTCCGTCTTGCTCGGGAAGCTGAAGGCCAGCGTCCAGCCGGTGATCGGGGCCGGGCCGGTGTCGGTGACGGAGATGTTGGCCACGAAACCGCTGTCCCAGCCGGTGCCGAGCCGGTAGGTCACGGCGCAGTTGCTGGTGGCGGGCGTGCCGGTGATGAAGGTGACCGGTGCCGATGGCGGCGACAGGTAACCGTCGTGATCGACGGCGAGCACGTTGAGGGTGTAGGCGGTGCCTGGCGTCAGGTTGCCCACGGTGAACGAGGTCGACGTCGAATCGCCGAGCAGGATGCTGTTGGTGCCGAACTGTTCGTACACGTCGTAGCGGCTCACGGCGCCGCCGGTGGCGGCCGGCCAGGAGATCGTCGCGCCGTTGGCGGTGATGCCGCTGACCGTTGGGGTCCCGGGCGCGGTCAGCGTGGTGCCGGCCGGGCCGGTGAGTTTGAGGGTCACGATCGAATAGGGCGGGACTACCTGTGTGCCTGCCGATCCTTGCTCGGATGTGGTGATCGAGGTGGCCTCGTCGGCGTAGGTGTAGACGGTGGGGGTTGCCGTGCTTGGTGTCCAGCCGGTGTAGCCGAGGTTGACGGTGTAGGCGTTGTCCGGGTCCTTGTTGATCAGTTCCACGCTCAGCTGGCCGTTGGCGTTGCGGGCGGCGTGCACGGCCAGGAGTGGGTTGTCGGAGCCCGCTTTCACCAGCGTGTCGCCGGGGCGGGCCAACTTGCTGAGCATCTGCAGGCCGTAGTAGGACGGGAACGGTGTGTTCAGCGGTGGCTCGCAGACGTTGGCGCTGGTGCAGCCGCCACTGGAGAGCAGACCGCCGTCACCGTAGTCGGTCGCGCCGTCCGGTGCGGTGCTCACGGTGCCGATGCCGTTGCGGGTGTCCCAGTAGTCCACGGTGAACGCGCCGTTTTCCAGCGCGGTCGGGATGATGTCGGCGTTGTAGAGGGCGCCGGGCTGGGTGTCCAGGTCCGCGTTGGAGTCGGTCTCGGTCAGCGCGATGCCGAGGTCGCGACCGGCGTACTGGCTGATCTCCTGGTGCACCTGCGCCAACTCGCCCGGCAGCACGTTCGACTGCTGGAGCACGTCGGCCGCGTTGGTCTGGCTGGGGTAGTAGTGCACGATCGCGAAATCGACATAGGGCGCGACGATCGGCAGCACCGTCTGGTTCCAGTCCGCGCTGTCCCCGGACGCGACCACGCCATCCGGCCAGTTGCCGGGCGTCGTCAGCACGACGCCGATCTTGATCGTGGGGTCGACCGCCTTCATTGCCTGCGCGTACCGCACGACGTTGTTCGCGTAGGTGGCCGGGCTCTTGCTCGCGTGGTTGTCGAGTTCCCAGTCGGCGCCGTAGTAGCCATTGCCGTACAGCTCGTTGCCGATCTCCCAGTACTGGTCGTGATAGCCCTTGGTGACGTTCGCGTACCGCACCCAGTCCGCGGCCTCCTGCGGCGTGCCCGATCCGTAGTTCGCGATCAGAATCGCCTGCGCCCCAACGGAGTTCACCGTGCCCATGAACGAGTCGAAGTCGGTGCCGGGCGCGACGTAGCCGCTCCCGGTCATGGTGTTGGTCTGCCAGTGGAAACCGTCACCGTAGGAGCCGCCGGGGTAGCGCATCATGGTCACGCCCGCCTGGCCGAGCAGGCTGATCGAGGCCGGGGTGTTCATGTTGGCGTCCCAGACGGCCTGGTTGGCGCCGTAGGCGGTGCCGGGCACGGTGCCCAGTCCCTCGTTGGCGTTGATCGAAACGTCGACGGCACTCGTCGCGGCGTGCGACGGCGCGGCCGCGACGCTGAGCAGAGTGGCGACCACCAGGCCGAACACTGATCGATGCATGGATTCATGGTGTGCGGTCCGGGAAAGACAAGACAAGAAATGGCGCCGCGACCCGAGCTGACCAGCACCCCAGAATGTAATTCTCATGGCGCGAGGCCCTGAACCCGCACGTCGGCGGCTTGGCGCTTTTCGCTGCTGCCACGCCCGATTAGCTTGCGAAGCGATTCCCACTTTCTCACCGAGGAGAACGCGGATGACCAAACATCACCCTCGTTCGCGCGCATTGGTCAGCGCCCTGGCAGCGGTCACGCTGCTGTCCGGGGCGCTTTTCGCTGTCACTGACGGCGCATCGGCCGCCCCCGCGCGAACATCAGCCAAGGCAACTCAGGCGGACAGCGGACCGCCTGCCGCGCCGATCACCAGCCCGGGCCGGGGGCAGGTGTTCACGCCCGGCGCGGACATCAGCCTGCAAGCGGCTCCGCTGCCGGTCAGCGACATCAGCAGGGACCATCTGGCGAGCAGTCCGGTCGCCTCCGTCGCCTACTACGCGAGCACCGGCCTGTCCGACAACCGGCTCATCGGCGTGGCCAGATCGGCGCCCTGGACGGTGCACTGGTCGACCACGACCACCGGCGACTACTCGCTGACCGCGGTGACCACCGACAAGCGCGGCAAGAGCACGACGTCGACCCCGGTCGCGATCCAGGTCGAGCAGCCGAGCGTGCTGATCGACCGTTCGTCGCTGGCGGTTCAGCAGGGCCACTCGGCGTCGCTGGGCGTGTCCCTGTCCACCGCGCCGACCGCTCCCGTTGCCGTGCAGGTCAACGAATCCGGCACCGGCGTCACGGTGTCGCAGGGCCGGACGCTGACCTTCACGCCGTCGAACTGGAACCGGCCGCAGCCGGTGACGGTGGCCGCGGCACCGACCAAGTCAGGCAGCCACGCCACGATCATCGCGTCGGCCGCCGGTCTGAACAACGCCTCGGCGGGCATCACCGACGCGGCCACCGCGAGCGGTTACGACCAGTGGTTCCTCGACCTCTACAACAACCTCACCAACCCGGCCAACGGGTACTTCAGCCCCAAGGGCATCCCGTACCACTCGGTCGAGGAACTCATCGTCGAGGCGCCGGACTACGGCCACGAGACCACCTCGGAGACCTACAGCTACTGGCTGTGGCTGGCCGCCGACTACGGTCGCGTCACCGGTGACTGGACCGCGTTCAACAATGCCTGGGCCAACCTGCAGCAGTACATGATCCCCAACGCCGCCAACCAGCCCGGATGCAGCGGCTACAACGCGTCCTCGCCGGCCACGTACGGGCCGGAGGAGCCCTCGCCCAGCAACTACCCGGTCGCGCTGAACTCCTCGGTGCCGGTCGGTTCCGACCCGCTGTACAGCGAGTTGAACTCGGCCTACGGCAACTGCTCCATCTACGCGCCGATGTGGATCATGGACACCGACAACCGGTACGGCTTCGGCCAGCAGGAAGACGGCACGTCCACGCCGAGCTGGGTGAACAGCTACCAGCGCGGCGCCGAGGAGTCGGTCTGGGACACGATCCCGCAGCCCGACTGGGACGCGCTCAAGTACGGCCAGAGCGGATCCGGCTATCTCGGCCTGTTCAACAACGGCGGCGGCAACTTCGCCGCGCAGTACAAGTACACCGACGCCCCGGACGCCGACGCGCGACTGGTCCAGGCCGCCTACTGGGCCGAGCAGTACGCCACCGCGCAGGGCAACCAGGCGCAGCTCGCGTCGACCATGACCGACGCGGCCAAGCTCGGCGACTACCTGCGGTATTCCATGTTCGACAAGTACTTCAAGCAGATCAGCGCGAACTGCAGCCAGGTGGGCTCGGTGGCCTGCCCGGCAGGAACCTCGAAGTCCAATGAGGACACCTACCTGCTGTCCTGGTACTACGCCTGGGGCGGTTCCACCACCGGTGGCTGGTCGTGGCGGATCAGCGGCACCGAGACCCACGAGGGATACCAGAACCCGCTCGCGGCCTACGCGCTGTCCACAATGTCCAACCTGATCCCGGCCTCGCCGTCGGCCAAGTCGGACTGGACGACCAGCCTCACCACCCAGATGAACATGATGCAGTGGTTGCAGTCGGCCGAAGGCGCGATCGCGGGCGGCATCACCAACAGCTGGGGCGGCAACTACGGCGACGCGGCCAAACCACCAGCCGGTGACCCGACCTTCGACGGCATGTACTACGACTGGGAACCCGAGTACCACAACCCGCCGTCCAACCAGTGGTTCGGTTACCAGACCTGGCCGATGGAGCGGGTCGCGGAGTACTACTACGCGACCGGCAACGCACAGGCGGGCGCGGTGCTGAAGAAGTGGGTGAGCTGGGCCGAATCGGTCGCCACGGTCAACACCTCGACCGGCGCGATCTGCCTGCCAGGGCAGATGACCTGGACCGGTCAGCCTGCCGAGAACTGGACCACCGGCACGTCGGGTTCGGCGCAACCGCCTGCCAACCCCGGCCTGCACGTCGCGGTCACCGGCTGCTCGGCCGACCTGGGCGTGTCCGCGTCGCTGGCCAAGACCTACGCCTACTACGCGGCCAAGTCCGGTGACACGACCGCCGAGACCAGCGCCCAGAACATCATCGACGTCATCCACCAGTTCTACGGTGACTCGCTGGGTTACTCGGCGCCGGAGACCCGTACCGACTACAGCAACTTCACCTCCGCCTTCAACACCAGCAACTACGAAGGCGTCTACATCCCGTCCGGCTGGTCCGGGACCTACCCGGGCGCGGGCACGATCAGCTCCGCCGACAACACCTTCCTGTCCATCCGGCCCTGGTACACCAGTGTCGCGGACTACCCACTGGTGCAGAACTACCTCAACGGCGGCTCGGCACCGACCTTCAACTACCACCGGTTCTGGGCGGAGTCGGACATCGCGACCGCGTTCGACACGTTCGCCGACCTGTTCCCGAGCGTCTCACCGCCGGCGAGCGCGACCCCGACGGTCACGGTCACCAACCCCGGCAGCCAGACCAGCGCGGTCGGCACCGCCGCCAGTCTCCAGATCGCGGCGACGGGCCCGACACTCGCCTACAGCGCCACCGATCTCCCGCTCGGTCTGTCGATCAACTCCTCGACCGGCGCGATCACCGGCACGCCGAGCGCGGCGGGCAGCTACACGACCACGGTGACGGTGTCCGATGGCAGCAGTGCGTCCTCGGTCAACTTCAGCTGGACGGTCGGCTCCGGCAGCACCGGCAACACGGTGAAGGTCACCAACCCGGGCAACCAGACCGGGGCGACCGGCACCGCGGTCAGCCTGCAGGTCCAGGCGACCGACTCCGCGGCGGGCGCGACCCTGACCTACAGCGCCACCGGCCTGCCCGCTGGCCTGTCGATCGGCTCGTCCACCGGTCTGATCTCGGGCACGCCGACGACCGCGGCCACGTCCAGCGTCACGGTGACCGCGACCGACGGCACCGGAGCGAAGGGAGCGGCGAGCTTCACCTGGACGGTCAGTACCGGCCAGCCGCCGCCACCGTCCGGGTGCCACGTCACCTACACGCCCAACCAGTGGCAGGGCGGGTTCACCGCCAACGTCACGATCGGCAACACCGGTAGCTCCGCGATCAACGGCTGGAAACTGACCTTCACCTTCCCTGGCGACCAGAAGATCACCAGCGCGTGGAGCGGCGTGGAAGGCCAGAGCGGGGAGAACGTGACGATCACCAACGAGAGTTACAACGCGACGATCCCGGCCAGCGGGTCGACCTCGCTGGGCTTCCAGGGCACCTGGACCAGCAGCGACGCCTCACCGACGTCGTTCGCGGTCAACGGAAGCACCTGCAGCTAACCGCAGGATTTGTCGAAGGCGGCGCCGTCACTGCTGACCGTGTTCATGTCGGGCAGCTGGGCGGCGCCGCTCTGCGATCCCACCAGGGCGGCGTAGTCCTCGGCCAGGGCGGTCATCGCCTTGGCCTTGGCCGGATCCGCTTCGTGCTGGGCCGCGGAGTTCAGCGCGTCGGCGAAGTTCATGAAGTCCTGGTCGATCGCGGACTCGTCGCTCTGGTCGGTGCCTTGGTGGGCTTGAAGGTTCCGTTCCGCCTTCAGCGCGGCGGCGCAGGCCTGGTCCGGCCCGGAACTCGAACCCGGCCCCTGAGTGCCGGTGCAGCCGGTGATGGCGATGGCCACCACCAGGATCGCGAGCAGTCTCATGGTGATGCTTCCCTTGCTATGACAGTGCCCTGCCGATAGAAATCGGCAGGGCACTGTGGCGAATCGTTGTGATCAGGGCAGAGCGGGATACGCGTTGGAGACCAGCTGCTTGAACTCGGCCGCGTACCACTGTCCGGCTGGGACGTCCCCGCCGGACAGCGAACCGGTCGAGTACGTGCCACCGTTGCCGTCGGTGTTGGTGCCGTTGGGATCGCAGTGCGGGTCACCGTGGGTGTGCGAACCGCTCGGGTAGTCGCCGTCGGACTCGCCCGGCGGCTTGATCCACACGAACGCGATCACGTGATCGGAGCTGCCGAAGGGCTGGGCCTGCGGCCGCGCGCCGATGCCCGCGCCCGCCTGGTTGCACCAGTCGCCCCGGAACGGACGCTGGTCGACCTTGTTCGCCGCCACGTAGGTGTCCGGGGTGGTCGGCGAGCTGTTGAGCTGGGTCGGCCTGCTCGGGCCGCCCCACCCGTTGCGGGAGGTGTCGATCAGGAACCCGATGGAACTCGGGAATCCGGCCGAGACGAGCTGGGAGTACATGGCGTTGTCGTAGGAGTGCTCGTCGAAGAACGGGTTCCACTGGTAGAAGTTGGCCGAATCCAGCGGCTGCCCGCCGACCGAGAGGGTCGAGTTCGGCAGGAACGGCTCCGTGGTCGGGGTGTAGTTCGCGGTGTCGCTGATGAAACCGTCGACGCCGGCGAACCCGGCCTTGGTCGCCCTGATCACCTTGGCGTACTCCTGCGCGGCCGGTCCCATGTTGCTCGACCAGCCCAGCCACGCCGAGTGCGCGATGTCCAGGTAGGTGTAGACGTTCGGGATCGGGTGCAGCGCGTTGAGCGCGTACTCGATGCCCTGCTCGTAGAACGGGGTCGCGGTCGCGCAGGCCGGCTTGCTCTGGTTGGTCACCGCGTTGGGCAGCGAGTCCGGTTCGATCACCGTGACGACCCGGAGGTTGGGGCTGGCGGCGTATTTGGCGTTGCCCAGGATCGCCGCGATCGGGTCGATGTACTGCGACTCGTACTGGGTCAGACCGGCCTGGGTGGCCGGGATCTCGCCGTTGGAGGCCAGCGCGGCGCAGTCGCGGCCGGGCAGGTCGTAGACGACCACCTCGATGGTCACCGGCGCGTTCGCGGCCTGGGCCAGCGCGTTGTCCATCTGCGCCTGCAAGCCGAGCTTGCCGCCGTCACCGGCGATGGCAGCGATGTGGTCCATCCAGATCGCGGTCGGGTTCTTGGCCACGGCGGCTTCGGCGGCCGAGCCGTCCGAGCTGGCCTGGGCGTTGACCTCCTTGACGTAGTCGGGGTTGAGGTAGCCGGTCGCGCCGACGAACGGGTTGGCCACGTGCGAGCCGCCACCCGGTGGCGGGCTGGTCGGTGGCGGGCTGGTCGGTGGGGGACTGGTCGGCGGCGGGTTCTGGCCGCCATCGCAGGTGGTGCCGTTGAGGGTGAACGAGGTCGGGACCGCGTCGCTGCCCGAGTAGCTGAGGTTGAACCCGGTCGAGGTGCTCGCGCCGGTGGCCAGCGCGCCGTTGTAGTTCTCGCTGGCGACGGTGACGTTCTGGCCGCTCTGGGTGTAGGTGCCGTTCCAGCCGTTGGTCACCTGCTGGTTGCCGGGGAACGCGAACCCGAGCGTCCAGGAGGTGGTCGCCGGGCCGTTGTTGGTGATGTCGATGGCCACCGTCGCGCCGGTCGACCAACTGCTGGATACCTGGTACTGCACGGAACACGAACCGGCCGCATGCGCTTCGGTGGTGCCGATGACGGCCAGCGTGCCCGCGCTCAGCGCGATCGCGGCGGCGAGGGCGGATCGGCGCCCCCATACTGGTCCGCGCGGCCTCGTCGAAGGTGTTGTTGCCATGGGTCTCCTCAAATTCATTTGGCGAGGTGATCGTGAAAAGGCTAACCAGGCGATGAATGGGCCGACGAAAATTACAATTCTTTCCCCGAGTTCAGGCCGATTCACGCAGGACGAGTTCGGTCGGCAGCACGACGCTGCGCGGATGCGCGGTCGGATCGGCGATGAGCGCGATCAGTTCCTGCGCGGTGCGCGCACCCATCTCCTCGACCGGTTGACGCACCGTGGTCAGCGGCGGATCGGTATGCCGGGCGGCAGGGGAGTCGTCGAACCCGATCACCGCGACGTCATCGGGCACGCGCCGCCCCGCTCGGCGCAACCCGCGTAACACGCCCATGGCCATCAGATCCGATGCGACGAACACGGCGTCCAGATCGGGTCGCCGGTCCAGCAGCAGCCGGATCACGTGTTCGCCGGAGGGCTGGCTGAAATCGCCGTGTACCACCAGTCCCGGGTCGTAGGTGCCGGTTTCGGTGACGGCGGTGCGGTACCCGGCCAGCCGGTCGATGCCGGGTGTCATGTCGGGTGGCCCGGCCACGGTGGCGATGTTCTTGCGGCCGCTCTCGATCAGGTGCAGCACCGCGCGGTGCGCGCCGCCGCGGTTGTCGGAGTCGACGTAGGAGTAGCGCGCGGCCTGCGCGCCGACCGGCCGGCCGGTGCTCACCACCGGGACGCCGATGCGCGCGAGGTCGATCGGATAGCGCCCGTGCATGCTGACGAACAGGGCGCCGTCCGCGTGCCCGCTGCGCAGGTAGCGCAGTACCGAGGTCTCGTAGTCCTTGACCGACTGGGTCATCAGCAGCACGAGCTGGATGTCGGTCGAGGCCAGCGCCCGGCTCACGCCGCCGAGCACGCGGGCGAAGAACGGGTCGGAGAACAGCCGCATGCCTTCTTCGCACACCACGAGCGCGATCGAACCGGCCCGGTCGTTGGGTAATCGGCGCGGGGCGCGGTGCCGGACGTAGCCCAGCGCCCGCATCGCGCGCTCGACCTGATCGCGGGTTTCCTGCCGCACGTTGGTGAAACCGTTGAGCACCCGGGACGCGGTCGCGGTCGACACACCGGCCGCGCTGGCGACGTCGACCAGGGTCGGACGGCAGTCCGTCGGATCGGTCACGGTCATAGTCCACCTCTCCGACCAGCAGGGCAACCTCTGCGTAACCCAGTGGTTACAGCGTGGAAAGCTGGGCCTGCGGTGTCAAGGCGAGGTGAGTCGTCGTCGCATAGTGCGGGGTCGTGGCGGTTCGACGGGTCGATTCGGCATGTAATTTTCATCGCCCGTGCAATCGACGAGCAGCAACGGATCGCCGAGACCCGTCCGGTTGGGGCGATTTACCGATGAACGTCGAGAATCCCTGAAATTTACCTCGGCTCCCCGGCCCGCCGACCGCGATGAACTGCGTCTTCCGGTCGCCACCGGCTCGATGTGTTGAGCGCAATCGACTCGCTTCCTACCGTCTGCGTCACCGACACGGGAGGCGATATGCGGGCAGTGGCAACCTGGGTACTGGCTACGGTCGCGGCGCTGGGGGCCGCGACCGCGGTCGCGGCGGCGCCATCCGGCCATCTGGCGCCGCAGGCGGGCGCCGGTTACTGGCACACCAGCGGAAACCGGATCCTCGATGCCGCCGGAGATCCGGTTCGGATCGCCGGAATCAACTGGTACGGCTTTGAAACCCCGGACGAGGTCGTGCACGGACTGTGGGCGCAGGACTATCGCGCGGTCGTCGACGACATCAGGAACCTGGGCTACAACACCATCCGCATCCCCTTCTCCAACCAGATGGTCGAGACACCGGTGGTGCCGCAGAACATCGGCTACTACAACAGCGGCCCGATCAACACCGACCTGAAAGGCCTGAACTCGCTGCAGATCCTGGACAAGATCGTCGGGTACGCCGGTCAGGACGGCCTGAAGGTCATCCTGGACGATCACCGGTCCGAGGCAGGAGAGTCGGCCGAACAGAACGGCTTGTGGTACACCAGCGCGTACTCCGACTCCGCGTGGGTCGCCGACTGGGCGACGATCGCCAAACGCTACGCGGGCAACAGCACGGTGATCGGGTTCGACCTGCGCAACGAGCCGCACACGCCGGCCGGCGTCGCCTACGCGCAGGGCGCGACCTGGGGCACCGGCGACCCGAACACCGACATCCGGCTGGCCTACCAGCGCGCCGGCAACGCCGTGCTGGCCGCCGATCCGGGCGCGCTGGTCTTCTGCGAGGGAATCAGCGAGAACCCGAACTCTTCCGGTGGCTTCGACTCGACCTGGTGGGGCGGCGATCTCGTCTCGGCAGGCGCGAACCCGGTCCAGCTCAGCTCGGCGGGCCACGTGGTCTACTCGGCGCACGACTACGGCCCCGACCTCTTCCAGCAGAGCTGGTTCAACTCCTCGACGACCACGGCGAGCCTGGAATCGGTGTGGAACAAGAACTGGGGCTACCTCTACGCGCAGGGCACCGCGCCGGTCTGGGTCGGCGAGTTCGGCACCGGAAACACGGCAGCCGCCGTCTCGGACAGCACGGCAGGCTCGCAGGGCCAGTGGTTCGCCAGCCTGATCAGCTACCTGCACGGCAACCCGTGGATGGGCTGGACCTACTGGGCGCTCAACGGCGAGGACTCCTACGCGCTGCTGGACGGCAACTACGACCCGGCCCCGGCGAGCGCGGCGAAACAGCAGGCGCTCGCGACGATCCAGTTCCCCCTGAGCCCCGGTGGCGGGGGCACGACGACGACCCCGCCACCGGTGTCCTGCTCGGCGAGTTATTCGATCACCAACTCCTGGGCGGGTGGCTTCCAGGCCCAGGTCGTCGTGACCAACAGCGGTTCCACCGTGCTCAACGGCTGGACCGTGGGCTGGACCTTCCCCGGCGACCAGAAGATCGGCAACGCCTGGAGCGCCACGGTCAGCCAGTCCGGCGCGGCGGTGACCGCGACCAACCCCAGCTACGCCAGCACGATCGCGCCCGGCGGCACGGCGAGCTTCGGCTTCACCGCGACCTACCAGACGAGCAACGCCAACCCGGCCTCGTTCAGCTGTGCGTAAACAGGAGGAACACGCGATGAGATCGATCCGGCTCTTCGCCGCGCTGGCGCTCGCTCTCGGCGGTCTGACCGCGCCCGTCGCGGCGGTCGCCGCGACACCGGCCTGCCAGGTCACCTACACGGTCACCAACGACTGGTCCACCGGGTTCCAGGGCAGCATCGGCATCACCAACAACGGCGCCGCGCTGAGTTCGTGGACGCTGGGCTTCTCCTGGGCGGGCAACCAGAAGGTGAGCAGCGGCTGGAACGGCACCTGGACGCAGAGCGGGCCGAACGTGACCGTCACCAACGCGAGCTGGAACGGCAGCCTGGGCACCGGCGGCTCGGTGACGCTCGGCTTCACCGCGACCTACTCGGGCAGCAATGCCGCGCCGGCCGCGTTCACCCTCAACGGCGTCCCGTGCAACGGCGCGCCCCCGCCACCGACCGGCCCGGCCGTGTCGATCACCAGCCCCAGCGCGGGCCAGGCGTTCAGCGCGCCCGCGACGATCCCGATCGACGCGACCGCGAGCGAATCGGGCGGCACGATCAGCAAGGTCGAGTTCTTCTCAGGAACCACCCTGCTCGGTACCGCGACCGCCAGCCCGTACAGCGTCACCTGGAGCAACGTGCCCAGCGGCAGCTACTCGCTGACCGCCGAGGCTTTCGACGCGGCAGGAAACACGGCGACGTCCACCGCGGTCCCGATCACCGTGGGCTCCGGTGGCACCACCGGCCCCGCGCCACAACTGCACGTCTCCGGCAACCAACTCGTCGACTCCACCGGCAAAACCGTGACGCTGCACGGCGTCAACCGCTCCGGCGGTGAGTTCGCCTGCGTGCAGGGCAACGGGATCTGGAACGGCCCGATGGACCAGGCCTCGGTCACCGCGATCAAGAGCTGGGGCGTCACCGCGGTACGCGTACCGCTCAACGAGGCGTGCTGGAACGGCGAATCCTACGTCGCGGCGGCCTACGCGGGCGCGACCTACCAGCAGGCCATCTCGCAGTACGTGAACCTGTTGAACAGCAACGGCATCGTCGCCATCCTCGATCTACATTGGACAGACGGCGGGTACACCGGATCGTCGTCGGGCTGCGCGTCGGCGCAGGCGACCTGTCAGAAGCCGATGCCCGACGCCGCCCAGGCCATCCCGTTCTGGACCTCGGTCGCGAGCACGTTCAAGGGCAACAACGCGGTGATCTTCGACCTGTTCAACGAGCCGTACGCCAGCCGGGCCACCGGCGACGACACCAGCGGCTGGAAGTGCTGGCGGGACGGTGGCACCTGCGCCGGCATCTCTTACCCGGTGGCGGGCATGCAGGCGATGGTCAACGCGGTGCGGTCCACCGGCGCGAGCAACGTGCTGATGCTGGGCGGGGAGGAGTACTCCAACGAACTCACCCAGTGGCTGCAGTACGAGCCGGCCGACCCGGACGGAAACCTGGTCGCATCGTGGCATTCCTACAACTTCAACACCTGCGCCAACCAGTCCTGCTGGACCAGTCAGATAGCGCCGGTGATCGCGAAGGTGCCGCTGCTCGCCGGTGAGATCGGCGAGAACGACTGCGCCGACGGCTACGTGAACTCGCTGATGAGCTGGCTGGACTCGGAACACACCAGCTACCTGGCGTGGACCTGGAACAACTGGGACTGCTCCAGCGGCCCCTCGCTGATCACCGACTACACCGGTACGCCGACCGCGTACGGCGCGGGTGTCAAGGCGCACCTGCTCTCGCTGCCGTAGCGGCGCCTTCGATCGTGCTGCCACCGCCGCGCACCCGGCGGTGGCAGCGCTTCGTCGTGGCGCGAAATTTCAAGCGCGGCCAGGGGTTTTCCGGGCGCGCGTTGCCCGCCGCGATCGGCTGCGCTCATCATGGCGCCATGTTTATCCGCGCAATCGCCATGATGTGCGCCGTACTCGGCCTCGGCGCCACGTCGATCGTTTTCTCCGACGGTTTCGAGAGTCAGACCGGGAGGTGGCAGATCTCGGCACCGAACTGCTCGGGCACCGGCACGGCGACCGTCGACGACACCGTCGCCCACACCGGATCGGCCTCGCTGCGCATCAGCGGCGGGGCAGGCTACTGCAACCACGTCTTCGCCGACGACCTGACCGACATGCGCGCGGCCAGCCCGACCTGGTTCGTGCGTTTCTGGATCAACCACACCACGCCGCTGCCAACCGGGCACGTGACGTTCCTGGCGATGAACAACGCCGCCGACAACAACACCGCCCTGCGACTCGGCGCGCAGAACGGCGCGCTGATGTGGAACCGCCAGTCCGACGACGCCACGCTCCCCGACGAGAGCCCGGCTGGTGTCGCCGACAGCTTCGTCCTGCCCACCAACCGGTGGACCTGCGTCGAGTTCGGTGTGGACGGTTCGGGCGACCTCGACACCTGGGTGAACGGCACCGCGGTGCCGGGACTCACCGAGAACGGGGTGGCCGCGCCCGGCATCACCGACCAGTGGCTGGCCCGGGGCAACTGGCGCCCGAACCTGACCGACCTGGGACTGGGCTGGGAGAGCTACGCCGACCAGACCGACACCCTCTGGTTCGACGACGTCGCGCTCGGCACGAGCCGGATCGGCTGCACCTGAACGGATGCGGCGGCCAGGCTGTCACGATCGACACCCTGGCCGCCGCCGGAGCGCCGTGCCGATCAAGCCCGGACGGCGCGCACCCAGGTCCGGAAGAACCGTCGGTTTTCCGGTGCCGAAGCCGGTGTCTTCTTGGCGAGTGCCTCCTGGCTCGCCTGCCGCTTGAGCGGGGCGTCGGCCAGCGGCACCTCCTTGGCGCTGGGGATGGTGACGTTCCGGTAGCCCGGCCAGTACTGGTTGAGCAGCTTGTCGATGACACCGTCACCCAGGCCCGCGTCGAGCAGGTTGGCCCGGATGACCTTCGGACCTTTTGTTTCGACCAGTTCGATCAGGTTGAACCACAGCTTGGCGTCGTTGGCCGGAATCACTGTCAGGAATTTCGAATACGGCTGCTCATCGGTGAAGAAGGACTTGATGAACGCGCCGACGCCCTCGTTGGCATCGCGCCACGCCGCGCGCGCGGCGCTGGCATCCTTGACCGTGTTCTCGCCGTATTCCGCGGCCAGAAATGCGCGGAGTTCGTCGCGGGTCACCGTCCGGCCGCCGGGTTGCGGGCTCATGTGGTGGAGGGCCTCGTCAACGAAGGCGACGAACTGGTAGGGCTTGATCGCCGCGATGCCGATCTCGGTGGGCGGTCCCAGTTGGCCGCGGACCCAGCGCAGGTCGTTCATGAACTCTCCGGGCAGCGATTCCTCGATCTGAGCCTCATGTTCGGCGACTACGGCCGGGTTGAGGACGTACTCGGGCCCCGGGATCTCCTTTGCCGTGTCGTAGTTGAGGTTGACGAACAGCGTCTGCCCGAACGTGTCCTTGTGGAGTATGTCCTCAACCAGGTAGCGCTTACGGTAGTAGTGGATTTCGACGAGGATCTTCCACTCTTTTCCGACGAACCCGCTCTTGTGCAGATATTCGAGCTGACGGGCGGAGATCATGGTGAGCAGGGAGTGGTTGACCAGGTCGGCCGGGATGCCGACGGCCTGGCTCAGTGCGAACCCGTTCACGTTGGCGGCGAGGGAATGGCTGGGAACACCGTCGCGCGCCTCGGTGCGCGAAGGCAGGTCGATCAGTTTGACATTGCCGAGCAACGACCGCACCGCGCCCGCGTCCGGGATGTCCGGCAGTTCGAACGCGCCGACGAACAACACGCCTTTGTCGAACTTGCCGTCCTTCCTGATCCCCTCTTCCAGCGCCGCGATCATGGAATTCTGGATTTTCAGGTCTGGGCAGTCCCCGACGATCGGCCGGGCTAAGTCCTTGAGAAGTCTCGCCGACTCCCTGGTTTCCATGGATGTCATGGTTTTTCACCCTATTCGTCGAAAGCGGCTTCGGCCGTTGGACTCATCGGGTGGTTTTTTCGCTTCGCTGCCGTAACGGGCCGGCGATGCGTTAGACAGACGATATGGCTGCTTCCGAGATGCTGATCGCGAAAATCAACTACGGATTCGACCACCTGGACGCGGACGGCGACGGTGCGCTGACCGAGCACGATCACGTGCTGATGGGGCAGCGCGTCGCGGCCTCGCTGGGCCATGCCACCGGTTCCGCCGAAGAGGCCCGGATCATCGGTGCCTACGTGCGGATCTGGCAGAACCTGCACCTCCCGCACGTGGCCGCCGGGGGCACGTCGATCGGCAAGGACGACTTCCTGCGCTCCACCCTGACGCTGGCCGACGACCCGGAGGCGGCCAAAGCCACCGTCGGCGCGCTCGCCGAAGCGTTCCTGGCCATTGCCGACACCGATCAGGACGGGAAGGTCAGTCCGGCCGAGTTCTACCAGTTCCAGACCGGGCACTTTCCCGGACTGACCGAGGCCGACGCGAACGAGGCGTTCGCCCATCTCGACACCGACGGCGATGGCCATTTGTCGGCGGAGGAATTCGTTCGCGCCGTCATCGAATACTGGTCGAGCGACGACGTGGACGCGCCCGGCAACTGGTGGGTCGGCACGCCGGTCTACCAGCGCTGAGCGGCGGATCAGCCCGGTTCGACCAGACCGGTCTGGTAGGCGAACACCACGGCCTGCACCCGGTCGCGCAGGTTCAGCTTGTTCAGCAGGCGACCGATGTGGGTTTTCACGGTCGCCTCGGCGAGGTGCAGTTCCTGCGCGATCTCGGCGTTGGACATGCCGTTGGCCAGCTTGGTCAGCACCTCGCGCTCGCGGTCGGTGAGCCGGGCCAGGCGCACGTCGGTGGTCGAGTTCGCGCGGCCGCCGGGGTCGGGTAGCCGGTGCGCCATGGTGGCGAGCAGCCGCCGGGTGACGCTCGGCGCGACCACCGCGTCGCCGCTGGCCACCGCGCGGATGCCGGAGAGCAGGTCGGCGGGCGGCGCGTTCTTCAACAGGAAACCGCTGGCGCCGACCCGAAGCGCGGCATAGGCGTACTCGTCGAGGTCGAAGGTGGTCAGGATCAGCACCCGGGAGCGGCCATGCTCGGTGACGATCTGTTTGGTGGCCTCGATGCCATCGGTCCCGGGCATCCGCACGTCCATCAGGATCACGTCGGGATCCAGTTCGGCGGTCTGCCGCACGGCCTGGGCGCCATCGCCCGCTTCGCCGATCACCCGCATGTCCGGCTGGGAGTCCAGCACGAGCCGGAAACCGAGCCGTAGCAACGGTTCGTCGTCGACGAGCAGGATGCGGATGGTGCTCACGCCGGCCTCGGACAGGTCAGGATGGCGCGCACCTGCCAGCCGCCGTGCCTGCGCGGACCGGCGTCGACGTGACCGCCGAAAACGCTGGCCCGTTCGCGCATACCGGTGATGCCGTGCCCGGTGCCGTTGGCAGGCAGCGGTTCGCCCCGGCCGTCGTCGCACACGTAGAGCACGATGGTCGGTTCGGCGTAGGTCAGCGTGACCTGGGCCCGGGTCGGCTCCTTGGCGTGCTTGAGCACGTTGGTCAGCGACTCCTGCACCACCCGGTACACCGCCAGCTGCGCGCTCGGCGGCACCAGGAACCGGGTACCGGACACGGTGAGCGTGGTGGGCAAGCCTGCGGCGCGCACCTGGGTGAGCAGGTCGTCGATCTGGTCGAGACCGGGCTGGGGCGCGCGCGGTTCGTCGCCATCGGCCTCGGTGCCGCGCAGCACCCCGACCAGCCGCTGCATCTCGCCCAGCGCCTGGCGGCCGACCTCGGAGGCCTGTGCCGCCGCGGCGGCGGCCGCGACCGGGTCGCTCTCCGCCGCGAAGGCGAACCCGTCGGCGAGTGCGATCAACACCGACAGATTATGCGCCACGATGTCGTGCATCTCCCGGGCGATCCTGGTGCGCTCGGCCGCCGCGGCGAGCTGCGATTGCTGGTCGCGCTCGCGTTCCGCGCGGATCGCCCGGTCCTCCAGCGAAGCCAGGTAGGCCCGGCGGGTGCGGATGTTCACGCCGAGCACGAACGCGGCCGTGACCAGGCCGGACAGGAACACGACGGCGGCGAGGATCCCGTCGATGCCGCCGTTCGCCCAGCGCAGCGCCGCGATCACCACGCCGGCTTCCAGCGCACCGGCGGCGATCAGCGCCTGCCGCCGCACGCAGTGCGCCGCCACCGAGTACAGCGCGATGAGCAGCGCGGCGTCGATCAGCACCGCCCGCCCGGTCCACCACTGGGCGATGGCGACCAGGTAGAGCCACCCGAACACGGCGCGCGGATACCGCCTGCGCAGGACCAGCGGCGCGGCCAGCACGCTCTGCGCCAGAATGCCCCACCACATCGTGGGCGCCAGCACCGCTCGTGGCGCCCAGGCGGCGCCGATCACCACCACGGTGAACACGACGTCGACGGTGGTGCCGTGCCGCGCGGCCCAGGCCCGCAGGCGCGCGAAACGGGGCCAGGCGGAACCCGCCTGGCCCCCTTCACCGGCTCCGGTGGTCAACGCGACGTCGACGCCCACCCAGCCATCATCTCTCTGCCGCCGGGTCTTGGCCGATCAGGCGTCCCTGCGACGCAGCAGCACCGCACCGGCCACGACGATGACCGCGATCCAGATGCACAGCACGCCGAACCCGGTCCACGGCGCCAGCCCGGTCGGGTCGGGGCTGGCCGAGGCCAGCTGGCCGCCCGCGTTGCTGGGCAGGTAGGGCAGGATGTGCGGCTGCCAGCTGTCCGGCAGCAGTTCGCCCACGGTCGGCAGGATCAGGATCAGGCCGAACAGGGTGGCGATCGCGCCCGCGGTGTGCCGCAGGATCCAGCCGAGACCGACCCCCAGCAGCCCGATCCCGGTCGCGTACAGACCGACGCCGAACACCGCGCGTTCCACGCCCGGTGCGGTCAGGGCGTAGCCCAGCCCCTGCGTGTTCAGGATCGGCTGCACCACCAAGTAGGCGATGAACGAGCTGATCGTGATCGTCACGAACACGATCGCGGACAGGGTGATCGCCTTGCCCCACAACACCGGCAGCCGCTTGGGCGCGGCGGCCAGGCTGGACCGGATCATCCCGGTGCCGTACTCACCGCTGACCACCAGCACACCGAGCACGCCGACCACCAGCTGGACCAGCAGGTAGCCGCGCATCGCGGTGTCGGCGGCGTTGAAGTGCGTCAGTTCCGGCGAATGCCGGGCCACCATCTCCTGGTAGCGGGCCACCGTGGCGTAGGCGAACAGGCAGTCGAGCCCGATCATGCCGATCACGGCGATCACCAGGCTGTAGATCGAGGAGCGCAGCGACCAGAACTTCAGCCACTCGGAGCGGATCACGCCCCACTGCGTCACCTTCAGGTCCGCGGGCAGCTCCGCGTGCAACGCGTGCCGCGGCGGCGCGGCGATGGTGTCGGTGCTCATCACGCGGCTCCTTCGAGTTGCTCGGTGCGGTACTCGACCGCGTCCTGGGTGAGCTGCATGAAGGCCTGCTCCAGCGAGGCCTGCACCGGGGTCAGCTCCTCCAGCGGGATCGCGTGCTCGCAGGCGATGCGGCCGATCTCGGCGCCGGACAGGCCGGACACCTCCAGCAGGCCGCGTTCGCTGCTGGTCACGCTGACCTGCGGGCCGACCAGCAGTTCGCGCAGCTGGGTGGCCTGCTCGGTGCGGACCCGGACCGCCTTGCGCGAGGCCTGCTCGATGAACTCGCTGACCGACGTGTCGGCGATCAGCTTTCCCCGGCCGATGACGATCAGGTGCTCAGCGGTCAGCGCCATCTCGCTCATCAGGTGCGACGAGACGAACACGGTGCGTCCCTCAGCGGCCAGCCCGCGCAGCAGGTTGCGAATCCACAGGATCCCTTCCGGATCGAGACCGTTGACCGGTTCGTCCAGTACCAGCGTGGCCGGATCGCCGAGCAGCGCGGCGGCGACGCCGAGCCGCTGGCCCATGCCGAGCGAGAACCCGCCCGCGCGCCTGCGTGCCACATCGCGCAGGCCGACCAGATCGATCACCTCGTCGACCCGGCTGCGCGGGATGCCGGTGGTCAGGGCCTGAGCCAGCAGGTGGTTGTAGGCGGAGCGGCCGGTGTGCACCGCGCGCGCCTCCAGCAGCGCACCCACTTCGCGCAGCGGCGCCTTGTGCTCGGCGTACGGCTTGCCGTTCACCGTGACGGTGCCCGTTGTCGGCGCGTCGAGGCCCAGGATCAGCCGCATGGTGGTGGACTTGCCGGCCCCGTTGGGCCCGAGGAAACCGGTCACCACACCCGGTTTGACGGTGAAAGTCACATCGTCGACGGCGACCTTGTCACCGTAGCGTTTGGACAGAGAGCGTGCCTCGATCATGCCGTAACTCTAGGCAGGCGAGTCACGCTGAGCGACCGTCCACAGGTTGATTCACGCGGGCGCCTGCGTGCGACTTTTGGCGTGGGTACGTACGTCAAAAGTCGCACGCCGCGCGGAGTCATGGTGACCGACGACAACGCCTGGCCCGGTGCGGCGCCCGCATCAACACGGCGCGTGCCTGTGTTGATGCGGACGTCCCGAGCCGAGCAGTTGTCGTGTTAGGAGCTCTTAGTCCGGTAGCGGGGGTTGGTCCGCTACGAACAGGTGGGGTCGTCCGGCTGCGCGGGCACGCTGACCGCGTCCCAGGCCGCCTTCACCGTGTTGAACTCGGTGCAGTCGTTCGGGAACACCAGCTTGGCCGCCTTGAGCGTCCAGGTGCGGTAGGTCAGGTACGAGGCGCTGGAGTCCTTCATCAGCATCGCGTTGTACATGATCTTGGCCGCGTTCTCGATGCCCAGCCCGGTGATGGTGCTGTTGTTGCAGGTCGGGCTGGCCTGCTGGCCGTCGGTCGGGTTGGTGCCCTCGGCGAGCAGGTCGTACCAGTGGTCACCGGGACCAGAGGCCGCGTGCACCTCCATGCCGGGCACGTCGCTGCTGTAGCAGTCCGGCATGTTGACCTTGGACGGGTCGTACATGTAGCGGATCGGGCCGCTGCCGACCAGGTTGACCATCTCGCCGACGGTGAAGTCCGGCGTGTCGTAGGGCGCCGGCTCGTTGGCGAACCACTCGGTGTCCGCGCCGAACGTGTCGGCGACGAACTCCTGGGTGCCGTTGCCGGAGATGCCGCCCGGCGTGTTGTCGTCGACGCCGTGCCCCATCTCGTGGCCGATCACGTCGTTGGCGCCGATCCACTGGCCGGCCGTGTTGTGGCCCAGTTGCACCTCGGAGCCGTCGTAGAAGGCGTTCTCGTCGTCGAGTCCGATGCGGATCGGCCAGGCACCGCCGTTGCCGTCCATGGCGTTGCGGCCCAGCCACTGGTGCAGCATCTTGTTCTCGGTCTGCGCCGCGAACAGCGCGTCCACACAGCCGGTTTCCTCGCTGGTCGCGTCGCCGTTGCCCCAGCTGTCGGTGGACTTGGTGAACACCTGGCCGGAGTTGAGGTCGTCGCATTCGAGGTTGGTGATGTTCGGGTCGGCCATCGCGTAGCCGCTGCCGGTCTGGGTGGTGTCGATGTGCACCGGGTCGGGACCGTTGTAGGCGGCGTCGCCGTCGCCGAACAGCACGTGCTCCTGGGTGCCCAGCACCGCGCCGGTCCGCGCGTCGACATAGACCGACAGCTTCGACGGCTCGCCGTTCTTCCGGCCGGTGACCAGGTCGCTCCAGGCCAGGTGCGGCATGCCTTTGGCGTAGACGGCAAGGGCCGGGGTGCCCGTCGAGGTCACCGTGTCCAGCAGGTGCCGCGCGGTGGCCAGCGACCGCGCCGCCGTGATCGACGGGGTCATCGTCGGCAGCGCGATGGTGCTGGACTGCGCGACCGAGTGGTCGAGCACGTGGCCGCCGTTGTCGGTGACCAGCACGAAGTCGCCGCCGATCACCGGTAAGCCGCGATAGGTGCGGTCGTAGGGCACGTACTGCGCGCCCTGGCCGCTGATCACCTTGTGCTGCACGAACTGGTCGCCGGCACTGGCGTGCAGGTACGCGGGCCGGGCCGCGACGACGGACGCCGCGCCCTTGGCGGCCAGCGCCTGTATCACCTGGGGCGACGCCGGTTGAGAACTGGCCTGCGCGGGCGGCGACACCACCGAGATGACGGCGGCGACCACCCCCGCGGCCACCACGGCGCCGACGACGCCGCGCTTGGAATTCGGTTTCACACGAATGCTCCTCTCCCATGGGCAGGTCATGGGGTCATAAGGAACTGCGAGGACAAACCAGATTCAAGCCACCTTTCGGCAGCGCAGACACGGCCGAAAGTCGCGCGTTGTTAACAGCAAATAATTCTGGTCCAGACCAGTTAATTTGAATTGTTGATGTGACGGCCCGGCGTGGTACCGACGAGCTTGGCGAAGGCCGCGATGAAGTGGCTCGGGTTCGCCCAGCCGCAGGCGTGCGAGACGTACGTCGTGTCGTGGCCATCGGCCAGCAGGACGAGCGCGTGACCGACCCGCAGCTGGGTGCGCCATTCGTAGAAGGTCATGCCGAGTTCGTCGTGGCACAGCCTGCTCAGCGTGCGGGCACTGGCCCCCGCCATCGGCCCGAGTTCGGCGAGCGAGCTGTTGTCCGCCGGGTTCTCGTACAGCACCCGGGCGACGGCCCGCAGCCGATCGTCGCGTGGCTGCGGCAGTTGCAGGGGTTGTTCCGGTGCCTCGCGGAGTTCGTCGACCAGGACGCGCCGGAGGCGGGCGCGGGCGGCTGGGTTGTCGTCGCGTTCGCTGGTGAGCGCGAGCAGGACTTCCCGGGCCAGGCCGGAAGCCACGAAGACGGCGGGATGACCGGTGATGAGCCTGGCCAGTGACGCGGGCAGGAACACGATGCGCATGTCGGTGTTGCCGTGCGCGCGGTGGTGGTGCGGGCATTGCGCCGGCGTCCAGGCGATCCGATTGGCGGGCACGATCGACGTGCCGTGCTCGGTGTGCACCGAGAGGACGCCGCGCGCCGCGTACACCAGGTGTCCGCGCGCATGGGTCTGCACTGGGCTCGTCGCACCCGAGCGCCACAGGTGCGCACCCGCCGACGGCCAGAGCCGCGAGGTCACGGCCGGTTGGCGGGCTACGGGCATAACCTGGCATTCTACCGGTAGCCGGTCAGGTCGTCTCCTGGCGATAGTGCAGGCATGAAGACGACGATGCGCGCGGCGGTCTGTGTCCGGCCCGGCGGCCCGGAAGTGCTCCAGCTCCACGAGTTGCCGATCCCGGCGGTCCGGGACGGCTGGAGCCTGGTGCGAGTGCGCGGCGCGGGCCTGAACCGGTCAGAATTGCGCACCAGACAAGGACATTCCCCGAAGGTGACGTTCCCGCGCGTGCTGGGCATCGAATGTGTGGGAACGGTAGAGGTTTCGACCGATCCGGGGCTGCCCGAGGGGTCGACGGTCGCGGCCGTGATGGGGGAGATGGGCCGGGAGTTCGACGGCGGCTATGCCGAGTACGCACTGCTGCCCAACTCGCTGCTGATGCCGATCACCACCACGTTGCCCTGGAACGTCCTGGCCGCCCTCCCCGAGACCTACCTGACCGCCCAGGGCGCCCTCGACGCGTTGGGCGTCGGCAATGGCGGCCGGTTGCTGATCCGCGGCGGGACGTCCTCGGTCGGGATGGCGGCCGCGTCGATCGCGTCCGGCCACGCTATCGAGATCGCGGCAACGACCCGCCGCCAGGCCAAGCTCGGCGCGCTGACCGCCGCCGGCGTCGACCACCCGCTCCTCGATGCGAGCGACGTCCGTGCGGTGTGGCCTGACGGCCCCGACTTCGTGCTGGACCTGGTCGGGACGAGCACGGTGCTGGACTCGCTGCGCCTGGTCCGTCCTGGTGGGACGGTGTGCGTCGCGGGCTCGCTCAGCGGCTGGCTGATCCCGGATTTGGAACCGATCGCGATGATCCCACCCGGAACCACACTGACCGCGTTCCACAGCGACAGCGTCAAAGGCAGCACCGCCTTGTTGGTACGGATCGTCCGCGAGATCGAAGCGGGTACCTATCGACCCAACCTCGACCGGACCTTCGCCCTGGCCGACATCGTCACGGCACACCGTCACATGGAGGACAACGAGGCCGCCGGAAAACTTGTGGTGCTCCCCTGATTCATTGAACGCTTCGCGGCCGGCATCCGTAGTAATGGGCATGCGCAACGGTCGGGTCGAGGAGGAGCGGCTTTTGCGCGCCCTGTATGCCACGCACGGGCGCCAGTTGCTGGCCTATGTCGAACGGATGGTCGGCGACCGGCAGCGCGCTGAAGATATCGTGCAGGAAACCCTGCTTCGCGCGTGGCAACATGCGGCAGAGCTGACCGTCGAGGGTGCGCGGCCGTGGCTGTTCACCGTCGCGCGCAGGCTGGTCGTCGACTCGGCCCGCCGCAAGCGTTCGCGGCCGATCGACACCGCGGTGCCCGTCGACGTCCATCCGTCCACATCGGACGAACTCGATGCCGCGCTGGACGCCTGCCTGCTGGCCGACGCGCTGGCCGCGCTGACCCCCGCCCACCGGCAGGTTCTTGTCGAGGGTTTCTATCGCGGCCGGACCGCGGCCGAGATCGCGGGCGGACTCCAGGTTCCGGTCGGGACGGTGCGTTCCCGGATGTTCTACGCGCTGCGGGCGCTGCGCCTCGCGCTGGCCGAACGAGGGGTGGAGGCACCGTGACCTGCGCACACCGCATCGACGTCGCCGCATACCTGCTGGACGCGCTGGAGGACATCGAGTCCGCCGGGATGCGCGCGCACCTGGAAACCTGCCCGGACTGCACCCTGGAATACGACGAGCTGAGCGGCCTGCCCGGCCTGCTCGGCGCGCTGACCCCGAACGACGTGGAGAACATCCTCGCACCGGCCGAACTGCCCGACTCGCTGTGCGAACAGCTGATCTCGCGCGCGGCATCCCGGCGGCACCGGCGCAACCGGCACCGGCTGCTGGCCGTCGGCGTGATCCTGGTCGGCAGCGTGGTCGCGGGGGCAACGATCGCCAGCAGGCAACCGGCACCGCCGAGTTCGGTGACGGTCTCGGCCACCGACGCCACGACCCATGTCCACGCCAACGTGACGATGACCGCGGCCACCTGGGGCACGGCGCTCCAACTCCGGCTCACCGGCGTGACCTGGGCGCAGCGCTGCGAGCTGGTGGTGCACGGGACGCAGGGCCAGCAGGACGTCGCGGCCAGCTGGGTCGCCAACTACCAGGGCTCGCTCGACATCACCGGCAGCACGGCCATCGCCGCGGCCGACATCCGGCAGCTGGCCGTGGTCACCGACGACGGCAGACTGCTCGTCGCACTACCAGGAAGGCAGTGATCATGCGTACGACTCACCTTCGCATCGGCGTCCCGCTGACGATCGGACTCGGTGTCCTGCTGGCCGCCTGCGGCGCCAGTACACCGGCACCACAATCGCAGACGGTGTCCGAGCAGACCGTCAACGGTCAGCAGGTCCTCGTCGACAAGGCGGGTGCCGCGCTCTACACCAACGAGCAGGACGGCGCCTCGCTCAAATGCGTTTCCAGTGACTGCAACGCGATCTGGGCGCCGCTGACCGTGCCGGGCGGCGCGAAGCCGACGGCCGGGCCGGGCGTGACGGGCACGCTGGCCACGGTGCGGCGGCCGGACGGAACGGATCAGGTCACGCTGGACGGAAAGCCGCTCTACACCTTCTCGCTCGACCACGGCGCAGGCCACGTCAACGGAAACGGCGCCAAGGACAGCTTCGGCGGCGAGAACTTCACCTGGCACGCGGCAGGCGCGACGGGCCAGGCACCAGCACCGACCGGGTCCGGCGGCGGCTACGGCTACTGAGAATTCGTTGGCAGACCGAGGAGTTCGCGGCCCGCGCGGATGACGGTGTCCCGGACCCGTTGCGGGTCATCGAGTTCGGCCGCGGACAGCGCGCCGTCGTGCAGCAGCACGAGAACCCGGCCCGCGTGGTCCGGGTCGGGATGCCCGGCCTGGCCGGCGAGCCGGGTCACGGTGTCCTGGAACCAGGCCCGGTGTTCGGCGACCGCGACCCGCACCGGATCGGCCGGGTCGGGGTATTCGGCCGAGGCGTTGATGAAGTGGCAGCCCCGGAAGCCGGCCGAGCAGGTGACCTCGCCGATCAGTTCCAGCAGCGCGGCGGCGGCGCGCTGCGGGTCGCCGTGGTCCAGCGCGTCAGCGACGGCCGCGCGCAGGTCGATGTCCGTGGCCCGCAGGTAGGCCTCGACCAGGTCCTCCTTGGCTGGGAAGTGCCGGTAGAAGGTCGCCCTGGTCACCCCGGCCTCGGTCACCAGCCGATCGACCGGGACGGCGTGGATGCCCTCGGCGTAGAACAGCCTGCGGGCGGTGGCCAGCAGGCGCTCCTTGGGGCTCAACGCGGTGGTCGCCATGCTCACCAGCATAGACAGAACGTTCTGTTGACACCTCCCTCACCAGCGCCGTAGGGTCCTGAACCAAGAAGAAGAACGAACGTTCTATCTACTTCGCTGGAGTGTCTGCATGCCCACCTCGAACTTCGCCGTCTACCTGGAGCGGAACGCGCGATTCGCGGCCACCGACGCCAAGACCGCGGTCCCCGCGATCCCGTTCATCCCGTTCCAGCAGCTCTACCTGATCACCTGCCTCGACCCGCGCGTCGAGCCCGCCGCCATCGCGGGCGCCCGGTTCGGCGAGGCCATCGTCGCCCGCAACATCGGCGGCCGGATCACGCCCTCGGTCATCAAGGACCTCGCCTGGGTCTGCCATCTGCACCAGAACAAGACCCCGGACGCCGACTGGTTCGAGGTCGCGATCATCCACCACACCGACTGCGGCTCCGGCCTGTTCGCCGACGAACAACTGCGCCACGGCTTCGCCGCACTGGGCGGCTACGACGAGGACACCGCCGCGGCCATGGCCGTCCTCGACCCGGCCGAATCCGTGCGCGCCGACGTCGCTTTGCTCCGCACCGCCCCGGAACTGGCGGCATGGACCGACCGGCTCAAGATCGGCGGCTACGCCTACGACGTGGCGACCGGCTTGCTCACCACCGTCGTCGAACCGGCCAGTTTCGCCGCGCTGGACCGGCGGTTCGGCTAGGTTGGCCGGGTGGCGCTTCGACTGGTTCAGGTGAATTTCAAGGCTCGGGACGATTCGGCGCTCGGCCAGTTCTGGGCGGACGCGCTCGGCTGGGGAGTGTCCAGTGAGGGGCCAGGCGTGACCAACGTCGAGCCGATCGGCGTCACCTATCCGGATCCGGCCGTCATCGGCATCGACGTCGTCACCGTCCCGGACCCGGAAACGGTGCGGTACCGCGCACACCTCGATCTCGCCACCACGTCGGCCGCCCACCACGCGGAGCTGGTCGCGCGGCTCAAGGAACTCGGCGCGACGCCCGCCGACATCGGCCAGGGCGACGTGCCGTGGACGGTGCTGGCCGACCCGGAAGGCAACGTGTTCTGCGTACTGGAGCCGCGCGAGATCTACCGGGACACCGGGCCGATCGCCGCGATCGTGGTCGACTGCGCCGATCCGCGCGCCATGGCGGCGTTCTGGGGCGAGGCGACCGACTGGACCGTGCACGAGGCGACCGACGATCAGGCCAGCCTGCGGTCAGCCGCCGGTGTCGGGCCGTACCTGGAGTTCCTGCGCACGACCAACGCGAACGACGTGTGGCACCGGGTCCATATCGACCTCGCGCCGTACCGGGACGACGATCACGCCGCCGAGGTGGCCCGGCTGCGGACGCTGGGCGCCACCGACGCCGACCTCGGTCAGGGCGACGTGGCCTGGAAGATCCTCGCCGACCCGGAGGGGAACGAGTTCTGCGTCCTCACCCCGCGCTGACGCGCGACGGGATCAACCCACCTCCACGACTCGCGCCCATCCGGGCGGCGTGTCCGGCACATAGTCGGGGTTGTTCTCGTTGTACATCGTGAACTTGCGCGGCCCGGAAAACAGCCCGATCACGGTCCGGCACGGTGGCCGGGTCTCCGGCCACGGGGTCTGACCATCGGTCAGCGCCACGATGACGTCCGGGCCGGGACTGGCGCGCAGCGCCTTGGCGAATCCGGTGCGCAGATCCGTGCCGCCACCACCGACCAGCGGGATCTGCTCGGCCCGGCACAGCGGATGGGTGACGTGCGCGGCCGCGTCGCAGGACAGCACCGAGACGAGATCACGGCGACCGCCCAAAGCCCGAGCCATCGCGGCGATTTCCAGGATCGCACTGCCCAGTTCGGTGTCGCTGACCGAACCGGAGGTGTCGACGATCACCGCGACCCGAGGCGGCCTGCGCCGCAAGCTGGGCAGGACGACGCCGGGCAGCCCGGCCGAGCGGCGCGACGGCCGGCCGTAGCTGTAGTCGTCGCCGACGCCGGGCGCGGAGATCGCCGAGCGCAGCGCGGCGCCCAGCAGTTCCCGCCACGGCTGGGCCGGATGGAACGCCTGGTCCGCCCACCGTTGCCAGCCTCGTGGCACGTTGCCAGGATGACCGGCGATGCCCTCGGCGACCCGGAAGCGGACGGCGTCGCGTTCCTGTTCGCTGAGCCCGTGCGCACCGTCCGGCCCCAGATCCCAATCCCGCTCCAGCCCGTCGGCCCCGCTGCCACAGTCCAACCAGGACAGTCGGCTGGTCAGCCCGGTGAGCTGGAACTGGTGCAGGTAATCCTCCATCAACTGACCTTCGTGCAGGCCGAGCAGCGCCGGATCGACCGCGCCTTCCGGCTTCACCAGCCCGTCGCCGAACACGTCGTCGTTGATCTCACAGTCGGCGGCGATGTTCATCCGCAACCGCTCGGCAGGCCCGGTCAGCCCGTGTTTGGTGGCGAACCGGTCGCTGCGCCCGTGATGATCGCGCAGCAGGTGCGCGACCTCGTGCACCCACACCCCGGCCAGTTCCTCGACCGGCGTGCGGTCGACGAACGCGGGCGAGACATAACAGCGCCAGTGCCGGTCGACGCCCATGGTCGGCACCTGCCGCGATGCCACCGGGTGCAGCGCGAACAGCGCGCTCGCCAGATACGGCCTGCACCGTGCCGCGAACAGTCGCGCGGCGAACAGCTTCTCCTCGTCCAGTGTCATCGGCTCGCCACCCGCTCCCGGGCGTCGTCGGCCCGCCGCGACAGCGCGACCGCGCCGGCCAGCCGCTCGATCGCGGCCGGAACCTGCCAGTCGTCGCGGCGCAGCGCGGCGAGCGTGGCCGCCGGTACCACGACCAGGTCTGGCGCGCCGGTGTCCAAGGCCAGGATCAGCAGCGACCAGGCAGCGTCCCAACGGGACTGGTCCGGCCGGTTGCGCACCGCCTCGACGATGCCGTCCAACACGGTCTGGCGCAGGTCGCCGCGCTCGGGCAGCACGGCCGACGTGGGATCGGCCAGCAGCGTTTCCGGGTCGGGCAGGTCCATCCGGTCGAGGCTGGCCAGCAATTCCAGCCCCGGCCCGTCGCCCACGGTTCCGCGCACCAGCATGGACAACACCTCCCGGGAGGTGTCCGCGGCGGTGGCGAACGCGATCAGCCGCAGCGCCATGTCCCAGCTGCGCGGTGACGGCCACGCGCCGCCGCGCCGGGTTTCGTTCTTGGGCAGTTGATGCACGAGCGCCGGTCGGGCGGCGAGCAGCGTGCACACCGCGCGACGGGCGAAGGCCACGGCATCGGGCAGCCGCGCTGGATCGAGTGCGGGCAACGTTGCCCGAGGCCACGTTCCACCCAGCCCGCGCACCACGACGTCGGTATCGTGAGTCCACTGTAGATGGACGAAACGGTTGGCCAGCGGCGCGCTCAGCTCCCAGCCATCGGCGGCGGACGAGCGCGGATTGGCGGCGGCCACGATCCGCACCCCCGGTGGCAGCCGCAAGGCCCCGACCCGGCGTTCGAGGACCAGGCGCAGCAGCGCGGCCTGCACGGCGGGCGGCGCGGTCGACAGCTCATCCAGGAACAGCAGCCCGCGACCGGTCCGGGCCAGGCGCACCGCCCAGTCCGGCGGCGCCATCGGCACGCCCTGCGCCGCCGGATCGTCGCCGACCACCGGCAGGCCGGAGAAGTCGGACGGCTCGTGCACGCTGGCGATCACCGTGGTCAGCGGCAGGTCCAGCGATTCGGCAAGTTGTTGCAGGGCAGCGGTTTTGCCGATGCCGGGCGCGCCCCACAACAGCACCGGCAGGTCGGCGGCCACGGCCAGCGCGAGCGCGGCCAATTGTGAGTCCGGACGCGGTTCGGTGGCGCTGTCGTCGAGCAGGGCAAGCAGATCGGCGGCGATAGCCAGAGTCATGTCGTGATCACCTTTGGGGGTTCGAAAAAAGTCAGCGGGTGAGTCCGGCGCGGAACAGACCGTGCCTGATCCGTCGGCGCGCCGCGATCTCGAATTCGTCGCGCAGCGCTTCGCTGCGGTGCAGTACCTGCGGACCGAGCAGGCTTTCGGCCGTGGCCAGGGCACCGGCGGTGTCGCCGTGACACAGCCGGGCGCGAACGTCGACAAGGCACTCCGGATGCCGGTGGGCCTCATCGATCGCGCGCAAACACGGTAATCCGTTGCCGCCCAGCGCCATCAGCAGTTCCTCGCGCCGGATCTCGTCGGCGTCATGGTCCAGCGGGACGAGCGCCCCGCCCACTAGGCCGATGCGATGCCTGGCGCCCCGGCACTCGACCAGCCGCGAACTCGTTGTGCTGTCCCGATGCCGGGCGACCGGACGTCCTCCGGGCGCGAGGGCCGACGCGACGAGCGGATGCAGCCGCTCGGCCTCGATCAACCCGGCGTCGAGCAGTTCCAGATCGGGCAGTGGCCAGGTGGCCGCGTCCGGCAGGATCGGCCAGTCGCGGTTTCTGGCCGGAGCCGAGGTGATCGTCGAGGTTGCCGTGTCGATGACCAGCCATCGCCGGGCGCTGAGTCGCACGGTGACGAGGCCGTTCGCGCGCAGGAGTTTCGCTTCGGCCAGCCAGTCCGGCCTGGCTCTTTGCCGCAACTCACCGGTTCTGCGCGCATCCCACAAATGCCGGTGCAGGTCCAGCCGGAAACGCCGGTCGGGATGCGGGCGAGGGCGAACGGTCGGCGCCCACAACGCGAGGCCGATCCGCTGACCGGCATCGGCCCAGGCGGGCGGTGTTCGCGCCACGAGATGAACCGGACCGGGCAGGTACCGGGCCAAGGGGACGGTGAGACCGGGGCGCAACGGGCCGTCCGGGGCGACCCGGGGGAAATGCCAGCGCAGCAGGTCAGGGACCAGTTGGCGCAGGTCGGCGCGGACCTGCGCGGCGAGTTGCCGACCGTGCGTGCGTGCCACGGTTCGCAGGTTCAGGTCCACATCGACATGCGCGGCGGCACAGGCTCCGGCCCAGTCGCCGATGGCCCGGCGAGCGGTCGCGGATTCGATCATCGACGTCGGCACGGCGAACTCGCGCACGTGCGACCAGAAAAGAAGGCGGGAATTCTCGTTCGCGGTCAGCGAGTGCGTCATCAGCACTCACCTTTTGCGGCGAACGGGACCCCCGATCTGCACGAGTAGGTAAGCATCGCGAATGAGCGTACCAGGATTCGCGGTGGGTGCGGCGGAAATGCGCCGCACCCACCGGACGTTCAGGACACTCGCCGGCGTCCGCCCGGCTCCTGGTGCGGCACTTCCTGCTGGGTCGTGGGGACCGTGGGCAGCGGGAACTGGCTGGTTTCGTACTGGGCGAGGGTGTACTGGCCGTTGGTGTCCGGCAGCACCGGGGCCTTCTTGGTGTCGTCGAAACGGAACACCGAGGTGAGGTCGCCGACCGTGCTGCGGCGCCACTCGGTGATGTTCGGCTCGGCCACGCCGGTGATCTGCTCCAGCAGGCGCAACTGCGAGGTGTGGTCGAACAGTTCCGAGCTGACCCAGCCGCCGACCGTCCACGGCGACACCACGATGCACGGCACCCGGAAGCCGAGGCCGGTCGGCAGGCCGCCACCCTGCACGCCGGTCGGCGAGGTGCCGGACACGAACTCGCCCGGCGTGCCCGGCGGCGGCGTCACCGGCGGGACGTGATCGAAGATGCCGTCGTTCTCGTCGTAGGACAGGATGAACGCGGTTTTGGCCCACACCTCCGGGTTGGCGGCGATCGCGTCGATCTTGCCCGCGACGAAGGTCGCGCCGGCCGCGGGCAGGTTGGCCGGGTGCTCGTCGAAGCCCGAGGGCGGCAGGATCCAGCTGACCGTGGGCAGCTGGTCGTTGGCGGCGTCGTACTCGAACTGGCCGAGCGGCTGCGGGTTCATCGCGTTGTCGTAGAGCGGGTCGCCGGGCTTGGCGTTGAAGTACTGGGCGATCAGCTGCAAGGAGCCGAGGCCGGTCGTGCCGCCCGGGGCGTGGTAGATCTTCCAGCTCACGCCGGCCTCGGTCAGCCGCTCCGGGTAGGTCTTGAACGTGTAGGTGGCGTTCGGGCCGCCGGTTTCCAGCGACGGGCCGCCGAATTTGCCGTCCGCGTCGATGGTGCCCGCCATCCACATGTGCCGGTTCGGCGCGGTCGGGCCGAGCACCGAGCAGTGGTAGGCGTCGCAGATGGTGAACGCGTCGGCGAGCGCGTACTGGAACGGGATGTCCGCGCGGGTGTAGTAGCCCATCGTGTAAGGGCCGTCGGTGGCGCCGTCGGAGGCGATGTGCGCGGGCAGCCAGTTGTCCATCTTGCCGCCGTTGAGCGCCTGGTGCTGCACGGTCCACGCGTGGCTCATCGACGGGATGGCCTGCGCCGCGCTGATCTTGGTGTTCAGCCGGTAGGGCAGCAGGTAACCGTCCGGATTGGACGGATCGGGCTGGTGGAAGACCGAGCGGCCGGTCGACAGCCGCAGCGGATGCGGGTCGTCGAATCCGCGCACGCCGGACAGGGTGCCGAAATAATGGTCGAAGCTGCGGTTCTCCTGCATCAGCATGACGACGTGCTTGATGTCGGAGAGCTTGCCGTTGCGCGGGGCCGGAGCCGCGATGGCGTTGCGCACGTTGGGCGGCAGCACCATCGCGGCGGCGGCAAGGCCACCGGCCGCCGCGGCCGAGCCCAGTAATCTGCGCCGGGTGAAGCCGGTCGATTCGCGCGGAGAGTCCGAGCTGTCCGTCATAGAAGTCCTTCCAAGGGGGTCACCCCACCCTCGCTCCGCAAGTTAATGGTCAGACCATCAGGTAGATGGCGGCGGATTGAACTTCAGTTGAAGGTCGCTAGAGTCGCTGGTCATGGAGATCTGGGTCAACCCGCTGTGTTCCAAGTGCCGCTCGGCCCTGTCGATGCTCGACGAGGCCGGCGCCGCCTACACGGTGCGCCGCTATCTTGACGACCCGCCGACGCGGGACGAACTCGTCGAGGTGCTGGCCCGGCTCGCGCTGCAACCGTGGGACATCACCAGGACCGGCGAAGCCGTCGCCAAGGATCTCGGCCTGGCGTCGAGGCCGAAGACCGAGGCCGAGCGGGATCGCTGGCTCGACGCGCTGGCCGCTCATCCGGTCCTGATCCAGCGTCCGATCATCACCGCCGACGACGGCACCACGGTCGTCGGCCGCACCCCCGAGTCGGTCCGCTCGGTGCTGCCGTCAGCCTGAGATGCGGGCCGCGATGCCGTCGAGCAGGAAGTCCAGGCCGGTTCGGAAGGTTTCGTCGGCGTCCAGGTGCGGGCCGTCCTGGACCATCGTGGCCAGCGCGGGAAACCGGCCGGTGGCGAAGGTGCGCAGCAGGTAGGGCCCGAGCGCGGCCTGCCATTGCTGATGGTCCATTCCGGAGGCTCGCTCGGCGCGCCGCTCGGTGATCTCCTTGCGCACCGCGCCGATTACGTAGGCGTTGACCGCCGTGACCGCGGGCACGACGGTGTCCAGGTCGACGCCGCCCATCGCGGCCAGCACGGCCTCGCTGGTGGCCATCGTGTTCGGCCCGAGCTGGGGCCGCCCGCCCAGTAGGTCGGCGAGCCATTCGTGCTGGTGGGCGGCGTGCCGGATGGTTTCGGCGAGGGAACGCAGCACCTCTCGCCAACTGTCTCCGACCGGCCGGATCCGCGCGTGGACCGCATCGACCATCAGGTCGAGCAACTCCTCCTTGGTGTCGATGTAGCCGTAGAGCCGCATCGGTCCGACGTCCAGCGCGGCCGCGACCTTGCGCAGGGACACCGCGTCCAGGCCGTCCGCGTCGGCCAGCCGGATCGCCGCCTTGACGATCCGCTCCCGGCTCAGCGGGGCAGGCACCGGCCGATCCGGCGGCTCCGGCCGCTCCCACACCAACATGGCAGCGACAATACAACGTAGGCGCTGATACAGTGTATCGACCAATACAGTGAATCGAGGGGGAGTCATGACCATTGCCATCATCGGAGCGGGCATGGGCGGTTTGGCCCTGGCCCGGGTGCTGCACGTGAACGGCATCGAGTCCGTCGTCTACGAACGCGAGTCCGCGCGAGACGCGCGCGGTCAGGGCGGCATGCTCGACATCCACTCCGGCCAGCAGGCTCTGCGCGACGCCGGCCTCATCGAGGAGTTCTACGCGATCGCCCGGCGGGAAGGCCAGGACATGCGCCTGCTCGAACCGGACGGCACCCTGCTGCTCCAGGAGGACACCCCCGACGACGCGCCGATGGCCCGGCCCGAGGTCGACCGCGCCGATCTGCGCGACCTGCTGCTGAATTCGCTTCCCGAGGGCACGGTGCGCTGGGGACACGCGTTCGAGTCCGCAGGCAACGGCCTGGTCCACTTCGCCAACGGCAGCAGCGCGAGCTACGACCTGCTGGTCGGCGCGGACGGCGCGCAGTCCAGGGTTCGCGCGCTGCTCACCGACGCCCGCCCGGCACACCTCGGTCAGAACGTCGTCGAGATCGGCATTCCCGACATCGACCGCACCCACCCCGACCTCGCGGCCATGGTCGGGCGCGGCACCTACTGGGTGGTGGGCAACGGAGTTTCCCTTGCCGCGCAGCGCAACGGCGACGGCCGCGTGCGCATCGGCGTCAGCTTCTACCACACCGGCGAGGACTGGTTCGCCACCAGCGGGATCCCGTTCGACGACCCGGCCGCCGCCCGGGCGCGGCTGATCGAACTGCTGCCCGGCTGGGACCCTCGGATCACCGCGCTGATCGCGGCCAGCGACGACACGGTGGTGGCGCGACCGATGACCACGCTCCCGATTGGTCTGACCTGGCCGTCCTCGCCCGACGTCACGCTGGTCGGCGATGCCGCGCACCTGATGCCCGCGGTGGGCGAGGGCGCCAACATGGCCCTGCTCGACGGCGCCGTGCTCGGCCTCGCGCTGGCCGCGCACCCGGACGAATTTCCCGCCGCCGTCAAGGAATACGAACGCGAGATGTTCGAACGGACCAGCGTTGTCGCCACGAGGTCGCAGGAGATGAAGGAACTGCTGATGTCGCCGGACGCCAGCCGGAGACTGCTGGAGTTCTTCCAACCGGCTGAATCACAGTAGTCTCGCGCCTATGGCTTGCCGGATCACCGAACTCGTCATCGACTGCGCCGATCCCCAGCGGCTGGGGGACTTCTGGTGCGAAGTCCTCGGTTACGTCGAACTGGGCTGGATCGACGACGCGCTGGAAATCGGCCCGCCCGGCACCGGTTTCGGCGGCTTGCTGCCGACTCTGGTGCTCAGCCCCGCCACCACGCCGAAAGCCGGGAAACTCCCGCTGCACCTCGACGTGAACCCCACCGACCGCGACCAGGACGCGGAACTGGAGCGGTTGCTCGCCGCGGGCGCGCGCAAGGCCGACATCGGCCAGACCGGCGACGAGTCGTGGCACGTGCTGGTCGACCCGGAGGGCAACGAGTTCTGCCTGCTGCGCCGCCGAGTCGAGCCGGCCAAGAGCTGACAATGGCCGGCGACGACCAGCGCGCGGCCGAACTCGCCGAGGAAGTGATCAGCGTGCTCGCGCCGTTGGCGGCCGGAAAACCCGCCCGGTACGGGAAAGAGCTGCTGCACGCGCGGTTCGTGCTGGCCATGGCCTACGTGCGCCTTGGCCGACCGGCCGATGCGGCTCCCGCGCTGGAAAGCTATGTCCGCATGCTGCGCCTGGCGCCGGTCGAGCGGGAGCCGAACCTGACCCGCTCGCTCCGGCTGCTCGTCGATGCCTGGCGTCAACTCGGCCGGCCCGCCGACGCCGTGCCGCACGCCGAAGTCCTGGTGCGGCTCGCGCGGATCAACACGCCCCAGCGCGGCCGGTTCGAATTGGCGATGGCACTGTGCGAGGAGAGCACCTGTCACCGGCTCGCCGGTCGGCCCGCGGTGGACGGTGCGATCGAAGCGGTGCGTCTGGTCTGCGGCCGGGCCGTTTTCGACCTCGACGGCGGAGTCCACGCGCTGAGCCGGGCACTGATCGTGCTGGACGAGGCGCACGGTGCGGAGCACGACCCAAAGCTGGTCGAGATCCGTCGGCGGCTGGCCGCGCGTCCGGTCCGCACCGACATCCACGAGTGGCTCGCCGACGCCCGGCAGGACAGAGCGGATCTGACGACCCTGCTCGAACTGTCGACGCCCGTGGCCGGTGTCGCGGCAGTACACGCGCGCGAGCGGTTCGACGACATCCTGGAACGGCTGCGCCGGCGCTTGCCGTGAATCGGATAGTCGCGGACACGTCCTCACCCCATAGGATCAACCGCGCGTGATCCGGAGAGCTGTGGAGGACTGGCGTGACACCCTTGACGTTCGCGATCATCGAGGCCATCCCGCTGGTCATCCAGCTCGCCGTCGGCATCGTGGGTTTGGCCGTCTCGGTCAGGGCCCGCGCCAGTGGGACGCCCGGCCTGATGGCCGGTGGCTTCGTCGTGATGCTGGCGGCGACGGCGCTGGGCATCGCGTGGGAGTTCGTCTCGCTGAACTCGAACTCCTGGGCCGAGTCCGATCACCTCACCGAGGGCCAGCTCGACACGATCTTCCTCAGCGTGGACATCCCGCTCGGCCTGCTCACCGCGGTGTCCTACCTGCTGATCGCGCTCGCCATCGTCAAGACCCGCAGGCTGCGGCAGCCCGCCCCCGCTGGCTATGTCAGTTATCCGATGGGACAGCCGGGTTACGGGACCACGCAACCCGGCTACACCCAGCCCGGCCAGGTCCAGCCCGGCCAAGTCCAGCCCGGCTATGCCCAGCCGCCCACCTACGAGCAGCCCGCTTACCCGCAGCAGCCCGGTTACCCGCAACAGCCCGGCTACCAGCAGCCGGACTATCAGCAGCAGGGCTACCAGCAGCCAGGCCTGCCGCCGCAGCAACCGCCGGCCTGAGCCTCACGCCCCGGCGGCGGTGACCACCGCGTCGGTGACGAAACCGGCGACCACCCCGGCGAACACGCCCCAGGTCACCAGCGCCTTCATGCCGGTGCGCCGGGCCACCGACAGCAGTTCGATCACCACGTAGAGGATCGAGCCCGCCGCCAGGGTCAGGAACGCGATCGACAGCGTGTCGCTGACCAGCACCTCGCCCACGATCGTGCCCAGGAAGGTCGGGCCGCCGCCGATCAGGCCGAGCAGCGCGAGCCTGCCCCAGCTCGGCCGCGCGTCGTCCGCGGCCAGCGGCGCCACGATGCCGAAGCCCTCGGTCGCGTTGTGCAGACCGAACCCGATGATCAGCAGCACGGCCAGCTGCAACTCGCCGCTGGCTGCCGAGTTGCCGATGGCCAGGCCCTCACCGAAGTTGTGCAGGCCGATGCCGATCGCGATCATCAGCGCGAGCCGGGCGGCCTTGCCGGTCGCCTGCGGGTTGAGCTCGCTCGCGGTCGCCGTGCCCGGTCCGGGCCGCCGCACCGACGGGCTCCGCTTGATCGCTATCCGGTCGAAATACACCAAACCGACCAGGCCGATCCCGAAGCAGGCGAAGAACACCAGGCCGTTGCCGAGCGCGCTGCCGAAGTGGTGATCGGACAACGCGCCGTCGATCGGCTCCCAGGCGTGCGCCAGCACGTCCCACAGCAGGAACACCAGAATGCCGATAGCCAGCGCGTTGAGCAGGGCACGCGTCCTCGGCATCGGCGCGGTGAGCCGCCCAAGAGGCAGGCCGAGGTAGATGGTGAAGCCGGCGATGGCGCCCAACAGCGCGATCTCGGAGGCTGGCATGGCTGAGAGTGCCCTTCGTGCGACGGACGCGGTGAACCGAGGTTAGGCTCTGCTAACCCGGTCGGCCAAGGGAGGGTGATGTCGCACTCATCGCAGCGCGGGCCGGCGCCGAGACGCGACCGCCGCGAACTGGCCGCCATCTTCGTCGGTGGCGCGGCCGGAACCGGGGCGCGGGCGCTGCTCAGCGTCGCCATCCCGGCGTCCCCGGTGAGCTGGCCGTGGCCGACGTTCATCGTCAACCTGGTCGGCAGTTTCCTGCTCGGCTACTTCGTCACCCGGTTGCAGGAACGCCTCCCGCTCTCCAGCTACCGGCGGCCGTTGCTCGGCACCGGCCTGTGCGGCGGGCTCACCACGTTCTCCACCATGCAGGTAGAAATCCTGAAGATGCTCGACCACCACGCCTACCTGCTCGCCGCCGGATACACCATCGCCAGCGTGGTCGGCGGCTTCCTGATGATCTACGTGTCCACCATGTTGGTCCGCCGCGTGGTGGTGCGGGCATGACCGCGCTGGTGTGGTTGCTCGTGCTGCTGATCGGCGGAGCCGGCTCGGTGCTGCGGTTCCTGGTGGACGGCGCGGTCGCGGCCCGCGCCGGAAAGGCCTTTCCGTTCGGAACGCTCGCGGTGAACATCTCCGGCGCGCTGATCCTCGGGTTCGTCACCGGCCTCGCGCTCAGCCACGACGCCGCCCTCCTCGCCGGCACGGCGGCTGTCGGCTCCTACACCACCTTCTCCACCTGGATGCTGGAAACGCAGCGGGTGAGCGAGGAACGGCAGATCATGGTCGCCGCGGGCAACGTGGTGATCAGCCTCGTGCTGGGCGTGGCCGCCGCCGCGCTCGGGCGCTGGATCGGAACAGCGTGAGCGGAGCCTGCGGAGTGAACGACGACTGCCTCAAGCTGACCAGCTATTTCGGCGAGCGGACCCGGGTGGGGCCGAGGCTGTTCGCGGATTCGGTCATGGACCTGTTCGGCCAGCACGAGGTCGCGTCGAGCGTGCTGCTGCGCGGCGTGGCCGGGTTCGGCCTCAAACACCACCTGCGCACCGACCAATCCCTGACCCTGTCCGAGGACCTCCCGGTCACCGCGATCGCCGTCGACACCAGGCCCAGGATCGAAACCCTGGTCGACAGCGTGACCGCGATGCGCCCGCGCGGACTGTTCGTGCTCGAACGGGCCCGCCTGCTGCGGGACGAGATCGGCCCGATCGTCCTACCGGAACAGTTGCACGAAGCAACGAAGCTGACCATCTACGTCGGCCGCCAGGAACGCGTCTACCGGACACCCGCCTTCATCGCCGTGTGCGACCTGCTGCACCGCCGAGGCGTCGACGGCGCGACCGTGCTGCTCGGCGTCGACGGCACCCGGCACGGTCACCGCGCCCGCGCCAAGTTCTTCGCCCGCAACGCCGACGTGCCGTTGATGATCATCGCGGTCGGCAGGGGCGAGGCCATCGCCCGCGTCCTGCCCGAACTCGGCGGCCTGCTCGACCGGCCGCTGATCACCCTCGAACGCGTCCGGGTCTGCAAGCGCGACGGGCAGCTTTTCCAGCGCCCGCACGAACTTCCCGAGGTCGACGAGCGCGGCCGCAGCCTGTGGCAGAAGCTCATGGTGTACACCTCCGAATCCGCGCTGCACCACGGCAGGCCGATCCACCGCGCGCTGATCCAGCGCCTGCGCCAGTCGCCGACCGCGCGCGGCGCCACCGTGCTGCGCGGCACGTGGGGCTTTCACGGCGACCACGAACCGCACGGCGACCGGCTCGTCCAACTGGCCAGGCACGTCCCGGTGACCACGATCATCATCGACCGGCCCGACCACATCGCCGCGTCCTTCGACATCGTGGACGAACTCACCCGGGAACACGGCCTGGTCACCAGCGAGATGGTTCCCGCGGTCGCCACCGTCGACGACAATGGAGACCGTCGCGGGGGCACCGACCTCGCCGATCACTCGTTCTAACGGGCAACCAGCCGGGAGGCGGATCATGGCTGATCAGCAGGAACTCCAGCAGGTGGGTCAGGGCGATCATGGGGTGATCGCGCTGCACGGCTGGTTCGGTTCGGGTGCGGCCTGGGGCCCGCTGCTGCCACACCTGGACGGGACGCGGTTCAGCTACGTCTTCCCGGACTATCGCGGTTACGGCACCCGCCAGGACGAAGCGGGCGAGCACACCATCGCCGAGGCGGCGGCGGACGCGCTCGCGCTGGCCGATCAGCTTGGCTGGCAACGTTTTTCGCTGCTCGGCCATTCGATGGGCGGCTCGGTGATGCAACGCGTCCTCGCCGACGCGCCCGGGCGAGTCCGCGCGCTGGTCGGCATCTCCCCGGTCCCGGCCAGTGGCGTCCCGTTCGACGAGCAGGGCTGGCAGTTGTTCTCCGGCGCGGCCGACGAGCCCGGCAACCGGCGCGCGATCATCGACCTGACCACCGGCAACCGGCTCACCGGGGTGTGGCTGGACGCGATGGTGCGGCACTCGCTGGACAACTCTGACCGGCAGGCCTTCGGCGACTACCTCACCGCGTGGGCCAAAACCGATTTCCACAACGAGATCGAGGGAAACCCGGCCGCGATCAAGCTGATCGTCGGCGAGCACGACCCGGCGCTGGGCGAAGCGACCATGCTGGCCACGTTCGCCAAGTGGTACCCGAACTACCAGCTCGACGTCCTGGCCAACGCCGGCCACTACGCCATCGACGAAACCCCGGTCGCGCTGGCCGGCTCGATCGAGCGATTCCTCGCGGAGCACTGAGCGTGGCAGCCCCCGACGTCTTCGATCCGCAGGTTTTCGGGCGAGGCATTCCGCACGAGGAATTCCGCTGGCTGCGCGATCACGAGCCGGTGTCCTGGCAGACCGAGCACGAGGTGCTGGACTGGCCTGCCGGGCCCGGCTACTGGGCGGTGACCCGGTATGCCGACGTCAAGCAGGTGCTGCGCAACCCGGACCCGTTCTCGTCCTGGCTCGGCGCCACCCAGATCCGCGATCCCGAGCCCGACGACCTCGATTTCATCCGGCGGATGATCCTGAATCTGGATCCGCCGGAACACAACCGGTTGCGCCGCCTGGTGTCCGCGGTGTTCACCCGGCGCAGGCTCGACCGGTTCACCGAGCAGATCACCGATCGCGCGCGACGCCTGCTGGCCGGGGTCGCCGCCGACGGGCGCTGCGATCTGCCGGTTCAGGTCACCGACGACTTCCCGCTGGCCAACCTGGCCGACCTGCTCGGCGTGCCGGACGAGGATCGCCGGCTGCTCCTGCGCTGGACGAACCGGGTGATCGGCTACCAGGACCCGGAACACGCCGAGGTGACGCGCGGCGCGGACGGCAAGCCGATCAACCCGCGCTCGCCGGCGATGCTGCGCGACATGTTCGACTACGCGCTCACACTGGCCGACGCCAAACGAGCCGAACCGGCCGACGACCTGATGACCGCGCTGGTTCAGGCCGAAGTGGACGGACGCGCGCTCGACGACGCCGAGCTGGAGATGTTCTTCTTCCTCGTGGTCATCGCGGGCAACGACACCGTCCGCAGCGCGCTACCGGGCGGCGTGCTCGCCCTCGCCGAACATCCCGGCCAGCAACGATTGCTGCGCGCGCGACCCGAACTGCTCCCCGGCGCGGTCGAGGAGATGCTGCGCTGGCACCCGCCGGTGCTCTCCTTCCGCCGCACCGCGACCCGGGACACCGAACTCGGCGGTCAGCGCATCCGGCGCGGCGACAAGGTCGTTGTCTACCACATCTCCGCGCACTACGACGAACGCCAGTTCGCCGACCCGATGCGATTCGACATCGGCCGCGAACCCAACGACCACCTCGCCTTCGGCCAAGGCCCGCACCAGTGCCTCGGCGCGTATTTCGCCCGCCTGCAACTGCGGATCTTCTTCCATGAACTGTGCGAGACCCTGCCCCCGGTCCGGCTGGACGGCGAACCGACCCGGCTGACCTCCAACTTCATCAACGGCCTCACCCACCTCCCCCTCGCCTGGGACTGACGCCGCACGCGACAGGCCGCGGCGGGCTGCCAGCCCGCCGCGGCCTGTCATCCGGTCAGCTCACGTTGAGCGCGGTGTCGTCCACCACGAAGGACGTCTGGTATTCGAAGTCCTCCGTGCCGGTGAACCGCAGCGTGATGTTCTGCCCCGCATAGGGCGCGAGGCTGAAGCTGCGCTGGGCGTAGCCGGTGTTGTGGTCCAGGTTGGAATAGGTGTGCAAGGTCCCGAGCACCGTGCCGGAACTGTTGAGCACCTGCACGGCCAGCGTGTCGTAGGCCTTGGTCGTGCTGGTTTCGGCCGTGTCGACGTGCAACCAGAAACTCAGGTTGTAGTTGGCACAGCCATTGGGCAGGCTCACCGTCTGCGACAGCGTGTCGGTGTGTGCCTTGCCGTAGCCGTCGAGCCAGGCATCGTAACTGCCCGAACGCGGTGGCTCGGTGCTGCTGCTGTTGATCACTCCGGTGTCGGTCGTCCACGGCGCCGAGCTGGTGCCGTTCTCGAAACCGGGGTTGCCGAGCAGTTGGGCCGCGGTGCAGCCGCTGCCGGTCGGCGTCGCGCTGGCTTCGTTGCTCTGCGGCCCTTCACCGATCGAGTTCACCGCGGTGACCTTGTAGTAGTAGGTCTGGCCGGCGGTGAGACCGGTGTCGGTGCAGGAGAGCACCGAGGCCAGGTTGGCGCAGCCACCGCTGGTCAGCAGGGTTTCCGAGCCGCTGCTGGTGCCCCGGTAGACCTTGTAGGAGGTGATGTTCACGCCGCCGTTGCTGGCCGGTGCCTGCCAGTTGAGGGAAACCTGGCTGGAGCCGCCGGTCGCGGCCAGCGCGGTCGGTGCCCCGGGCGCGGTGCCCGCGACCGGATCCGCCGAGATGCTCACGCTGGACGAGGCCGTCTTCGCGGGCGAGGAACTGTCCGTGACGGTCAGGGTCGCGTTGAAGGTGCCGACGGTGTTGTAGGTGTGCGTGGGGTTCTGCGCGGTGCTGGTGCTGCCGTCGCCGAAGTTCCAGCTGTACGAATACGGCGGGCTGCCGCCGGTCGCGGTGCCGGTGAAGCTGACGTTGACCGGGATCTGGCCGGAGGTCGGCGTGGCGGACGCGGTCGCGGTCAGCGGCTGACCGACCGCGCTGACCGTCACCGTCGTGTTCGCGGTCGCGGTGACCGCGGGGGAGGCGCTGTCGGTGACGGTGAGCGTCGCGGTGTAGGTGCCCGCGCTGGTGTAGGTGTGGCTCGGGTTCTGCGTCGTGCTGGTCGAGCCGTCACCGAAGTTCCAGCTGTAGGAGTACGGCGCGGTACCGCCCGAGGCCGAGCCGGTGAAGTTCACGCCGAGTGGCGCGTTGCCGGTCGACGGCGTTGCCGATGCCGACGCCTTGAGTGGTGTCGCCCCCTGCACCCAGAGGTCTTCCAGTGGGTCGCCGAGCGCCTGTTGATCGTTGGTGGTCATCGGGAACGTGGACAGGCCGAGGCTGTCGTTCGGGTCGATGATCCCCGGGTGCACGTTGTTCAGCACGCGCTCCATCGCCGCGATCACGTTGTTCGTCGAGTACGCGATGTGGGTGATGTAGTGCTGCTTCATGAACGTCGGCGACGCGACGACGACGGTCGGCACGCGGTAGGTGTTGCTGACGTGGTCCGGCCCGTTGTTGCCGTTCTGGGTGTCGTCCTCGGTGACCACGATCATGGTGTTGTCCTTGTAGGAGGAATTACCCATGATCGAGCTGACGATCTGGTTGGTGTCCGCGTCGTTCGTCGGAATGTCCTGGTACGTACCGGGGTGGTCGTTGAACAGTTCGACGTAGGAGTACGTGGGCAGGCTGTTCGAGTTGACGAAGTTCAGGTAGTCGTTGGTGATCGTGGTGTCCGAGACGTTCTGGCCACTACAGGTGTACTCGTTGTCGTGCAGCTCTTCCGGGATGCTCGTGCCGGGCCGGTTGGTCGGCAGCACCTCGACCTTGCCGGTGCCCGGGTTGCGCCAGTAACCGCTGCCGTTGCTGACCATCCAGTAGATGTCGCCGTTGGTGATGAACGAGACCGGCGGCGTCCCGGACCCCGACCCGGACTGGGCCGTGCACGGCGCGGTGCCTTCCCCGGACGGGCCGGTTGTGCCGTGCAGCATGCGGTCGAACACGGTGCCGCCCGCGGTCGGGTAGGACTGCTGCTGCGAACTCGACGCCGACTGGCCGGAGAACCACCACCAGTGGTTTGGTCCGCTCGGCGGTTGCGTGCCGGTGCTGTAGGAGTCCATCAGCGCGTAGTTCTTGGCCAGCTGGTGCAGGTTCGGCGTCGACGAGATGTGGTTGGTGCTTTCCACCTGACCGTTGCATCCGGCCTGGATGGTGCTCGCGCAGTCACCGAGGTAGTCGTCGAACGTGTGGTTTTCCCGCATGATGATGACGAAGTGCGTGAACGGCGGGAAATACGGCGCGGTCGGATTTGTCGCCTGAGTCGGACTGGAGATCGTCTGGGGCTGGGTGGCGCAGAGCTTGTCCGCGCAGGCCTGCGCGTGCGTGGTCGTGTTCTTGTTGGTGATGCTGAAGTTCCGTGGCTGCGGGAACTTCTTGAACTCCGAGCCCGGCGCGGCGAACACCGCACCATTGCAGTTGTAATCGTCCGGTCTGTACGATTGTGGACGTTGGCCCTCCGGCAGATTCGACGCGTCGTCCGGGTCGGCGGTCGGATTCCAGCCTTTCAGCGTGCAGGAACCGACACCGCTGGCCGGGTGAATGCCGGAACTGGCGTCCGCGACCGGGCTCAACATGATCCCGCCTAACGCCAGGCCGACGAGCGCGACGCCCGTCGTCCATGCCTTCCATCGTTTCATTCGACAACTCCCTCGCAGCAGGGTGACCGTGAAGACGGCCACCCAATATGGTCAAGTGAGTCGATGCGACGGGCAACGTGTCGGCGCGAAAATCGCTTCTGGTTATTGCCGTATTCACGAAACTATTCACAGATCTACAAGAAAAATCCAAGAATTAATCTTCAGTTCCCACCAGGGACGACCAGGCCGGTTTCGTAGGCGGCGATGACCAGTTGGGCACGATCGTGCGCGTCGAGCTTGGTCATGATCCGGCTGACGTGGGTCTTCGCGGTGAGCGGGCTCAGATGCAGCCGCCTCGCGATGTCGTTGTTGGACAGGCCGCCGCCGACCAGCGTCAGGATTTCCCGCTCCCGCTCGGTGAGTTGATCGATGCGGTAGTCGGTGGCCGCGACCTCCGGCCGGCTGGCGATGTCGGCGATCAGCCTGCGGGTCACGCGCGGCGAGAGCAGCGCTTCCCCCGCCGCGACCACCCGCACGGCGTGCACCAGGTCGCCCGGTTCGGTGTCCTTGACCAGGAATCCGGCCGCGCCCGCGCGCAACGCCTGGTAGATGTAGTCGTCGGCCTCGTAGGTGGTCAGGATCAGCACCCGCACCCCGGCCAGGTTCTCGCTCGCGGCGATCCGGCGAGTGCCTTCCAGGCCGTCCACGCCGGGCATCCTGATGTCCATCAGCACCACGTCGGCCTTGGTGCTCGCGGCGAGCGCGACGGCCTCCGCGCCATCGCCGGCTTCGCCGACGACCTCGATGTCCCCGGCGGCATCGAGCAGCATGCGGAAACCGGCCCTGATCAGGGCTTGGTCGTCGGCCAGCAGAACGCGGATCACGCGCTCTCCCAAGGCAAACGGGCATACACCCGGAAACCGCCGCGCGGGCCGGGGCCGGCGTCGAGCCTGCCACCGAGGGCGGTCGCCCGTTCGAACATCCCGCGAATTCCGTGCCCGCCGCCCTCACTGGCCGAGCTGGTGCCGGGGCCGGTGTCGGTCACCTCGATGTCCAGGTGCGTCGCGGCGTAGTCCAGCCGGATCGTCGCGGTCGCGGGGGCGGCGTGGCGCAGCGCGTTGGTCAGCGATTCCTGGATGATCCGGTATGCGGCCAGGTCGATCGGGGCGGGCACCGCGCGAACCTCGCCGGTTTTGTGCACGGTGGTGGGCAGCCCCGCGTCGGTCATGGTCGCGACCAGCGAGTCCAGCGCGTTGAGGCCGGAGGTCGGCCGGGTGGGCTCGGGTTCGTCGACCTGGCGCAGCACGGCCAGGATCGTGCGCAGTTCGCCGAGACCGCGTTTGCTGCCCTCCTTGATCGACGTGACCGCGTTGCGCACTGGCTCGGGCAGCTCGGGGTGGGCGTAGGTGATCGCGTTGGCCTGCACGTTGATGGTGGACATGGTGTGCGCGACCACGTCGTGCAGTTCGCGCGCGATACGCAGCCGCTCGGCGTCGACCCGGCGCCGCGCCTCGTCCTCGCGGGTGCGCTCGGCCAGTTCGGCGCGAGCCTGGAGCGCGGCCAGCCGGCCGCGCCGGTTGCCGACCGCGATCCCGGCGAACAACGCCGCCGCGACCAGCGCGGGCCAGACCGGGAACGAGCCGCCGAACGTGCCCAGCGGATTGAACACCGCGGTGAGCACGGCCAACGGAACCAACGTGACCACGGCGGCCACGATCGCGGTCGGCAACGGCGACACCGCGGCAATGGCATAGAGCACCACCAACGGCGCGATCAGCGCGCCCCCGTTGATGTACCCGAGCGCGGTGTAGGCCCCGGCCCCGCCGATGCTCACCAGCAGCGCGGTCCACGGAAACCGATACCGGAACACGGTGACCACACCCGCCACCGCGACCAGCAGAAACGCGGGCCAGGGCGGCACCGCCAGAAGATGCCCCTGATAGACCCGGTCATCGGGCTGGAACGGATAGGCCTCACCGACGGCGCCGCCCACGGTCAGCCCGAGCACCACCACCAGAAACGCGCCCGCCCGCCACCACCGCACAGGGGCGGAGGCAGCGGGCGGATCGCTCATGACCAGCAGCGTAGAGCTACTAACACCATAACTGCTCGGCTCGCGACGCCCAGGCACGCGATCTGGGGCGTTGTCGTCGGTCACCATGACTCAGTCATGGCTCCCTCCTTCGCCTTCCAGCTCACGCACCTGGACGCCGCTCCCTGATCGAGCGCCATGGTGTTAGCAGCTCTTGGAGGCGTACCTAGCGTCGCGCTCGGCCGAAATACTTGGCGCGCAGGCGATCGAGCAGGATGGCGATGCCGAGCACGGCGCCCTGCACGACGGTCTGGTAGTAGGTGTTCACGTGCAGCGCCAGCAGACCGTTGGCAATGAACTCCAGCAGGATCGCGCCCGCCGCGATGCCGACGATCCGGCCCTCGCCACCGAACAGCGACACCCCGCCGACGACCGCGGCCGCGATCGCGCTCAACTCCCAGCCCGGCCCGACCGACGGGTCCGCGACGTTCATCCGGCCGATCACGAGGACGCCGACCACGCCCGCCAGCACCGCGCTGGACACGTACGCGGAGGTGATCCGGCGCCCGACCGGAATACCGGCCAGCCGTGCGGCCTCCTTGTTGCCGCCGACCGCGTAGATCTGCCTGCCGATGTAGGTTCGTTCCAAGGCGAACCAGGCGACGACGGCGGCCGCGATGAAGATCAGCGCGGGCACCGGCACCTCACCGAGATAGAACTGGCTCAGGTCGCTGAACAGCGGCGAGATCCCGTTGATCGGCGAGCCGGTGGTGATGGCCAGTGCCAAGCCTTGCGCGACCGTGTACGTGACCAGCGTGATGACGAACGGCGGCACGTTGAGCCGGGTGACCATGGTGCCGTGCCAGAAACCGACCGTGGCGCAGATCAGCAACGTCACCAGGATCGCGACCGGCGCCGGCATGCTCTGGTCCACGTTGAGCCAGGCGGCCACAATCCCCGCCAGCCCGGCCAGCGCGCCGACCGACAGGTCGATGCCGCCGGTGAGGATGACCACCGACTCGCCGATGGCCAGAATGCCGACCTGGGCCAGGTCGCGGCCCATGACCTGGAGGTTGCCGGCCGAGGTGTAGGTCGGCGCGTTGATCGCGATGACCCCGAAGACCAGCACGCAGGCGATGATCACGCCCGCCTCGGGCGACTCGATCAGCTTGCGAGCCAGCCTGGTGCTCGTCGCCCGGCTGGGCGGCGGTGTCACCTCGGGGGTCAGTGTTGCGGTCATACTGCTACTCCGTCGTTCTGCGCGACCGTTCCCGCCGCGGCCGTCATGATGCGTTCCTTCGTTGCGTCCGACCGGTCGATCACCTCGACCAGCCGGCCGTGGTTCATCACCGCGATGCGGTGGCAGATCCACAGCAGTTCCTCCAGTTCGGAGGAGGCGACCAGCACCGCCATGCCCTGCTCGGCGGCGCGGTCGATCAACTCGTAGATCTCGGCTTTCGCGCCGACGTCCACCCCTCGGGTCGGTTCGTCGAGCAGCAGCAGTCGCGGCTCGGTGGCGAAAGCGCGACCGAAGATGGCCCGTTGCTGGTTGCCGCCGGACAGCGAGCCGATCGGCTGGTCGACCGAGTGCATGCGGACGTTGACGTTCTCGGTGATCCGCACGGCCTCGGCCCGCTCCCGCTTCGGGCCGAGCAGACCGTGGCTGCTGATCCGCTTGAGGACCGGAATGGTGACGTTGGCGCGGATCGACGCGAACGTCACCAGCGACTGCTCCTTGCGGTCCTCCGGGATCAGCGCGATCCCGGCCGCGGTGCCGTCGCCGGGACCGTGCGGCGCATAGGGTTTGCCGCCCAGCCGCATGGTGCCGCCGGTCGCCGGCTGCGCGCCGGCGACCGTGTGGATGAGCCTGCTGCGCCCGGAGCCCATCAGCCCCGCGACGCCGAGGATCTCCCCGGCGTGCACGTCCAGGTCGACCGGGCCGAGCCGCTCCGCGGTCAGCTCGCGCACTTCCAGCAGCACCGGACTGACCGCCGGGGCCGGTTTCGGCTCACCGTGCGCGACCTCGCCGCCGACCATGTGCCGGATCAGCCGCTCCTCGCCGGCCTCGTCGGGAGCGAGGTCGGCGACGAGCTTTCCGTTGCGCAGCACCAAGATCCGATCGCTGACCGCGCGCACCTCGTCGAGCCGGTGGCCGATGAACAACACCGTGCCACCCTGCTCGGCCAGTTGCCGGGCCAGCCCGAGCACCATCTGCGCCTCGACCGGACCGAGTGAGGAGGTCGGCTCGTCCAGGATCAGCAGGCTCGGCTCCTGGCCCCATGCCTTGGCGATCTCGATCATCTGCCGGGTCGGCACCGGCAGCGTCCGCACCTGACGGGTGACCGGGATGTCGGTGGGGGACAGGCCGATCTCGGTGAGCATCGCCGCCGCTTCGGCCCGCTGCGCCTTCCGGTCGACCAGGACCTTGCGGCGCGACTGGCGCGGACGGCGGCCCAGCAGCAGGTTCTCCGCCACCGAGAGCTGGCCGACCAGCGGGAACTCCTGCGACACCAGCGCGACGCCCAGCGCCTTGGCTGCCTCGGTCGATCCGGCCACCAGCGGCTTGCCGCCGATCTCGATGTCGCCACCGTCGCGCCGCACCGAACCGGCCAGCGTGCCCATCAGCGTGGACTTGCCAGCGCCGTTCTCACCGACCACCCCCACGACCTGGCCCGCGTACAAGTCCAGCTCAGGCAGTTCGAGCACGCGGACCGGGCCGTAGGACTTGTGCACACCGCGCAGCCGTGCGGTGATCACCCGTTCAACCGTCATCGTCAGCTGATCCCGAGCTGCGCTTCGAGCGCCTGGTAGTCCTTCATGTCCGACTTGGTGACCAGACCGATACCCGAGCTGAGCGTCGAACCGTCGGATTCCAGGTACGGCTTGACCAGCGCCATGGTGGCGTCCTTGCCGAGCACCTTCTCCGCGGCCAGCAGGTACGCCCCGGTGTAGCCCTGCTGGTAGGGCATCTGCACGACCGTGCCGGAGATGACCCCGGAGGAGATGAAGCTCAGCGTCTGCGCGTCGGAGTCGTCGGAGACGATGCGCACCGAGCCGGTCTTGCCCGCCGACTGAACGGCCTGCGCGAGTGCCGGGCCGTCATAGGAGTAGACGCCGTAGAGGCCGTTGACGTCCGGGTTGTTGGCCAGGATGGTCTCGGCGTCCGAGGTCGCGGTGCTGGCCTGGAGGTTGTCGTTGACCTTCTGCGCCACCGTGATGCCGGTGCCCTTGATCGCGTCCTCGAAGCCCTGGATGCGCTGGGTCGCGTTGGCGGCGGTCAGCGAGCCGACCAGGACCGCCACCTTCCCCTTGCCGCCCAGCACCTGCTTCATCGCGGTCCCGGCCTGGAAACCGGCGGTGTAGTTCGGGGTGCCGAGGTAGAGGGAGGCGGCGTCGGTGCCGGGCAGCGGCGAGTCGACCGCGAGCACGTCGATGCCCTGCGAGACGTCGGTGTGGATGGTGCCTGCCGCCGAGGTCGGGTCGATCGCCGAGATCGCGTAGCCGGTGACCCCTTGCGAGCGCAGGGTTTCCAGCTCCGAGTTCTGCTCGGTGAGCTTGCCGTTGGGCGGTGCGAAGAAGGTGCACTTGCTGCTGGCCAGCCCCAGTGCGGCGCAGCCCTTCTCGAAACCGACCTGCCCGGCCTTCCAGTAGTCGGCCGCGACGTTGACCACCATCGCGATGTTGACGCCGGACAGGTCCTTCCCGGCCAGCGCGGACTTCAGTGCCGCGTCGAGCTTGGCCAGGTTGTCCTGGTTGAACGTGACCGAGCCGGACAGCGCGGGCTGCGAGCCGGTGCTCGTGCCGGTGGCCGGCGCCGAACCGCCCGGTGTCTTGGAACACGCGGTCGCGGAGAGCACGAGCATGGCCGCGCAGGCGGCCAGGGTGATGGTGCGGGACCTACCGATCATCGTTGATCACTGCCTTCTCGATCTGTACAGGTTTTCCGGGAGTCAGAAGCCTTGGGCCAGGCGGTAGTACGCCTGGTTCCAGCGCAGTTCCTTGGCGAAATCAGCGGTCGTGGTGTTGTCGTCGATCACGAGCAGTTCCACGGCCAGCAGGTCGGCGAGGTCGGCGAGTTCTTCGCTGTCCACGGCGGAGGAAAGCACGGTGTGGTGTGGCGCGCCCGCGGTCAGCCACGATTCGGTGGACACCCGCAGGTTCGGCTGCGGCGCCCACACCGCCCGCGCCACCGGCAGGCGCGGCAACGGTTCCAACGGCGGCACAACGTCGATCTCGTTGGCCACCAACCGGAACCGCTCACCCAGATCGGCCAGCCCGACCACGATGGCCGGACCGGTCCGCGCGTCGAACACCAGGCGCACCGGGTCTTCCCGGCCACCGATGCCGAGCGGGTGGATCTCGCAACTCGGCGTGTCCGCGGCGATGCTGGGACACACTTCGAGCATGTGCGCGCCCAGGATCACCTCCTGGCCGGGTTCGAGGTGGTAGGTGTAGTCCTCCATGAACGAGGTGCCACCCGAGCGCCCCGCGCCCATCACCTTGAGCGTGCGCAGCAGCACCGAGGTCTTCCAGTCGCCCTCGCCGCCGAAGCCGTAGCCGTCGGCCATCAGCCGCTGCACGGCCAGTCCGGGCAGCTGCCGCAAGCCACCAAGATCCTCGAAGTTCGTGGTGAACGCGTTGAATCCGCCCTCGGTGAGGAAATCCCGCATGCCGAGTTCGATCCGCGCCGCGTAGCGCAGCGACTCGTGCCGGTCGCCGCCCGCCCGCAACTCGGGCATGACCCGGTAGCTGTCCTCGTAGATCTTGGCCAGCTCGGTGATCCGCGCGTCCTCGACCGCGTCCACCAGCGCGACCAGATCGTTGACCCCGTAGGTGTTGACCGAAACGCCGAACCGCAGCTGCGCCTCGACCTTGTCCCCTTCGGTCACCGCGACGTCGCGCATGTTGTCGCCGAACCGGGCCAGCCGCAACGATCGCATTTCGGCCACACCCAGCGCAGCCCGGACCCAGGCGCCGATCCGCTTGGCCACCACCGGATCGCTCACGTGCCCGGCCACCGTCTTGCGCGGCACGCCGAGCCGGGTCTGGATGAACCCGAACTCGCGGTCGCCGTGCGCGGCCTGGTTGAGGTTCATGAAATCCATGTCGATGGTGGCCCACGGCAGCGCCACGTTGGCCTGGGTGTGCAGGTGCAGCAACGGTTTGCGCAACGCCTCCAGCCCGGCGATCCACATCTTGGCCGGCGAGAACGTGTGCATCCAGGCGATCACGCCGACGCAGTTGTCATCGGCGCTGGCATCCAGGCAGGCGCGGCGGATCGCGGTGGCGTCGGTCAGCACCGGCTTCCACACGATCTGCGCCGGGTGTCCCACCAGTTGCTCGGCCACCGCACGGGACTGGTCGGCGACCTGCCGCAGCGTGTCGTCGCCGTAGAGGGCCTGGCTGCCGGTCAGGAACCACACCTCGGGAACGGTGGTCATCGGTCGTTCGCTCCATCCGCCGGGTGCTGGCCGTAAACGTGGGTGTAGCGGTGGTGCAGGGCGTCGATGTCGGCCTCCGGGATGGGAATCGGGTCGCCGTGGCTGCGCGCCAGATGCACGGTGCGGGCCACGTCCTCGGTCATCACGGCCGCCTTGACCGCGGCCCGCGCGTTGCGGCCGATGGTGAAGACGCCGTGGTTGCGCATGAGCACGGCGGGGGAGCGGTGCCCGTGCAACGTCTCGACGATCCCCTTGCCGATCGCCTCGTCGCCGATCAGCGCGAACGGGCCGATCGGGATGTCGCCGCCGAACTCGTCGGCCATCGCGGTGATCACGCACGGGATCGCCTCGCCGCGCGCCGACCAGGCCGTCGCATAGGTCGAGTGGGTGTGCACGACGCCGCCGACGTCCTCCCGGTGCCGGTAGACGTAGGCGTGCGAACCGGTGTCGCTGGAGGGGGAGTAGTCGCCCTCGACCACGTTGCCGTCCAGGTCGCACAGCACCATCGACTCGGGCGTGAGCGCGTCGTACTCAAGTCCGCTCGGCTTGATCACCATCAGCTCGGCGCCGGGCACCCGCGCCGACACGTTGCCCGCGGTCCACGCGACCAGGCCGTTGGCCGGCAGCAACGCGTGCAGCGCGCAGACTTCCTCGCGCAGCTTGGCGATCACGGTGTCGAGTTCGGTCATTGGTCGAGCGCCTCCATCCGGATCTCGCGCAGCCGGTGCAGCACCTCGTTCTCGCCGCGCCCGAAGTAGTCGTGCAGCCGCAGGTATTCGACGTAGAGCAGGTCGTAGCGTTCGGCGCGCTCGGGATCGGGCAGGTACGCGGCGCGCTCGACCTTCCCCATCGAGCGCGCCGCCGACGGCACGTCGGCATACGCGCCAGCGGCGACGGCCGCGTGGATCGCGGAGCCGAGTGCGGGGCCCTGGGCGGAACCGATGACGCTGAGCGGCCTGCGGGTGACGTCGGCGTAGAGCTGCATCAGGAACCGGTTCCTGATCAGCCCACCGGCCACCACGAACTCCCGCACCGGGACCCCGTTGGCCTCGAACGCGGCCACGATCACCCGGGTGCCGAACGCGGTGGCCTCCAGCAGCGCGCGATACACCTCGTGCGGCTTGGTGGCCAGGGTGAGCCCGGCGATCACCCCGGACAGGTGGTGATCGACCAGCACCGACCGGTTGCCGCTGTGCCAGTCCAGCGCGACCAGCCCGTGCGCGCCGATCGGTTGCGCGGCCGCCTGTTCGGTGAGCAGTTCGTGAACGGAGATGCCGCGCTCGGCCGCTTCAGCGGACAACTCGCCGGGCGTGGACTGCTCGGCGAACCAGGCGAAGATGTCGCCCACGCCGCTCTGCCCGGCCTCGTACCCCCACAGGCCTTCGACGATCCCGCCGTCGACCACCCCGCACATGCCGGGCACCTCGGCCAGCTGGTCGCTGTTGAGCACGTGGCAGGTGGACGTGCCCATGATCGCGACCAGCTGGCCCGGTTCGATCGCCTGCGCGGCGGGCGCGGTGACGTGTGCGTCGACGTTGCCGACGCACACCGCGATGCCTTCCGGCAGCCCGGTCCAGGCGGCCGCCTGCGCGGTGAGATGTCCGGCGCGGCTGCCCAGCGCGGACACCGGCTGGTCGAGCTTGGCGTTGAAGGTGGCGAAATCCGGGTGCAACGCGGCCAGGAACGACTCGCTCGGTCGCGCGCCGTCCTGGAGAATTCCCTTGTAACCGGCGGTGCAGGCGTTGCGGGTCTCCACCCCGCACAGCTGCCAGGTGATCCAGTCGGCGGCCTCGATCCAGCGCTGCGCCCGCGCGTACAGTTCCGGGTCTTCTTCGAGCAGTTGCAGGCCCTTGGCGTACTGCCATTCGGCGGAGATCTTCCCGCCGTAGCGGCCGATCCACGGCTCGGACCGCTGGTGCGCCAGCTTGTTGATCCGGTCGGCCTGCCCTTGCGCCGAATGGTGTTTCCACAGTTTGGCGTAGGCGTGCGGGCGATCCCGGTATTCGTCCACTTCGCACAGTGGGGTGCCGTCGGCCAGGGCGGGTAGCACGGTGCAGGCGGTGGCGTCGATGCCGATCCCGATCACCCGCGCGGGATCGATCCCGGCATCGGCGATCGCGGCGGGCACCGCGTGCCGTAACACCTCGCGATAGTCGTCGGGCAGCTGCAACGCCCAGTCGGGCGGGAGCGGCACCCCCGATGGCAGCGCCTCGTCCAGCACGCCGTGCTTGTACTCGTGCACGGCGGTGCCCAGCTCAGCGCCGTCGCCGACGCGCACGAGGAGCGCGCGGCCGGACAACGTGCCGAAGTCGACTCCGATCACGTACTGGTCGGCGAGCGAACTGTTAGCGCTAACAGACATCAACGAGGCCTTCTGATGATGGTTTCTGAATGGATAATGAGCCTGATGAGTGGCGGTGTCGGCTTGGTGAGCTATCTTGCGTAGGAGGAATTGTTAGCGCGAACACATGGCAGAGTCAAGACTCGGCCGCTAGTAATGTTGGCGGCGATGCCGCGCGAGAGACGGGAGCACAGGCTGGTGGCACGGACTTCCCCCTCGGCCGACGACGCGCGCAGAACCACGGGCGCACCCAGCCTCGCCGACGTGGCCGAACTGGCCGGGGTCTCGCACATGACGGTGTCCCGGGTGATCAACGGCACCGGCCCGGTCCGCGCCCAGACCCGGCTGCGCGTCGAGGCCGCCATCCGCAAACTCGACTACCGGCCCAACTCCGCCGCGCGCACGCTGGCCACCGGCCGCTCCGGCACGCTCGGCGTGGTCGCCCTCGACTCGACCCTCTACGGCCCGGCCAGCACGCTGTACGGGATCGAGAAGGCCGCCCGCGAAGCCGGCTACGCCATCACGATCTCCAGCATCAGCCGGCCCCAGGAACGGTCCATTTCGGACGCTGTCGAGGCGCTGCGCGGCCAGGCGGTCGAAGGCATTCTCGTCATCGCGCCGCACGTCTCCGCAGGTCCGGCCCTGGATCGCACCCCGCGTGACGTGGCCCTGGTCGCGGTCGGCGCGGCCGAATCCGCGCCGATGCCGGTGGTCACCGTCGACCAGCACGACGGCGCCCGCCGCGCGACCGAGCACCTGCTCGCCCTCGGCCACCGCACCGTCTGGCACGTCGCCGGGCCGGAGGACTGGCTGGAAGCCCGCGCCCGCGAACGCAGCTGGCGGGAAACCCTGGAGTCGCACGGCATCCAGGCGCCCCGCGTGCTGCGCGGCGACTGGAGCCCGCGTTCCGGTTACGACGTCGGCCGGGCCCTGGCCGCCGAGCGCGAGGTCAGCGCGGTGTTCGTCGCCAACGACCAGATGGCGCTGGGCATGCTGCGCGCGTTCGCCGAAGCGGGTATCGCGGTGCCCCGCGACGTGCACGTGGTCGGCTTCGACGACGTCCCGGAAGCCGCCTATTTCAGCCCGCCGCTGACCACCGTCCGCCAGGACTTCACCGAGGTCGGACGGCAGGCGTTCGAGCTGCTGATGGCCCGGCTGCGCGGCGAGGAACGACCGCCCCGGCAGCTGATCACTCCCGAGCTGATCGTCCGGGAGAGCACCGGCCCTCGGTGATCCAATCATCGAATGAATCAGCGAATTGGTTCTTGACAACCGACTCGTAACGTTTCCATTCTGTGTCGGATGAGTGACTCCTTGTGTCGAGCAACGACGCCGGACCATGGAGGTCGACGTGACCGTGCTTGAACTGCAAGATGCTCGCCCGACACTCGCGGACGTGGCCCGCGCGGCCGGGGTGTCCCCGGCCACCGCGTCCCGGGTGATCAACGGTTTTCAACGCGTCCGGCCGGAAACCCGGCGCCAGGTCGAAGCCGCCATCGTCGACCTCGGTTACGTGCGGCAGCGCGCGGCCAAGACCACCCTCCGGACCCGCACCGGCTCGGTCGCCGTGGTGGTCTGCGAGGAGGCGCTGCGGCTGTTCGCCGATCCCGCGTTCGGCCGGGTGCTGTGGGGCGCCAGCCAGGTGCTCGCACCCTCCGGCCACCAGGTCGTGCTGCTCATGGCGCAGTCGGCCAAGGATGCCCAGTCGATCGTGAAGTACCTGCGCGGCGGCCACGTGGACGGCGCGCTGGTGGTCAGCCTGCAGGCTCGTTACGCCGTGCCGCTGGACCGGGTCCCGGTGCCGATCGTCAGCGCCGGACGGCCGAGGTGCGCCGAGGACTGCTCGTACGTCGATGCTGACAACCGGGGCGGCGCGGAACGCGCGGCGCGGCACCTGCTCGCCGCAGGCCGGACCAGGATCGCCACGATCGCCGGACCCAAGGACGTGCCGCTGGCCGCCGCCCGGTTCGCCGGCTTCCGCTCGGTGCTGACCGAGCAAGGCCGATTCGAGCCGGGCCTGGTGGCCTACGGCGACTTCAGCCAGGCCTGCGCCGAACACCTCACCCTCCGATTGCTCGAACGCAGGCCGGACCTCGACGCGATCTTCGCGGCCTCGGACCAGATGGCCATCGGCGCCTTACGCGCGTTACGCCGCACCGGCCGCAAGGTGCCCGACGATGTCGCGGTGATCGGCTTCGGCAACTCACCGCTCGCGCGATCGACCAAACCCCCGCTCACCACCGTGAAGGCCCCCATCGAAGCCATCGGCGCCCACGCCGCCCGCGAACTCCTCGCTCAACTGGCTGGCAATTCGACCCAGCCCCGCCACATCACCCTGAACACCGAACTGGTCATCCGCGAATCAGCCTGAACAACGAGGACCCGCACGGCCGAAACCGTGCGGGTCCCCGAATTCGGCTGACTATGCGCCGTAGCCAGCCGCGGTGATGTTGGCCTGCACCGCGTTCTGCGTCGAGTCGGACGGATAACCGGAGGTCATCACACCCTCGTAGAAGGTGCCCGCCGAGCCCTTGCTGTTGTCCCCGCCGATACCCAGGATGATCGCGCCCTCCTTGTGCATCGGGTTGTAGCCGGAGACGTTGGGCCGCACCCCGTTGTAGAAAGTGGACAGTCCGCCGGACTGCGCGTTGCCGCCGCGGATCGACCACAGGTTGGGGCCGCCCTTGACCATCGCGGTCAGATAGCGGTACTTCACGGTCGGGTCGCCCGCGTTGTAGTGCTGGTTCACCCCGGAGAACAGCCCGTTCTCCAGGTCGGCCATCACCCACGGCCCGCTGCCCGAGCCGTAGCCCCACACCTTGATGTTGCCGAAGTAGATCGCTTCCATGTGGCCGTTGCCGGTGTCGTCGTTGCTGGTTTCCGCGTTGCCGTAGTCGAAACAGCAGCCGCCGTTGTAGTGCGTGCCGTCGAAGATCGCGTACTCGCCCTCGGCCGCGTCACCGGTCGCCACCCCCGACGTGTGGTCGTCGCGGTAACCCGTGCCCGCCGCGACATAGACGCCGTAGGCCTTGTGACCGTGCAATGTGGTCGGTGCCGAGGTCGCGTTGGCGAGGTTGTCCGGGCCGCCCGCCGCGCCGCCGCCGGGCGCGTCGGTGAGGTTGTTGCCACGTCCGGACTGGTCGTAGATGACGGTGATCACGCAGCTGGTGTTCTTGCAGAACGAGTCCTGGGACGCGGAATTGGCGGCTCCGCCGGTGCTGACCACGCCGATGTTCTGCGTCCGGCCGTCCGAGGATCGCCGTACCTGGTACAGGGATCCGTTGTAGCCACCGTAAAGCGCGCGGGTCGTGCTGTGCGCGGCCACGCAGGGCGTGCCCGCCGCGGCGTAGATGTCGCACGGCCCCTGCGAAGCGGTCGGCGCGGCCGTTGCGGCCGAAGCGAACATCGCGCCGCCCAACAGCGCGGTCACCGCCGCTGCCACGGCCAGGTTTGATCGACGCACCACATTCCTCCTTGTGCGCAAGGGAATCATTGCGATGAAACGTGACGCGGATCCGGTCGAAATCCGTTCTAGCGCACTGTCGCCAAGGGAGTCCATCAAAAACCCGGCTAATTGGTTCAGCGCGGAAACTTTCACCGACTGTGACCCGGGTCTCCCGATCATGCGCCAGATTGCATGACCATGCATGTCTATGTATATACTTCCATCGTGTCCAAGGTGCTCAGCTCTCTTCCCATCGGCGAACGGGTCGGGATCGCCTTCTCCGGCGGCCTCGACACCTCAGTGGCGGTCGCGTGGATGCGCGAGAAAGGCGCGGTCCCCTGCGCCTACACCGCCGACCTCGGCCAGTACGACGAGGACGACATCGAGTCGGTCCCCGGCCGGGCCACCGACTACGGCGCGGAGATCGCCCGCCTGGTCGACTGCCGCGCCGCGCTGGTCGAAGAGGGGCTGGCCGCGCTCGCCTGCGGCGCCTTCCACATCCGCTCCGGCGGTCGCGCCTACTTCAACACCACGCCGCTCGGGCGTGCGGTCGCCGGGACGCTGCTGGCCCGCGCCATGCTCGAGGACGACGTGCAGATCTGGGGCGACGGCTCGACCTTCAAGGGCAACGACATCGAGCGGTTCTACCGCTACGGCCTGCTGGCCAACCCCGCGCTGCGCATCTACAAGCCGTGGCTGGACGTCAAGTTCGTCAGCGAACTGGGCGGCAGGCACGAGATGTCGGAGTGGCTGCTCGCCCGCGACCTGCCCTACCGGGCCAGCACCGAGAAGGCCTACTCCACCGACGCCAACATCTGGGGCGCCACCCACGAGGCCAAGGCCCTTGAACACCTGGACGCGGGCGTCGAGCTGGTCGAACCGATCATGGGCGTGCGGTTCTGGGACCCCGAGGTCCAGATCCCGACCGAGGACATCACCATCGGCTTCGAGCAGGGCAGGCCGGTCACCATCAACGGCGAGCGCTTCGACTCGGCCGTCGACCTGGTCCTGGAAGCCAACGCCATCGGCGGCAGGCACGGCCTTGGCATGTCCGACCAGATCGAGAACCGGATCATCGAGGCCAAGAGCCGCGGCATCTACGAGGCCCCCGGCATGGCGCTGCTGCACGCCGCCTACGAGCGGCTGGTCAACGCCATCCACAACGAGGACACCCTGGCCACCTACCACGACCAGGGCAGGCGGCTGGGCCGGCTGATGTACGAGGGCCGCTGGCTGGACCCGCAGGCGCTGATGCTGAGGGAGTCGCTGCAGCGCTGGGTCGGCACCGCCGTCACCGGCGAGGTCACGCTGCGGCTGCGGCGCGGCGAGGACTACTCGATCCTCAACACCACCGGCCCCGCGTTCAGCTACCACCCGGACAAGCTGTCCATGGAGCGCACCGAGGACGCGGCCTTCGGCCCGGTCGACCGGATCGGCCAGCTCACCATGCGCAACCTGGACATCGCCGACTCGCGCGCCAAGCTGGAGCAGTACGCCGGGCTCGGCATGGTCGGCGACACCCACCCGACCCTGATCGGCGCCGCCCAGGCGGCCTCGACCGGCCTGATCGGCGCGCTGAGCGAGGGCGGCGCCAAGGCGATCGCCTCGCGCAGCCTCGCCGACGAGAGCGATGACGAACTGCTCGACCACGCCGCCATGGAGTTCGGCACCGACTGACGCACAGGCCGGCCCGGTATCCCGGGCCGGCCCTCAGCGTTAGTACTGCAACAGGTTGATCGACTGCGTGTAGGCATCCTGGTTGGGCTCGGTCGTCCCCGGGTTGCCCCGGAAGTCCGTCCAGACCGGGTGCAGCTGGAAGTCCCGGCCGAGCGCGACCGCGGTGTAGTCACCGATGAACTCGCCCTGCAGGGTCTTGCCCGACACGATGCCGGTGCCGACGAACTGCACCTGCGGGTTGCTGGTCTGCGTGGTCAGCCGCTTGAACGAACCGTTGCCGACGTTCCACGCGTTCCCGGACACGTACGCGTAGTCCAAGCCGATGCCGTTCGGGTCGTAGGCGCGGGTGTAGAAGCTGACCGCGACCTGGCCGGCGAACGCGGCGACGGCCGGGAAGACCTCGTCGGAGGAACTGCCGATCGTGGCCGGCGCCGACCACGGGCCACCCGCGAACGCGTGCGCCAGGATGACGTCACCGTTGGTCTTGACCGACGCGCCGTTGTCGTACTGGCCGTTGCGGTCATCCGCCCAGGTCACCCAGAGCTGGTTGAGCACGGGATCGTAGGTCAGCTGCGGGAAGCTGTTGATGCGGAAGTTCTCGCCGGTCAGCCCGTTGTTGGCGAAGTCGGCGTTGACCGGGAAGTCGTAGTCCGTGGTTACCTCGGTGTTGGTGAAGGTGCGGCCATGGTCCCGGGAGGTGGCGATGACGATGGCGTCGTGGTCGTTCGCGCCGTTGCAGGCCGCGGTCGCGCAGACCGAGGTCTCGTAGGCGACGTAGAGCGTGCCGTCGTCGGCGACCTGCGGGTTGGTGCCGGAGCCGAACGACGTGATACCGCCCGTGAAGTTGGTCATCGACGGCGACATCTGCGTCAGGCCCGACCAGTGCTTGCCGTTGTCGTGCGAGGTCGACACGACCGTCGGCGAGTCGAGGAAGTTGCCTGCCGCGTCGTAGGTGAACTGCGTCCAGGTCACGTAGACCTGACCGGTCCGCTGGTCGACGGCCAGCCACTCCTTGTCGTTGAAGATCGACGTCGGCGTCGCCGTACCGGCCGGGGTCACACCGTCCAGGTGCACGATGTTCGGCTCGCCCCAGGTGAGCCCGCCGTCGTGCGAGACCGACACCGCGATACCGCTCGCGTTCTGCTGCGTCGCGGGCACGTCCGCGCGGCTGAACACCAGGTTCGCGTAGTAGACGGTGTTGTGCGGACCGAACACCACGTCCGGGTCACCAGCCGAGTCCATGTAGGACAGTGGGGCGGTCGCGCCGGTCTGGAAGGTCAGGTGTGGCAGCTGGATGTCGCGCCAGGTCCGGCCGCCGTCGAAGGAGGTGTAGGCGTAACCGGAGGCGTCGTTGCGGCTTTCCCTGGTGTTGAACACGCGGTAGTCGTTGGTGCCGCTGACCAGGTTGCGCGGGTTCGCCGGGTTGACGGCGACGGTGTTCTCGTTCTGCGCCGTGTCGCAACCCTGCTGGCTGCCCGACGGGACCACCGTGTCACCGTTGATCATGTCCACGTTCGGCGAGATCCCGTGATACGGGGTCGGGTGGCCGAGGTAGCTCTGGCACAACGCGGAGAGGGCGGGGTCGTCGGCGCCGTCATCGTCCTGCTGTTCGGCGAACAGCTCCTTGAGCAGCGGGTTCGGCACCTTGTGCTGGGCCGTCGCGAGCGTGCTCGAATGCTGGTGCGTGGTTGCGGTGGTCGCGGGCCGGTTCGGGCCGTTCGGCGTGGCAGCGGCCGCTGCCGGCGTCGCGCACAGCGCGGCGACCACGGCCGAGGTGATCACGGCGGCCAGGGCCGCTCTGGGTAATAACGACGAATTCAACGAATGCCCTCCTTGTCGCGGGGTTCTCCCGGCGCAAAAGCTGGCTCATCCTATGCCGTCGATCCACGAAATGGGTCAAGGAACAAGAGTTCAAATATCAAGCTCCGTTGACCGCGACAACCCCGTCCATCGTGCCGGCATAAGCCCGCTGACCAGCCAAGCTCGGCGACGCGAAGTGCGGAACCGCGCCCAGCGCGAGTTGTTGCCGGACAACGCCGGTCGACTGGTCGAGCGCGTAGAGCGTCCCATTCGGATCGATAGCCCACACCGCGCCGCCACCGACCACCGGCGAACCGGCTACGCCACTCGGCGCCGTCCAGGCCACGCTCGGTGTGCCATTCGGAGCAACGGTCACCGCCTGCACCGAACTGCCCCGGCACGGCAGATACACCGTATTCCCCGCGACCGACGCCCCACCGAACGCTCGGCAGGTACTGAGCGACGCGACCGGGTTGCCGCCGACCCCGCCCAGCCGCGCGTGATCGAGAACGTAGGTGGTCGGCCGTTTCCCGGTGATCAGCACGAACGACCCGGCCAGCACCGGCGATGACGAACCCAGATCCAGATCCTGCGCGTTGTCGCTCGCCCACGACGCGGGCGCCCAGAAATCGGCCCGGTTCAGGTTTCCCGCCGACAACGCGATGACCGAGTCACTGCCGTCGTAGGCACCACCGGTCGCCGCACCATTGCCGACCGAGTAGAGCAATCGGTCGCCGTCCAGAACCGCCCCAGCGGGCGCCCACATTCCGCCCTCGCGACTGGTCGGGATCGCGTAACTGACCGGATCGGTCCCGTTGGTCGTCGTGGACAACACCGATCCGATGTAGTCGCCGCAGTCGCCGAACAACCCACCATAAGCGACATAGACCCGGCCATTGTCGACGGTCAGCGCCGACCGCTGCTGCGTCGCGATGCCCGAGCCGGCAGGAGGTTTGGCATCCGCCCTGGCCTCGACCTTGCCGCTCGCCGCGTTGATACCGAACAAGGTGTGCTGCCCGCCGGTGGTTTCGGCCAGCGCGAAAACCCGCCCGGTGCTGGCGTCGTAGGCCATCGTGCCGGTGATGCCGAGCGGATCGACGTCGCCGCACGGCAAATCCGCCTTGGGCACCGGCGTGCCGAGATGGTCCTGCCAGCGGACGTTGCCGGTCGCCGGATCGAGCGCGTACACGGTGTCGTTCTCGGTCGCCGCCAGGATCTCCGACCCGACCACCAGCGGCTGCCCGTACACGGCGCCGTCCAGCCTCGCGTGCCACGCCGTGCTCAGCTGCGACACCGGCGCGAGACCGGTCGCGTTCCCCGAGCGCGCGTTGTCCTGGTGGTAGGTCGGCCAATCGGCCTGCTGCGGCGCCGGATCCTGGCTGGTAGCCGAGGTTGTCGTCGACGGAGTTGGCTTCGGCTGACTGGCTGGCGGCGTGCTCGCGCACGCGGCCGTGCCAGCGAGCAACGCGATGGCGCCGATGATCCCGGCCCGGGCTCTCATGCCCCCAGTCTGGTCCGTTCGGCCGTGGCGCGCAGCGTGCTCAAACGCTTACAGTCCGATGTTCATGTCCAGAGTCGCACGGTGGGGAGCTGTCGATGAACTGGCGAGCAGGACCACGCCAATTATCCGATTTCGTAACATCCACTTTCGTATTATCCATTCTCGTAATATCCAGTTTGGTAATATCCACTCTCGTAGTAGTGGCTGGGCCGTCGGTGGCCGACGCGAGCACGGCGAGCGGGGGAGGGGCCGGGTGCTACGACCAGAACGCCCAGCTCACCGTTGAGGAACAACGGCTGACCGTCCCGGTCGCCGCAGGTCAGCCCGCCGCCGGACCGGAACTGGTGAGCGAGGCCGGGTTCAGCCCGTTCGTCACCGCTTTCGGCGCGACCCTGTGCCACCTGCCCAACGCGAAAGCCGCGGACGCCTTCCTGGTCGCGCAGGGCAAAGCCCTCTGGGCCATGGCCGTCGCCCGCGCCAACGGCACGCTGCCCATCGGCACGCTGAACAAGTACGACGACCGGCCCCTGTACTGGGCGCGCCTGGAACTCACCAAGGACGTCCGCCAGTGGCAACCGGCGTTCGCGCTGGACAACGCCACCCGCGCCAGGCTGGTCAACGACCTGGACTACGCCGCCCGCGGCATCGACTCGATCGACTTCGACGCGCCGAGCGGCACGAAGCTCGTCATGGTGTCCGGCTTCGACCCGTTCGAACTGGACGGCGGCAACATCAACCGCAGCAACCCGGCCGGCGCCGCCGCGCTGCAACTCGACGGCAAGGTGTTCAACACGTCGCAGGGCCGCATCAAGGTCGAATCGGTCGAATTTCCGGTGCTCTGGGGCGCTTTCGACAATGGCATCGTGGAACGCGCCTACGGCAGGGCGCTGACCGGGCCGCGCCCGCTGAACCTGATGATCACGCTCAGCCAGGGCTACCCGGGCGAGTTCACCATCGAGCGCTGGGCCGCGGACTGGCGCGGCGGCGAACCCGACAACAACAACCTCGACGAATCCGGCGCGATCCCGCCCGCCGCGGGCTGGCCGCAACCGGTCAGCCAGTTCATCCAGACCACCCTGCCCTACCAGCAGATGGTCGCCGCGTCGACCGGCAGCTACCCGGTCATCTACCACCAGCTGTTCTGCGTCTGGCCCGACCCGGCCAAGCCCGGCCAGGGCGCCGAACAGTGCGCCAACAGCGGCGACCCGGCCCCCGGCGCGGCAGCGGCGTCCGGCGGCGGCGGTGACTACCTCTCCAACGAGAGCATGTACCGCTCCAACCGGCTGCGGATCGGCCTCGGCCTGACCGCGCTGCCCGGCGGCCACGTGCACACGCCCGTGCTCAACAATCCGGCCGGGGTGCTCACCAGCCCGCAGTTCGAGTCCGACCGCCAGGCGATCGTCGACCAGACCGTCAACATCGTGCAGGCCGCGGGCGAGGCCGTGCACTGATCAGCGCGGATTGGTCAGCCGGAGCGTGACTGCCTCGTGCGGGCGCAGGTCTGGATCATTGGATTCCAGCGCCTCCTCGCGCAGCGTCACTCTCCGGCTCTCCGCGAACTGCCCGTCCAACTCGATCTTCCCCGGCACCTCAGTGGCCCAAGCCCGATAAACAACCCCGTTGCCGTCCTCGGCTCCCTTGAGCGAGGAAAACACCGTCGATCCATCGCGCGCGGCCAGAATCCCCGCCGTATCCAGCCCAGGCACGCTGCGCACCAACCCGTTGCGCCACTGCTGCGCGGCCCGCACCAACTCGACATCATCCCGATCGCCACGAAGCGAGAACGCATACGCGAAGCGGTGCTCACCAGGACACTGCGCCTCCGGCGTCGGCTCGCCCGGCCCCGCGCCGCCGCGTCGCGAGGTCAGATTGTCCTTGCTCAACCTCCCGACACAACGCAACAACGTCAGCTCAAGATCGCCACCGTCCAGTTCGAACTCAGGCAGTCCCTTGCTGAACACGGCAACCCGGCCCGCCGCGATCAAACCCTGGGTCACGTGCTCGTTGAACGGCTGTTCCATCCAGGTGGTCTTGGCCTTCCAGTCCGGGTCGCTCGCCTCCACCGGATAAGACCGCACACCGAACGTGTTCTCCGCGCGACTGCTCCGCGCGTCCTCCCCGACCGGAAACACCACGCGCAGCCGATGATCCCGGGCCTGGTTGTCCACAGTGGTCTCACAGTCGACCGTCGTGCTGCCCGCCGTCAGCCGCACCCGGGTACTGATCGGCACCTGCACCTCAGGGCCCTCCGGGTCGCTGTGCTCGCGCCAGGTCAACGTGCGCGGCAACTTCGCCCGTGGCACCGCCCAGTCGATGCCGATCTTCGCCCACCGCAGATACTGGTGCGGCAGCTGCGGATCAAGCCCGCTCGGCAGCCGCAGCCGCGTCCGGATCTCCAGTTCCCACACCAACGGCCCGTCCGCGACACACCGGATCTCCGCCTGCTCTGACAACGTGTTCGTGGTCGGCCCGGACGCGTCGAAGTTGTACAGATCCCCCCGATCGCCGACACTCTGAAACCGCAACAACCCCGCGACCCGCTCCCCGGTCGCCACGTCGGTCAGCTCGACCGTGCCATTGTCCTCGGCCGTAACCCGAACCAACCCGTTGTCGATCACCCGCCGATTACGCGGCGGCGCGCCGGAAGTGGCCTTGCGCTGCCGGCTCAACTCCACCGTCGCGCTACCGAACCCCGCCAACTCCGCCGCCAGCGCGATCTGCCCATCAGCCAGCCGCTGCACTGGAACAACTCGCCCATCGATCCGCGCCCGCGAAAGACCCTCCGGCGCCTCGACAATCGCGACACCGGATGCCGGATAAGGCAGCGGATTCCACAAACTGAACTGTTTCGCGGGCGGCATCCCATACTGGAACCCGTTGCCATAATCGGCATGCCGACCGGCCAGCGCGGCCAGCGCCTCGTGCAACAACCGATTGGCCAGCACCTCAAGATCGTCATACACCGCGAGCATGTCCCGAGCCACCGCGTCGACCCCGCACCCGGTCAGCGCGTCGTGCGACTGCAACACCAGCAACCGCCGCTTGAGCTGCACAAACGCCTCGTGCGGATACCCGGACCCGCGCCGCAGCACGGCGAGCGCCGACGCCCGTTCGGCCTGCCGCAGCAGCCGCACGATCCGCTCGTTGGCCTGCTTGAGATACATCCGGCTCGAACTCACCCCGCGCAGGATCGGCCGATCGATGGTGACCGTTCCCGCCAATTCCCCGCGCCACGTCTTCAGATTCAGCTCATCGACCCGCAAATCTCGTGCATATTCCTCACCTGTCGCGATCCGGAATTCGAATTTCGGATACGCCGCGCGGCATTTCTCCACATGCTCACCGAGATTATCCCGAATCCCCGAATGATCCGTGCCAACGTAAACCAGCAGATCGTCCAGGCCCGCCCGCTCCAGTCGCGCGCCGAACCGGGCGACCAGCCGTGCGATCAGCGCAACCGACCTGTCGGGATTCTCGCCGAACCGGCGACCCGAGTCGTAGCCACCGAGCTGCACGACCACCAGCACCCGGCTGCCGTCTCCGGCCTCCCACCAGAACGCGGGCTCATCGGCCAGCTCACGCGGCACACCCCGGGACAGGAACAGCACCCGATGGCCGAAATCGGGAAGCAGCTTCGGCAGCTCCGCCGGGTAACCGAAGATGTCCGACCAATCGATGCCAACAGCGCGCGGCACGCCCAGTTCGCCGCCGATCCGCTCGCCGACCAGCAGATTGTCGATCACGAGTTCCGGGTCGGTGAGGAACATGTCCGGCAGCACCATGCCCGGCCCGATCTGCAACTGCCCGGACGCCACCAATCGAGTCAGCCGGTCGTAGCGTTCGCGCCGCCTGCTCGGCAGTTCGCTGCCCTCCAGCCACCACAGCGCCAGTTCGGTCTGGCTGTCCAGGGTGAAACGCAGCGTCGGATCCTGTTCCAGCGCCCGCACGATGCTCGCGAAATTGCCGTCGAACATGTGCCGGAAGATCGTCCATTTCGCCCACCAGGCCAGGTCGAAGTGGGTGCGCGGGACAAGCGTGATCCGGCGGAGTCTGCTCCGCCCGACCGGCCGTACGACCCTCATCGACCCTCCCCGGCCCGCAATGTCGCTTTCGCTGTCAACGGGCGCGGGCGATTCCGGGTTCCGGCCCGGTCGGTGATCATCGTTTCATCGGGATTTCATCGGTCATCGATAACGTCACCTCGGTGAGTTGGTCGATTACTGGGGGTAGGCGTGGCTGACGGCGCTGGCGATCTGGTCGCCCAGGCGTCCTCGGGAGTCGAGGGCCTGGCGAGCGCGGCGACATCCGCGCTTGACCAGGCAGGACCGGTGGGCGCGCTGGCGCAACCGGTGGTGTCGCTGCTGCGCAACACCTGGGAGGGCTACTTCGGCGTGCCCATCCCGCCGGGCAGCACGAACTGGAACGCCTACACCCACCAGCAGCTCTACGACATGGTGTGGCACAACGCCGATCCCGGCGACGTCAGCGCGGTCGCGGACGAATGGGGCAGGCACAGCAACGCCTTGCAGGACAACGCGCACGCGCTGCGCGGCCAGCAGTCCACGTTGCAGGAGAACTGGTCCGGCGCCGCCGCCGAACCGGCCGCCGCACGCCTGGGCCAGCTCGGCACCCAGAACTCCGACATCGGCACCCGCGCGGCCACCGTGCAGCAGTCCGCCCAGAACGCGGGCGACGCGCTCGCCGTGGCCCGCAGCACCATGCCCCCACCGCCCGGCGACCCGACCGGCCTGGCCATCGCCGGTGCGGCGGCCGGGGCCGGAGTGGGCGCGCTGATCGGAGGCGCGCTCGGTGCCGGCGCCGGTGGCATCGGCGCGGGCCCGGGCGCGTTGATGGGCGCGGCCATCGGAGCGGTCGCCGGTGGCGGCGCCAGCCTGATGGCGGCCAACATGGCGGCCGCCGAGCAGAAGGCCCAGGCCGTGCACGTGATGCAGACCTACGAGGACAGCCTCGGACACAGCAGCGCGGCTGTCGCCACCGCGACCGGCGCGAATACCGGTGGCGGCAGCATGAGCACGTCGGCCTCCGCCTACGTCGGGCCGGTCGGAGGCGGCGGCCTGGGCGGCGGGGTGCCGTGGAATCGCCTGGTCGGCAGCAGCCCGCTGTCCACCGGCGCGAACCTGGGCCAGTCGCTCAGCGGCGTCGGGCTGGTCAACCCCGGCGAAGCCGCCCGGCTTGGAATGACGGCCGAGGAGCTGGCCACCGAGTCCAAACTCGGCTCGGAAGGCATGGCGCCCGGCATGGGCCGGACCAGCCGGCGCGAGGACGACCTCGACCACGAGTCGTCGCTGCCCACCATCGACCAGAAGCTTTTCGACGTCGACATGCGCGCGACGCCGCCAGTCATCGGAGCGTAGTTGTGACAGGACACGGATACCGGCTCGCCCCGGACGAACTCGCCGCGCAGGTCAAGGAGCTGGGCACGCTCGGCGAGCGCACCAGCGGCCTGGTCGGCTCGGCGGGCAGGCTGGCCGAGCGGCTGCCTCAACTCGGCACCGCGCCGCCCGCCCTGCACCTGGCCGCGCGGCTGCGCGACGCGGCCGGGCACGCCGGGCTGACCGGCGAGATCACCAACGCGGACACCGAACTGGGCAACGCGCACACCGCGCTACGCGAAACCGTGGCCGGCTACATCCACGCCGAACAGCAGATCTCCCACGCACTGGGCGGCATCGAGTGACCACCGCCCTGGCGCCGGAGTCCGAAACCGACACCGTCCAATTCGGACTGGTAGAACTGGATCTCCTGGCCACCCACGCGGGCGCCCCCATCCCGTTCCCGTTGCACGTGCCCTCATTCGGCCGTATCCCCGGCGAGCGGGAAATCCTGCTCGACGCCGCCGGGTACGCACTGCGGCTACGCGGCCTCGCCGACCAGATCGGCCCGGTCGGCCCCGCCGCCGAGTTCGTCACCGCACTGCGCGAGTATCGTGGCGCCGTCGACCTGGTAGCGGTGACCCCGGACCGAACCATCGGCGCGGTAGCAATGGTCTACCAAGACTCGGCCCTCATCTGCCGCCAAAACCTCACCGAGGGCGACACCGCGACGGTTTCCGTGCAGCGCGTAGCCGACACCGCGCTCGCCGCGGCCCTGCGCCCGCTGGTGCCCGCGATCGCACCGGCCCGCTCGATGCCGGTCATGCTGCCCACCCGCGTCGTCGACACCGCGCGACAACTCGTCGCGACGGCAACCGACGACGCCGACCTGGCTCAACGCCTACGAGAGCTGATGCGCGATCACGGGGGCGACCCGGACGCGCTCGAACAGCTAGCCGGCCTGCTCATTGCCTTGACGGGCCGCGGTCAGCTTGGCGTCACCCGGCGGACCGACGGCGGCAGTGCGCGGGCCGGCACCGAACTGTCCTGGTTGGACGGTCTGCGGGGCCGGGTGCGGGTGCACCGCGGCGCGGACGGCTGGGTCAGCGTCAACCCGCTGCGCCCGGCCGCGCTGCGCTTCGCCCTGGACGAACTGGCCATGATCGCACGAGAACGAAGGTGAACCCGGTGGAACCAGCACAGTGGCTGACCGACTACAACGAACAGCTGGCCAACACGGCCGCGGCCGCCCAGGCGGCGAGCGCGGAACTCGCCAACGTCAGCGGGCAGGCAAGCTCGCCGCGCGGTGAGGTCGAAGTGCGGGTGACCGCCAGCGGCGCCCTCGCCGGCCTGCACCTCACCCCCGGCGCCCGAAAGCTCGAAGCCGAACAACTGGCCCAGCTCATCCTGTCCACGGCCCGCGAAGCCCAACACCGCGCCACCGCCCGCATGACCGAGATCATGACCGGTTACCTCGGCGACAGCGCGGCCCTGGACGCGATCAAGCAGAACGCCCCCATCGGCGAACCTGCCCCGGTCTCGGCCCCCTCCGACGACGACTACTTCGCCGCCGCACCGGGAGTCATCCAATGAGCGAAACCGGAAACTTCCAGATCGACCCAGACCAGCTGCATGCGCACGCGGCCGCGGTCGGGGACCTGGCAACGCAGTTGTCCTCGGTGGTTGGCGGTCAGCCGGGGGGCTTGCCCGACAACGCCCTGGGCTCGTTCGTCCAGTTCCTCACCGCGGGCCTGCAAGACGCGATGAACCGGACCACCCAGTCGATCAGCGGCGCGGCGTCCGGTGTGGACAATGTCAGCCTGCGGCTTTCCCAGACCGCGCACGGCTACCAGAACACCGACACGCACGGCGCCGACGGCCTCGCCGCCATCCACCTGCCCGCCGAGGAGTCCCGGTGACCGCCCCGACCACCGCAAGCTCCAGCACCAGTGTCAACCTCACCCAGCTGCTCAGCGACCTCGACTCGGCCACGTCCGCCGTCGCCGGTGGCGACTGGATGAGCGCGGGCCTGGACGGCGCCAGCGCGGCCCTCGATCTGCTCGGCTCCGGCAGCGATCCGCTGTCGTCCATTGTGGAGGCGGGGTTCGGACTGGTCATGCCGTTCGTGCGGTTCCTCAAGGCCCCACTGCAACAGCTCGCAGGCGACTCGTCGTCGACCACGTCCAGCGCGCAGAACGGCCAGAGCACCGGGCAAAGCGTCGACTCGATCGCCGGGAACTACCAGCAGGCCGCGAGCACCCAGACCAGCGGCTGGTCCGGCACGGCCGCGTCGAACTATCAGACGAGCGCGTCCGACCTGTCCAGCGAACTGCGCGCGATCGCCAAATCGACCTCGGGCGTGTCGAGCGCGGTGACGGCCGCGGCCAAGGTGGTCGGATCGACCCAGCAGCAGTGCGGCGCGCTGGTCTCCGACGCCGCCACCAAGATCAACGCGATCATGACCCCCGCGATGGCCTCCGCGCAGATCACCGGCGGCGCGAGCATCGCGGCCGCGATCCCGCAGGTAGTCGCGGTCGCGACCGACTACGGCGGGCAGATCGCCCAGAAGATGGGCGCCCTGCTCGGCAGCGCCCAGAACCTGGCCGCGCTGGTACTCGTCATCGTGCGGTGCCTGGAGGTGGCGAACACCGCACTCAGCGAGACGACCGGCACCGGCAGCAAGAGCACTTCGGCCACGACGAGTTCGCCAGCCGCCGTCACGGCCTGAGATCGACCTCGGGGATGTCGAGCGCGGCATCGTCGCTGCCGAGCACGGCCTGCTGCACCCGCCGCAACTCCTCGCCCGGCTCGATCCCCAGATCGTCGACCAGCCGCCGCCGCAACGCGGTGAACACCGACAACGCGTCGGCCCGCCGCCCGGCCCGGTAGAACGCGCGCATCAGCAACGCGGTGATCGGCTCGCTGTGCGGATGCGCGTGCGACAACGCGGACAGCTCGCCGATCGCCTCGGCGCACTCGCCGAGCCGCAGCTGCCAGCCGAGCTTGCGCAACGAGAGGGCCAGCTTCCGCTCCGTCAGCCGCAACCGCTCCCCGGCCGCGAACGGCCCCGGCAACCCGGCGAGCGGTTCGCCCTGGAACAGCTCCAACGCCGTTGTGTAACGATACACAGCCTCCGCGAGCCCGCCGCTGTGTATCGATACACAAGCGGATCCGCCCGGCGGTTGGGCGCCCGGCTGACCAGGAGCCGCGTAGGCGCGGGCCGCGTGGGCGGATGCCGGGTGGGCGGTTGCTGGGTGGGCGGTTGCCGGGTGGCTGGTTGTTGGGTGGCTGGTTGTTGGGTGGGCGGTTGCTGGGTGGGCGGTTGCTGGGTGGGCGGATGCCGCCTGGGCGGATGCTGCCTGGGCGGATGTGCGGTGGGTGGGCGGCGCGTGGGTTGGCCTTGCTTGGGCGGATACCGCGCGGGGTGGCGGGCTGTTCTGGGCGAGGGCGTCGGCCTCGGCGACGATTTCTTCGAGCGCGGCCACGTCGACCCACGCGGATCCGCTGGCGAAGCGGTAGCCGCCGCGATCGCGGTCCAGCACCGAGTTCGGGCCGGAGTCGCCGACCTGCAGGCACTTCCGCAGCCGGTACAAATACACCGGCACGACCTTCCCGCCGGTGCCGGGTGGTTCGAGGCCCCACACGTCGGCGAGCAGTTCCTGCTGGCTGACCGTCACGTCCGGCCGCAGCACCAGCGCGGCCAGCATCGCCTGCTGCCGCACCGGACCCAGATCGACCAGCTGATCCCCGCGCCACGCGCGCAGCGGCCCGAGCACGGCCAACCGCAACTGTCCCTCGGCGGGCCGCGAGGTGACGGTGGGCGGGGCCGGTGTCGGGCGGGCGTTGGTCGGCGCGACGATGCCGTGATCGAACGCGTACACGATGGCCGCCGGCCGGTCGCGCAGCCCCAGCTTGGTGAGCACCCGGCCGAGGTGGCTTTTCACGGTCAGCTCGGAGATCTGCAGCGCACTGGCGATCTCGGCGTTGGCGAGGCCGCGGCCGACCGCGCGCAGCACGTCGAACTCGCGCGGGGTCAGTTCCTCCGGCGGCGCGGCGGCTGAGTCGTCCTGGAGCGACGGGACGGCCGCCCGGTAGGTGGACAGCACGCGCGCGGTCACCGACGTGTCCAGCCACGCCTCGCCGGCCGCGACCGTGCGGACGGCGCGGATCAGGTCTTCGGCCGAGGAGTCCTTGAGCACGTAACCGGCGACACCCGCGCGCAGTGCGCCGGCCAGCAGTTCGTCGTCGTCGAAGGTGGTCAGGGCCAGGACCGGCGGGTGGGTGCCCGCGCGGCGCAGCCGCCGGGTGGCTTCGATGCCGTCGATCTGCTTCATCCGCAGGTCCATCACGATCACGTCGACCTCGGTCGCGGCGAGCGCGTCCGGCACTTCGGCGCCGTCGCCGCATTCGCCCGCGATCACGAAACCGTCGCGGCGCCGCAGGATCAGCCGCAGCCCCGATCGCACCAGTTCCTGGTCGTCGACCAGCAGCACGCGCACCGCGCCGTCCGATTCGCTCACGCCGCTCCTTCGTCCGTTGTCGCGTTGGGCACGGTTGTCGAGATGGGCACGGTCACGTCGACTTCCCAGTGCCCGTCCGCGGGCCCGGCCTTGAGGGCCGCGCCGAGCTGGGCGGCACGGGCGGCCATGCCGGGCAGGCCCGACCCGGACAGCGGCTGGCGCGGGGCGGCGGGGGACAGGCGGTTGCGCACGGTCAGCCGGGCCTGGCCGGCTTCGACCGTCAGGCGCAGGTCGGCGACGGTGTCCGGCGCGTGTTTGACGATGTTGGCCAGCGACTCCTGGGCGATCCGGTACAGGCCGAGCCCGGCCGACGCGCCGATCCCGGTCAGGTCGCCTTCAGCCTCGAAGCACACGTCCAGCCCGGCGGCGCGGGTCTGCTCGACCAGTTCGGCGATGTCCTCGGCACCGGGGAGCGCGCGGGTGCCGGGGGAGGCGCCGCTGAGCAGGCCGACGGTGCGGCGCACGTCGGCCATGGCGGCCCGGCCGACCCGCTCGGCCTCGGTCAGCGCCTCGACCGCCTCGTCGACGTCGCGGTCCTGCTGCAGGGCGTGCCGGGCGCCGGTGAGGTGCAGCAGCGTGATGCTCAGCGAGTGCGCGACGACATCGTGCACCTCGCGCGCGATGCGCTGCCGCTCGGACAGTATCGCCTGCTCACGCACGGCCTTCTGGTTGCTGCGCTCGGCCGAGAGCGCCCTGATGTACCAGCGCAGCATCAGCCCGGCGCCGTAGCACATCACCACCGCGGGCACGTAGACCTCGGTGCCGATCAGCCCGAACCAGATCCCGGCCGACACCAGCACGACGACCGAGGCGCCGGTGACCGTCGCGGCCAGCGCGGGTCGCGCGATCGCGCCCAGTTCGGCGGTGAGCGCGGCGAGCTGCATCGGTGCGAAGTCCGGCACGACCGGCTTGATCAGCAGCAACGTCGCGGCGACCAGCACCCCGACGGATTTCAGCCAGGAGGGCGCGATCTCGCCGGTGATCAGCCACATCAGCGCGGACACCACCGCGGCGACGGCGGCCAGGATCAGCAGCGGCGGGGGTTCCAGGCCGATTCGCTGGATCAGCGCGGCGAGGGCGAACGTGCCACCCACCACGACCACCGAGACCGGGACCCACCAGGGCACGGCGATACCCGAGCGGACGAGGCTGCCTTCCAGCCTCGCGCGCGCCCGATCCGTCAACGGCGCCAGCATCGTCCCAGCGTAGGAAGTGTGGTCAACATCGTCATCCTGCGGTGGTAGGCAGCGGCCTGCGACCTGGGTAGTAGGCGATGACATCGCGGGTGCCTGACGATTGAACCAGCCATTCGAAACGGCGCGCCATGTCAACGGTGAACATTTGGACTAGACCACCTGTTGACATGATGTGCCGTTTACCGCTTTTCTAAGTTTAAGACAAAGATTTCAGATCCCGTTTGGACCATTTCGCGCCGGGCAGCGCGGTCTCCCGCCGATTCGACCTTCGGCTGTCCGGCCGGGTTTCCTCCTGCTCTCCTCGTCCCCCGGGAAGGTGATCATGCGCGCTCCACAACCGAAGACCATTCTGGCAGGCGCACTGTCCGGTGTGGCCGGTGTCGCCCTGCTGGCTCTCGGTCAGCAACCGGGCGCCGCGGCGGCGGCCTCGTTCCCTGCCCACTACGCCGCACCGTACCTGCAGATTTCCGACAGCGACGCCGGTGACATGGCCGACGACCAGTCGGCCACCGGCACCAAGTACTACACGCTCGCTTTCCTTACCCCGCAATCGGGTTGCACCCCGCAGTGGGAGGACGGCGGCGACGGAATCGGCGCGTTCAGCTCGGAGATCAGCGCGTTGCAGTCCTCCGGCGGCGACGTGATCATCTCCTTCGGCGGCGCGGCAGGCGGCGAACTGGCGCAAACCTGCACGTCGGTGTCGGATCTGACCGCCGCGTACGCCAACGTGGTCAACACCTATCACGTCACCCGGCTCGACTTCGACATCGAAGGCGGCACGCTGGACGACTCGGCCTCCAACACCCGCCGCAACCAGGCGCTGGCCGCGTTGCAGCAGCAGGACCCTTCGGTGCAGGTGGACTACACCCTCGCGGTCGCACCGGACGGCCTGCCCTCCGAGGAAATGGGCCTGTTGCAGGACGCCCAGAACAACGGCGTCAAGGTCAGCGTCGTGAACATCATGACGATGGACTTCGGTGACGGTGAAAACGCGCTCAACGACGCGGAATCCGCCGCCAAGGCGACCGTCGGCCAGCTGGACGGCCTGTACGGCATCTCCGACTCGCAGGCCTACGGCATGCTCGGGCTGACCCCGATCGCGGGCCAGAACGACGACAACGAGTACTTCTCCCAGGACGACGCCAGCACACTGGAGAATTTCGCGGCAGGCAACGGCGTTGCGGAATTGTCCTTCTGGGAAGTCGACGCCTATGACAAGGCGACCGGTTATGCCTATTCGAAGATTTTCAACGGCATCGGCGGCTGATCAGTAGGCTGTGCTACTAGCCGGAGCGCGGGCCTGATTGCCGATGTGCGACCAGGCCCGCGCTCTGGCATTGTGTCGCGCCGTGGTCCGTCACGACGGCGGCGAAGCCGGCCAGTCCCGCATTTACGTCGCCGACCTGATCCGGCGCGAGAACGGCGAACCGCCGTACCTGTGCCTGGTCCGTCCGCCGAAGCAGGAGAAGTCGACATGGTGGCATCGGTGGCTGCGCGGGCCCGAGGAGGTCGAGATCGTCGACGAGTTGGAGCTGCGGCGCCAAGCCCGACGAGCGGCTGGCTACTAGCCAAGGTGCGGGAGCGGGCGGAACCTGGCACCGTGCGTAGCCATGGGCCGTCATGACCTGGGTCGCCCCGGCGAGCCGCAGGGCGACATCAGCGAGATGTGGGTTCGCGTGATCGACGAGCATCGCGCGACCTATCCGAATTCGGCCCTGGTCAGAATGGTGGATGACGCCAAGGCGGAAGCCGCTGTCGCGGAAGCCACCCGCCGCAAGCAACGGTGGTGGAAACGGTGATGCCGCGCTGGCGTGCGGAGGTTGCTGGGGTTCCGCCGGCGCTCCGTCTGGGGTGGGGGCGCCGGCGGAATCGTTGGTGACTAGCAGGAAACAGGTTTGGCGCCGGCCGGGTCGAGTGCGTTCTCGGTCAGGCCGTAGACGGCCTTGTCGTAGCTGAGATCGCCGTGATCGGTGGTGTCGGCCGGGCAGCTGGTCTGCACCCATTCGTTGGTGACGCCGGGCTCGTCGATGAACGCGGAACCGGCCGGTGTCACCACGAATTCGTCGCGGGTCTCGATGACGGTGTAGCTGACGCCCTGCTGCGCGATCGGGCCGTTGTCGACGGCGTTCACCACCGGTGAGCCGGTTTCCTGGTCGACGCAGGCCGGGCAGCCTGCCCCGACGATCAGGTTGGCGCCGGGGAAATCGCCTGCCAGCGTGGCCAGACCGTTCAGGCTGGTGCCGTGCGTGGTGGGGGAGAGGCCGACGAACGCGTGCACCTTCGGCGCGCCGCCGAGCAGCTTCAGGTAGTACTCGCCGATCAGGCCGCCCTGGGAGTGACCGACCAGATCGACCTGCCGTGCGCCGGTCTTGGCCAGGACCTGGTCGACGAACGCGCTGATCTGGGTGGCGGAGTCGGGGACCGGGCCGATGGTCTGGATGAGCAGGTGCTCATTGCCGCCGATCGGCGTGCTGTAGACGCAGTAACCGGCGTTGGCCAGGGTGGGGCCCAGGCCGGACCAGTCGTCGATCATGTTGCCGAACGTGCCGGTGATCAGCACGACCGGATCGGGGTGCGCGGAGCTGGGGGTGCACGAGGCGAGGTTCACGCCTGCCGGGGAACCGGCCGGGTTGGGCATGGATTGGGCGATGCCCTGCGCAAGATCCGGGGTGACCGGGTAGGAGTTGGCCGCGCTCGCCGTCTGCGCGCCGAGCAGTGCCGCGGTGAACACCGACGCGCCGGCGATGGCGACGAACCAGCGGGATGTGCGGGTACTGGGGAACAACGTTGGCCTCCAGGACTAATCTGAATCACGGACGTTTCAGATTTGCGGTGACCAGAGAGTAACCCCGCCGGTGCACGGCGACAAGAGCGAAGTGAATTTTCCACACAGGCCCAGGCCCCTAGAGTGGAATATGTGACCCGACCAGGACCACAGGGCCGCTACGCCGGCCGCAGCGCCGAAGAACGCCGTGCCGATCGGCGGGCGCGGTTGATCGAGGCGGGCCTGGAGATGTTCGGGACGATCGGCTACGCCACGTCCACAGTGGGCCGCATCGCCAAGACCGCCAACCTGTCGACGCGCCAGTACTACGAGGAGTTCAGCAGCCGCGAGGACCTGCTGATCGCCGTCTACGACACCATCCAGTCCGACGCCGAGCGAGACGTCGGCGAGGCACTGGCCAGTTGCGCGGGAAAATCGCTCGGTGACCGGATGGCGGCCGCGATCAGCGCGCATCTGCGCAGCACGGCCACTGATCTGCGCCGGGCGCGGGTCGCGTTCGTGGAGATCATCGGCGTCAATCCCGGCGTCGAAGCGCATCGGCTGCAGACGCGGCGGCGATGGGCCGCGGTGATCAACGCACTGCTGGCCGAGGCGGTCGAATCGGGGGAGATTCCGGAACGGGACCGCCGACTCGCGCCGATCGCCTTCATCGGCGCGGTCAACGGTCTGGCGCAGGACTGGTGCGCGGCCGAGGACCGGCCGCCGCTGGACGACGTGATCGATCAACTGTCTCGATTGGCCACCGCGTTGTCGGCCTAGCCAATCAGCAGCCGTCATTCCATTGTTGGATATCATGGCATGGCCAATACTGGTGGTCTTTTAATCAATTGCGGATTGAAATTCGAGTCTGGTTATTCTGTGACCATGCGTTACCACCATGTCGACGTGTTCACGCATGCCCGGGTGTTCGACCTGGACGGGGAACTGGACTTCGCCGGTCATCCAGTGCTCGGCGCGGCCTGCGTGCCGCACGAGCTGCACAGTGAGCAGAACGAATCGCGGTGGACGATCCGGCTGGCCGCGCGCACGGTCTCGGTGCGCACCCGGCGCGGACCGGATTCGTTCACGGCGATGCTGGAACAGGGCGCCGCCGAGTTCGCGGGCGAGCCGGCCGGGGTGAGCAGGGCCGAGCTGGCGTCGTGGTTCGCGCTGGCGGAAACGGATCTGGATCCGGTGCTGCCGCCGGAGGTGGTCTCGACCGGGCTGCGCTACCTGATCCGGCCGGTCCGCTCCGGTGTTCTCGGCCGCGCCCGCATCTCAGTGTCCGATCTGGACACTCGGCTGGCCGGGCTCGGCGCCCAGTTCGTCTACCTGGTCGACGTGACCGGGCTGGAGGGACGGCACTGGAACAACGACGGTCTGCTGGAGGACGTCGCGACCGGGAGCGCGGCAGGCTGCGTCGCGGCGTATTTGCGCCGCCACGAGCGGCTCGGCGACGGCGCGACCGCGATCCTGCGGCAGGGCCGGTTCCTCGGACGAGCCAGCGAGATCACCATCCGGGCGCACGGTTCGGGCACCAACGTGCTCTCGGTGGTGGTCGGCGGCGACGTGGTCCTGGTTGGCACCGGCACCCTGCTCCGGCTGCCGCGATGAGTTTGCGGCGCCCCGCGGGTCAACCTGGCGACACCGACCGAACGAGGAGGCACCGTGCGTGAATTGCGAGTGGACATGTTCAGCACCGTCGACGGGTTCAGCGGGCCGGGGCCGAGCCGGGCCCCGTTCTGGGGTTTCGGCGGGCCGGAGCTGGACGAGTGGATCAACGCGCAGCTCGCCGAGGACCACATCATGCTGATGGGCGCGAACACCTACCGGCAGATGGCGGAGATCGTGGCCGCCGGGCACGCCGGGCCGCCCCGGATGGCCGAACTGCCCAAGATCGTTTTCTCCAAGACGATCACGCCGCCGTTGACCTGGGAGAACAGCACGGTCATCGCCGATCCGGTGGAGACCGCGGTGCTCGCGTTGAAGCAGAGCGAGGACAACCTGCCAATGCGCACGATCGGCAGCGCGTCGCTGGTGCGCAGCCTGATCCGGCTCGGCCTCGTCGACCGGCTGCGGATCATGGTTTTCCCGATGGTGCACGGCATCGAGGGCGAGGAACCCGCGTTCGCCGAACTGCCCAGCCTGAACCTGACCCTGGTCAACTCCATGACGCTGGACGAGCGGCTGGTCCTGTTGGACTACCGGGTTAATCACTGACTCAGCGTTGGCTGGTGGCATGTTGTGCCACTCAGTGGCAGGGCTCCTATGATCCCAGTCGTGACCGAAGCGGAGCAGTTCCTCGCACAGCAGACGGCCAGGGTCGAGGGGCTACGGCAGCAGGCCGACGCGGCGATGACAGCGTTGCACAACCGGATCGAACAGGTGCGCCAGGCCCAGGCCGACGCCATGCACGTGACCGGCGAGTCGACCTCGCGGGACGGGTCGGTGCGCGTCGCGGTGGATGCCACCGGCGTGGTGACCTCCCTGACCTTGAGCCCGTCGGCCTTCGACCGCAACACCCCGGAGAAGCTGGCGCAGGCGATCGTGGCGACCATCCAGTCCGCCGCCGCCCAGGCGCGCGGCCAGCTGAGCAGCGCGTTCTCCGAGGTGCGGGGCAGCGGCAGCGACGTGCTGGCGGCGGCCGCGCAGGGAGCCGCCAGCCTGGGTGTGCCGAAGCGGTCGGTGCCCGAGGTGCCCAGGACAGCGGATGATCCGACGGGTCAGTTCGCGGATTGGGAACCAACCAAGGCCCCTCCCGCGTCCGAGCCTCGTCGACCGAGCCCACCAAGGCACGGCGACGAGCAGGACGATTTCTACGAGAGGCCGTGGTGATCAGGCGTGGGCATGGAGCTGCCCGGGGCGTTGACCTGGGTATTGAGCATGATCGGCATCGACTGGCCGAACGTGGACGAGGACGAGCTGCGCTCGGGCGCGAACGAGCTGCGTTCGCTGGCCGGTGAGCTGACCGGCAGCACCGGCAAGGCCAAATCGGACATCGAGTCGATGTTGTCGAACAACTCCTCGCAGTCGCTGGAGCTGTTCGACAAGTTGTGGGGCAAGGTTTCCGGCGATCACCTGCCGCAGCTCGCCGAGGGCATGAAGGTGGTCGCGACCGGCCTGGACATCTCCGCGGTGCTGGTGGTCGGCATGAAGGTCGCGGCCATCGCGCAGCTGGCGATCCTGGCCGCCGAGATCATCGCCGACCAGGCCGAGGCGTTCTTCACCTTCGGCGCGTCGGAAGCGGAGATCCCGATCCAGGTCGCGGCCACCCGCGGGATCATGAAGGAGATCATGGACCAGGCCATCAAGCAGGTCGAGCAGCAGCTGATCCAGGCCGTGGAAGGCCCGGTGTTCCAGGCGCTCGGCAACGCGGGCGAGGAACTGGCCGGTCAGCTCCTCGGTGACGCGCTCGGCACCCAGAAGGGCATCGACCTGGGCAAGGTCGCTTCCGCCGGTGGGTCCGGCTTCGCGGACGGCGTGAAGAGCACGGTGTCCAACCCGGCAGGGGCGGTCGGACTGTGACCAGCGGCTTCAACATCAACCCGGACGAGGTGCACGGCGGCGCGAACTCGCTCGGCTCGTTCGCCGACGAGGCGTCCAGCCACGTGGACCGGCTCAGCCAGACCAGCGAGCGGGTCAGCGCGCACACGCGCGGCGACCGGTCCGGTGTCGGCAAGGCCATCGAAACCGGCGTGTCCAAGGCGACCACGGTCATGACCGACACCGCCAAACAGATCATCCGCGTTGTCAAGGGATCCGCGCAGCGGCTGCACACGGGCACGGACGCGCACGTCGAGAACGAGACCAAGCAGAAGGGCGTTCTCGACAAGATCCACCCGAAGGACGAGAAGGTCACCGCCCATCCGGACAAGGAAGGCGGCTCCTCGTCGACCTCGACCTCCTCGGCGCACACCCCGCACGAGCCGCCCAAACCCAAGGGCGAAGGCGAGAGTGCGACGCCACCGCTGCACGATGCGAACAAGCCACCTTCGGCCACGGACAACCACTCCGAGCAGTTCAAGAAGCAGCCGAACCTGCCCACGCCCGAGCCCTTCGGCAAGGAGCTGCCCACCTCGGACAAGAACTCCTATGGGGTGCCGCCGGACAAGGCGCGCGGCGCCAAGGTCACGCAGCTCTCCGAGGACGACGTCACGCGGGACAAGGACGGCCTGATCACGCACGTGAAGGGCCAACCGGTCAAGGACTACATCAACGACCTGTCCAAGAAGAAGGCGGAGGACGCATCGGATCCCTCTGCGATCTGGAAGCAAGACCACCCGAACGCCAAGAAGGTACCGAGCAGCGTCCCCGGCAAGGAGAAGGTCTGTTCGGCCGTGGCCATCGACCGCAGGACCGGCCTGGTCACGCACGGGGTCAACGGCAAGGCGACCGATGTGATCCCGGACAAGAACCTGCATCCGCTGCTGCAGCAGAACCTGCAGAACCTGCGGGGCTGGGAACACGGGATACACAAGGAGGACGGCACCGTCGAGACCATGGATGGCCGGGCGCACCCGTCCATCCCGGCCAACCACGCCGAGGTCAAGGCGGTCAACGAACTGCTGTGGGACCGCCAGTCGAAGCTGGGGCCAGGGCAGACGCTCGGGCCGGACACGATGAAGGAGATCGGCTTCGATCCCAGGTGGACCAAACAGACCGGCTACGGCGACTTGCTGGGTGAGGCGCCGGCCTGCGCCAACTGCAATACGATCCTGCACGGCGCGGAGAGCTACACCGGCCGCTACCAGCACGCCCCGCTGGACGTGCGGTACCAGTCCACCAAGCTTCCCCACTGACCGATAGAGGAACGATGAGCCAGCCACAACCCCAGCGGGTGAACGCCGACGACACCGACATGGACGAGTCGGAACGCGTGCTCTACCAAGGTGAACCGTTCACCGGCGAGGTCGTCGAAACCGACGAGGACGGCGTGGTCATCCGGTTGAACAACTACCTCGACGGCAAGGAAGAGGGCGCGCAGCGCGAGTGGTTCAACGACGGCATGCTGCGCTCGGAGTACCACGCGACCGGCGGTCTGCCGACCGGTGAATCGCGCGAGTGGCATGAGAACGGCCGGTTGGCGCGGCGCCAGGAGTTCGACCAGTACGGCCATCTGCGCGTGCGCGAGGACTGGGACGAGCACGGCGTCGCTGACGGCGAGCCGATGAACACCTGGTGAGACGACAGTGATGCGGCGCCCCGGGCGTATACCTGGGGCGCCGCATCGTTCTCTTGGCAGGGCTAGCTGTTCGTCGTGTAGGCCGCCACGTACTGCACGCTCATGCTGGCGCCGGACGAGGTGTCGCCGGTCGGCGAGGTGCAGCCACACACGCCGTTCGGGTAGCCGCCACCCATGGCCAGGTCGAAGATGATCATGAAGTTGTGGTCCACCGCCGCCTGCCAGGTCGCGGTGTCCACCTGATTCTCGTTGACCTGGAAGAACTGATTGCCGTCCAGGTACCAGGTGATCGACTCGGCCGAGGTGTCCTCGCGGTTCACCATCACCGAGTAGGTGTGGTAGCCGGTTTGACAGCCGTCGCAGCCCTGCAAGCCGCTGCCGATTCCGTTGCCCTCGTTGCACGGGCCGCCCGGATCCGTTCCACAGTGGAACGTGCCGGAGTGCTCGGACAACGCGTTGACGTCCTCCAGGATGTCGATCTCACCGTTCTCCGGCCACTGCCCGGGCCCGAGCATCCAGAACGCCGGCCAGTAACCGACTCCGCTGCCCGGGTTGGGCTGCTGGATCGACGCGGTCACTTCCAGTTGGCCGCCGGCCGGCGCGCCGACGATCGCACCGGTGTGGATGCGGCCGGAGGTCCAGTTGCCGTTGCCGTCGCGCAGCGCGGTGATGGTGAGGTTTCCGTTGCCGTCAAGGGAAACGTTGTCGGTCGAGTTGGTCATGGTCTCGATCTCGCCGGTGCCGAAGTTGGAGCCGGGACCGGTGTCGTAGACCCAGTTGCCGCCGTCGGGAGCGCTTCCGGCGCCGCCGTTGAAGTCGTCGCTGAACGCCGTCGTCCAGCCGGACGGCGGGCCGGGCACGTCGGCGTTCGCGCTGGGTGCGGCAACGGTCATCGCCGCGATCAATCCCAACTGGGATAAGACCACCGCGCCCACTGTCCACCATCGGCGACGTCCGACGAAGGGTAATCTCGTCGATGACATTGGTCTGAACCTCCCGGGTTTGGTCGGCGTTGGGAGCGCTCTCAGAGCGTCTTACCGGCCGTTACGCACGTCAAGGCGATCAAGGGCCGCCGCCAAACCGTGAACGGTCCGCCAAACGGGACATTCGCCCAGGTCGGGACCGTCCCGGCAGTTAATGTCAACTTTGAATTTTCGAGTTGGACAAGAACACTCTATCTAACCTCTCAAAAACTCTGGACGGGTTAGCCGGAGTGTGGTCCAATCTAACTAGTCAGGTTGAATCCAGAGGTTAGGAGAGGGCGATGGGCAAGCAAGCGACAGCACAGTCCGCCACCACTCGGGTCGACGTCCTGACCCCGGCGCTCGGCCCGATTCCCGCCCTCTACGTGCCGATTCGCCGCGCACGCCCTGGTCGTTCGCGTCGTCAGGCCGCGGTCAGGCCGTCGTCAGAGTGATGCCGCTGAGCAGGGTGCGGGCCGCGGTCGCGAGCACCGCCTGATCCTGGTCCTGGTCGCTGTGAGCAGGCGCGATGTAGTCCATCGAGAGCACCACGTTCGCCTTACGGGCGACCAGGACGAAATAGCCGTCGTGATCGCTGATCCGCGCGTCGTCGCCGACCCCCGCGATCGGCGTGTCCGCGCCGAGCGAAAACCCCTGCTTCGGCCCGTCGAACTGGGTGATCAAGGCGGCGGACTGCCGCTTCGCCTCGTCGACGCTCGAATAGAGGGTGGTCGTCGCCCGGACCGGCGGGAAACCGGTCTCGGTACCCGGGCCCCACTCGCAGTCGGTGTTGCGCGTGGTGCCCTGTCCGTTGCCCCCGCCGACCCCATCCGGCGCGGGCAGGCCGAGCAGCGTGGGGCAGTCGGTCGGCAACGTGACCGCCATCGGCGGTGTCGCCGAGTGCGTGCGCCACGGCGCCCAGATCAACACGGCGGCCGCGCCGAGCAGCGCGGTTGCGGTGATCGCGCCGGTCCACATGAACACGCGCCTGCGAATCATGGCTCCCCCAACAGCCTCCACGGACCGCAGAGACTAGCCGATCAAGCCCCGGGCCACGCCAAGGGCAGCGGCGCGCAACGCGGGCAGATAACCCGGCGAAGCACCCGAACCCGGCATGATCAGCGCCAACGCGGCCACCACCTGCTCGCCGACCCGGATCGGCACCGCGAGATCGGCGCAGCCGGGCTGGGCGGCGAAGCCGGTGCGGCGCACCCGGTCGAGCGCGGCGCGGACCGGGTCCTGCTCGGTCAGGATCTCCTCCTGCAACCGGGCCGGCGCGTGCGCGAGCAACAACAACCCGGTCGACGACGTCGGCAGCGGAACGCGCGGCGGGGCCGCGCCGCGCGGCAGCCACGCCACGATCTGCACCTCGCGCCCGTGCAGCACGCCCAGTCGGACGCCCTGGCCGGTCACGAGGTGCAAATCCGCCATGAACGGCAGCGCGGTCGCGCGCAACCCGTTGACCGGCACCGCGCCCAACGCGAGTTCGGCCAGCCGGACGCCGATCCGCACCCGCCGGTCCCCGTCGCGCACCAGCCAGCCGTTACCGACCAGTTCGTCGACCAGCCGCGCGGTCGTGGCCACCGGCAATCCGCACCGGCGAGCGAGTTCGGCGACCCGGGGCGCGGACAGGGCCGGATCGGCCGCGGCCAGCGCGTCGAAGATCCGGACCACCCGCGAGATCACCGACTCGCCGCCGCCGGCAGGTTTTGCCATCAGTCCAGTGTGCGGTGCCGCGTCGGCCGAATCCAGGCATTCATGTCGTTCTACTGTGGACAGACGCGCGATGGGGTGACTCGGCCGGTAGGGTGATGGCAATCGATCGGTCGAAGGAAGGGGCGCCGCCGACATGAGCGATACCAGTGACAGCGCTAGTCATGGTCCGGCATCGACCGTGCTGCCCAAGGCACTCCAACGAGCGATGGCGCTGCTGGCGCAACCGCCCGGGGAGCCCGACGCGGAAAACGGTTACCTGAACCTGCTCGGTCCCGAACAACCGGCCCAGGCCCGCAACGACGGCCCGGTGCAGCAACTGTGGGCCTCCGACCTCGGCTCCCAGCTCTACGACATCGCGCAGAGCATCGGCCGCCGCCTGCTCGCCGCCTGGCAACTCGATCCGGACTGGCTGCACCTGCCCGGCGACGGCGTCGCGCTCGACATCGGCAGCGGCCCCGGCAACGTCACCTCGGCCCTGGCCCGCGCCGCCGGACCGGACGGTCTCGCGCTCGGCGTGGACATCTCCCCGGCCATGCTCGCCCGCGCCGTCGCCGCGGAAGCCTCCGCCAACGTCGGCTTCCTGCGCGCCGACGCGCAACACCTCCCGTTCCGCGCGGAGATCGCCGACGCCGTCGTGTCCATGGCCGCGCTGCAACTCATCCCGGACACGACCGCAGCGCTCACCGAGATGGTCCGCGTGCTCAAACCCGCCGGACGCCTGGCGATCATGGTGCCCACCTCGTCGGTCGGCCCGCTCACCAAGCTGGCCGACCTGGTGCCCGCCGCGGCAGGCCTGCACTTCTTCGACGGCGACGAAATCGCCGACACCCTGCTCGACGCGGGCCTGAGCAAGGTCAAGGTCAACCAGCGCGGCCTGATCCAGTGGGTCCGCGCGGCCAAACCGGAAAACTGAGGCACAGCGATCAATGCCGCAGTAGTGTTGACGCGGCCTCGACAAAATTGGGCACCGTAGCGCGGAATTGATCGAGGAAAGCAGGCATAGGTGTAGGTGGTCGTCGGCGATCGGCGACCAGTTGTCGTAGGCAAAGGAGGGTCTCCTCCGCGTACAGGTCGAGCTGATCGAGGAGGAAGTCATCAGGATGGACAACCCCGATGTCGTATGGAGCGCAGGCCGACTCGGGGAAGTCACGTACATTTGCCGTCACAATGATTTCGGCGTTGGCGCGTACGGCTGCGGCTAGAACGTGCCGATCCTTGGGATGATTGGTCATGGCGTCGACCAATGGCTCATAACTCGTGACCATCGCGTCCGGGAATTCGTTACGCAGGACACCGACGCGCCGTCGCGCTTTCTCAACCCTCACACCTACCTTGGGTAGGTTGCGCTCGACCTCCTGGAGCACCTGTTCCGACCACAGCGGTCGATAAGTCTCAGCCTCAGCAAGCCGCAGCAGGAGGTCCGTGAGGTGAATTGGGACGAGGACGTTCGCATCCAACAGGGCTGGGAACAGCACTCGGCCAGTCTGTCAGTGCCCCATTATCGGGTGTTAATGAAGCCCGTGCCAGTCTCGTAAAGGTTGTCCTCGTCGGCGTCACGCGTGAGTTGGCCCAATGCCGTTCGGCGGCTTTGGCGTGCGCGTTGTCGATACGCCTCGACATCGGCCAGCCGGATCCGGCGGTGTCGACGATGGCCGGATTGTTCGAATGGAATCTCGCCGCCCTCGAGTAGTTTGACAAGCGTCGGCCTGGAGATGCCGAGGAGATCCGCGGCTTCTTGCGTAGAGAGCACTGCGGTGTGTGGGGCGATGCTTATTCCTCGACCGGTCAGCAGCGTGTGTACGGCGGCGCGGATCACGGTGTACAACTCGTCCGGCAGTTCGATCTCGTCGCCTTCGGGGCCGATCAAACGTGCGTGCTTTGTGGGCTTCACCTCCGGGGTCAGGAACGCGCCAAGTGCTCGCAGTACCGTTTGCTCAGGGGTGCCAGGCTCGGGCGGCAGGAGGGTGTGTTGTTCGAGGTCATCCACCGCAGCAGTCATCTGTCCACGCTCCGCCTTCGTCGTCGCACGCTGGTTCCCTCAAGCGTCAATCTCGAGCGTAAACGAAAACTTCGAAAACTTCGAGGCGATAAGCCGCGCTCGGGATGCGGCTCGGTCGCGTGGGAGGAGCTTGGCGCAGGGCAGCAGCGAGGCTTGAGCAGGGACGCGCCGATGGCCATCCATTGGCCGAAGGCTCTCACGTAGTGGGAAGCAAGACCGTTCTCAGTCCTCGCTAGGTGCGTAGCCGCTGAGCAGGGACGTTGCCCGGCGCGTGCACTACTGTGCACCCATCGTGCAATCGACAGACTCCCTGCGGTTCTCCGTGCTCGGGCCGGTCCGCGCCTGGCGCGGCGACGCCGAGATCGACTGCGGGCCGCCGACGCAGCGTAAGGTGCTGGCGCTGCTGCTGGTCGCCGCCGGTCAGCCGGTCAGCATGCCGCAACTGATCGAACTGCTCTGGGAAGACAGCCCGCCGCCCAGCGCCGCCAACAGCGTGCACCGCAGCATCGGCATGCTGCGCCGCCAGTTCGAACCCGACCTGCCGACCCGCCAGCGCGGCCACTGGCTGGTGCGCCAGCAGAGCAACTATCTGCTCAACGTGAGCGCGGAAACGCTGGATCTCCTGCGGTTCCGGGAATTGTCCGCGACCGCGCGCACCCGCGACGCCGCGCAGGCGCTGCCCGGCTTCCTCGCCGCGCTCGCGCTCTGGCACGGGCCGTGCGCCAGCGGCATCGAGCTGACCACGCGGGCGCAGCCGACGTTCACCCGGGTCGACCGGGAACGGGTGCTGACCGCCCAGGAAGCGGCCGAGGCCGCGCGGGCCGCCGGTCGCCCGCAGGACGTGCTGCCGATCCTGCGCGAACTCGCCGCGCTGAACCCGACCGACGAAGCCTTGCAGGCCGAACTCATGCTCTGCCTCGCCGCCGCCGGCTACCAGGCCGAGGCGCTGACCGTGTACACCTCGGTGAGCCGCGCGCTGCACAACGAGATCGGCGTGCAACCCGGCCAGGCGCTGCGCCACGCCCAGGAACAGGTGCTGCGCCAGCAAACCAGCACCGCGCCACGCACCCCGGTCACGACCGGGCGCATCGTCCGGCCGGCCCAGCTCCCGCCCGACCTGCGCGTCTTCGCCGGGCGAGCGGACGAACTGGCCCGGCTGACCGCGGCCATCCCGGATGACGGCCGGGGCGTACCGATCACCGCGATCAGCGGCATGGCCGGCGTCGGAAAAACCACCCTCGCCGTGCATTGGGCGCACGAACTGGCACAGGGCTACCCGGACGGTCAGCTCTACGTGAACCTGCGCGGCTTCGACTCCAGCGGGCGCACCCTGCCCACCGACAAGGCGCTCAGCGGATTCCTGCACGTGCTCGGCGTGCCCGCCAACCGGATTCCCGCCGACGTAGCGGAACAGGCCGCGCTCTACCGCAGTCTGCTGGCCGGGCGGCGCATGCTGGTGTTGCTGGACAACGCCTGCGAGGTCGCGCAGGTCCGCCCGCTGCTGCCGTCGACGCCCGGTTGCCTGGTGATCGTGACCAGCCGACGCGCGCTGATCGGCCTGGCCGCGAGCTATGGCGCGCATCTGGTCGAGCTGCGGCCGTTTCCGCCCCAGGAAGCCCGCGAGACACTGGCCAAACGGATCGGGCCGCAGCGGCTCGCGGCCGAACCGGGCGCGGTCGCCGAGGTGCTGGACGTGTGCGGCGGCTTGCCACTGGCGATCGCGGTCGTCGCGGCGCGGGCCGTCGTCGACGATCGACTGTCCATTTCGGCCATTGCCGCCGAGCTGCGTGACGAGCGCACCCGCCTGGACGCGCTGGACTCCAGCGACGCCTCGGTCGACGTGCGCACGGTGTTCTCCTGGTCGTATCAGATGCTCAGCGCCGACGCGGCCGCGTTGTTCCGGTTGCTGTCCGTGCCTCCCGGTCCGGACATCTGCCAGCGCGCGATCGCCGCGCTGGCCGGTCGCCGTCCCGCCGAGTTGCGCCCGCACCTCGCCGAGCTGATCCAGTTCGCGCTGCTCACCGAGACCGAGCCCGGCCGCTACGCCGCGCACGACCTGTTGCGCTCCTACGCGGAAGAACTGAGCACCGAACAGGACTCCGCGCCGCTGCGCACCGAGGCCCGCGCCCGCTGCTACGACTACTACCTCTACTCGATGCGCAGCGCCGAACCGACCAGGATGGCGTCCTGGGTGCCGATGATGCTGCCCGGCCCGCGCGAGGGCGTGACACCGGAGGAGCTGCCGACCAGGGCGACGGCCAGCGCGTGGTTCGACCGGGAACATCTGGTGCTGGCCAACGCGGTCGCACAGGCGGCGGAGTTTTCCGAGCTGCGCCACTATTCCTGGCAGCTGGCGCTGTCCATGCAGCCGTATCTGCACCGGCTCGGCTACTGGGCGGACTGGATCACGGTGATGACCACGGCGCTCGGCGCGGCCACGGCGGCGGGAGACCTCTTCGCCCAGTCGCATTGTCACCGCAGCCTGGCCGGCGCCTATCACATGCTGGGCCGCAACGATCAGGCCGCGGTCGAGCTGGAACGCACCAGGAAGCTGTTCGCGGTGCTCGGCTACACCGCGCAGAACGGCAAGCTGGAGGCCAACTTCGGCTGGGTGCGCGAGGAACAGCGCCGCTACGAGGAGGCGCTGGATCACTTCCAGCGCGCGGTGACGCTGTTCGCCGAACAGGACGACGTGCCTGACCAAGCCCTTGCCATTCTCGGTATCGGCCAGTGTTACTGCCATCTGGGCAAGTTCGAGAGCGCGGCGCAGACCATCGAGCGCGCCATCGAGATCTTCCGCGAACTCGACGACACCAGCGGCGAGGCGCACGGCTGGGACCGGCTCGCGGCGGTCTACTACGCCCAGGGCGATCTGACCACCGCGGCCGAGTACTACGAGCACGCCATCGAACTGCACCGGCAGGAGAAAAACCCGGCGCAGGAAATGGATTGCCGGGTGCACCTGGGCGACATCCGCCTCGCGCTCGGCGACAAGGTCGCCGCGCGCGAGCTGTGGAACGCCGCGCTGGGGGTGTTCGACGAACTGCACCTGCCCATCGCCGACGAGATCCGCGATCGTCTGTCTACATTGGATGAAAACTAGGCCGGTCGGCCGCGCAGCGGACGGCCCGGGAAGGCATCGGTGCGCAGTTCGCCGTCGCGCACCACGAACTCGCCGTTGACCAGCAGGTGCCGCACGCCGATCGAGGTCTGCGCCGGCGCGGTGAACGTGGCGTTGTCGGTGATGCGCTCGGGATCGAGGACCACGATGTCCGCGTCCGCGCCGATGCCCAGATGGCCCTTGCCTGCGGCGTCCGGTGCGATGCCAGCGACCACCCGCGAGGGCAGCCACGAGCAGCGGCGGAACGCTTCCAGCCAGGTCCAGGTGCCGGTTTCCCGCACCATCAACCGAATCGCCCGCGCGAACGTGCCCGAGGTGCGCGGATGGGTGCCGGTGCCCGGCGGCAACGGCCAGACCAGCGGATCCGTCACCTCCGCAGGCAGCAGCACCGGCATCGCGTCACTGGCCACAATGGAATCCGGGAAAGCCATGGCGCGGGCCAGGATCGCGCGGTCGGCCGGGTCGTTCTCGTCGAGGTACTCGACGATGCAGGTCGCACCCGGATCGGTCGCGCGCACCTCGCGCAGCCGAGCCTCGTCGGCGATGCGCTCACCGGTGGCCACCAGCACGATGCTGTCCGGCCGGATGCCCCACGCCGCCAACCGTTCCGGGGCCAGGAAGAACGCGCCCACCCCGGTACTGCCCGCGCCATAGGGATACGCCTCGACCGTCACCGGGCTGCCCGCCGACTGGGCGGACGCGAGCAGGGCCAGCACCCGGTCGACGTGGCGGCGCGAGGTCGAGTTGACGTGGCAGTGGTGCATGGCCGCGCCGGTCTCACCGGCCGCGCGCACCAGTTCCTCGGCGCCGTCGATCGGCGTCGTCGGGTCGGCCTCCACGATTTCCCGCGCGTGCGTGAACGTCGGCGCGCCCGCCTTCGCCGCGATCCGCGCCACCGCCAGGAATTCCGCCGGGTCGGTGCGTGGCGCGTAACCGAGCAGCACGCCGATGCCGAGCGCACCGTCGGCGAGTTCCTGTTCCAGCAGGTTCAGCCAGGCGGTGAGTTCGGCGGGGGAGGAGTCGCGCTGCCAGGCCGGATTGCCGAACACGCCCAGCGCCGCCTCGATCGACACGTTCGGCTCCGCGCCGAGCAGCACCTGCGCCCGCGCCGCCGACCAGGACGCGGAAAAGCCGTAGTTCAGCGGCCTGCCCTCGCGCGCGGTCACCCGGTAGGCCAGGTCGACCGGGGTCGCGCCCGCCTCCAGTTCCAGCGCGGTGGTCACGCCGTCCAGCGCCTGCAACCGCTGGCCGCGCACGGAGTTCACATGGCTGTGCAGGTCGATGAACCCGGGCCCGACCACCAGCCCGGACACGTCCAGCACCGTCGCGCCCTCCGGCGCCACCAGACCTGGACCGGCCGCGGCGACCGAGCCGTCCCGGCCAAGTACGTCCATCACCCGATCGGTGCCAGCGCCCGGTTCGATCACCCGGCCGCCGACCAGCAACACAGTGCCTCGCACGCGTCCTCCGTCAAGTCGTAGCTCAGACTTCGTGTTCCGCCGACGATAACCCGGTGTGGAGAATGGAGCCGTGACAAACAGCGAGCAGACCGAACGGACCGTGCCCGTTGACGATGACGAGCCAGAGGAACTCAGCGTTTCCTGGGCGGAGTTGTTCTTCGATCTGGTGTTCGTTTTCGCGGTCACCGAGGTGACCCAGCTGCTGCGGTTGGATCAAGGCCTGGTCGGGGTCGGCCACGCGGCCGTCGCGTTCGTGCCGATCTACTGGGTGTGGGTCGGCACCTGCATCTACGCCAACACGCACGGCCTGTCCTCGAACAGCGACCGGATCGGCCTGTTCGCGATCGGCCTCGGCGGCATGTTCATGGCGCTCGCGGTGCCCGGCGCCTACGGCGAGCGTGGCGCCTTCTTCGGCGCCTCCTACCTGGCGATCCGGCTCATCCTGCTGTACATGATCTGGCGGGCGGGCAAGATGCCGAAGGTCAGTTTCGTGGTCGGCGCCTGCATCAGTGGACCGCTGCTGCTCATCGGCGGATTTCTGCCCACGCCGGTCCGGTTCGCGCTGTGGGCCGTCGCCGCGCTCGCCGACCTGTCCAACCCGGCGCTCGCCCGCAAAGTGCTGGCCACGGCCCGATTCGTGCCCGGTCACCTGGCCGAGCGCTTCGGCGGCTTCCTGATCATCGCGCTCGGCGAGTCCATCGTCGACATCGGCGCACCGGTCGCGGCCGGAACCGCGGCACTCGGGCCTGCCAAGGTGCTCGCGGTCGCCGCCGCGTTCGTGCTCGCCGCCGGATTGTGGTGGGTCTACTACGGCTACGCGGCGGGCGCGGTGCAACACGCGTTGTCATACAAGGACGCTCGCAACGACATCATTCGCACCGTGCTTTCCTATGGCCACCTGGTGTTCATCGGGGCGATCATCGCGGTCTCGGTCGGCATGTACGTAGCCGTCGACGATCCCGGCCAGCCGCTCACCGGGCGCAACCTGTACCTGCTGTTCGGCGGCACCGCGCTGTATCTGGCCACGTTCGGCTACAACCGCTGGCGGATGTTCCACACCTGGTCGGTGACGCGGCTGGCCGCCGCGGTGGTGGTGCTCGCGCTGATCCCCGCTGCCGCCCACATGTCGGCACTGATCGCGTTGTGCGGCCTCGGGGTGGTGATCGGCGCGGTGAACGTGACGGAGTACGTCCTCGTCCGGCTCGGCGCTACCTCAACCGGTCCGCGTCAAGCACAGCCTGAGTGAACTCCCGCGGGGCCTCCTGCGGCACGTTGTGGCCGATCTCCAGCAGCCGGTGCTGGTAGGGGCCGGTGAAGTGGGTGCGGTAACCGGTGTCGCCGGTGCCCGCGTAGAACGGGTCCTTGACCGGGTCGATGGTCACCGTGGGCACGCCGATCGACGGGGCCCGCTGCAACAGGTTCTCGATGCTGTTGTAGCGCGGGTTGCCCGGGATCAGGCTCAGCCGCCAGCGGTAGTTGCCCAGCACGATCGCGGTGTAGTCCGGGTTGGTGAACGCGGCCGCGGTCTGCTCGTAGGTGGCCGGGGAGTAGTCCCAGGTGGGGGAGTTGAACTTCCAGATCACCGCGCCGAGATCGTGCGCGTTGCGCTTCAAGCCTTCGGCGCCGCGCTCGGTGGCGAAGTAGTACTGGTACCACCAGGCCCACTCAAGGCTGGGTGGGATCGGGCTCAGGTTGGCCTTGAGGTTGGTGATCAGGTAACCGGACACCGACACCAGCGCCTTGACCCGCTCCGGCCACAACGCGGCCACGATGTCCGCGGTGCGCGAACCCCAGTCGTAGCCGGCCAGCACCGCCTGCTTGATCTTGAGCGCGTCCATCAACGCGATCAGGTCCAGCGCGAACACGGTCTGCTGGGCGTCGCGCCTGGTGTGCTCGGACAGAAACGTGGTGGTGCCGTGGCCGCGCAGGTAGGGCACGATCACGCGATAACCGGCCTCGGCCAGTAATGGCGCGACCTCGACATAGCTGTAGATCGAGTACGGGAAGCCGTGCAGGCAGATCACCACCGGCCCGTCGGCGGGCCCGTTCTCCACGTAGCCGATGTTCAGCTCACCGGCCTTGACCTGCTTCAACACCCCGAAATCGCCCAGGTCGGTGCCGGTCGGCAGGGGAGTGGCCGCCGCCGTCGTGCTCATCGCGCCCCCCAGCGACACCGCCGCCGCGCCCGCGCCGACCGCTTTCGCAAAACCCCGCCTGCTGATCATTCTCGGACCCCTCGAATTCCGTTGTTCGCTATTCAACACCGGTCAGAACGGTTCGCATCGTTGCAGAGCTGAGCAACACCTGTCAAACTGGTGTTGTGGAACATGCCTTTCCGTGTGGCAACGCGGCCCTGGACTTCGTGGGCACGCTGCGGGCCCGGCGCAACGCCGTGCCGCTGGAGAAACTGCGCGCCCCGAAGAACCTGGACGCGTGGTTCCGGGAATCCGGCGTCGGCGAGGTCGAACCGGTCTCCGCGCAGGTCGACCTGGACAAGGCGATCGCCCTGCGCGAGGCCATCTACGACCTGGTCTCGTCCCGGCTGGCCCGCGAAGACTACGACGAGCGAGCGCTGGCGCTGCTCAACGACGCGGCCCGGATGCCAGCGACCGTCCCGCAGCTGAGCAAGGACGGCAAGCACATCCGAGCCACCGCTGACCAGGCCCTGTCCGCAGTGGCCAGAGATGCCGTAGAGATCCTGGGTGGACCGGACGGCGCACTGCTCAAGGAGTGCAACCGGCCGGAATGCACGCAGGTGTTCATCGATCGCTCGCGCGGTTTCCGGCGGGAATGGTGCGCGATGAAAACCTGTGGCAACCGGGTCAAGGGCGCCACGTACCGGGCGCGGCAGCGCGGCAACATCCCGATGGCCGGCTCGGCCCGCCCCTGATCAACCCGCGTTCACGCCGGCTTGCTGGGATTTCTCGGCGGCCAGCTTCATCACGAAGTCCGGCGCCCTGGTCTCGAAGTCGAGCACCTTGGCCCAGCTCGGCGCGAGCACGATCCGCGCCATCCGCGCGTACATCGCGCGCACCTGCGCCTCGAACGCGGGCATGTTCGCCTCGTCCACCAGCTTGCCGCTGGCCTTGATGTACTCGTCCGGCACGCCGTCGACGATCTCGATCCGCGCGGTGCCGCGCAGCAGCAGCACGTGCGGCGGCTGGCCCTCGGTGTCGATGGTGACCGCCAGCCGGGGATCCGCCTGCAGCGCCCGCACCTTCGGTGCGATGTCCACGGTGCAGAACACGATTTCCCTGCCGTTGAACCAGAAACCCATCGGCACCACCCTCGGTGCGCCGTCCAGTCCGGTGTAGGCCATCCGCGCGGGGATCGCCGAGTCGAGCAGTTCGCGCGAGACCGGGTCGTCCAGCACGGCCTGCGCCGCCAGCCCGTCCAGCGCCGCGCCCCAGCCCGCGGCCACGTTGCCCGCGACCTTCGGCAGCCGCGCGCGCAGCCCGTCCAGCCTGCTGTGCCGCAGGTGCAGGTCGGTCCTGCCGTCGGCCGTGCCGGTGAAGGTGACGGTCAGCCGGGTCTCAAGCTCCGGGTCCGTTGCCCGGTCCGGGCCGACGAACCACCAGCGCAACACGATGCGTTCCGGGCTGCTCAGCTCGACGATCTCCGCCTCGGCGCCGCCCACGTCGGCGCCGGACCCGTCGCGCTGCCACACACTCAGCCTGCCGCCGACCCGCTCGTCCACCTCGACCCGGTCCACGGTGAAGATCGACGGAGCCAGCCAGCGGCGAATCGTGTCCGGGGCCAGCCAGGCGCGGTAGACGCGCTCGGGCGCGGCCGGGATGGTGCGGTGCAGGTCGATCGCGGGCTCGGTCATTGGTCCTCCTCGTTGGTGAACAGCTGCTCCAGCGCGTCGAGCGATTCCGTCCAGTAGCGGCGGTAGAACCGCAGCCACAGGTCGGCTTCGGCGAGCGGCTTCGGGTTCAGTCGGCACACGTGCGTGCGGCCACGCACGGTGCGCCCCACCAGCCCGGCCCGTTCCAGCACGCGCACGTGCTTGGAGGCCGCGACCAGCGACATGTTGAGCGGTTCGGCGAGTTCGCCGATGGTCAGTTCGCGTTCGGCGAGCCGGGCGAGCATGCCGCGCCGCGCGCTGTGCGCCAGAGCGTGGAACACCTCGTCCAGCTCGTCGATCGGCTCATCCGAATCGTTAACCACAAGGTTTAATGTACGGGCGCCGGCGCGCGATGTCAAACCTTTTGGTTAAACGTTGTGCCGAGGCCCTGATCGAGTAGGGTCGTTGCCATGTCAAAGGGTTACTGGGTCGTGGCCTACCAGTCGATCTCCGACCAGGATCGGCTGACCGCGTACGGCAAGCTCGCCGGTCCGGCCGTCGCCGACGCGGGCGGCAAGTTCCTGGCCCGCGGCGGCCAGGTCGTCCCGCACGAGGCCGGGTTGAACCAGCGCACGGTCCTCGTCGAGTTCCCCAGCTATGAAGCGGCCCTCGCCGCGTACGACACCCCGGACTACCGCAAAGCCCTCGAAACGCTCGGCGACGCGGCGGTCCGCGACCTACGCATCATCGAGGGCGTCGACTGACCCCTGTGCGCGCAGCGCGGCCAGCACCGAATCGAGCAGGCCGGGAAACCGCTGGGCCAGATCGTCCCTGCGCAGCCGCACGATCCGGTTGCGTCCCTCCACTGTGGTCAGTGTGAGACCTGCCTCGCGCAGCACCCGGTAGTGGTGCGAGAACGTCGACTTGTGCAGGTCCAGGTCGGTCCCGATGTCACCGCAGACGTCGCCATCGGTCGCGGCGAGCTGCGCGACGATCGACAGCCGGGTCGGATCCGACAGTGCGTGCATGACCCCGGCCAGGCTGATGTCTGCCGTCGCGGGATGAAACACCGATCGCACCTGGTCACGCTAACAGACAGTTCGACTGTTCTATTGTTTGATATTTGTGCAACAATCCAACTATGACCACCGTGACCGTCCTCGGTCTTGGCCCGATGGGCAAGGCCCTGACCAGTGCATTCGTCGCCGCAGGCCATGAGACAACGGCCTGGACCCGCACCCCGGCCACCCCAGCCCCGCCCGGTGCCACCCGGGCGGCCACGCCAGCCGACGCCATCGCGGCCAGCGACCTCGCCGTCGTCTGCGTTCGCGGCGACGCCGCCGTATCCGCGGCCCTCGCCTCGGCCGACCTGACCGGCCGCACCCTGATCAACCTCACCTCGGGCACTCCCATCCAGGCCCGGGACCGCGCCGCCGCCAACTACCTCGCAGGCGCGATCATGACCCCCGCGCCGACGATCGGTACCCCGGCCGCGCTCGTCCTCTACAGCGGCCCCGAGCCGCTCTACGAGAAATGGGCGGACACCCTCGCCGCCCTCGGGGGCACCGCCCGCTACCTCGGGCCGGACACCGGCCGGGCCTCGGCCTACGACATCGCGCTGCTGGACATGTTCTGGAACTCGGTCAACGGCATCGTGCACGGCCTCGCACTGGCCCGCGCCGAAGGCATCAGCGGCGCGGAACTCGCACCGTTCGGCCGGACCATGGTCGAGTTGCTGCCGAACATGCTCACCCGGTTCGGTGAACAGCTCGACGCGGGCGAATTCTCCGGCGCGGTGTCCACCATCGCCTCCGCCGAGGCCAGCCTCGAACACATCGCGCAAACGTCCGCCGAGCACGGCATCGACGCGGATGCCCTGGTCGCAGGCTTGCGCCTGGTTCGCCGGGCGATCGGCAACGGCCACGGCCACGAGGGCCTCGCCCGCCTCGCCGACACCCTCGGCACGGCGTGACCGCAGTCACAGTCAGCCAGAATGTCGATTCGCGGATTCCTCATTCGACGCGTAGCCAGGAGGCCAGCATCGAGACGGAGGAATCATGAGCAAGAAGATCGTCGCCACCGAGTACGTCACCCTCGACGGCTACATGGATGAGCCCGGCACCTGGTCGATGCCGTTCTTCAGCGACGAGGCAGGCGCGTACAAATGGCAGGAGCTGGCCGAGTCCGAGGCGCTGCTGCTCGGCCGCCGCACCTACGACGGGTTCGCGCAGGCGTGGCCGACGATGACCGACACCGGCGAGTTCGGCGAGCGGATGAACAGCATGCCCAAGTACGTCGCATCGGGCACCCGCACCGAGCTGACCTGGAACGCCAGCCTCATCGAGGGTGACGTGGTCGAAGGCATCCGCAAGCTGACCGAGGGCGAGGGCGGCAACCTGCTGCTGTCCGGCAGTGGGGAGCTGTTCAACCTGTGCCACCAGCACGACCTGATCGACGAGTACCGGTTCATGATCTTCCCGTACCTGCTGGGATCGGACGGCACCAAGCCGCTGTTCACCGGCGGCCCGCGCCGCGCCCTTTCCCTCAGCGACACCACTCAGCTGCCCAACGGTGTCGTCGTCCACACCTACCACCGGGCATGAACGCTCCGGTCGGCGTCCGGTTGGCGGCCGGACGCCGACGGTCGTGGATCAGGTGCGGTAGCGGAAGATGATCCGGCCCCGGTTGAGGTCATACGGGCTCAGCTCGACCAGAACCCGGTCGTAGGGCAGGATTTTGATGTAGTTGCGCCGCACCCTGCCGCTGATGTGCGCGAGCACCTTGTGCCCGTTCTCCAGCTCCACCCGGAACGTCGCGTTGCGCAGGCACTCCGTCACGGTGCCCTCGATCTCGATGCCGCCATTCGTTTTGCTCATGCCAGCACCAGTTCCAGGTTGCCGCCGGCCTCGCGGGCGCCGATGCCCTCGAACAACGCCAGGGCGGCCTTGTTGGATTCGTCCACTTCGGCCCATGCCGAGCCGATCCCGTTGCGGTGCAACGAGCCCAGCACGGTGGCCAGCATCGCCCGCGCGATGCCGCGCCGCCGCTCATCGAACCGCACCGCGATCATCCCGATCCGCGGCTGCCGCACCGGCGTCACCCGGGCCAGCCCCACGTACCGATCGCCGCGCGCGGCGGCCACGTAGCGCGACGCGTCCGCAACCGTGATCCCGTCCGGCCGGGGCAGCACCTCGGCAGGCATCGGCTGCGACCCGATCTCCTCGCGAACCGCCCGATCCAGGGCGTGCAGCGGTCCGTGCGCGGCATCGCCGAAGCCGAGGATGGTCACGCCCTCCGGCGTCGGCACCGGGCCGAGCCCGTCCGTGGGTATGACGAATCCGCATTCCCGCCGCCCGGTCGCGAAACCCGCGCGGCGCCACTGTGCGGTGAGGTCGACATCCGCCTCGTCGACCACCGTGTACAGCGGCCTGGGCAGCTCGGCCAGCATCGAGCAGGCGAGCCGATCGAAAACCGCGTCGTGCCACGCGTCGACGCACAGGAAAGTCCGGCCGTCCGGCCGTCGCAACGCCTCGCCGCGCCCGACCACCCGGTCGTCGTCCAGCGCGTGCCAATGTCGCTCGGCGATGCGGTTGATCTGCGTATGGTCCATAGGTTTCTGCCTTTCGGGGGGGTGCCTGATCGGCGCTCCCGGCGACACCTACGGCTATCGCCCCACCGTGAAGACAAGTGGGAGCACCCACGTGCGTACAACGTTCACGGGTCCCACCTCCAACGGTCGATCACGGCTGCGGGGACCATACCTGCCCGCCGTCGTCCCTGCCAATGATTTATTGCTCGGGCAGCGGGAAGGACAGGTGCTGGTGGATCATCCGCCATTCCCCGTCGTCCTTGTGGAACACCCGCGTCGCCCGTGACCAGCTCTGCGAGCCGGCGGCGGACACGTGGTCAAGGCCCCAGCTCACCGCGAGATCTCCGTCGACCCGCACGGTCAGATCCGGCGTTTCCAGCGACACCGCACCGGCCGACGCGGCCAGCCCTTCCCGGCAGACCTCGCGCACCGCGTCCCGGCCCACGTACTGGAGAGGCCCCGCGTGTTCGTAGGAGACGACGTCCGGGTCGATGTTCTCCATCAACCCGTCGAGATCCTTGGCCGCGGTCCGGTCGGCCCACTTTTCGTGTACCGCGCGCACCTCGGCTTCGCCGTCGGCCGGGAGGTCGAGCGGGAAGGAATGGTGTTCGTGGGTGACCTGCCAGCGGCCGTCGACCTTGCGCAGGCCGATGGTCAGCCGCAGCCGCGACCCTGGCTTGCGTGCCAGGTTCTCCAGCGTGTCGCAGCGCAGCAGAGCCTGCGCGAACGCGACATCGGCACCGGCGGTGATGTCGAGTTCGGCGATCTCGAACACCGCGCCGCCGCGCTGCCACTCGAAGAACGCCGGCCACACCTCGCGGTACGCGTCGATCCCGCGCACGCCCTGGTGCGGTGGCGGCACGTCGAACATCACGATGTCGGGGGAGTGGTCGGCGAGCACGCCGGCCAGGTCGCCATCGTGCACCGCCTTGGCCCAGCGCTCGATCAGCTGCCGGATTTCGGTCTCGTCGTCAGCCATGTCCACATCATGACCGAACGGGCCGACAATCAGAGGGCGCGGACCAGACCGAACCGGCGCCGATAGTCGCTCGGCGTGAGCCCGGTCTTCCTGCGCATCAATGTGCGCAGGTTCGCCGCCGTCCCGAGCCCGCTGGCGTGCGCGACCCGATCCAGGCTCAGCTCGCCGCGCTCCAGCAACCGGCAAGCCAGCTCGACCCGTTCGGTTGTCAGCCAGGACAACGGCGTCGTGCCCAGTTCGGTCTGGAACCGGCGGTACAGCGTGGCCGGACTCAACGCGGCTCGCGCGGCCAGATCCGCTACGGTCAGCGGCTGATCAAGGTGGCTCTGCGCCCAGGCGAGGACCGGCGCCAGCGACGCGTCCGGCACGTCGGCCACCGGCCGCTCGATGAACTGGCGCTGTCCGCCATCCCGATGCGCCGCGAACACCAGCCGTCGGCTGACCGCGTTCGCCACCTCCGCGCCGTGATCCCGCCGGATCAGGTGCAAGCCAAGGTCCAGCGCGGCCGCACTTCCGGCCGCGGTCAGCACGTTGCCGTCGTCCACGTAGAGCACGTCCGGCTCCAGCAACACCTTCGGATACCGCTCGCGGAACGTCTCGACCCAGCGCCAGTGGGTTGTCGCCGGCCGGCCGTCCAGCACGCCCGCCTTGGCCAGGCTGAACGCCCCGGTGCAGAAGCTGACCAGCCGTGCGCCGCGCTCCGCCGCGCGCCGGATGGTCCGCAGCACCGCGGGCGAACACCCGGCTTCCGGATCGGGCCGGTTCGGCACGATCACCGTGCCTGCCGCGTCGGCCGCGTCGAGCCCGGCCACCTCGGTCATGGTGAACAGGCCCTCGTGCATGCGCACGGTCCGGTCCTCGGCGCACAGCGTGAACTCGTACCACGGGCGGTCCAACTCGGGCCGCCGCAACCCGAACAGTTCGGCGGCGACACCCAGTTCGAACGGGTTCGAGCCCTCGTCGACCAGCATCGCGACCCGGTGAGAGGATCCATTCGACATATGCGATTTCTAGCACTCGGCACGGCGCGCCGCATCATCGAACATGGTCGATGTGACCAACCAACCTCTCGATCTGCCCACCGCCCTGGCCGCCTTCGACGACCTCTGGTCGCCGCGCATCGCGACCACGATCAACGACTACGACGTCCGCATCGCCAAGGTGGCGGGCGATTTCGTGTGGCACCGGCACGACGACACCGACGAGTTCTTCCTCGTTCTGGACGGCGAACTCACCATCGCCCTCCGCGAACCCGGCGGTGAGCGCGTGGTGACTCTGCCAACCGCGTCGGTGTTCGTCGTGCCGCGCGGCACCGAACACAAACCGTCCTCAGTAGACGGTGCGTCGATCCTGATGTTCGAACCGACCGGCACCCCGACCGGCCGGGAGCACTGACTCAGCGGGCGTCCTCCGCGGTGAAGATCATGGCGCGCATCGGCGCGAGTACCGCCAGGTGCGCCGCGTCCTCGGCCGTCGCCCGGCCTTCCGGAGACGCGAACGCGGCCCGCAACTCGTCCATGGTGCCCCAGTCCAGCTCGGCGAGGAGATAGTAGGGCGTCTCGCCGCGCAGCGACACGATGTCGCGGCTGATCGTGTAGCGGCGCAGTCCGGGCAGTTTGTACGCGAGCGGGATGTGCACGTTGTGGTAGTGCTCCTCGAACGCGGCCGGATCGGCCGGAGTTTCATACAGGGCAACGAAACGGGCGGTCATCGGGCTTCCCTCCGGTACCGCGCGTAGGAGACGGCGCCCTGTTGGCCGGCCGTGACGCACTCCAGGTAGGTGGGCTGCTCGGCGAGCGGGAACAGCCGCTCGCCGGTGCCGAGGATGGTGGGCAGGGTGATCAGGCGGTACTCGTCGATCAGGTCCTGCGCCATCAGCTGGTGCACGACGCTGAGGCTGCCCGTGATGATCACATCGCGCTGCTCGCGCTTGACGACGTCGGCCAGCTCACCGTCGATCAGCCGCGAGTTGGCCCACGCCGAGGTGTCGGTCAGCGTGCGCGACGCGACCAGCTTCGGCACGGCGTTCATCCGCTGCGAGAACGGGTCGGTGCGGGTGGGCCAGAGCCGGGAGAAGGCCTGCCAGGTCGTCCTGCCCAGCAGCATGACCCCGTCGACCAGGGTGTCGCCGAGCCGGAACTTGTCCCCGGCGGCGGTTTCCGGGCCGTGGCGGAACAGCCAGCCGCCGGTCGGCGTGCCGCCGGAACCGTCCGGATCGGACACCATGCCGTCCATGGTGACGAACTCGATGACGATGACGCTCATGATGAGTCTCCTGTTTCCTCGATGCCTGCCAGTACGTACCGGCGGCATCGAGCAGACTCATCGCGGTCGGCGAAACTCATCGAGAGGAAACTGTTTGGGCAGGTCGAACGCTTCGAACACGGCCGGATCGGCGAACACCACGTTGGCCGCGACCCGGCCCGCGACGACGGTGAAGACCTGCAGCGTGTGCAGTTGGAGGGTGCCGTCCGGCTGGGGTGCGTAGGCGGCGAGGGCGGGCTGACGGTTGGCGGTGAGCTGCGTCATGCGCCAGCCGGGGCCCCACATGCCGAAGACGCGGTCCATGAACAGGCCGTAGTCGCGGCGGCCCTGGTACCAGAGCGGGACCGGCGGCATCTCCATGATCGCGTCGTCGGTGAGCAGCCGCACGAGCGCGGGAACATCGGCCGACTCGAAAGCGTGCAGGTAGCGCTGGATCACCGCGCGGACTTCGGCATCGTCCGGCTCGGCGACCTCACCGATGTCGCCGACGTCGGCGATGGCGACGCGAGCCCGCTGGAGCGCGCTGTTCACGGCCGCGACCGACGTGTCCAGCTGGACGGCGACCTCGGCGGCGCTGAACTGGAGGACTTCGCGGAGCACGAGCACCGCTCGTTGCCTGGGCGGCAACACCTGGATCGCCGCGACGAGGGCCAGCCGGAGGTCGGCGCGAGCGCCGATGTCGAAGCGGGCATCGGGAAACGGCTGGAGCCAAGGGATGTCGAACGCGGGCGTGAGTGGGGCGCCGGTGTCCTCGCTGGCCGCGCCGAGACCGGAGGGCAACGGGCGCCGGGCCTTGCCGTCCAACGCGGTCAGGCACGCGTTGGTCGCGATCCGGTACAGCCAGGTGCGCACCGACGCGCGCATCGGGTCGTAGCGGTCGCGCGCTTTCCATGCCCGCAACATGGTTTCCTGCACCAGGTCTTCGGCTTCGTGGAACGAGCCGATCATCCGGTAGCAGTATGCCGCCAGCTCACCCCGATGAGGTTCGAAGTCCACCGCGTCCACCGGGCAATCATGCCACCGTCCCACGACAGAACCGGCTGGCCGAGTGGGTGCTCGGCCAGCCGGTTCGGTGGGGTTGTTTCAGAGGCTGCGGGCGTAGATGTCACCGGTGGCGGTGGTCGCCTGGATGGTGAGCTGGGCACCGGGGCCCTCGGTGTTGTTCAGCGAGTTGTGGATGCGGCCGTTGGAGGTACCGGCGTCGAGGGTGGCCGAGACACCGGCGGCGGCGCCGATTTCCACCTTGCCCGCGTCGGTGCGGAGCACGACCGCGCCGCGCACGGCCTCGGTGACCTTGATGTCGCCCTTGCTGGTGCGGATCTCGCCCGGGCCGTTGAGGCGGCCGACCGACACGTCGCCCGCGACCGTGGTGAGGCGCGCGCTGGCCGCCTCGGCCACGTCGATGGTGCCGTGCTCGCTCTTGACCGCGACGTCGCCGAGCGAGCCGACGGTCCGGATCTCGGCGCTTTCCGCCTTCACCTCGGCCTTGGAGCCCGCGGGCAGCTGGACGGTGACCGCGACCGAACCGGACGGGCCGAAGTACTGGTTCTTGGCCGAGGCCTCGACGCGCAGCACGCCGTTGGCGAATTCGACCTTGGTCTGCTCGGCCACCTTGACGTCGCGGCTCTTCGAGGAGTCGACGGGCTGGACCTCGACCGCGGTGTCGGTGCGGTCGGTGGCGATGAACCGGATGCTGCCCGCGGCGATGTCGAGGACGGCGGAGATCGGCTGCGGGGTGTTGAAGGTAGCCATGATGATTCCCTCCTGAGGGGGTTCGTTTTCGGCGTCCCCCTGGTGGGGATGACGAGAACAACCATGACAAGCCGTCCTGACACCGGACTGCCACCGCGCTGACGCGGCCGCTGACACGCAGTGACCGGTGCGGTCAGCGCGACAGGAAGACGGCGGCCGCCTCCTCGGCGAGCAGGTCGGCAGGCGGAGCGTCCGAACTGGTTTGGGCCAGGTGCAGCAGCCCGAGGATGGCGGCATAGGCGACGCGAGCGCGGGATGTGGCCCGTTCCGGGGCCAGGCCCAGTTCCCCGTAAGTGCGAACCAGCAATTCCAGCCGGGCCTGGTTCACCCGGCCGACCGCTTCCGCCACGCGGGGGTCGTCGCGGTCGCTGAGCAGGCTCAGCTGCACCGATGGCGCCAGCGGCCGGACCGCGTGCACGACGGTGGTGAGCAGTTCGCGCAAGCGCTGGGCAGGGTCGGCGATCGCGGCCAGTTCGGCGAGTCCTTCGTCGCCATGGCTACGCGCCCATTCGGTCAGCGCCGCCTCGATCAACTCGTTCCGGTTGCGGTAGTGCGCGTAGAAACTGCCCTTGGTCACACCGAGCGTCCGCGCCAGCGGTTCGACCGCGACCGCGGCCAGCCCGCCGTCCGCGATCGCCTTCAGCGCCGCCTGGGCCCAGTCCCGCGCCGACAGCCGGGTCGACTCCTTCGCCATCCGCAGAGGATACGCTAGCGTATTAATACGCCACCGTATCAAAGGGGGAAAGCTGATGACGATTCGCCGAGTGGTGACCGGGCACGATCGCGAAGGCCGGGCGCGCGTTGTCGACGATCGCGCCGTCGAACCCATCACGTCCGGGCTGATGCCGGGCTGTGCCGCCTACCGGCTGTGGGGCCGGGACGAGCGACCGACGTTTCCGGACGACGGCTCGCCGCACCCCGCCGACGCCTACTACCCGCCCCGGGACGGCTCCCGCTTCATGATCAACGAGATCGCGCCGGGCGAACTCATCCCAGAGCCCGGACTTGACGAGACCGCGGCCCTCGCCGACCTGGAGCGGCTGATGCCCGGCGCGATGGCCGCGATGGAGCCCGGTGCACCGGGAACGCATCGGACCGACAGCATCGACTACGTGCTGGTCGTCTCGGGCGAGGTCACGCTGGAACTCGACGACGGGGCGCGGACGGTGTTGCGAGCGGGCGACGTCGTCGTGCAGAACGGCACCCGGCACGCCTGGCGCAACCAGGGCACCGAACCCTGCACGATCGTCGGGGTCGCGGTCGGCGCGGACCGCGCTTGACACGAACCTCGAACGTATGTTCGAATATCTGTGACGGGCCTGGTGGGGGAAGCACCAGGCCCGTCACCCCCTTTTCGATGACACTGTGACCCGTCCACATGGTGGTCGCCGGAATAGCGCTCGGGTACAGCCGTTGCACCTGAGAGCAGCTTCGTTTCGCGACGCAAGGGGTGGGACGGATGAGCATCGAAACCGGCGAGCGGACCTTCGCCGCCGACTGGCAGGACTGGAAGACCGACCGCGAGCACGGGCTCGCCGAGCCGTACGGCTGGCTGGCGCTGGTGTCGCTGGACTGGCTGAGCGAGACGCCGCAGCGCTACGGCGACCTGCCCGGCCTGTGGTGGCAGGACGCGGACGCCGCCTACCTGGACCCTGCCGGTGGCGACCTGAGCTACGACGGCGCGCCGGTCACCGAGGTGACCCGGTTCGAGCTGGTGAACAGCGGTTCGGGCACGCGCGTTGCCGCCGGTGAGGTGGAGATCGAGATCGCCCGGCGGTCGGGCTACCTGATCCGGGTGCACGACCCTAAGGCCGCGCCGCGCGCCGAGTTCCACGGCGTGCCCTCGTACGCGCCGGACCAGGACTGGGTGCTGACCGGCAGGTTCGAGCCGTTCGACGAGCCGAGGCCGACGCAGGTCGGCGCGGTGGTCGAAGGGCTGGGCCACGTCTACATGGCGCCCGGCATCGTGCGGTTCACCCATGACGGCGCCGAGCACACGCTGACCGCGTTCAACGGCAAGCAGCCCGGGTCACTGATGATCCTGTTCACCGACGAGACCAGCGGCAAGACCACCTACGCGGCCAACCGCAACTTGAGCTTCGCCGCCCCAGACGCGGACGGCACGGTGCGTCTGGACTTCAACCGCGCGGTCAACCTGCCCTGCGCCTTCACCGATTTCGCGACCTGCCCGCTCCCGCCCGCCGGCAACCACCTGCCCTTCGCAGTGACCGCCGGTGAGCAGATCCCTTACGAGCGCCAGAACTGAAAGCCGCGGATGACCCCGGCCAGGCGCGCCAAGCCGGCCGGGATGTCCGCCGCGCTGATACCGCCATACCCGAAGGCCAGGCCAGGGCCGCCGCGATAGCCGGCCAGCTCGTCGACGGCGATCCCGGCTTCCCTGGCCTGCGCGGCAACCGAAGCCACGTCGATACTCGCGTGTGGACGGACCGTGGCACACAGGTGCAGGCCCGCGCTGGAGGGCACGACCTCGAACCACTCGGCGAAATCGGCGGCGAGGATGGTGGCGATCGCGGCACGTCGCTGGGCGTATTCGCGGGTGGCCTTGCGCACGTGCCGGGCGAGCAGGCCGTCGTCGATGAACCGGGCCAGCGCGATCTGGCCGACCAGCTCGTTGTGCCAGTCGGTGAACTGTTTGGCCGCGTGCAGCGCGGCGCGCAGTGACGCCGGCGCGACCAGGAAACCCATGCGCAGCATCGGCAGCAGCGTCTTGGAGAACGAGCCGACGTAGATCACCCTGCCGGTGCTGTCCAGGCTCTGCAACGGTTCCAGTGGCCGGTCGGCGAAGCGGAACTCGCTGTCGTAGTCGTCCTCGACGATCACCGCGTCGTGCTTCTCCGCCCAGGCCAGCAAGGCCGTGCGGCGGGCCATGGACATCGACATGCCGAGCGGGAACTGGTGCGACGGTGTGGTGTACACGAGCCGCGTGTTGCGCGGGATCCCAGGCACGGCAATGCCTTCCGCGTCGACGGGCACCCCGATCACCCGCGCGCCGAGCGAGGCGAACAACGCGCGGGCGGGCGGATAACCGGGCTCCTCGACCGCGACCATGTCGCCGGGTTCGACCAGTACCCGGCCGATCAGGTCCAGTGCCTGCTGCGCGCCCCGGGTGATCAGCACATCGTCCGCCGCTGCCCGCACCGATCGGGAAACACCGATATAGCGAGCGATCGCCGCACGCAGGTCGGCGTTGCCGGCCGGCTCGTCGTAGCCGTAGCCGCGAAACGAGGCCGGGCGCAGCACCTGGGCGACCAGCCTGCGCCAGGTCTCCCACGGGAACAGACCGGAGTCGGGGATGCCGACGCTGAAGTTGAACCGCGGCGCGGCGGGGCGCGGCAGCCCGAACACCTCGGCCCGCTCCCACACCGCACGCGGCCGCACGCCGGTACCGGCCGGTGCGGTCCGGGCGCGGGTACCGGGGCGGTCGCCGCTGACGAAGGTGCCCGCGCCGACCTTGCTGGTCAGGAAGCCTTCCGCGGTGAGGCGTTCGTAGGCGAGGGCGACCGTGTTGCGGGAGACGAGCAGCCGCGCGGCCAGTTCGCGGCTGGGCGGCAGCTGCTCGTTCGCGCGCAGCCGCCCGTCCAGGACCGCGTCGCGGATCTCGGTGTAGATCCGGGTCGCGCGATCGCCGCGCTCGCCGATGGTGATCTGGAAGTCCACGAGTCCAGGGTAGGCGATTGGCCCAATTGGATTGGCCGGAATTGGCATTGGGGCTGGGCCGATCCGCGCCGTAGTTTTCTCCTATGACGACAACAACGGTGGATATGTGGTTCGACCCGAAGTGCCCGTGGGCGTGGATCGCGTCGCGCTGGCTGCTCGAGGTCGAGCAGGTGCGGCCGGAGGTGGAGGTCCGCTTCCACGTGCTGAGCCTCGCCCTGCTCAACAAGGACCGCGAGGTCGAGGTCTGGTACCGGGAGTGGCTGGACGCCGCGTGGGGACCGGCCCGGATCGCCATGGCGGTCGAGCAGAAGTACGGCTTCGACGAGGTCCGCGCGCTGTACACCGCGCTGGGCAACCGGATCCATCTCAACAAGGAGCCGCTGAGCCGCGAGCTGTACGAGGCCGCGCTGCGCGAGGCCGGGTTGCCGGTCGAGTTCGCCGACGCCGCCGACAGCACCGCCTACGACGAGGCGCTGCGGCTGGGCAACGAGGCCGGGCTCGGCCCGGTCGGCGAGGACCTCGGCACGCCCGCGATCCACGTGCGGGGCGAGGACGGCGAGATCAACGCGTTCTTCGGACCGGTCGTGACACCGATTCCGCGCGGCGAGGCCGCGGGCAAGCTCTGGGACGGTGTCCTGCTGGTCTCCGCGACACCCGGGTTCTACGAGCTGAAGCGCGCCCGCACCTCCGGCCCGGTCACCACCGGGTGAACAATCGGGCGATGCGACCATTCCGGTTCAGCATCACCATGTTCGAGATCGAAAGCGCCACAGCCTGGCAGGACAAGAGCAGGCGGGCCGAGGAACTCGGCTACGACGTCTTACACCTGCTCGACCATCTCGGCAGGCCGTCGCCGTTCCCGGCGCTGACGGCGGCCGCCGCCGCGACCGAGCGGATCAAGCTGGGCACGTTCGTGCTGAACGCGGCGTTCTTCAACCCGGCGCTGCTGGCCCGTGAGGTCGCCACGATCGAGCAGCTGTCCGGCGGCCGGTTCGAGTTCGGCATCGGCGCGGGCTATGCCCGCAAGGAGTTCGAGGACGCCGGCCTGCCCTGGACCGGCGCGGGGGCGCGGGTCGATCACCTGGTGCGCACGGTCGACGAGGTCTACCGGCGGCTGCGCGACCCAGAACACCGGCCGGCCGCGGTGCGGGCGCACGTGCCGTTGTTGCTGGCGGGCAACGGCGACCGGGTGCTGCGGCTGGCCGCCGAGAAGGCCGACATCGTCGGGTTCAGCGGCACCAAGCCGATCACCAAGGTGCGCGAGCGCGGCGGCATGCTCAACGCGGCCGAGTTCGCCGAGCGCGCCGAGTTCGTCCGCGCGGCGGCCGGGGAGCGGCACGACCAGATCGAACTGAACGCGCTGGTGCAGCTGTTGCGGCTCACCGACGACCGGGAAGCCGCCGCCGAGGCGATCCGCACCGAGTTCGGCCTCAATCTCAGCGTCGAGGAGATCCTGGGCGTGCCGAGCATCCTGATCGGCACGCCCGAGCAGATCGCCGCGCACCTCGTCGAGCAGCGCGAGCGCCTGGGCATCTCCCACTTCACGGTGCTCGAAGCGCACCTGGAAGCGTTCGGCGAGGTCATCAAGGCCGTACGGGCCTAGCCGTCGGCCCTCTGGGCGTTGGCCACGATCGCGTCGGCGATCTTCGTCCACAACGGGGTCGGCAGGTCGTGGCCCATGCCCGGAATGATCAGCAGCGACGCGCCGGGGACCGCGGTCGCGGTGGCCTCGCCGCCGCTCACGTTCACCAGCGGGTCGTCCGCGCCGTGGATGACCATGGTCGGCACGGCGACCTTGCGCAGGCCCTCGGTGCGATCCGGCGACGCGGCGATCGCCGCCATCTGCCGGGCCACGCCCGCCGGGTGGTACGCGCGGTCGTAGGCGGCGGTGGCCTTGACCAGGAGTTCTTCTTCGCTGGCCGGATAGCCGGGGGAGCCGATGATGCGGCCCGCCGCGACACTGCCCGCGATCGCGGACTCCCGGTCCTTGGCGGCCGGGCGCAGCAGCACGCCCATGGCCTCCTGGGTGCTGTGGCCGACCGACCGGTCGCCGGTGGTGGACATGATCGAGCACAGCGAACGCACCCGCTCGGGGTGGTCGATGACCAGCTGCTGGGCGATCATGCCGCCCATGGACGCGCCGACGATGTGCGCCTTCCTGATGCCCAGCGCGTCGAGCAGGCCGACCGTGTCGTCGGCGAAATCGGACAGCCGGTACGGCGCGGTGCTCAGGTCGCCGCCCAGCACCGCGGGCAGGTCGACCCTCGGCAGGTCGTCGAGGTAGGTCGACAGGCCGATGTCCCGGTTGTCGAACCGGACGACGTGATAGCCCTGCTCGGCGAGCAGATTGCAGAACCCTTCCGGCCAGTTGGTCATCTGGGCGCTCAGGCCCATGATCAGCACCAGCGGCGGATCCGTCGGGTCGCCGAAGGTTTCGTACTCCAGTTCGAGCCCATTGGCAGTCACACGAGGCATGCGCTGATCGTCGCACGGATCAGCCGTAACTGAACCCGCCGCCGGACTCGTCGAAATCCATGATTTTGGGCACGTGCAACCGCCGCTCGTGCCGGCAGCCCCGGCCCAGGTGCGCGGCGAACTCGCCGCCGAACGCGGCCAGCACGCCCCGGACCAGCAGGGCGGCGCCCACCGCGACCACGCAACCGTGCTGGGCGACGATCAGCGCGCAGCAGCGGGCCAGTTCATCCACATCGGACGAGCGGCCCAGCCCGTTCTCGATCAGCCCGAGCAGTTCGGCGACGGCCAGCAGACACCCGCAGCGCGCGGCGGCGGCCAGGAACTCGCAGCACACCAGCGCGGCGCCGACCATGCAGGCGGTGTCGTCGTAGACGACGAAACCGCCCGCCCCCAGCGACGAACCGACCGCGTGCATCAGGTCCACGTCCAGCGGCGTGTCCAAGGCGGCGCCGGCCAATGGCGCGGCCGTGATGCCCGCGAACACCGCCTTCATCCGGCGGCCGGGCAGCGCGCCGCCGCACACCAGGTCGACCAGCAGCCGCACTGGCAGGCCGTAGGGGAGTTCGTGCACGCCGGGCAGGCGCACATCGCCGGACACGGTGAACACCGCCGTACCGGGGGAGTCGTCGGTGCCGCTGGACCGGAACGCGTCCGCGCCGTGCCGCAGGATCGCCGGCAGCGCGGCCAGCGTTTCCACGTTGTGCACCACCACATCCCCGTCGACGCCCGGCTCGACGCACTGCGGGTCCAGGGTTTCCGGCCACGGCTTGCCGCGCTCGACAACCTCGGCCAGCACCGCGTCCACGCCGAACAACAGCTCGTCCGGCCCGTACACCAACTGGATCGATGCGGGCCCGAGCAGCCCGGCGCCGTGCAGGTCGGTCAGAGCCCGGTGCAGTGCCAGGATTTCCGCCCCGTACGTGCGGTTGACCGCGATGTAGGCCTGCCGCGCGCTGACCGCGTGGGCGGCGATGGCCAAGCCCTCGACCACCTGATAGGCGTTGCGGCGCAGGATGAACCGGTCCTTGAACGAACCAGGCCGGGCCTCTGCGGCGTTGCAGATCAACGACACCGCGCCGCGCGTTCGCGCCCATTTCGCCGCGGTCGCCAGCCCGGCGCCCCGGCCGCGCAACCCGGCCGCGCGGACCTGCGCGCGAATGACGTCGGGGGTGGATTCCGTTGCCCGGGCAAGGGCGAGCCCGCCGCCGATACTCAGATAGTCGGCGAGCGAATTGATGGGTTCGGTGAGCGGACGCAGCGGTTCGGTCATCGGTGGACCTGCCCTTTCGCGGGCGAACGTCCACTCTAAGCGCTAATCGCCGGTTGAGGTACCGCGATCAGCATCCGCCACAGCCCGGCCCGGTGATAGTAAATATTGGTGATCACCTGGAGGACGACGAAGGTCACCGGCCACAGCGCGCCGCCCAGCGCGGGCACCTCGTCGACCGGAAGCGTGTAGGCCATGATCACTCGCAACACCGCGTCGACCACGGTGCCCGCGCCCCACATCACCGTGGACATCCGCCAGATCCGCCGGAACGCGGGCTCCTCGTCCCACAACTGGTCCCAGGACCGTTCGGTCGGCGGCGCCCAGCGGCGGGTGCGGCTGTCCCAGGCGCGGCGGCCTTCCAGCAGCACGCGGGCGAACGCGAACGCGACCGGCCGCCGGGTGAACAGGCTGGCGAAGAACCACAAACCCCACGCGCCGGTCAGCCAGCCGTCCCGCACCAGCAGGAAACGTGGGTCCGAGGTGAGCGCGGAAACCCCGGCGGACAACGAGATCAGCGCGAACATGGACAGCCCCAGTCCGTCCACTGTGCGCCGGGCGAGGAACCCGATGAGGGTGGTCAGCGCGGGCACGATCGCGCCGATCAGCAACGCGAGATACGCGCTCATCCCCAAGCCGCGCAACACGTAGTAGAGCCCGATCGGCACCGCGATGTCGATGACCAGCAACAGCAGTTGCCGCCTGGATCGTGGCCGGGCGCTCATCGCGTTTCCTTGCGGGTGGCCAGGTCGAAGGTGGTGACCACCTCGCGTGCGTAGGCGATCGGGTCCAGGTCCGGGCGGGTGGCGAGCAGGAACGGCAGGCCCTCGACGGAACGCTGCACCAGCGTGGCCATCACGGTGACGTCGAACTCGCGGAACTCGCCGTCGCGCTGGCCGCGCAGCAGGATCTCCTCGACCGGGGAGGTGCGCACCAGTTCGTCGCCGGTTTCGTAGGTGTAGCCGCCGCCGAGGAAGATCGCCAGGAACGCGGTCATCTTCTGCCGGTTGCGGCCGACGAACTCGGCGTTCGCGCTGATGTAGGTGGCGAGCAGGTCGCGCGCGGTCGTCGCGGCGCCCATCCGCGCGGTCATGAACTCGGTGATCTCTCCGGCGATCTCGGCGACCACCTGGCCGATCAGCTCGTCCTTGCCCGCGAAGTGATACGAGATCAGCCGGGTACTGCTCAACCCGGCGCGCCGCGCGATCCGCGCGCACGACGCTTGCTGATAGCCCAGCTCGGCGATGGTGTCGATGGCCGCGGCGACGATCTGCGCGCGGCGCGCGGTCGCCGTGATCGACCGGGGTGCGTCGTCACCCTGGGTAGGTGTTACTCGCATGAGTAATTTATACGTCGACTGAGTAAACAAGCACAAGCCAATAGACCAGATTCGCTGCTGGTACACATACTTCACGACTTATTCTTAGCCTTGACGCCGAACTGTGACCGCCATAACATCCTCTCGATGACGACATAGCGGTGTTAACAGGTAACTAACTGTGAATTTCGGGTGGTGCGGCCCGGCCGCTGTGCGCGTCAGCAACCGATCACATGCCGCAACGCAGCGGCAGAGGAGGTCCTGTGTCCGAACTCCATGCCAGTCCGGGCGGCGCGCACCTGACGCCGGGCCGGCGCAGGCGAAAGGCCGTACTGGCCCTGGCGGCCGCGGCGATCACCGTGGCCGCCACCGGCGTCACGTTCTTATCCGTCCAAGCGCAGGCGTCGGCCGCGGCCATCTCGCCCGGTACCTGGTACAACGTCGTCAACGTCAACAGCAACAAGTGTGTCGACGCGAGAGCCGCGGGCACCGCCAACGGCACCGCGGTCCAGCAGTACACCTGCAACGGCACCACCGCCCAGGAATGGGAGTTGCAGGCCACCAGCGGCGGCTACTACCAGGTGGACAACAACAACGCCCCGACGCAGGCCTGGGACGTCACCAATGTGTCCACTGCGGACAGTGCGCCGATCCAGACCTGGACCTACGGCGGTGGCAACAACCAGCAGTGGCAGCCGGTCGCCAACTCCGACGGCTCCTACCACTTCGTCAACCGCAACAGCGGCAAGTGCCTGGACACCCCCGGCGCGTCGCTCGCGGACAGCCAGCAGCTGCAGCAGTACACCTGCAACGGCACCAACGCGCAGAACTTCACCCTGACCCCGGTCGGCGGTGGCGGCACCAACCCGCCGCCCAACACGCCGAACTTCGGCCCCAACGTCTACGTGTTCACCCCCTCGGACTCCGCGTCCAGCATCCAGGGCACGTTGAACAACATCTACAACCAGCAGGTGAGCAACCAGTTCGGCAGCCAGCGCTACGCCGTGCTGTTCACCCCGGGCACCTACAACGGCATCGACGTCAACATCGGCTTCTACGAGGAGGCCGCCGGTCTCGGCCTGACCCCGGACTCCGTTGACATCAACGGCAACGTGCACGTCCAGGCCGACTGGAACGGCGGCAACGCGACCGAGAACTTCTGGCGCGAAGCCGAGAACATGGAGATCGTGCCACCGTCCGGAACGGACACCTGGGCCGTCTCGCAGGCCGCCCCGCTGCGTCGCGTCGACGTGCGCGGCAACCTGCAACTGGACGACAACGGCTGGTCCAGTGGCGGTTTCCTGGCTGACAGCAAGGTCACCGGCTCGGTCAACTCCGGTTCGCAGCAGCAGTGGATCTCCCGCGACGACCAGATCGGCAGCTGGAACGGGTCGAACTGGAACATGGTGTTCGCCGGCGTGCAGGGCGCTCCGGGCCAAAGCTTCCCGAACCCGCCCTACACCACCGTCGGCAGCACCCCGGTCGACCAGGAGAAGCCGTTCCTGTACGTGGACAGCTCCGGCAACTACAACGTGTTCGTCCCCGCGCTGCGGCAGAACGCGAGCGGGGTGTCCTGGGCCGGCGGCAACCCCGCGGGCACCACCCTGCCGATCAGCCAGTTCTACATCACCCAGCCCGGCGACAGCGCCGAAACCATCAACGCCCAGCTCGCGGCCGGTAAGAACCTGGTCGTCACGCCGGGCATCTACAACCTCGACCAGCCGCTGAGCGTGACCCGCGCGGACACGGTCATCGTCGGTCTCGGCCTGGCCACGCTGAAGCCGACCAACGGCACGTCCGCGATCAACGTCGCCGACGTGAACGGCGTCAAGGTCGGCGGCCTGCTGATCGACGCGGGCCAGAACAACTCGCCGGTGCTCATGCAGGTGGGACCGTCCGGCTCCAGCGCCGACCACTCGACCGACCCGACCACGCTGTCCGATGTGCACTTCCGCATCGGGGGCGCGGGCGCGGCATCGGCCACCCAGTCGCTGGTGGTCAACAGCAACAACGCGATCATCGACGACACCTGGGCCTGGCGCGCCGACCACGGTGACGGGGCGGGCTGGGACAGCAACCCCGCGCGGAACGGGTTGGTGGTCAACGGGAACAACGTCACCGCGTACGGACTGTTCGTCGAGCACTATCAGCAGTACAACGTGATCTGGAACGGCAACGGCGGCAAGGACTACTTCTTCCAGAACGAACTCCCGTACGACCCGCCCAGCCAGTCCGCCTACATGAACGGATCCAGCGATGGCTGGGCCGCGTTCAAGGTCGGCGACAACGTGACCAGCTTCCAGGCGTGGGGCCTGGGCAGCTACTGCAACTTCAACGATCACAGCATCGCGGCCGACCATTCGTTCGAGGCCCCGCAGAACTCGGGCGTGCAGTTCCACGACATGGTCACCGTCTCGCTCGGCGGCGGCGCAGGCAGCATCTGGCACGTCGTCAACGAGGAGGGTGGCGCGGTCGGTCCGGGCAACCCGACCGTCCAGGACCAGAACAGCGGTCCGTGATCATCGGCTGAACCCGCAGGTAAGAGTAGAAGGTGCGCCACGGCCCGTCCCGGCCGTGGCGCACCGCCGTTTCCTGGCATTTCGCTGTGGAACCTGTTCATTTGCTGAGGATATGGACAGTTCAGGGTCATCCCCGATGCCTATTGGTGATCGGAATGCTGAACTGGATTCATGGCGAGTTTCACCGAACTACTACAGACCCACGGCTTCGGGCTGCCCTCCGGCCCGCTCGGCCGCATCGGCGGCGCGCTGATGGCGCGCGGCAATGCCGAGACCGAACGCAGCCTGGTCAAGCTCGCCGCGATCGCCGACACCGAGACCGTGCTGGTGCTCGGACCAGGACCCGGGATCGGGCTGGAAGCGGCGGGGGAGCGGGCCAGGAGGGCCATCGGCGTCGAGCCGTCCGAGCTGATGCGGGAGCAGTGCGAAAAGCGCTGCCTCGCCCAGATCGCCTGCGGCCGGGTACGGGTGCTCCCCGGCGACGCCGAGCACACCGGTCAGCCCGACGCCAGCGTCGACGTGCTGCTCTCGGTCAACAACGTGATGCTCTGGCCGGACCGGGAAGCCGGTCTCGCCGAAGCGTTCCGGGTACTACGGCCGGGCGGGCGGCTGCTGATCTCCGCACACCAGCGCTGGCTGCCCGACGGCCTGGCCGAAGCCGTCCGCGCGACCGGGTTCGCGGACGTGCAGAGCTGGACCTGGCAGCCGCCGAACACCCGCATGGCGACCCTCGCCGCGCAACTGCGCGCCGTCCGCCCCTGAAGCAAACTTTCCGCTATTCGTCAACCGTAACTGTCATTTCCAATTCCTTACGGCTGGTGATTCTTGGCGGATTCTCGGAAGAACTCGCGCAATTCGGTCGACCACGGCACCGGCCGCCCGGTCGCCGAGTCGACCTTGACGCTCACCCGGCGGCCCTGCGCGTGCACGGTTTCACCACGCTGAAAGCGGAAGCGCAGCACCAGTGAGGTGCGGCCCAGCTTTTCCAGCCAGAAATGCACATCAAGGGTCCCTGTCCGGTGGATAGGCGACTGGTAAGCGATGGAGAACTCGCGCACGGCCTCGTAGGACTGGCCCGGCGTGAGCAGGCCGTCCGGGAGGTTTGCGCCGGTAGAGGCCAGAAAGCCGACCAGCGCGCGGTCCAGCAGATCCGGGTACCGGGTGTAATGCACCATGCCCATCTGATCCAGGTCTTCCGCGTACACGGCGATCTGTTCGGTGTAACCCTGCGTCGTATCACTGGTGGTCACCACAATGACCTTACCCGGAGAAAAAGAATTTCCGGACTTCGCAATCTCTTCCGCGCGCCGGTGCGTAGGAGATTTTGGCACAGTCACAGTGTTACGACAGGGGACATCGGCATGCACGACGACCAAGCGCACCAGGGGGACGGGCAGCGTATCGACGAGGGAGAGCTGTCCGTTGACGTGCTCGGCCCGATCCGCGCCCGCATCGGCGACCAGGAACTCGCGCTCGGGCCCGCCCGGCAGCGGGCCGTGTTCGCGGTGCTGGCCATGCGCGCCAACCGGGTGGTTTCGCGCCGCGAGCTGATCGAGGCGGTCTGGGGCGACACCCCGCCGGCCAGCGCGCAGGGCAGTGTCTACACCTACATCTGCGGCCTGCGGCGCGCCCTGGAACCGAAGCGCTCCCGCTGGGCCCCCGGCGACCTGCTGACCAGCGACCGGGTCGGCTACGTGCTGCGCCTCGCGCCCGGCGCGCTGGACGCCGAGCGGTTCGACACCCTGCGTGTGTCCGCGCACGAACGCCTCGAACGGCACGACCCGGTCCGCGCCGTCCGCGACCTCGACGCCGCGCTCGCGCTCTGGCGCGGTGACGCCCTGTCCGGCGTGCCCGGGCCGTTCGCCGAGACCATGCGCGGTCGGCTCGGCGAGTTGCGCCTGGTCACCACCGAGAGCTGGGCCAGCGCCGTGCTCGCCGCGGGCGGACGGCCCGACCTGGCCACCGAACTCGCCGCGCTGGTCGCGGCCCACCCGCTGCGCGAGTCGCTGCGCGCCTCGCTGATGATCGCGTTGTACTGGAGCGGTAGGCACGTGGAAGCCCTCGAAGTGTTCCGCGAGGCCCGCCGCGCGCTGGTCGAGGAACTCGGCATCGAGCCCGGCCCCGCCCTGCGCAAGGTGCACGAACAAATCCTTGCCGGCGACCCCGCCCTCGACCCGCCCGCGCCCGGCGACGACAAACCCACCATCGTCCGCCCCCGCGCCGAACCCAAACCCCCCGCGCCGCCCGCCCCCAAGTCCAACCGCCGCTTCGCCCAGGCCCACGCCCCCGAACTGCGCCAGCTCCGTGCGCTGGTCGACAACCTCTACGCGGGCAACGGCGGATCCGTGTGGATCGAAGGCGAGCGCGGCAGCGGCAAGTCCGAGCTGCTCAGCACCGCGCTGGCCGACGTCGGCGGCGACGGCGTCCAGGTCGCCTGGGCGGTCGCCGACGAGTTCAGCAGGCGCTCGCCGCTGCGGGTGATGCTGGAATGCCTCGGCGTCACCGCCGACTCGCTGCTGTCCAACGCGGCGGGCATCGGCTGGCGCCAGCCCGGCGGCACCGCGCCCCGCACCTGGTCCGGCGGCGACCCGGTCGTCGTCGGCGTCAACCAGCTGCTGGCCATCGTCTCGGAGCGCTGCGCCCGCGGCCCGATGGTGCTGGTCGTCGACGACCTGCAATGGGCTGACGAGGCCACCATCCTGTTGTGGCACCGGCTTTCCGTCGCGACCCTGCAAGAGCCACTGCTGCTCATCGCCAGCTCCCGCCCACCCGTCGGCCGCAAGGACGTCGCCCGCCTGCGCATGGGCATCGAACGCCGAGGGGGTGACATCATCGACCTCGCCCCGTTTCTCGGAATGACGGAGCCCGGCATGAAGACCGGCGCCGCCTGACGCTTGCCTCATTGTCGTACTGAGGGCGAGGTGGTCATGGCGGAGACGCCCGGCCGCGCCCTGGCCAGCTTCGCCCGGCGCCCCATGCGGACCGTACGGCCGGTCGACGCGAGCGACGTCTACGCCCGGCCTCGTCCCCAGCTGGCTCGGCTCGCCGCCAACGGCGAGATGCGCCACGTCGCGAACGGCTACTACACGGTAGTTCCGCTGGAGCAGCGCGGAACAGACTGGCAGCCAACGTTGGAGGCAGTCGCCGCGGGCATCGCCGTCGCCACCTACGGCCCGGACGACGCGGTGCTCATGGGCATCAGCGCCGCACGGCTACACGGGGCGATCCCCCGCGCGCTGGCTACCGCCGTGGTGGCCATTCCACGCCAGCGGCCCGCGGTGAACGTGACCGACCGCGACGGCATCGTCATCTTCGTCAAGCGCAAGGCCGATCAGCGCGACGCCGAGCGGATGCCAACCGATCTCGGCCGAACGCTCGTCACCACGATCGAGCAAACCATCCTGGACCTGGCGCACCGGCCGACGCTCGGCGACGCCGCTACCGACGTTCCGGCCGCCATCCGCGCACTGATGGCTCGCTGCGATCGGGACGTGCTCGACCAACTGGCCAGCGCGCAACGGCTTGTCGCTGCGCGTGATCGCGCCGTACGGTTGGTAGCGTGAGGGCACGATGCTGGACTCGGTTGAACGCGATCAGGTCGCCGCGCAGTTCGGGGTGGCGAGCGCGCCTATGTGCTGTCGCTGCTGTTGGCCGCGCTCGCGCGAAGTCTGGCCAGGACTCATCTGGCCTACGGACGATTGAGCGAGGATCTCGATCTGGTCGCCGTCGGGCCGAGGCGCGATCTCGCCGCGCGACTCGACTCGGCACTGCCCCGAGCCTTGCTGCGCGGATACGGCAGGCTGGGCTGGCAGCCGGCGCTGAGTGCCGTCCGCGACATCGAGCCGGCGTCCCTGGTGGACGGTCAGGGATTGGTGGTCAAAGTCCAGCTGCTCAAGTCGGTACCCTCCATGGCCCACCGAGGTTCGCGACCTGAACCAGCGTTATCGCGACGTCCCACCGGCGGCGCTGCGAGTGCCACGCTCGCCGCCTTCGCGGCCTGGAAGACCGCAGCGTGGTGCGACCGGCGCGCACCACGCGATCTCTGATCGTTGGCTCAGGTCGGTGCGATCGGAGCGGAGGAATGGGTGACCCAGCTTGGCCTGCAGACCAGGCTGATCGCCGTCGGAAGCGCTCGATGTGGTGCGACGGCACTGGGCCGCTGCGTCAGATGTTCAGCAGGACGAAGGCCAATCCGACGAGCAGCAGCGCGAACAGTCCGGCGCCGACTGACGCCGCGCCTTTGACCGAGTGCGGGAACCGGAACCAGCCGGTGATGATCCCCGGCAACAGCCCCCAGAGCACGGCGAGCACGAAAACCAGGACGCAGATCATGCCGCCGAGGTAGAATCGGACATTGGCGGCAGTTCGCGCGATCAGTGCGTTGGTCCCGTCGGAGGTCACGTTCACCGTGCCGCCATTGGGATACAGCGCACCGTTGGCCAGGGTGGCGTTGTCGTTCGGCGGGAGCGACGGGTCGGTCGGCTGGAACGAGCCGGTGCACTGGGCGGCGGAATTGTTGCTGCCAGAGTCGGCGATCATCTGGCAGTGGTCCACCGTGAACACGCCGGGTGTACCGGCACCACCCGCGGCGTAGGTCATGCTCTGTGCCACATAGCTCATCGCGAACCCCAGACCGATGAGCGCGCCGATCAACACCACCGCAAGACCGGCCCGCCCCCCGAACCCCAGCGGAGTCTTGCGATCGCGCAGTCTCAGGATGATCTGGACCATGAGAATCCCCCTTCACTGCGAGGATTATGGCCCCGGCGTGATTGGCAGTCGGAGTGAGATCGGCTACAGCAGCTGGATGCCGACGATGCAGGTGTCGTCGTCGGTGTCGGCGTTGCTGTGCGTGAGCAGGTGGTCCAGGCGCTGCTCCAGCGTTTCCGGCTGCACCTCGGCGGTGGCCAGCAGGTCGTTGACCGAGTCGTCGAGGGCGCGGTCCTTGCGTTCGATCAGGCCGTCGGTGTACATCAGCAGCGTGTCACCGGATTCGAGGTGGACCTCGCCTTCGGCGTAGCTGGCTTCGCCGACCGCGCCGAGCAGGATGCCGCTGATCATCGGCAGCGCGGACGCGTGCGTGTCGCGGATCAGCACCGGCGGCAGGTGACCGGCGCGGGCCCAGCGCAGGATCTGCGTCTTCGGGTCGTACACACCGCACAACGCGGTCGCCACGACCTTCTCGGACAGGTTCTGCGCGACCAGGTTCAGCCAGGTCAGCAACTGCGCGGGCCCGGCCTCGGTGGTCGCCAAGCCACGCAGGGCGTTGCGCAGCGCGACCATGCCGGTGGCCGCGTCGATACCGTGCCCGGCGATGTCGCCGACCGACAACAGGATCTGCTTGGACGGCAGCTCGACCGCGTCGTACCAGTCGCCGCCGACCAGGTGGTCGCTTTCCGCCGGCCGGTACCGCACCGCAATGCGCAACCCGGGCGCGTCGATGGCGTCCTGCGCGGTGGGCATGATCGCGCGCTGCAACCGCAACGCGAGCCGGTTGCCTTCCGCCGCTTCCAGTTCGGTCTGCGCGAGCTGGTCCCGGGTCGCGGCCAGCGCCACCTCGGTCCAGTGTTGCGCCGACACGTCCTGGTAGGCGCCGCGAATGGCCAGCAGCCGGTTGTCCGCGTCCAGCACCGGTTCGGCGATCACCCGGGTGTGCCGCAGAATCCCGTCCGCCTGCCGCAGCCGGAACACCGCCGATGCCGGCTTGCGGTTGTGCAGCAGCGTGCGCAGGAACCGCAGGATCGCGTCGCCGTCGTCCGGGTGCGCGTAACTTCCCAGCTGCTGCAACGGAATCGGCGCGGCGCCCTGGGCGAGACCGTACAATGTGTACAGCAGGCTGCTCCAGGTGATCTCGCCGGTCAGCGTGTTCTCCTCGAACCCGCCGATCCGGCCCAGCCGCTGCGCGTGCCGCAACAGCCCGGCCATCCGGGACGCCTCGTCCTGCACCCGCAGCACCAGCAACACGCTGTCGTTGTGCCTGCTGATGCTGATGCCCACGGTCATGGTCACCGGGACGTCGCCGACCAGCACGGTCAGCGCGCTCTGCTCGGCGCGGAACGGCTCACCGGTCGCGTGCACCTGCGAGACCTTGGCGAACAGCCCGTTCTGCGCGGCCGCCATCGGGAACGCCTCCAGCAGCAGCGCCCCGGTGACCGCGCTGCGCGAGCGGCCGGCCGGGTCGGCGAACGCGCTGTTGGTGTGCTGGATGCGGAAATCGATCAGCTGCCCGCGCTCGTCCAGTTGCGGGCGCAGCACCATGGCCGGGTCGAGCATGCTTTCCGCCAGCGCGACCAGCTCGGTGATCTCCGGCCTGCTGCGGATGTCCATCCCGGGCAGCTCGACCGGCCTGCTCTCCAGCGTGTGCGCGCACAGTTCGGCCAGCGCCTCGACCTGCCGCTGGATCGGGGTCGGCTGCGGCGGCAACGGATGCGGCCAGCAGATCTCCAGCACGCCCAGAATCCGGCCCCCTGCCGTCGCGGGCACTGCCACCCGGGCGCCGCCCGGGGTTTCCCGGTAGCCGATGGACACCGGGTCGCCGTTGGTGAGCGTGTCGAACCAGATCGTGTGCCGATCGGTCAGCGCGCGCCGCGCGGTCGTGGCGACGCCCGGCGGCACGTACCGCCAGCGCTGCGCCTCCGCCGTGGTGAAACCGGCGAACCCGGCCAGCGTCAGCGACGAGTCCGAACCGGCCGCCCAGATCGCCACCCCGACCGCGCCAAGCGGCGCCAGCGCGTGGGTCAGCAGGGATTCCGCGACCGCCTGCGCGTCGCTCGCGGCCAGGATGCCGCTCTCCGCGGTGCGCATCCGCAGCACCGGTTCGGTGTCCACCGCCGGAAATTCCAGCGTGGCATCGGCGATCCGATCCCGGGCCGCGTTGTTCACGATGTCGGCGGCGAACTCCAGCTCGCTGCGCCCCGAGCGGGCCGCCAGCTCGCGCAACTGCCGAGCGGCCTGCGCCGGCCCGCAGTGCAACCGCTCCACCAGCACGCCCTTGGCCAGTTCGAGCAGTGCCCTGGTGTCCGCGTTCGCCGAGGCGTCGCGCAGCTCGCGCTGGGCCCGGTCCAGCGTCGCCGCGAGGCGGTCGAGCTGATCGTCCGGCGCCTGCACGTCATCCGTCGATGCGGACACGACTACAACTCCTGCTGATTCAGTTCGTGGGCAGCCAGCGCTTGATACACCGGATCAAGTCGTTGGCGTCCACCGGTTTGGTCACGTAGTCGCTCGCCCCCGAGTCGATGGTCCTTTCCCGGTCGCCTGGCATGGCTTTCGCGGTCACGGCGATGATCGGCAGCTCCCGGTACTCCGGCATCGCCCGGATCGCCGCCGTCGCGCTGTAGCCGTCCATTTCCGGCATCATCACGTCCATCAGCACCAGGTCGATCTCGGGATGCCGGCTGAGCGTGTCGATCCCGGTCTTGCCGTTCTCGGCCTGCAACACCCGCATGCCGTGCAGTTCCAGGATCGACGTGAGCGCGTAGACGTTGCGCGCGTCGTCGTCGACGACCAGCACGCCCCGCCCGGCCAGTTCCGGATCCGAGGCGCCGGACAGATCCGCGAGATCGTCGGCGACCATCTCGGCGAGCACGCCGTTGTGCCAGTCACCGTTGAGGTGCGCGCTGATCCGCGTCCGCAACTCGTCGAGGCTGGTGATCACTTCCAGCGGATGGCTGGTCATCCGCGCCCGCAGCTCCTGATCGCGCTCGGCGGTCAGCGGCCTGCTGTGGTGCGCGAGCACCGGGATGTCGTCCAACCTGGACTCGGCGTCCATGCTGGCCAGGAAGTGGTTGGCCGCGTCGTCCGGCATGTCCAGTTCCAGCACCACCCACTGGCAGCTCTCCCCGGACAGCACCGCGCGCGCCTCGTCCATGCCGACCGCGGTGACCACCTCGACCGGCGGCCGCACGTCGTTCGGGTCGCGCCGCTCGGTCGCGTCCAGCACCGCGCTCTCCGCGACCAGCGACAACAGCCCGCGCGGGTGATCCTCGATCACCAGCACCCGCCGCTTCTGCTGCGAGGAGGTCTGCGCCGCGTTCGCCAGCTCGGCGTCGACCACTTCCTCCAGCGCCGCGTTGGCCGCGGCGACCACCGAAGCGGCCGGACCTTCCAGATCCTCAAGCGTGGAAATGGCGGGCGGGGCAAGGAAATCGGGCCGCGCGATCGGCAGGTACAGGGTGAACGTGCTGCCACTGCCCAGAATGCTCTCCGCGGTGATCACGCCACCGAGCAGGTAGGCGATCTCGCGGCTGATCGACAGACCAAGGCCGGTACCGCCGTACTTGCGGCTGGTCGTGCCGTCGGCCTGCTGGAACGCGCCGAAGATGGTTTCCAGCTGGTGCTCGGCGATGCCGATGCCGGTGTCGCGCACCTGGAACGCCATGGCCGACCCGTGCCGCCGCACCGTCGCGGGCAGCTCGTCCGGAGTGGCCAGCGCCACTCGCAGCGTCACCCCACCCGATTCGGTGAACTTCACCGCGTTGGACAACAGGTTGCTCAGCACCTGCCGCACGCGCGAGTCGTCGGTGAGCAGGTCGACCGGAACGCCCGGCTCGGTGATGATCTCGAACCCGAGGTTCTTCTGCTGGGTCAGCGGCTGGAACGTCGCGTCCACGTAGTCCAGCAGCTGCCGCAGGCCAACCCGTTCCGGGCTGATGTCCATCTTGCCCGCCTCGACCTTGGACAGGTCCAGGATGTCGTTGATCAGCTGCAACAGGTCCGAACCGGCCGAGTGGATGATGCTCGCGTACTCGACTTGCTTGGGGGTGAGGTTGCGGCTCGGGTTCTGGGTGAGCAGCTGGGCCAGGATCAGCAGGCTGTTCAACGGAGTCCGCAGCTCGTGGCTCATGTTGGCCAGGAACTCCGACTTGTACTTCGATGCCAGCGCCAGCTGCTGGGCCCGCGCCTCCAGCTCCTGGCTGGCCTGCTCGATCTCCAGGTTCTTGGTCTCGATGTCGCGGTTCTGCGCGGCCAGCAGCGCGGCTTTCTCCTCAAGCTCGGCGTTGGACCGTTGCAGTTCTTCCTGCCGCGCCTGGAGTTCCTGCGACCGGGCCTGGAGTTCGGCGGTCAGCCGCTGCGACTCGCCCAGCAGCTCGTCGGTGCGGGCGTTGGCCACCAGCGTGTTCACGTTGACGCCGACGGTCTCCATCAGCTGAGCGAGGAAGTCCCGGTGCATCTGGGTGAACGTGTGCACCGAGGCCAGCTCGATCACGCCGAGCACCTGCTCCTCGAACACCACCGGCAACACCAGCAGGCTGGTCGGCCGGGCATGCCCGAGGCCGGAGGAGATCGTCACGTAGTCGGCGGGCACGTCCTCCACGACGATGGTGCGCCTGCTCCGCGCGGCCTGGCCGACCAGCGACTGTCCAAACCGGAATCGGGTCGGCCTGGTCTCGTCCGGTTCGCCGTAGGAGCCGATCAGGCGCAGCTCCGGCGTTTCGCCTGCCTCCTCGGTCAGGTAGAACGCGCCGTACTGCGCGCTGACCATCGGCACCAGCTCGTCCATGATCAGCTCGGCCACCACGGTCAGGTCCCGGCGCCCCTGCATCAGGCTGGAGATCTTGGCCAGGTTCGTCTTCAGCCAGTCCTGGTCCTGGTTGGCGCTGGTGGTTTCGCGTAGCGACTCCACCATCGAGTTGATGTTGTCCTTCAGCTCGGCGACCTCGCCGGAGGCCACCACGTTGATCGAACGGGTCAGGTCGCCCTTGGTGACCGCGCCGGTCACCTCGGCGATCGCGCGCACCTGCCGGGTCAGGTTCTCGGCCAGCTCGTTGACGTTCTCGGTCAACCGCTTCCAGGTACCGGAAACGCCCTCGACCTCGGCCTGGCCACCCAGCCGCCCCTCGGTGCCCACCTCGCGGGCCACGCGGGTGACCTCGTCGGCGAAGGAGGACAGCTGGTCGACCATGGTGTTGATGGTCGTCTTCAGTTCGAGAATCTCACCGCGCGCATCGACGTCGATCTTGCGGGTCAGGTCGCCCTTGGCGACCGCGGTGGTGACCTGCGCGATCGAGCGCAACTGGCTGGTCAGCGTGTCGGCCATGAAGTTGACGTTGTCGGTCAGGTCCTTCCAGGTCCCGGCCACGTTCGGCACCCGAGCCTGACCGCCCAGGGTGCCTTCCGTACTGACCTCGCGGGCCACCCTGGTGACCTCGTCACCGAACGCCGACAGCGTGTCCACCATGGAGTTGATCACGTCGGCCAGTGCGGCGACCTCGCCCTTGGCCTCGACGGTGATCTTCTGGCTCAGGTCACCGCGGGCCACGGCGGCGGCGACCTGCGCGATGCCTCGCACCTGGTTGGCGAGGTTCGAGGCCATGAAGTTCACGG
>DATFHN010000109.1:0-80108 GCA_035248365.1 Pseudonocardiaceae bacterium | reverse complement strand
GGACGCGGCTGGCATGGAGAGCGTCCGGGCGGGCGGCGGTCCGGTCGCCACGTCGTTCGACATTGCCGAGGGCGGGGCGAGTGGGTGGTCGGGGGCGGTCGGCGGGGCGTTCGGCGTTGCTGGGGGTGGGGTGAGTGGGTGGTCGGGTCCGGTTGGCGGGGCGTTTGGTGTTGCTGGGGGTGGGGTGAGTGGGTGGTCGGGTCCGGTTGGCGGGGCGTTCGGTGTTGCTGGGGGTGGTGCGGAGCGGGAGCGCGGTTTTGCCGAGGGCGTCGCCAGTTGGCGGTCGGGGGCGGTGGCGGTGACGTTGGTCGCGCCGGGTGCGGCGGTCGAGCGGGACGGCGGTGATCTCGTGTTGCGCTGGAAGTCGGTGCTGCACAAGGGAGTGCCGCTGGTCGCGCAGTGGTCGGTGCGGTTGGTGGCGTCGGAGGCGGTGGTGATCGGAGCCGATGAACCGGCCCGGTGGACCCTGCCTGCCGAGGTCGGCGACGACCGGTTGCGCCGCTGGATCGACCGCGCCATGGCGGACCTGGACGCGCTGCGGGTCCGGCTGCCCGGGGCCGAGGACGAGTTCCTGGCTGCCGGCGCGCCGTGGTACTTCACGCTGTTCGGGCGGGATTCGTTGTGGGCGGCCCGGTTCCTGTTGCCGGTCGGCACCGCGATCGCGGCGAGCACGTTGCGCGCGCTGGCCGCGTTGCAGGGCACGCGGGTCGATTCGGACAGCGCGGAGCAGCCGGGCAAGATCATGCACGAGCTGCGGCAGGCCGCACTGACGGTGGATCGCGACCGGATCTCCTTGCCGCCCTTGTATTACGGCACCATCGACGCGACGCCGTTGTGGATCTGCCTGTTGCACGACACCTGGCGGGCGGGCCTGCCCGAGGACGAGGTGCGCGCGCTGCTGCCCGCGCTGCAACGCGCGCTGGCCTGGCTGCGCGACTACGGCGATGCGGACGGCGACGGCTTGCTGGAGTACATCGACGAATCCGGGCACGGGCTGGAAAACCAGGGCTGGAAGGACTCGTTCGACAGCATCCAGTGGCGCGACGGCTCGCTCGCCGAAGGCCCGATCGCGTTGTGCGAATGCCAGGCCTACGCGCACGAGGCCGCGGTGCACGGCGCCGACCTGCTCGACGCGTTCGGCCTGCCTGGCGCGGGGGAGTGGCGGGCGTGGGCGGCACGGCTGGCTGGGCGGTTCCGGGCGACGTTCTGGGTTTCCGACGAACACGGCCGTTATCCGGCGATCGCGGTGGATGCGCGCAAACGCCCCGTCGACACGGTGACCAGCAACATCGGACACCTGGTCGGCACCGGTCTGCTCAACGCCGACGAGGAACGCCTGGTCGCCGAGCGGCTGGTGGCGCCGGAGCTGGCGAGCGGCTTCGGGCTGCGAACTTTGTCGACGACGGCGGGCGGGTACTGGCCGTTGAGCTATCACGGCGGCAGCGTGTGGCCGCATGACACCGCTATCGCGATCGACGGGCTGAGCCGGGCCGGGTTTGCCAAGGAAGCCGCGAAACTGGCCGAGCAGCTGCTCGCCGCGGCGGTGGTGTTCGACTACCGCATGCCCGAGCTGTACTCCGGCGACGCTGACGTCTCCCGCCCGGCGCCCTACCCGGCCTCCTGCCGGCCGCAGGCGTGGAGCGCGGCGGCGGCCATTTCAGTGTGGGCCGCGCTCGGCTAACGCGCGCAGGGCGTACTTGTCGGGCTGGCCGAGGTGGGTCATCGGCATGGCGTCGATGAGGTGGATCATGCCCGGCAGGTAGGAGGCGTCGAACTCGGCGAGGATCAGCTCGGGGAGTTCGGCGATGTCGAAGCGAGGTTCGGGCACGATGAACGTCTCGATGCGATCCTCGTCGAGCACGCGGATGGTCGCGGCGGTCCTGATGCCGGGCAGCGAGACGAGGAACTCGTCGAGGAAGTACGGGTAGACGTCGGTCGCGTGGGCATCGACGATGATCATGCCGCCCCCTGGTCGCATCGCACTGTCCATCAAAGTAGCGCTGCCGGATTAATCCAGGCAATACGACGATCCGTTACACGGGCGGCGTGCCGTGGGTGTGGAACGACGCGATGGTCGGCAGGCCCCAGGCCTGCCCCTTCGCCCGCTCGGCCTGCGTCCAGGTGATCGGACGCCAGTCGGGGGCGAGGATCAGCCGCGCGAGCGGATTGCACAGTTCGATCCGATTGCCGCCCGGTTCGTACACGTACAGGAAGAACGTCTGCTGGATCGCGTGTTTGTGCGGGCCGGTTTCGATGAACACATTGTTGTCCAGGCAGATGTCGGCCGCGCGCAGGATGTCTTCCCGGGTGTCGGTGGCGAAGGCGATGTGGTGCAGGCGGCCGGTGCTGCCGGTCCAGTCGGTCGTGTAGACGAGTTCGTAGGACTTGTTGGTGAAGTGCAGCCACTGGGCCGCGATGCCGCCGTCCTCTCCCGCGATCTGCTCGGTGACCTCGCCGCCGAGGACGTCGCGGACGAAATCGCCGTTGGGCGGGACGTCGGCGGCCAGGTAGTTGACGTGGTCGAGCCTGCGCACGCTCACGCCGCGTCCCGGATACGCCTGCGCCTGGTTCTTCAGCGAGGGGCGCAACGATTCTGGCGGCTCGTACCAGTCGGTTTCCCAGTAGAGCCGGATCTCGTGACCGTCCGGGTCGGTGCACCGGTAGCTGGGGCCGATACCGTCCGCTGGTGGTTGCCAGGTTCCGGGCGTTTTTGCCACCAGGTCGTCGAGGGCGCGCTGGCTCGATGTGCGCAGTGCGGTGCGGCCGATGCCGGGAGTGTCGCGTTCGGTGAGGATGAGCGTGTACCGCTCGTAGTCGTCCCAGGTGCGCAGAAAGACCGAACCGCTCTGCCGGCCGACCTCGGTGAGACCGAGGATCTGGGTGAAGAACCAGGTGCTGCGCTCGAGTTCGGGCGTGTACAGCTCGACGTGGCCCAGGTGTGCGATCTCGTGGGTCGGAGCCATCAGTGGGCCTGCTCGCGCGGGAACACGGTGCCGTCGAACAGCTTCCGGGCCGTGCGCACCACACCGCTGCGCCGCACCCTCGGCGGCTGCGTGCTCGCGTCCACCTCGACCTCGACCTGGAGATGTCCGCTGGGATGTTCGACGTCCATCCGGGTCTGGCCCTCGGTCAGCTGGGCCAGGTCGTGTCCGACCGCGCCGTCGAGCAGGATGGCCGTCACCACGCTGACCGCGCCGAGCACGCCGATCGACGCGTGCGGTTTGAGCGGGATGAACGTGCGGGTGGCGATCGTGCCGCCGTCGGCCGGGGGTGCGACCAGCGTCGTCTTGGGCACCGAGCTGTCGGAGACGTCGCCGAGGCCCATCAACTTTCCGGCCTGCAGGCGCAGCGACTGGATCCGGTCGCGCAGGGCGTCGAGCGCGCCGGTCGGCTCGTAACCGGTGATCCCGAGATCGGCCGCGTTGGCGACCACGACCGGCATGCCGTTGTCCACGCAGGTGACCCTGATGCCGTCGATGGTGTCGACCAGGTTGCCGGTGGGGAGCAGGCCGTTGCCGGTCGAGCCTTCGGTGTCGGCGAAGTCGAGCACGATCGGGGCGGCCGTGCCGGGCACGCCGGAGATCGCGGTGTCACCGGCGTACTGGACCTCGCCGCCCGGCGTCGCGAAGTGCGCGACCGCGGTACTGCCCGAGTTGACCATCCTGATCCGCACGGTCGTGCGCGCGGCGGCGGGGGAGATCAGGCCGCGCTCGACCGCGAACGGGCCGACCCCGGCGAGCAGGTTGCCGCAGTTCTGCCGGTCGGACACGGTCGCCTGGTCCACGCCGAGTTGGAGGAAGAGGTAGTCGACGTCGATGTCCGGCTCGCTGCTCGGTGACACGATGGCGACCTTGCTGGTCAGCGGGTGGGCGCCGCCGATGCCGTCGATCTGGCGCGGGTCGGGGCTGCCCATGACGCGCAGCAGCAGATCGTCGCGTTCGGCGGGATCGGCGGGCAGGTCGTCGGCCAGGAAGTAGGCGCCCTTCGACGTGCCGCCGCGCATCAGCATGCAGCGCAGCCCGGTCATCGCGCACTGTCCGCATAGGACACGTACGTGACGCCGAGGGCGGTGAGTTTCTCGCGCAGGCCGTAGCGGTCCAGGCCGAGTTCGCCTTCTCGCAGGGCTTTCCGGGTCGCTTCTTCCTTGGCGACGCGCTTGCTGGACGCTTCGATGCCGCGTTCGACGTCGGCCGAGGGTATGCAGAGCACGCCGTCGTCGTCGGCGATGATCACATCGCCCGCGTTGATGGTCTGGCCGCCGATCACGACCGGCACGTTCACCGCGCCCGCGGTCGCCTTGACCGTGCCCTGCGCGCTGACCGCGGCCGACCACACCGGGAAACCGATCCGGCGCAGGTCGGCGACGTCGCGCACGCCCGCGTCGATGACCAGCCCGCGCACCCCGCGCGCCATCAGCGAGGTGGCGAGCAGTTCGCCGAACATGCCGTCGGTGCTCGGCGACGTCGTCGCGACGACGAGAAGGTCACCGGCCTGGCACTGTTCGACGGCGGCATGGATCATCAGGTTGTCGCCGGGCCAGCACAACGCGGTGACCGCGCAGCCGCCGATCCGGGCGCCGTCCTGGATCGGCCGGTGCTTCGGGCCGAGAAAACCGGTGCGGCCCAACGCCTCGTGCACGGTGGCGACACCGAACTCGGCGAGCCGGTCCACCGCCTCGATGGGAATTCTGGGTACGTCGGTCACGATGACCGGGTTCAGCATTGCCGGGCCTCCGTCAGGTCTCGGTCTCCTGCAAAGCCGTGATCACGCTGCGCAGGTGTTGGCGTGCGGCCGCTTCGGCGGCGTCCGGGTCGCGATGCGCGATCGCGTCGATGATCGCCAGGTGCTGGGGCAGCGACACCTGCGGCCGTCCGGCCCGCATGGCCAGCCGGAACTGGTGCCGCACGATCTGTCCGTTCAACCGCTGCAACAACTCCGACGCGGACGGTTGATCGGCGATCTCCCGGATGCAGCGGTGCAGTTCGCGGTTCATCGCCGAGTACTTCATCGGCTCGCCCTCGTCCACGGCCTGACGCATCTGCCTGCCGATCTCGACGAGCGCGCCGATCTGGTCGTCGGTGACCTTCTCGGCGGCCTTGGCCGCGCACAGTCCCTCCAGCACCATCCGGCACTCGGTGATCGCGACGGCCTCCTCGACCGACACCACGCGCACCCGCGCGCCTCGGTAGGGGATGCGCTCGACCAGGCCCTCCGCGGTCAGGTCGATCAGCGCGGCGCGCATGGCCGCCCTGGTCACCCCGAACGATTCGGCGAGTTCCGGTTCGACCAGGCGCTGTCCTGGCACCACGTCCCCGTTGAGGATGGCGGCACGCAGCGCTTCCGCGCCGGCCTGCCGCCCGGCCTCCCCCTCCTGTGGCGTGCTCGGCATTGATCCCCTCCTCTCCTGGACCGCGACCCTACCGTAGATTCCGCCAACGAAATCGTCAACGATCCTTGTGACGATCTGGTTGACGAGCTACCTTGAGCCGGTTCGCGCCGCCCACATCAGTCCCGATCAGTGCCGATCAAGGGAGCGCAGTCCATGTCAACCGGCCCGGAGATCGTCGCCCGGCTCGACCGCTTACCCCGCAGCGCGGTCCGCTTTGCCGCCACCGGCATCGTCGGGCTCGGCCTGTTCGCGATCTTCTACTGCAACTTCGACATCAACGTCTCGTTCATCCAGACCTGCGCGCAGATCCAGCCCGGCTGCACCCCGGCCAACGCGCAGTCCTGGCTGACCTTGCCGGTCTGCGTCTACCTGGCCGGTTACCTGGTCGGCGGCCTGTTCGTCGCGCCGCTGTCCGACCGGTTCGGCCGGCGCGGGATTCTCGCCTTCACGCTCGGCTTCGCGCTGGCCGGCTCGCTGATCACCGCGATCGCGCAGGGTTACCCGGTCTTCGTGGTCGGCCGGGCCATCACCGGCATCGCCATGGGCGGCACGCTCGCCATCGGCAACACCTACATCGGCGAGATCGCGCCCGCCGCCGCCCGCGCCCGCTACACCGCGATCAGCTTCGTGCTGTGCACGCTCGGCGCCATGGCCGGGATCGGCTTCGGGCTGCTGCTCACCACCGAGCCCGCGCCGTTCCCGACCGGTCTTCCCGCCGCGCTGGGACTGGGGGAGGGCTGGCGGTGGATCTACGCGTTCGCGGCCGCGGTGAGCCTGGCCGCCGTGCTGGTCACCCTGCGACTGCCCGAATCACCGCGCTGGCTGGTGACCCACGGCCGGATCGCCGACGCTGATCGGGTGGTCACCACCATCGAGGCCCGTGTCACCGGAGCGCTGCCCGAACCCGGGCCCGCCCTGCCACTGCCCGTGACCACCTCGACCGCACGCGCCTACCGCGAACTGTTCGCCGATCCGCGCTACCTGCGCAGGACGCTGGTGCTGATCGCGATGTGGTTCACCGGCTACGCCACCGTGTTCAGCTACTCGACCGGGTCGACGGTCGTGCTCACCGGTCTGCACTTCACCGCACCGGTCGCGGGCATGATCTCCGCGGTCGGCGGCGTCGGGTTCTTCGTGCAGGGCCTGTTCTCGGCGCGCTACTCCGAGGTGCTGGAACGGCGCTACTGGCTGCCCATCGGCGCCGCGCTGACCGTGCTCGGGGCGATCGTGATCGCCACCCTCGGTTCGTCGATCGGGTGGGCGTTCGCCGGTTCGTTCCTGGTGTTCTTCGGCTTCAACGTCTGGGTGCCGCCGACCTTCGCGCTGTCCGCGGAAAGCTTCCCGACCCGCGTCCGCTCCGCCGGTTTCGGTCTCGTCGACGGAATCGGCGTGCTCGGTGGGGCCATGGGCGTGCTGGTCATCGCGCCGCTCGTCCCGCGCCTCGCCCCCTTGCCCGCTCTGCTCGTCATTTCCGGGTTTCTCGTCGTGTCCGCCGTCATCGCCCAGTTTACGCCGAGAACCCGCAACCGCGTCCTTGAAGAGGTGTCGCCTTGACCGATCAGAAGGTTCGAACCGCCGTTTTCGGTGCCGCATTCGGCTTTTTCGTCGACATGTTCGACGTGTACCTGCCGGTCGTCGCGTTGACCCCGGCCATGGCCTACTTCCTGCCGAACTCGGTGTCGGCGGGCAGCAAAGCGGTGATCACGTCGCTGATCTTCGTGGCCACCTTGCTGGGCAGGCCGGTCGGCTCGCTGGTGTTCGGCAGGCTGGCCGACCGGATCGGCAGGCGCAAGGTGACCATCGCGTCGGTCGCCGGGTGCGGCATCTGCACGCTGCTGATCGCCGTTCTGCCCGGCTATCACGCGATCGGCCTGGCCGGTGTCGTGCTGCTGGTGATCCTGCGGCTGGCCGACGGGATCTTCCTCGGCGGCGAGTACACCGGCGCGACCCCGCTGGCCATGGAGGCCGCGCCGAACGGGCGCCGTGGCTGGTACGGCGGGCTGGTCGGCATGGGCTTCCCGTTGTCCTACTGCGCGATCTCGCTGATCACGTTCGTGATGCTGAAGATCACCTCGCACTCGGCCTACCTCAGCTGGGGCTGGCGGGTGCCGTTCCTGATCGGCGCGGTGCTGTGCGCGGTGTTCTGCGTCTACTACGCGCGCACGGTGGCCGAATCGGAAACCTGGGAGACAACGCGCAAGACCCGCACGCCCATCCGCGACGTGCTGATCGGCAGTTCGCGGCGCCAGTTCGTGCAGGTGTTCGTGCTGATGAGCGGCATCTGGTTCGCCTCCAACATCGCCACCGGCCTGCTGCCCAGCGCGTTGCAGTTCCAGGCGCACGTGTCCGCGACCAGCGTGACCGCCGCTCTGGTCATCGTGCAGGCCATCCACTCGGTGTTGTTCCCGTATCTCGGGTTGCTGTCCGAACGGATCGGGCGGCGCAGGTTCATGGCCTGGTCGGGGATCGGCATCGGGGTGGTGTGCGCGGCCGCGTTCGGCACGATCATCACCGGTGCCTGGTCCGGGTTCGGCGCGGTGCTCGTGTTGACGTTGATCATCCGGCTGTTCGGCGGAAGCACGTTCGCGGTCACCCCGTCCTACCTGTGTGAACGGTTCCCGGCCTCGGTGCGCGGCAGCGGGTTCGGCCTCGGCTACAGCACGCCGCTGATCCTGACCTCGTTCTACGCCTACTACCAGGGCTGGCTCGGTCACCTGATGCCCGCCGGTTATACCGGCGTCGTGCTGCTGGTGCTCGGCGGGGCGCTGGTGTTGATCGGCGCGTTGATGGGGCCGGAGACCAAGAATGTCGATCTCGCCGAACCAGTTGTGGCGGCGGAGGTGAGCGCGTGACCGACGTGCTGCTGCTCGGCCTTGGCGAGGTGGGGTCGGTACTGGCCCAGGATCTGGACGCGCGGTTGCGCGCCTGGGACGTCGCCTTCGCCGATCCGGATTCCCGGGCCAGCCGCAACGCCGCCCGGCTCGGCGTCACGCCAGATTCGAGCGCGAGCGGCGCGGACCTGGTGATCAGCGCGGTCACGGCGGCCAATGCCGAGGCGGCGGCTAGGTCCGTCGCGGCCGGGCTGGAGCCGGGCGCTTGGTTTCTTGATCTGAATTCGGCCGCACCGGAACAGAAACAGCGGGCGGCCGATGCCGTCGAGCGTGCCGGCGGACGGTATGTGGAGGCGGCGGTGATGTCGCCGATCAACCCGAAGCGGCTGGCCGCGCCGATCCTGCTCGGCGGTCCACATGCGACGGAGTTCGCCGGGTTCGCCAGGTCGCTCGGATTTACCGGGATGGAGCCGTTTGCCGACACCGTTGGGCCCGCGTCGGCGACGAAGTTGTGCCGGTCGGTGCTGGTGAAGGGCATCGAGGCGCTGGCCATGGAGTCGATGCTGGCCGCGCGGGCCTGGGGCGTGCAGGATCGGGTGCTCGACTCGCTGGGCAACCTGTTTCCGGCCGACGACTGGGCGAAGCTGGCCGGTTATCTGATCTCGCGGTCGGTCGAACACGGCACGCGGCGAGCCGAAGAGATGCGCGAAGCGGCCGCGACCGTGGCCGGTACCGGAGTGGAACCGTTGATGTCGCTGGCCGCCGCGCAACGGCAGGACTGGGCCGCCGGGCGGCGCGACGCACTGGACGGGGAGGAACTGCTCGACATGCTCGATCGGATCAGGGAGACGCTGACGTGATCATCGACTGCCACGGCCACTACACCACCGTGCCCGCCGCGCACACCGCCTGGCGCGAGCAGCAGCGCACGGGTAGCGCACCCCCATACCCGTCGATCAGCGACGACGAGATCCGCGAATCCTTGGCGGGCAACCAGTTGCGGCTGATGGACGAGCGCGGCATCGACCTGACCATCTTCTCGCCGCGCGCGTCCGCGATGGCCCACCACGTCGGCGACGAGCGGGTCAGCGCGGAGTGGGCGCGGGTCAGCAACGACCTGATCCACCGCGTGGTCACGCTGTTCCCGGACCGGTTCGCCGGCGTCTGCCAGCTGCCGCAGTCGCCGGGGGTGCCGATCGAGCGTTCGATCGGGGAACTGCGCCGCTGCGTCGAGCAACTCGGGTTCGTCGGGTGCAACCTGAACCCGGACCCGAGCGGCGGGCACTGGACCGCGCCGCCGCTGACCGATCGCAGCTGGTACCCGTTCTACGAGGCCATGATCGAACTGGACGTGCCCGCGATGGTGCACGTGTCGGCCTCGGCCAACCCGAACTTCCACGCCACCGGCGCGCACTACCTCAACGCGGACACCACGGCCTTCATGCAGTTCCTCCAGTCGGACCTGTTCAGCGACCTGCCCGGGCTGCGCTTCGTCATCCCGCACGGCGGCGGCGCGGTGCCCTATCACTGGGGCCGCTATCGCGGTCTCGCCGACATGCTCGGCAAGCCCGAACCGGACGAGCAGGTGATGCGCGGCGTCTTCTTCGACACCTGCGTCTACCACCAGTCCGGCATCGACCTGCTGTTCGACGTGATCGACACCGGCAACATCCTGTTCGGCTCGGAGATGATCGGCGCGGTGCGCGGCATCGATCCGCGCACCGGGCACCACTACGACGACACCCGCCGCTACGTCGACGCGGCCACGATCACCGACGCCGACCGCGCCAAGGTCTACGAGACCAACGCGCGGCGCGTCTACCCACGCCTGAAGGGCCACGATGTTCACCGCTGACGCCGACTACCTGCCCTTTCACCCGAGCCCGGCGAAGCCGGAGTTCGTTCTGCCGCCCGGTTCGGTCGACGCGCACTGTCACGTCTTCGGCCCCGGCGACACGTTTCCCTATGCGCCGGAACGCAAGTACACGCCGGTCGACGCGAGCAAGGACCAGTTGTTCGCGCTGCGCGATTTCCTCGGCATCACCCGCAACGTCATCGTGCAGGCGACCTGTCACGGCGCGGACAACAGCGCGATGGTCGACGCGCTGCGCGTCGCCGGTGACCGGGCCAGGGGAGTGGCCACGGTGCGCGGCGACGTCACCGACGAGCAACTGGCGCATTTGCACGATGCGGGCGTTCGCGGGGTGCGGTTCAACTTCGTGCGCAGGCTCGTCGACCCGAAACCGGACGCCTACTACCAGGAGATCGCCGCGCGCATCGCCGCCTTCGGCTGGCACGTCGTCGCCTACTTCGAAGCGGCGGACCTGGCCGAGCGCTGGGATTTCCTGACCAGCCTGCCCACCCCGGTCGTCGTCGACCACATGGGCCGTCCGGACGTGCGCAAGCCGGTCGACGGGCCGGAGTTCGGGCTGTTCCGCAGGCTGCTGCGGGAAAATCCGCGGTTCTGGGTCAAGGTCACCTGCCCCGACCGGCTCACCGTGTCCGGCCCGCCCGGCTACGACGACGTCGTTCCGTTCGCCGCCGCGCTGGTCGCGGAGTTCCCGGACCGGGTGCTGTGGGGCACCGACTGGCCGCATCCCAACCTGCGCAGCCACATGCCCGACGACGGCGTGCTGGTCGACCTGCTGCCCCGCATCGCACCCACTGAGCAGGCACGACAGTTGTTGCTGGTGGACAACCCGATGCGGCTGTACTGGTCGTGACGGCTCAGGGTCGCCCCTGATCTTGACCCTGATTCGTCCCGTTCGCCGGTCGGGTGGCGGAGCCCGATGGTTGACTGAAGGCGCCGATCCGCTTGCGGGGAGTGAGCGGAGCGAATCAGGGGAGGTTCTTGTGCACCGCGCGATGCGGCTCGCCGCCTTATGCGGCACGGCCATCACCAGCGTCACGCTCGCCATCGTCGGGGTCACCCCGGCGAGTGCGGCCGGCGCCGACAACCACGTCACCACCGGCGGGTTCCGGCCCTCGGCCATCAACTGGCAGGCGTGCCCGGAAAAGCCCGACGATCCGACCATCCGCTGCGCCACCATCCAGGTGCCGATCGACTGGTCCGATCCCAGCGGCCCCACCTTCGGCCTGGCCATCGACCGGCAGGCCGCGGCCGACCCGGCCCAGGACGACGGACCGCTGCTGATCAACCCGGGCGGGCCGGGCGGCTCCGGGGTCGATTTCGCCCTTGAGGCGGCCGGTTTCTTCAACCCGCAGATCCTCCAGCACTTCGACATCATCGGGTTCGACCCGCGCGGCACCAACCGCAGCGACCCGGTGCAGTGCTCGACGAGCCTGCTGGCGCAGACACCGTTCCCGGTGCCGTCCAACGCGGCCGACTACGCGGCGATGCTGGCCTACAACAAGAAGCTCGACGCCGACTGCAAGGCCAACACCGGCGCGATCTTCGACCACGTGGACACCGTGAGCGTCGACCGCGACATGGACGCGATCCGGGCCGCGCTCGGCGCGCCGAAGATCAGCTACTACGGCGTCTCCTACGGCACGCTGATCGGCCAGGAATACGCCGAGCTGTTCCCGGACCGGATCCGGGCCATGGTGATCGACTCGAACATGGACCACTCGTTGTCGACGACGCCGTTCCTGCTGACCGAGGCCGCGACCGACGAGGACTCGTTCGACCAGTTCGAGGCCTGGTGCGACCGGGACAGCACGTGTGCCCTGCACGGTCAGGACGTGCGGGCGATCTGGTCGCAGCTGCAACAGCGGGCCGACGCGGGCACGCTCACGATCCCCGGCACGACAACCAAGCTGACCTGGCTCGATCTCAGTGGGCAGGCGGTCAACCAGCTCTACGGTCCGCGGTGGGCGAACCTGGCCACCGGCATGAAGGAGCTGTACACCGGCACGCCGGGCGCCGTCGCCATCCCGCACGCGGCGGCGACGAGCGCGACGCTGAGCCAGTACCCGTTGCCGGTGTTCTGCGAGGACTGGTCGCTGCCGGTATCCGGCTTTGCCCAGTTCCAGCGGGATTTCGCGCTCACCAACGCGGTCGCGCCGCAGCTGCGCACCTCGCCGGTGGCCTGGCCGGTGTTCGCTTCCTGCCTCGGCTGGACCGGTCCGGTGAACGACCCGCAGCAGCGGCTGAACGTGCACGCGGACGTGCCGCTGCTGGAGCTGAACTCGGTGCACGACCCGGCGACGCCCTACGTCTGGGCGCTCGACGACGCCACGCAACTGCGTTCGGCGGCCCGGTTCGTCACGTATCTGGGCTGGGGCCACGGCGCCTACCCGCACAGTGACTGCACCGAGGGCACCGTGGACGACTACCTGATCAACGGCACCCTGCCCGCGCCCGGCGCGACATGTGCCGCCGTCCCGCCGCCCGACACCACCAGCCAGGCGACGCTCGCGCCGAGCGGGCCCGCGCTGCCTGGCGGCATCGGCTGGTAGTGCTCGGATGATGTCGCCCAGCCATCAGGTCGTCGGCTGGGCGACGTCGTCGACGGCCGGCGCCAGCGCGTCCCAGGCCGCCCGCCTGCCGGTCTCGACGGCGGCGCGCAGCGGGACCTCACCGCGTTCGGTCCGGCCGATCTCGACGCTGCCGATCGGCGGGCGGATCTGCAATACCGCCGGATGCGCGGCCAGCAGCCGTTCTTCTTCGGCCCGGATGGCCTCGCGGCCGAGCCACGGCGCGAGGCCGCCGGGTGCGTTGCGGGCGAACCAGCGCGACAGCACCAGCCGTTCGACGCCGGACGGGGCCGTGGTCAGTTCATCGAGCCGCTTGGTGCGCAGCGCCACGACGTGGGTCGCGCCCTGGCTGAGCGCGGTGCGGATCGGCACCGATTCGCTCACGCCCGCGTCGATGTAGCGCCGCCCGTCGATCTCGATCGGCTTGCCCGCGAGCAGCGGCATCGCGGTCGACGCGCGCAGCGCGGCCTGCAGACCGGCCTGGTCGCGGAGGTGCTCGTGCAGATCGGTGGGCTGGCCGGTGCGGGCGTCGGTGGTGATCGGGTGGAACTCGACCGGGTTGTCCAGGACTTCCTGGAAACCCATCGGCATGATCCGGGTGTAGACGGTGTGCACCAGGAACTCGGTGTCCACCACCGGCCGCCCGCGCAGGATCCGGCGCGGTTCGATGGTGCCGCGCATGATGGTCCGGTCCCACCAGGCGTGTTTGGTCGCGTCGGCGCGGCCGCACAGCAGCCACGCCCCGTTCAGCGCGCCCGCCGAGCTGCCGTAGACGGCGTCGAACAGGGGCAGCAGCCCGAGTTGCTCGATGGCGATGGTCATACCGCTGGAGTAGGCGCCGCGCGAGCTGCCGCCCTCGATGAGCAGGACGACCCTTGCGTCGTCGGTGCGCCGGCCGGGGATGCTGCCTTGCTGCTTGCGGTCACGCAGGACGCGGAGAACGGCTTCGGTCACGACGCGAGCATAACATCGTTCCGTATCGTTGTTACGTAACATGTGTTAAGTTACCGGAATGCCGAGGGCGAAACAACGGACCGACGCGTTGCGCGAGCGTGGCCTGGCCAGCGCGCTCGCCGTGCTCGCCGAGGACGGCGTGGCCGGACTGACCACCAGAACCGTCGCGCAACGGTCGTCGGCCTCCCTTCCCGCGATCTACGAGGTCTTCGGCGACAAGGCCGGGCTGATCAGGGAAGTCTTCTTCGAAGGGTTCCGGCTGCTCGGTGACGAACTCGCCGAGGCGGTACCGGCCGAGGACCCGCTGGACGCGCTGCGCGAACTCGCCGAGTCCTTCCGCCGGTTCGTGCTGGCCAACCCGGTCCTGGCCCAGGTCATGTTCTCCCGGCCGTTCGCCGACTTCGTGCCGACCCCCGAGGACGACAAGGCGGGCGTCGCGGTGCGCAAGATCTTCGTGCGGCGGGTGCGGGCCGCCGTCGACGCGGGCCGCCTGGCGGGCGACCCGGTCGACATCGCGCAGGTGCTGTTCGCGTTCGTCGAAGGACTGGCGTCGGCGGAGAGCGCGCAGCGCATGGGCGCGTCCCGGCAGTCGGTGGACCGCCGCTGGCGCCTCGGCCTGAACGCGCTGCTGACCGGGCTCAGTGCCGGCCGAGCGTCTGCTCCGGAGTAGCGCCGGGGCGCGACCACTGCGGTGTGGGGCGGCCGGTCGGGCCCCAGGTGGACTTTCCGTCCACGTCGGTGCGCCAGGACCAGCAGGAGTGGTTGCCCTCCGGCCAGCCGTCCGGGGTGTCCTGCCAGCTCTCGCGGCGGCCGTAGGGCGTCATGTCGAGCAGGGCCAGCGCCGGGTTGACCACCTCGTTGCCCCGGCCGGTGGTGGCGTAGGTGACGAACGTGCGGTCGCCGTCGCGCAGGTAGCAGGTGATGCTGCCCATGTTGCGGCCGATCGGCCACGGCAGATCCCGCACCGAATACCAGGGCTGGGTGTAGCCCATGAACTCCAGGTAGGGCGGGATCTCCTCCCACGGGGCCTTGGTGGTGACGGCGAAGGAAACGCCGCTGGCGTTGAGATAGACCGCGTCGTTGAGGTGCCAGGCCGTGGTGGTGCAGCCTTCGCACTGGCCCTGGTGCGGCGCGCCGTCGTACCACATGTGCTTGTAGACCACGAGTTCGTCGCGGCCCTGGAACAGGTCCAGGAACGGCACCGGGCCATTCGCCCCGACCACCTCGGCCGTCCCGTCGAACTCGACCATCGGCAGCCTGCGGCGGGCCGCGGCGATGGCGTCGCCCTCGCGGGTGTGCGCCTTCTCGCGGACCAGCAGCTCGTCCCGGGCGCTCTGCCAGGTGTCGCGGTCGACGATGGGCGGGCGGCCGGGCAGGTCGTTGGTCATGGCGTCTCCTCTGCGGTTGTGTGCGGTCACCAGGTCAGACCGGCGACGGGGCCGAAACTCATCGCGGCGGGACGATCCGGCCGGTCGCTGGGCCCGTATCAACGGTCCGGCCCGGGGTATGCGGACGGCATGCTCGCACCTACCGATGGACGACCCGATCCGCGCACCCGCTTTCCCGGCCCTGAGCAGGGCGGGCAGCAGGTCGAGCATCCGGGGCGCACCCCGGAGCTTGATCCGCCGCCCGATCACGGCGAACTGAGTTATCGCGGCAGCGGCAAACTCGACGGCGCGGTCGCGTTGGTCACCGGCGGCGATTCCGGCATCGGCAGGGCGATCGCGCTCGCCTTCGCCCGCGAGGGCGCCGACGTGGCGCTCACCTGCCTCGCCGCCGAGGAGGACGACGCCAACACGACCGCCGAATACGTGCGGACCGAGGGACGGCAGGCGCTCGTGCTGGCCGCCGACCTGAGCGAGCGGTCCGGCTGCGAGCAGGTGGTCGAGCAGACCGCGCGAAAGTTCGGCCGGATCGACGTGCTGGTCAGCAACGCCGCCTATCAGATGTCGAAGTCCGATGGCCTGACCGGGATCGAGCCGGACCAGTTCGACCACACCCTCCGTACCAACGTCTACGCGCTGTACTGGCTGTGCCGCGCGGCGTTGCCGCACCTGCCACCGGGCGCCTCGGTGATCACCACCTCGTCCATTCAGGGTTTCGATCCGTCGCCGCACCTGCTTGACTACGCCACGTCCAAGGGCGCGATCGTCAACCTGACCAAGGCGCTCGCGAGCGACCTGATCGACAAGGGAATCCGGGTCAACTCGGTCGCGCCGGGTCCGGTGTGGACACCGCTGATCCCGGCGACCATGCCGAAGGAGAAGGTGGAGTCCTTCGGTGCGCAGGCGCCGATCGGGCGGCCCGCGCAGCCCGCCGAACTGGCGCCCGCCTTCGTGTTCCTGGCTTCGCCCGAGTCGAGTTACGTCACCGGCGAGGTGATCGCGGTGACCGGCGGATCGTCGATCGTCTGATGTGGATCAGCGCACGATCAGCGCTGTGTCGCCGCGCGGGAGGAGTTCGCCGATGATCGGCGCGCCCTCGATCTCTCCGGCCAGCAGCAGCCCGCCGGAGGTCTGCGCGTCGGCCAGCAGCAGCGCCTCGTCCTCGTCGACGGCGGACAGGTCGCTGTGCGGCCGCACCCAGTCCAGGTTGCGCCGGGTGCCACCGCTGACGAAGCCGTCCCGCAACGCTTCGCGGGCGCCGTCCAGGTATGGCACGGCCGCCGCGTCGATGGCGACCGTGACATGACTGGCGCGGGCGATCTTGTAGGCGTGGCCGAGCAGACCGAAGCCGGTCACGTCGGTCGCGCACTGCACGCCCGCGTCCAGCGCGGCCGAGCAGGCGCGCTCGTTGAGCGTGGTCATGGCCTCGATCGCCTGCGGGAACACCTCGCCGGTCGCCTTGTGGCGGCTGTTCAGCACGCCGATGCCCAGCGGTTTGGTCAGCGACAGCGGCATTCCGGCCAGGCCGGTGTCGCCGCGCAGCAGGTGCGCGGGATCGCCGATGCCGGTGACGGCCAGGCCGTACTTGGGTTCCGGGTCGTCCACGCTGTGCCCGCCGGCCAGGTGCGCACCCGCCGAGGTGGTGACGTCGAGGCCGCCGCGCAGCACCTCGGCGGCGAGGTCGAACGAAAGCACGTCCCTCGGCCAGCCGAGCAGGTTCACCGCGACCACCGGCCTGCCGCCCATGGCGTACACATCGGACAGTGCGTTGGCCGCCGCGATCCGGCCCCAGTCATAGGGATCGTCGACGACCGGGGTGAAGAAGTCGGTGGTGACGATCATGGCCAGGTCACCGGCGATCCGCACGGCGGCCGCGTCGTCGCCGTGATCGAGGCCGACCAGCAGCTCACCGGCCGGATTGGCCGGCTGCTGGCCCGCCAGCTTGGCCAGGATCTCGTCCAGTTCGCCCGGCGGAATCTTGCAGGCACAGCCGCCGCCGTGCGCGTACTGGGTCAGTCGGGTGGTCGGTCGCATGGGTTCCATGGTGCGCCCTGCGCGGCCGGTTCGCACCCGGGTCAGGGAGGCGTATCCGGCCTGGTGGCCGGCGCGGTCTTCAAAACCGTTGAACGGCAGGAACTGTCGTTGGCGGGTTCGATTCCCGTCCGCCTCCGCCAAGGCAACCCATGACACCCTCCGATCAGGACAGTCGGCGCCGCATACCCGGCACCGGCACGCTGCTCGACGACCCCCGCACGCTCGCCGCGATCGAGCGGATCGGCCGGGAGCGGGTGAAGGCGGCGATCGTGGCCGCGCAGAACCGGGCCCGCCAGCAGGAAATCGCGCCGGAAGACGTGCTGGACACGGCGCTGGCGCAACTCGATCGGCCGCTGACCGAGTTGCGTCCGGTGCTCAACGCGACCGGCGTGATCGTGCACACCAACCTCGGCCGCGCGCCGCTCTCGCCCGCCGCGTGCGGCGCGCTCGTCGCCGCCTCCGGTTGCACGGACGTCGAATTCGACCTGGCGACCGGCCAACGGGCGCGGCGCGGAACCGGTGCGCTGGGCGCGCTGGCGGCCGCCGTGCCGGACGCGGAGGCCGTGCACGTGGTCAACAACAACGCCGCCGCGTTGCTGCTGTGCGCGCTGGCCCTGGCCGCGGGCCGGGAAATCGTGGTCAGCAGGGGAGAACTCGTCGAGATCGGCGACGGCTTCCGCATCCCCGAGCTGCTGACCTCGGGCGGGGCGCGGCTGCGGGAGGTGGGTACGACGAACCGGACGCACCTCGCCGACTACGCGGACGCGATCGGCCCGGACACCGCGTTCGTGCTCAAGGTGCACCCGTCGAACTTCCAGGTCACCGGCTTCACGGCCGAGGTGCCGATCGCCGAACTGGCCGGGCTCGGCGTCCCGGTCGTCGCCGACATCGGGTCCGGTCTGCTGGCGCCGCATCCGCTGCTGCCGGACGAACCGGACGCGGCCAGCGTGCTGCGGGCGGGCGCCGCGCTGGTGACCGCGAGCGGCGACAAACTGCTCGGCGGCCCGCAGGCCGGGCTGCTGCTCGGGCGGGCCGACCTGGTGCGACGGCTGCGGCGGCATCCATCGGCCCGCGCGTTGCGGGTGGACAAACTGACGCTGGCCGCGCTGGAAGCGACGTTGCGCGGGCCGGAACCGCCGGTGCGGCAAGCACTTTCCCGGTCCGAACGGGGACTGGTCCAGTCGGCGGCGGCCATCGCCGGAACCTTGACCGAACGCGGCGTCGACGCGCGCGCGGTGCGGTCGGTGTCGGTCATCGGCGGTGGGGGAGCGCCGGGGGTGGAGTTGGCCAGCGCGGCGGTCAGCCTGCCGGGCCGGTATGCCGAAGCGTTGCGGTGCGGCTCGATGCCGGTGGTGGGGCGGGTCGAGGCCGGGCGGTGCCTGCTCGACCTGCGCACCGTGCCGCCCGAGGACCTGCCCGCGCTGATCGACGCTGTGCTGGCGGTCCGCTGATGCACGTCGTCGCCACCGCCGGGCACGTCGATCACGGGAAGTCGACGCTGATCAGGGCGCTGACCGGGATGGAACCGGACCGCTGGGCCGAGGAACGGCGCAGAGGGCTGAGCATCGGGCTCGGTTTCGCCTGGACGACGTTGCCCGGGTTGGGCGAGGTCGCGTTCGTGGACGTGCCGGGCCACGAACGGTTCGTGTCCACCATGCTGGCCGGGGCCGGACCGGCGCCCGCCGTGTTGTTCGTGGTCGCGGCCGATGGCGGCTGGATGCCGCAGTCGGCCGAACACCTGGCCGCGCTGGACGCGCTCGGCGTGCGGCACGCGTTGCTCGCGGTGACCCGCGCCGACCTCGCCGATCCCGCGCCAGCGCTGGCCAACGCGCGAGCCCGGCTGGCCGAGACCCGACTTGGCGAGGTGGACGCGGTCGCGGTGAACGGCCGGACCGGCGCCGGGCTCGACGACCTGCGCGCCGCCCTGCGGCGCCTGCTGGCCGGGATACCGCCCGCCGACCCGGCCGCCGACGTGCGCTGGTGGATCGATCGCTCGTTCAGCATTTCCGGCGCGGGCACGGTGGTCACCGGGACGCTGACCGCGGGCACGCTGCGCGTCGGGGACGAGTTGGTCGTCGCCTCCAGCGGGGAGCGGGTTGTGGTGCGCGGCCTGGAATCGCTGGAACGCGCGGTTGACTCGGCGTCGGGTGTGGCCAGGGTCGCGGCGAACCTGCGTGGGGTGGCCAGATCGGCGATCCGGCGCGGTGACGCGCTGCTGACGCCTGGCCGGTGGCGGCTCAGCGCCGAGGTCGATGTCGTGGTCGGCGTGGACTCGTTGCCATCGGAGGCCGTGCTGCACCTCGGCTCGGCCGCGGTCGGGGTTCGGGCCCGGCCGCTTGGTTCCGGGTCCGCGCGGTTGCGGCTGGCCAGGCCGTTGCCCTTGCGGGTCGGCGATCGGGCGCTGCTGCGCGATCCGGGCGCGCACCAGATCGTGACCAGGGTCGACGTGCTCGATCCGGATCCGCCGGAACTGCGCCGCCGGGGCGCGGCACGGACTCGTGGCGCCGAATTGGCCGCCCTCGCGGACGCGACACCCGAACAGATCGCGGCGAATGTGTTGCGCCGTCGGCGTTTCCTGGCTTCGGACGCGTTCGCGCCGCTCGGGTTGCCGGTAGTGGGCGAATCGACCGGCGCGGGGTATCGGGTCGCGGCCGAGGTGTGGTCCGGTCTGGTGCGACGGGTGCCGGAGGTGGTGGGGGAGTGGTCCAGGGCGCATCCGCTGGATGACGGGGTGCCGTTGGCGGTGTTGTGCGCCGAGCTGGAGCTGCCGGATGCGGCGGTGGCCGGGGAACTGGTCGAAGCGGCGGGGCTTTGCGTTGGACAGGGGAGGGTGGTGCGCCGGGTGACGCTGCCGGACGCGGTCGAGGCCGCGTTGGGTGCGCTGGCCGACGAACTGGCCGACCAGCCGTTCGTGGCGCCGGACGTGCCGCGCCTGCGCGAACTCGGCCTTGGCAAAGCCGAACTCGCAGCCGCGATCCGGGCCGGGCGGCTGCTGAAGGTCGCCGAGGGAATCGTGCTGCTGCCGGGCGCGGGCGAGCGGGCCGGGGAGATCCTGGCCGCCATCGAGCAACCGTTCACCGTCAGTCAGGCCCGGCAGGCACTGCGCACCACCCGGCGGGTCGCGGTGCCGCTGCTGGAGTTCCTCGACCGGCAGGGCGTCACCGAAGTGTATGAACCGGGCCGGACCCGGATATCCGGGTCGGGAAGAGCGAGGAGGTGACGATGCAACGCGACAGCGACCGCCACGGTCCGCGCAAGGACGACGAAATGGTGCGTGAACTGCGCGGCACCTTGCAGGGCAATCGGCCCAGCCGGGCCGAGGAATGGCGTGACCCCGAACCGCCCGCCGACGACGACCCGGAACCGCGGCTCGGCGACCTGAGCCACGCGCGCAAGCTGGACTCGCCACCGGGCGGTTCCCCTGCGGACGATGATCTGGCGCCGCAAGCCGGCGACCTGAGCCACGCGCGCAAGCCGGACTCGCCACCGGGCGGTTCCCCTGCGGACGATGATCTGGCGCCGCAAGCCGGCGATTTGCGCCAGGCCCGCGAGCCCGATTCGCCATCGAGCGATGACTCCGCGCCACAGCACGGCGATCTGAGCCATGCGGGGGAATCGGATTCGTCTGCGCACGATGATCTGGCGCCGCGGGCGGGCGAGCTGAGCCACGTGCGCGAGCCGGATTCGCGCGGCGCCGAGTAGACGCTGCGCAAAGGTGCTGCTCAGCGTCGGTCTCGCCGTTCTCGCCGCCGCGGCCAACGCGACCGCGTCGGTGTTGCAGCGCAAGGGCGCCCAGCGCCAGCCGCGCTCGGTCGGGATGTCACCGAAGATGATTCTCGGGCTCATCCGCGAGCCGGTCTGGTTCGGCGGCGTCGCCGCTATTCTGGCCGGTTTTCTCCTGCAGGCCGGGGCCTTGGCCACCGGGCCGATCGTGCTGGTGCAGCCGATTCTGATCGTCGAGCTGCCGCTGACGTTGCTGCTCGCGAGCGTGGTGTTCCACAACCGGTTGCGCGGGCGGGAATGGCTCGCGATCACCGGCATGAGCGCGGGCGTCGCGGTGCTGCAGGTTGGTCTGTCCCCATCGGACGGATCGGCGCATCGCGCGCCGATGATCACCTGGATCCTGGGATGCGCGGTGTCCGTTGGGGTTGTACTGGCGCTGGCGACGATCGGCGGTCGGCACCGGCGGGCCGGTCGCGCCGCCTATCTCGGGGTGGCGACCGGGGTCGCGTTCGGATTCACCGCCGCGCTGGTCGCCGGGGTGACGTCCGCGTACGGGGCCGGTGGGTTCGCCGCCGTGTTCACGACGTGGCAGACCTACGTGATCCTCGTCGCCGGTCCGAGCGGGTTCTTTCTGTTGCAGTCGGCGTTGCGGGCCGGTCGGCTGGTGGCCTCGCAACCAGGGCTGACGCTGACCAACCCGCTGGTCGCGATCGGCTGGGGTGTCGCGGTGTTCGGCGAGCACGTGCGGGTCAGCGGCTGGATCGCGGCCGACGTGTTCGGCGCGGCGCTGGTCGTGGGCGCCACGATCCTGCTGGCCGGATCGCCGTTGCTGGACGGAGCGTAAGGCGGTTGAGGGGCTGGTTTTCCGGGTAGGCGTTGCTCCACACAGCGAAGAAAGGTGCGGCGATGCCTGGGTTTCTGCGTGAGGCGGTCAGCGGCCGCAATCCGTTCGTGCTCCGGATCTCGGTGATCGCGGCCATCGGCGGATTCCTGTTCGGCTACGACACCGGCGTGATTTCCGGCGCCCAGCTCTACATCCAGAAAGACCTCGGCGCGGGCACGCTCGCGCAGTCCTGGATCGTCGGGTGTTTGTTACTCGGCGCGATCGTCGGCGCGATCGGGTCGGGGTATCTCGCCGACGCGATCAGTCGGAAGTGGACGAAGTTCGTCAGCGGCATCGTCTACACGGTCGCGGCGCTCGGTTCGGCGTTCGCGCAGAACGTCGGTGAGCTGATCATCGCGCGCAGCGTGCTCGGCCTCGCGGTCGGCACGGCGTCGTTCGTCGCGCCGATGTACATCGCCGAGCACACGCCGCCGAGAATCCGCGGCGGCACGGTCTCGTTCAACCAGCTCATGATCACCACGGGCATCCTGATCGCGTACCTGGTCGACTTCGGCTTCCGCGATGCCGCAGGCAACTGGCGCTGGATGCTCGGGCTCGGCGCGGTTCCCGGCGCCGCGCTGGTGATCGGGATGCTGCTGGTGCCGCACACGCCACGCTGGCTGATGCAGGCCGGACGCAGCGAGGAAGCCCGCGCGGTGCTGTCCAGAAGCAGGCCGGACGACGCGGTCGACGAGGAGCTGGACGGCATCAAAGCGGTGGTGCGCAAGGAACGCCGGATCGGCGTGCGCGACTTCATGGGCAAGAACCTGCGGCCGCTGCTGGTCATCGGCCTTGCGCTGGCGGTGTTCCAGCAGTTCGTCGGCGTGAACACGGTCATCTACTTCTCGCCGACCATCCTCACCTACACCGGCCTGCACGCCAACGGGGCGATCACCGAGGCGATCAGCGTCGGCATCACCAACGTGGTGTTCACGGTGGTGGCCGTGTTGCTGCTGGACCGGGTCGGCAGGCGGGTGCTGCTGATCACCGGCACGATCGGTCTGGTGGTGGCCCTGGCGCTGCTGGGGGTGTTCTTCGCGGTGCCGGCGATCGCCCATGGCGCGCCCTGGCTGGCGCTGGTCGCGCTGATCCTGTTCATAGCCTCGTTCGCGATCGGGCTCGGCCCGGTGTTCTGGCTGATGATCTCGGAGATCTTCCCGCTGGCGCTGCGCAGCAAGGCGATGGCGGTGTGCACGGCGGCCAACTGGATCGCGAACTTCCTGGTCTCCTACTTCTTCCTGCAGTTGATCGGCGCGGTCGGCAAACCCGCCACGTTCTGGATCTACGGCGGGCTCGGTGTGCTCGCGGTGGCGTTCTTCGCCTGGCGCGTACCGGAAACCAAGGACCGGTCGCTGGAGCAGATCGAGCGCGAGATCGGCGGCGAACGACTCGCCCGCCAGGCCGGATGACCGAGGCGGTGGTGACGGGGGCCGGTGGCGAACCTGCCGGCCGGGTGGGCCGGGACGTGCTTCGTGCCGGAGGCGGCCAATGAGCCCGGCGGCGCCGTGCGTACCACGGCGTCGCCGGTGTCCGGTTTCGCCAGCGCGGCGCCTACCGGATGGCGGGGCCGGGTGCCGTTGTGACTGCGGGGGATCGTCTGGGAGCGCGCCGGGAACGCGCGTGAATCAGCCGGTCTTCAGTCGATGCTGCGGACGATGTGCCGTTCGGAGCCGTCGACGGGGGCGGCCGGGTCGGTCCAGGTGGTCAGCGGGACGCGGAGTTCGTCGGTTTCCGGGAATTGTCCGTCGTCCCAGTCGGGCATGTCTCTCAGTGCCATGCTGGTGATGTCCATGTGGATCGTCTACCCGGGGCAGCCACCGTTCATAAGTCGGCGGTGCCGATACGTTTCCTTCCGTGGCAATTGGGCACCCGCCGAACATGGCACTGCGGCTCACTCCACGTGACAACACCTTCTACGAGCTGTTCACCAGGGCGGCCGACAACATCGTGACCGGCGCGGGACTGTTGCGGGAGCTGGTCGCCGCACCGAGTCAGGACCGGCCCGGCATCGCCGAGCGGATCAGGTCGGTGGAGCACGCCGGCGACGACACCACGCAGGCCATCATCGAGCGGCTGGACACCTCGTTCGTGACGCCGTTCGACCGCGACGACATCTACCGGCTGGCGATCCGCGTCGACGACGTGCTCGACTTCATCGAGGCCGCGTCCGACCTCACCGTGCTCTACCGGATCGGCGAGTTTCCCGCCGGGGTTGCCGAGCAGGCCGCGCTGCTGTGCCAGTCGGCCGAACTGACCGCGCGAGCCATGCCGGGCCTGCGCGGCCTGCGCGGGGTCACCGAGTTCCACCGGCGGGTCAACGAGATCGAGGACGCGGCCGACCGGGTCTACCGCGGCCTGCTGGCGGAGTTGTTCAACGGCGGGTACGACACGCTGACCGTGCTCAAGCTCAAGGAGATCGTGGACCAGCTGGAAGCCGCGGCGGACGGGTTCGAGCACGTCGCCGACGTGGTGCGCAGCATCGCGGTCAAGGAGTCCTGATGCTGCTGGCCGGGCTCATCGTGGTGGTGGCGCTGGCGCTGTGTTTCGATTTCACCAACGGCTTCCACGATGCCGCGAACGCGGTGGCCAGCGTGGTGTCGACTCGGGCGCTGAGCCTGCGGGCGGCGCTCACCCTGGCCGCGGTGATGAACCTGGTGGGCGCGCTGCTGGGCACGAAGGTCGCGGCGACGGTGACCGCGGGGATCATCACCGCGCCGAGCGGTCCGGCCGGGCTCGGGCTGGTGTTCTGCGCGCTGATCGGCGCGGTGGTGTGGAACCTGATCACCTGGTATTTCGGGCTGCCATCGTCCTCGACCCATGCGCTGATCGGCGGCATGGTCGGCGCCGCGCTCGCCGCGTCGGGCACCGTGCGGTGGTCCGGTGTGCTGGACAAGGTCGTGCTGCCGATGGTGCTCTCGCCGCTGATCGGGCTCGGCCTCGGCTACGCGTTCATGGTCGGCACGCTGTGGCTGTTCCGCAACGCGCGGTTCCACCCGCTGGGCCGCGGGTTCCGGCGGGCCCAGATCGTGTCCGCGGCCAGCCTCGGGCTCGGGCACGGGCTGCAGGACGCGCAGAAGACGATGGGCCTGATCGTGCTGGCGCTGGTCGTCACCGGCCATCAGCACGGCACTCATGTTCCACTGTGGACGATTCTGGCCTGCGCGCTGGCCATGGCGGCCGGCACGTACACCGGCGGCAAGCGGATCATCGCGACGATGGGCAGGCGCATCTTCCCGCTGACCCCGCCCTATGGCTTCGTCGCCGAACTCACCGGCTCCCTGGTGCTTTACTCCACCGCCTACGTGTTCGCGGCGCCGACGTCGACAACCCACGTGATCACCTCGGCGGTGATGGGTGTCGGTGCCACCAAGAGGGCGTCGGCGGTGCGCTGGACGGTCGCCAAGAACATCGTGGCGGGCTGGGTGCTGACCCTGCCCGCCGCCGCGCTCACGGCGGCCGTGGTCTACCTGCCGCTGCACCTGATCTGGACCTGATCGCGGATTCATACTCAGCGTGCGAGGGGGTATACGTGCTGGGAGCCGTGCGAACCGGAATGAGCACGTCATGAAAGCTGTGAGTTGGCAACGCGAGCAGATCGGCGAGTGCCTGATGGTCAGGCCGGTCGGCGTGCTCGACGCCATGACGTACCGGGACGTCCGCGACACGATGATCAAGTTCGCGGTCGATCAGCAGCAGGTGCTGATCGTGGCCATCGACGAGCTGGAGCTGCCGGTGCCGGACGCGCTGACCGCGTTCTCGTCCGCGGCCATGCGGGTGAGCAACTGGCCCGGCGTGCCGATCGTGCTCGCCACCCCGCGCGAGGACCAGCGCGACCAACTGGAGCGCACCATGGTGAGCCGGTTCGTGTCGGTGTTCACCGATGTGGCCGCGGCGGTGGCCAGTGCCGAGCGCCCGCCGCGCTCCCGCCGGGCGATCCTGGAGCTGAGCCGTGAGCTGATCAGCGCGAGGCGCGCCCGGTTGTTCGTCCGGGCGACCTGCCACCGCTGGCAGCTCGACGATCTGCGGGGCGACGCCGAGCAGATCGCCACCGAACTGGTGGAGAACGCGCTGTTGCACGCGAACTCGGCGCCCCGGCTGCGGCTGGAACTGCGCGGCGACGTGCTGACGGTCGCGGTCAGCGACGACAGCCCGCAGGAGGCCGTGCTGCGCGAGCTCGTTCCGGGCATCGACCGCGGTGTCGGGTTGCGCATCGTGGCCGACCGCTCCCTGGTCTGGGGCTGCTCGCCGCAGCTGGCGGGCGGCAAGGTCGTGTGGGCGTGCTGCGTACGGGGTCAGGCGACGCGATCGCGCCGGGAGCGCGCCCGCTGAGCATCACCGGTCACGCCGCAGCCAGGTCTTCCTGGCCGCGTGGTGCAGGTGTTCCAGCGCGTCCAGTACGACGGTGCGCTGATACCAGTGCAGCCAGGCCGCACTCTGCGCGGACACCACGTCCAGCGCGGCCGACTGGTCGTGGGTGGCCGAGGACGGCCCGCCGGCGTGCAACGTCGATACCACGCCCACCTCGGGATACTCCTCGGTGCGCAACGCGACGTTGTACACGTAGTTCAATCCCTGCTCATGCAGCGTGGACCTGGTTCGCGGATCGAGTTCGCGGCTGAGGTCGCTCGTCGCGGGCGGCCCGGCCGCGAGGGACTGGCCGAACTCGCGCGGCAGGCCGCGCTGGGATTCCAGTTGCAGGCCACCGAGGAAATCATCGGCGAGCCGCACATAGCCCGCTTCGCTGTCCATGATGGACAGTGCGGAGGCCAGTACCTCGCTGAGAAAGCCGCCTCGGTTGCCCGGCCACTGCCCGTGGTGCGAGGTGAAGGTGATCGACGGGGCCGGTGGACGCGCGCGGCCACCGAACCACAGCGGCCGCTCCGGCTTGGCCGGCGGCGCGGACAGGAAGGCCAGCGCGAGCGAGCGGAGCTTGATGTTGTAGCGCTGCGAGCTGTGCCGCAACAGCGCGAACGCGCTGTCGTTGTCGGGCAGGCGGTATCGCTCGCGCAGCTCGTCGATGGCGCCGGCGATCAGCGGCCTGGTGCGCAGCCCATCGGGCAGATTGCCTGCTTGCTTGCGCAACAACACCAGTCGCTCGGTCGGCATGGCCGGAGCCGGACTGGCCGGCTCCGCGCGGTACGCGGCCACCGCCTCGGCGACCGACGGGTGGTCGGACACGGTGTGCGGTGACCCCGCGTACTCGATGATGTCACGTACGGTCGGCCGGCACCGGGCCAGCAGCAGCCTGCGCCCGGTCTCGGCCAGGGTGGCGGCGAGATCGGTCAGGGCGCGCGCTCCGGCAGCGGACACCAGCGACACGTCGGCCATGTCCAGCACGACGCCGCCGGTCCCTGGACCCACCGCGTCGAGCAGTTGCGCTGGTAGGGCCGATGCCGAGCACGTGTCGAGTTCGCCGGTGGCGGCGCAGACGGCGATGTCCCCCGTGTCCGCCGCGTCCGCTGATTCCGTCGCGTTCACCCGGAAGTGATCGGTCGTCCCGTTGACGTCCATGCTCTTCGTGACTTCCTCCGATCGTTGTCCGGTGAGCGAACACCGATGGTCGCTCCGCTACCAGGGGAGTACCCGGATCCTCGCCGGTGATGCCCGCCGGGCGCGTGTCGAAGTTCGGTGAGCGCCGTATGAAAGCGGCTGATCGGGGGAAAACGGCCTGCCATGACCGACCCGTCCGCAGTGCAGCGAGGTTCCGTGCTCGTCCACGTGGACGGGCCCGGCCCGGCGTTCCGGCGCGCGCTGGCCATCGGCCCGGCGCTCGCCGATCCGGGCACCGGCTCGCCCTGGATACCGCTGGTCCGGCCGGACGGCACGTCCGACCTGGTCGAGTTCACCTCGGTCGTGGACGTGTCACCCGATGACGCGCCGTGCCCGCTGCGGGTCACCGACCCGTCCGGCCCGGTCGGTGTGCTCGCCGCCGCGCTCGACCGGCTGGTCGCCGAGCTGACCGTCGCCGATCGCGACCGCCGCGCTACCACCTACGACCTGCTGGCCGACTTCGTGCGCGCGGTGGCGCCGGTCGAATCGGCGTTGTGCCTGCTCGCCGAGTCCGATCCGGACAACGGACTCGGCCCGGTACTGGGCTGGCTGTGCTGCGCGGGCAGCGAATTCGACGCGGGCAACGCGGTCGAGGGCGTGAGCGGAATGCTGCTCGCGGACAGCGCGCTCAAGCGGACGCTGGTCGCCAGGGCCGCCGAGGACTGATTGCTCCTTCCGGTTGTCGGTGTCGTGGCGCGGGCATAGGATGGCCGGGACGGCGCGGTTTGACCAAGCAGCCCGAGCCGTGAATCCAGTGCCATCGCACCGCCGCCATATCCGCGTGAACATGTCCACATCGCGCGAATTTCCGGAGCGGCGCGCCGGTGGCAGGATGTCCGGGGTTGCTTCCCATGTCACTACCCGCCAAGCGGCACGACACCGACTATCACCAGTTCCGTCCCTTGTTCGCCCGTCTCGCCGACGATTCGCTCTCCCCGGGCGAACGCCGCCGGATCCGGGCGGAAATAGTGGACGGTCATCGTCCACTCGCCGAGCACATCGCCAGGAAATACCGGGATCGCGGACAGGCCATGGACGATCTGCGCCAGGTCGCCATGGTCGGCCTGATCGGCGCGGTCGACCGATTCGATCCCGGCCGTGGCTCGGATTTCGTCGCGTTCGCGGTGCCGACGATCATGGGGGAGATCCGCAGGTACTTCCGCGACTCGACCTGGCTGCTCACGGTGCCGCGCCCGCTCAAGGAACTGAACCGGTCGATCTCCCGCGCGACCGCCGGGCTCACCGTCGAACTGGGACGATCGCCCCGGCCCCAGCAGATCGCGGCGCGGCTGGGGATTTCGCTTGAGGCGGTCTACGAGGGCCTGCAGGCCGGTTTCGCCTACCAGGCCGACAGCCTGGACGGCCGGGGCGCCCGGCAGGACGACGAGGACCCGGAACCGGACCAGTTCGGCACCGTCGATCCCGGCCTCGACCGGGTGGAGAACCACGAGACCCTCAACGTGGCGCTGGCCAAGCTGCCGGAACGGGAGACCGCGATCGTGCGGATGCGCTTCTTCGAGGAGATGACGCAGAGCCAGATCGCGGAGCGGCTGGGCATTTCCCAGGTGCATGTGTCGCGCCTGCTCGCGCATACGGTCGGCCGGCTGCGCGAGGCATTGCTGCCCGACATCGACTAGGACGCCGGTCGTTCCCCCTGCCCGGGGGAACGACCGCGGCGTGGCCGCGGCCTGCTCGGATTCCTTGGCCAGGCTGGTCTTCTCGTCCAGCGAACGCGGGTTGCGGACCGCCCGGTGTCCTCAGTAGACAGTTGGCGGGCAGTGCCGGTTCCCGCCCCGTTCCGTTCCCGGGTTTTCCCCGGACGAGGCAGGTATAGCCGCTGGAAGGTGGGGTAGACGAGCGCGCATGGCGGTCACCAGGGCACCTGTGCGTACGCGCGCGTTCGCCGAACGGCGAAATGCGAAAGGGTCGGCGCTGCTGAACCTGTTCAAGACCACCGACCCCAAGCTGCTCGGCATCATGTATCTCACGACGTCGTTCGGGTTCTTCCTGGTCGGCGGCGTGATGGCGATGCTGATGCGCACCGAGCTGGCGCGGCCCGGATTGCAGTTCCTCTCCCAGGAGCAGTACAACCAGCTGTTCACCATGCACGGCACGATCATGCTGCTGCTCTACGCGACCCCGACGATCTTCGGCTTCGCCAACTACATCATGCCGCTGCAACTCGGCTCGCCCGACGTCGCGTTTCCCCGCCTCAACGCGCTGAGCTACTGGCTGTTCCTGTTCGGCGGCCTGATCGTGCTGTCCGGCTTTCTCACGCCCGGTGGGGCGGCCGACTTCGGCTGGTTCGCCTACACGCCACTGTCCGATATCACCCATTCGCCTGGTGTCGGGGGCAACCTGTGGATCACCGGCCTGATCCTGTCCGGCCTTGGCACGATCCTCGGCGCGGTCAACATGACCACCACCATCATCTGCCTGCGCGCACCGGGCATGGTGTTGTTCCGGATGCCGATGTTCGTGTGGAACCTGCTGGTCACGATGATCCTCATCCTCGTGGCTTTCCCGATCCTGACCGCCGCCCTGTTCGCCCTGCTGGCCGACCGGAACCTCGGCGCACACGTGTTCGACCCGGCCAACGGCGGCGCGATCCTCTGGCAGCACCTGTTCTGGTTCTTCGGGCACCCCGAGGTCTACATCGTCGCCCTGCCGTTCTTCGGCATCGTCACCGAGATCTTCCCGGTGTTCAGCCGGAAACCGCTGTTCGGCTACCGGGGCATGATCTATGCCTCCCTGTCCATCGCCGGCCTGTCCTTCACCGTGTGGGCGCACCACATGTTCGCCACCGGCGCGGTGCTGCTGCCGTTCTTCTCCGCGATGACCTTCCTGATCGCGATTCCGACCGGCGTGAAGTTCTTCAACTGGATCGGCACGATGTGGAAGGGACAGTTGACCTTCGAGACCCCGATGCTGTTCTCGATCGGCTTCCTGGTCACGTTCCTGTTCGGCGGTCTGACCGGCGTGCTGCTGGCCGCACCCGCGCTGGATTTCCACATCTCCGACACCTATTTCGTGGTGGCGCACTTCCACTACGTGCTGTTCGGCACGATCGTGTTCGCCACCTATGCCGGTATCTATTTCTGGTTCCCGAAGATGACCGGCCGAATGCTCAACGAACCACTGGGCAAACTGCACTTCTGGACCACGTTCATCGGGTTCCACGTGACCTTCCTGATCCAGCACTGGCTGGGCGCGGAGGGCATGCCCCGGCGGTACGCGGACTATCTGCCCAGTGACGGATTCACCACGTTGAACACGATCTCCACCATCGGCTCCTACCTGCTGGGCGCCTCGGTGCTGCCGTTCATCTACAACGTGTTCAAGTCCTACCGCTACGGTGAGGTCGTCGAGGTGGACGACCCGTGGGGTTACGGCAACTCGCTGGAGTGGGCGACCTCCTGCCCGCCGCCCCGGCACAACTTCCACGCGCTACCCAGGATTCGTTCCGAGCGTCCCGCGTTCGAATTGCACTATCCGCACATGGTTGACCGCATGCGCCTGGAACGTCCCGCGCTGCCCCCCAAGTCGCGCAGCGGCGCATCCGATAAGTGAGATAAAAGACGGGTTGTTCGCGGGGCCAGGGGGCAATGCCATCATCATGGGCTCCGACCGGGCGAATCCGCTGTCGATCACCTGTTCGGTTGATGATCGGTCGAGGATCGTCGTGACTCTTGCCGGTGAGCTGGACCTGGCGACCGCTCCCCGGCTGCGGACCGTGCTGCTCTCGATCCTGGAGCGCCAGGCCGAGCCGGCGTCGCGCTGGAGCCCGGAGGCGCTGGTGGTCGACCTGTCCGGCCTGGAACTGTTGTCGGCGGCCGGGCTGAGCGTGCTTTACGAGGCCCATCAGCGCGCCGGGCAGGCGGGCCTGCGACTGCGCATCGTCACCGGGAGCCGCCCGTCGATGTCGGGGCTGGTCCTGCGACTCACCGGGCTGGAGTCGGTGCTGGACGTCTATCCGTCGCTGCTCGCCGCGCAGGAGCCGATGCCGCCCATCGGCGAACTGTGACCGCGCCGCGACACGCTCAGCTTGCCGCTACACCGGGGATCTCCCGGACCTTCGCTTCCAGCCGTCCGCCGCGGATCCGGCTGTCCAACACCGGTTGCGGCGCGGTGGCCGGTCCGTGCACGACGGCCCCGTCGGCCAGCCGGAACACGCTGCCGTGCCACGGACATTCCACACAGGACACTCCGTCGTGCTCGACGATCCGGCCCTGGTGCAGTGGCGCGGCCATGTGACCGCACCGGTCGTGCAGAACCGCGAAGCCATCGCCGGAACGCACCACCAGAACGGAAATCAGGCCCGCGTGGGCGCGAACCGGTGTGGTGCCCGCGAACGCGTCGACGGAACCGAGATCGGTCCAGTCGGCCGGACCGGAGTGCGGCACCTCGGCGGCGTGATTCGGGCCGGCCGCGCGCCGGAACGACAGATCCCCGCCGAGCGTCGCGCCCGCGGTGGCCAGCGCGCAGCCGACCAAACCAAGAGCGACCCCGGCCGCGCGCGAGTTCCTGGCCCGCAGGGTGAGCGAGCCGAGGTAGGACAGCAACGCGGCCGAGTTCAACGCCGCGTGCACGATCCCGACCCGTTGCTGCTCCTCGTGCCCGTCGGCGTAGTCGGCCAGCCCGGCGAGCGCGGCGGGCACGCTGGCCACCACACCGCACCCGATCAGCCGCCCCGCCCCCGGCCCCCGATCGCCGGTGATGTCGAGCACGGCGGCACTCAGGAACGCGCCGACCGGGAGCTGGGCCAGCGCCGGGTGCAGCGGGTGACCGAGCCAGACGCCGTGCAGCGCGTCCTTGACCGTCCCGGGACGCAGCAGCTTGTGTGTCGCGTCGCGGACAGCCCCCGCGATCGCGTCGAGCCCGCGCGCGGCGGCGACGCGGTCGATCAGCCCCAGTTGTCTCATGCCGACCGACTAGCCCCGCGGCGGTCGCCGCAACCCCCGGTATGGCGCCGGGTTGGCGAGGGTATGCACCGAACGTGCATACGTTGCTGGAACCGGTGCCGCCCAAGCCGTTGGCACTGCCGCGCTCGGTGACCACAATGGAGACCGAGCTGCGCAGGCGCGCGCTCGCGGGCGAACTGACCCTGCCGGAACCCGGCAACGGGCAGACGCCGCAACGCTGGTCCGCGCTCGCCACGCTCGGCCGCACCGACCTGGTCCTGGCCCGGCTGGCCGAAGGGCACGTCGATGCGCTCGCCATCCTGGCCGAAGCGGGCCGGACACCGGCGTCTGACGCGCTGTACGGGGTGTGGGCGGCCAAGACCGGCGGGACGGGCGCGGTGCTCGAACGGGGCAGCGCCGGACTGCGGTTGAGCGGAACCGTGCGGTTCTGTTCCGGCGCCAGCATCCTGGATCGCGCGCTGGTCGCCGCGCGCGGCCCGGACGACGCCGACTGGCTGGTCGAGATCGACCTCGCGGTGGCAGGCGTGCACCCGGACCCGGACAGCTGGCCCGCGCTGGGCATGGACGCCTCCGACAGCCTGGACGTCCAGTTCCGCGACGTGCCGATCACCGAGGAGATGATCACCGGGCGGGACGGCTGGTACGTGCGCAGGCGCGGATTCCGGTTGGGCAGCGGGGGAGTGGCCGCGGTGTGGCTCGGCGGCGCGATGGGCGCCTACGACCGGGTACTGGCCCTGTTGCGCGAACGCGGTGCCCCGGACGAGCACCAGCTCGCCCATGTCGGCGCCCTGGCCAACGACCTGCGCGCCACGGACGCGCTGCTGGCCGACACCGCGCACGCCATCGACACCGAACCCGGACTCGACCTGACCGGCGCGATCGGGCTGGGCAAGTCCGCCGCCGAACGGGTCAGCCGCAGCATCGTCGACATCGCTCCCCGGATCACCGGTCCCGGTCCGCTGTGCTGGGATCCCTCCTTCGCCCAGCACCTGGCCGACCTGGCCGTCTACATCCGGCAGCACCACGCCGAACGCGACCTGGCCGGACTCGGCCGCCATCTGCTGGAGCACGGGGAGGGCTGATGAGCGAGCACGCGATCACGCCGGAGGCGGCGTGGCGGGACTGGCTGGTCTCGGCCGGTGCCGAACCGTTCCCGGAACAGCGTTTCCGCAGGGCGGTGGTGGTCGCCGCCCATCCCGACGACGAGACGCTCGGCGCCAGCGGGCTGGTGCAGCGCCTGCACGAGCGCGGGGTCGCGGTCTCGCTGGTCATCGCGACCGACGGCGAAGCCGCGTTTCCGGACGCGGGCGCCGAGGAACGGACCGAACTGGGTCGGCGGCGCCGCTGCGAACTCTACGAATCGCTGCACGCGCAAGGACTCGGCGCGGTCGCGGTGCACTGGCTCGGCCTGCCCGACTCCGGGCTGGCCGCCCGGCGCGACGAACTCGCGGCGGCACTGGACGACCTGCTCGCCGGCGCGGACCTGTGCATCGTGCCGTGGCCCGGCGATCCGCACCCGGACCACGAGATCGTCGGCGAGACCGCGCTGCGCGTCGCACCTGTCGCCGCCCACTGCTTCGGCTATCCGGTGTGGATGTGGCACTGGCGCGAACCCGCCGACCCGGCCATCCCGCGCGAGCACGCGGTGACCTGCCGGCTCGCCGAACGCGAGCGGCACCGCAAGGCCGCGGGCATCGCCGCGTTCGCCTCGCAGCTGAAACCGGGACCGCGCGGCGAGGAACCGATCCTGAGCACCGAGATGCTGGGCCACTTCGAGCGCGACGCCGAGGTGCTGTTCCGGCTGCCGCCCAGTTCCGGCGCGCCGATCAGCCGGTTCGTCGAACTCTATGACCGCGAGCACGATCCGTGGCAGGTGACCGAGCGGTGGTACGAGCGCCGCAAACGCGCCGCCATCCTGGCCTGCCTGCCGCGCGAACGCTACGGCCTCGCCGTGGAACCCGCCTGCGGTATCGGCGTGCTCACCCGAGCCCTCGCCGCCCGCTGCGAGCGGGTGATCGCGTTCGACCCCGCGCCCAACGCGGTCCGCAGGGCCCGCGCGGCAACCAGCGAACTGGCCAACGTGACGGTGCAGACCGGCGCGCTCCCGGAAGACCTTCCGCCCGGCCCCGCCGATCTGCTGGTGTTCAGCGAAATCCTCTACTACCTGGGCGACGAGCACCTGCGGGCCACGCTCGACCGCGCCGTCGCCTCGCTGCGCCCGGACGGTCACCTGCTCGCGGTGCACTGGCTGCCCTGGGCGCCAGAAGCGCCGAGGGACGGTGCGCGCACGCACGAGATCCTGCTGGCCTGTCCGGACCTGCGCCCGCTGGTCGCCCACCGCGACGAGCAGTTCGTCCTGCACGTGCTGGCGCGGCGATGATCGCCGCGGTGGGGGTGGCCATCCCAGCCCGGGACGAGGCCGCGCTGATCGGCCCGTGCCTGCGCCGGTTGCGCGTGGCGCTGGCCGAGTTGCCTGCCCGCATCGAGCGCGCCGTGTGCGTTGTCGCGGATCGCTGCACCGACCACACCGCGGCCCTGGCCCGGACCGAGTTCGCCGGCTGGGGCAACGCGCTGGTGCTGGCCAACGAGCGCGACGTCGCCCTCGGCGAGGTCCGCGATCTCGGGTTTCGCCGGGTCGCGGCCATGCTGGGCGGGCACGAGCGCGGGCATACGCTGCTGCTCTCGACCGATGCCGACACGGAGGTCGAGCCGGACTGGGCCCGCGCGCACCTGCGGCTGGCCGAACAGGGCTGGCATGGCATCGCCGGAGTGGCCGAGCTGGCCGGGCCGCTCCCGGCCGCGGTCGCCGCCCGTTACGCATGCGTGCGCGACGCGGGCGGCAACGTGTACGGGGCCAATCTCGGCGTGCGCGCGGACGCCTACACCGCGGTCGGCGGGTTCGCGCCGCTGGCGACCGGGGAGGACCGGGACCTGTGGCGACGGCTTGGCGCGGCAGGCTTCCGCCGGATCTACGCGACCGAACCGGTCGTGCACACCAGTTCACGCCAGCACGGCCGCGCCCGCGACGGCGTCGCCGCACTGTTGCGCCGCCTGCACGACGACGACCTACCCACGGCCGGCTGACGAACGGAGGAGCACCCGACCCATGACGACGACGAAGAACACTCTCGGCAGGGTGGCGCGGGGCATCAAACGCGGTTACCAGGGCCGGGCCGACCGGCCGCTCGGCGGATACGCGGTCGCGCTGGGCTGCTACGGCGCGTTCACCGGGACGCTGGCGGGAATCGGCGCGCTGCGCGGCAAACGCCTGCCCGGCAAGGTCGGGCTCGGTGACGCCGCGCTGTTGTTCGTGGCCACCCACAAACTGAGCAGGCTGATCGCCAAGGACGCGGTGTTCAGCCCGGTGCGCGCCGCGTTCACCCGCTACGAGGATCCCGCCGGGGACGGCGAAGTCAACGAGTCCGTGCGCGGGCACGGCGCCCGGCACGTCGTCGGCGAGATGATCAGCTGCCCGTTCTGCCTGGCCGTGTGGATGGCCACCGGCCTGGTCGGCGGGCTCGCGCTGGCACCCCGGCTGACCAGAACGGCCGAGCTGATCCTGTCCGCGGTCGCCGCCTCCGACGCGCTGCAGCTGATCTACGACGCGGCCAAGGATCTACCCGAATAGCCGCTGTTCAGCGCGTATGAACCCCGGCTGGGCGGGAACACAACGGGGAAAGACATCGATGGCAGCACCCCAGCCAGGGAGGGCCCGGGCCATGACCGAGACGCCGCAGGCGGGCCGCGGCAGCATCATCACGTATCTGGACGACTCCGATTCCGACGACGGCCAATTCCGCCGGGCGGTGGTGATCGCGGCGAGCGTCGCCGATCCGGAAACCGAGGAGGCCTGGATACCGGTGGTCCGGCCGGACTGCGCGGTGACGCTGGTCGATCCCGCGCTGATCGTGGCGAACGCGACGACCCAGCCGGAACCCGGGCCGAGCCGCGACGCCGTCTACACCCTGGCCACCGCGCTGGCCGCCCTGGCCGGCGGAATGACCGAAGTGGACGAACGCGCGCCGATGGCCATGATCGACACCCGCGATCTGCTCGACCGCTTCGTCGACGCGATCGCCCCGATCGAGTACGCGCTCTACCTGCTGGTCGAGGCCGATCCGCACGGCGGCCTGGCCACGGTGCTGAGCTGGATCGGCTCGGCGGCGGCGGAGTTCGAGCACGGCCACGTCGCGGACGGCAAGGCAGGCATCATGCTGGCCAACTCCGCGATGACCGGGCTCGTTCCACTCGGACCGGAGGACACCCGCGGCTGACCGGTGCCGGATGAGCGCGATCGCATCGGGTATGCGGGCAGCATGACCACGGCGAAGATGACAACCGAACACCCAGGGCGGCCGCTGACCGCGATCGTCATCGGGTCTGGCGTCGACCCGGGCACCCAGGTCCGGCCGGGCGTGCGGGTGCGGCGCACCGGAGCCGCCCGCGAAGTCACCACCTCGGTCGCCGCCGTCACGCAGGCCGGTGCACACCTGGACGCCGACGACTGGCGCAGGCCGTGACGGACCGCGGCGACCCGGCCACGGCCATGCCGGACGCGGTCGCCCGGCACTACGTGGCCTGGCTCACCAGCAGCCTGCGCGAACTCGACGAGCAGCGGGAGGCACCGGCGCGGCAGGTCACCCTCCGGCCCTACGGCAACCCGTTGCCGCTCGGGTTCTTCTCCTTCGCGGTCGGCATGGTGCTGCTGGCCGGCATCGGGCTCGGCTGGCTGTCCACCGCGGCCGACGTGCGCACCGCGGGCATCCTGATGGCCGCGTTCGTCTTCCCGATCGAGCTGATCGCCACCGTGTTCGCGCTGCTGACCAGAGACACGCCCACCGCGGCGGCGCTCGGCCTCTACACCACGATGTGGCTGGGCCTTGGCCTCGTCACCGCACTGAACCCGGAGGTCCAGACGTCGCGGACGGTCGGGATGCTGCTCGGCGCGTTCACCATGATGCTGATCCCGCTGGCCATCGCGGCCGCGTTCGGCAAGGTGCTGGTGTCGGTGGTGCTCGCCGTCTCCGCGATCCGCTCCGGCCTCGCCGCCGCCTACCAGCTGGGCGGCCCGCACTGGACAGACCGGGCCAGCGGCATCGGCGCGCTCGTGCTGCTCGGGCTGGCCCTGATCGCCGGTACCGCGCTGCTGGTGGAGGACCTGCGCGGGAGCGCGGCCCTGATCGGCCGCCGGGGCCAGGCCGCGGCCGCGGTCCGGGCCGGGTCGAGCGAGAGCCCGGACGAGCCGGGCGTCCGCGAACTGCTGTAGCCCACCAGGTATGACCGGTCGGCCCCCGGGTAGACGCGCATTATGAAGATGTCCAATCCGGCGACGCGCAGGGCCCGGTGGGGCCATCGGGTCCGCGCCAGGGACATCCGCCGCGCGGCACCGCACGCTCCCTGATTCCCGTCGCGTTCGCGACTCACCTTCCTTCTCCTGTCAGGGAGCCCGCCATGCCCCATCTCGTGCAATCCGCCGCGCCGTCGATCCTCCGCCAGTGATGCGGTCCGACCCGCATCCGACCTCGGCCCGGGTGGTCCTGCGCCCGATCGGCTCGCCGCTGCCCCTTGGCCTGCTGGCCCTGTTCATCGGCAGCCTGTTGCTCTCGGCCGTCCAGTCGCGGTGGTTCGTGCCGACCCACTCGCATGTGGTCGCGATCGCGGTGCTGGCCATCGTGGTGCCGCTGCAACTGCTCGGCTGCGTGCTCGGCCTGCTGGACCGCGATCCCTCCTTCGGCGCCGGCATGGGTGTGCTGAGCGGAACCTGGGCCGCCATCGGAGTGTCCACTCTGGTCACCGCGCCGGGCCGGGTCTCGGCCGGACTGGGCGTGGTGCTCGTCGTCGCGGCGGGTGCGCTGCTGGTACCGGCGGCAGGCGCGGCAGGCAAGGCGGTGCTGGCCGTGGTGGTGACCGGTGCGGCGGCCCGGTTCGCGATCAGCGGCGGCTACGAGCTGACCGGATCGCCGGCCTGGGCGCACGCTTCCGGGATCGCCGGCGTCGTGGTCGCCGCGCTGGCCGCCTACGGAGCGCTCGCCTTCGAACTGGAAGCGACCGTGGGCCGGGCGATTCTGCCGATCGGCAGGACCGGTCAGAGTCGACGTGCGGTGTCCGGTCGCCTTGACTATCAGACCGCCGATCTGGCCCGGGAACCCGGCGTTCGCAAACAGTTGTGACCAAGTCCGGCCGTTGGAGGCGTTGTGGACGAGGTGGTGGATCGCGGGCGACTGGCGCGCGAGTTGCGCGACGTCGTCACCGGCGAAGTGCGGTTCGACGAGGGCAGCCGCGCACTGTATGCCAACGACGCGTCGATCTACCGGCAGGTGCCGATCGGCGTCGTGCTCCCCAAGACCGCCGATGATGTGGTTGCCGCGCTCGCGGTCTGCCGCAAGTTCGACGTGGCCGTGCTGGGCCGGGGCTGCGGCACCGGCCTGGCCGGGCAGACCGTGAACGCCGGGGTGGTCTTCGACTTCTCCAAGTACCTGAACTCCATTGTGGACATCGACCCGGCCCGGCAGGTGGCGCGGGTGCAGCCAGGGGTGATCTGCGACGAGCTGCGGGCCGCCGCGGGCGAACACGGGTTGACCTTCGCACCGGACCCGGCCACCCACGACCGTTGCACGCTCGGCGGAATGATCGGCAACAACTCGTGCGGCACGCACTCCATCCTCGGCGGGAAAACCGTCGACAACGTGCTGTCGCTGGACGTGGTGACCTACGACGGCACGCGAATGACCGTCGGCCAGGCCCAGGACGACGAGAGCACCTGGCCCGAGGGCCGGGCCGGGGAGATCTACCGGGACCTGCTGGCGCTGCGCAACCACTACGCGCCGCTGATCCGCGGGCGCTACCCGGACATCCCGCGCCGCGTCTCCGGGTACAACCTCGACTCGCTGCTGCCAGAGAACGGGTTCGACGTGGCCAAGGCGCTGGTCGGGACCGAGTCGACCTGCGTGCTGGTGCTGGAGGCGACCGTGCGGCTGGTGCCCGATCCGCCGCACCACGCGCTGGTGGTGATCGGTCATCCCGACCCGGCGACGGCCGCCGACAACATGTCGCCGCTGTGGGATCCGCTGCTGATCGGGTTGGAGTGCTTCGACGCAGGCGTGCTGGACAACCTGGCCAAGCACGGCAAGCACATTCCCGGCATGGACGAACTGCCCGAGGGCCGGGCCTGGCTGCTCGCCGAATACGGCGGGGACACCCAGGACGAGGTCAACGCCAAGGCCGAGCAGATCATGGCCCGGATCGAGGCGCCCGGCGTCGCCAAGGTGATGGAGGACGAACAGCACCAGGCCGACGTCTGGGAGGTGCGCCGCAGCACCATCGAGTACACCAGGATTCCCGGCGAGCACGCCGGCCTGGCCGGCTGGGAGGACGCGGCCGTCGCCCCGGAACGGCTCGGCGCCTATCTGCGCGACTATTGCGCCCTGGTCGAACGGCACGGCTACCACACCGTCCTGTTCGGACACTTCGGCCAGGGCTGCGTGCACAACCGGCTCGACCTCGACCTGGCCACCAAGCCCGGCATCGAGAACTTCCGCACCTTCCTGGACGAGGCCGGGGATCTGGTCGTCCGGCACGGTGGATCGCTGTCCGGTGAACACGGTGACGGCCAGTTGCGCGCGAATCAGCTGGGCAAGATGTTCGGCCCGGAACTGGTCGAGGCGTTCGGGCGGTTCAAGTCGATCTGGGACCCGGCGGGCCGGATGAACCCGGGCAAGGTCGTGCACCCGTACCGGCCGGACCAGAACCTCGCGCTCGGACCGGACTACCGGCCACGCCGCGTGCGCACGCACTTCGCCTACCCCGACGACGAACGCGGCTTCGCCGACGCCACCAACCGCTGCTTCGGAATCGGCAAGTGCAGGCACACCTCGGGCGGCACCATGTGCCCGAGCTTCATGGTCACCCGCGAGGAGCGGCATTCGACCCGGGGACGGGCCCGGCTGCTGTTCGAGATGATGGGCGGGCACCTGGCCGGTGGCGCGGGCTGGCGCGACCCGCATGTCAAGCAGGCGCTGGATCTGTGCCTGTCCTGCAAGGGCTGCAAGGGCGACTGTCCGGTCAATGTGGACATGGCCACCTACAAAGCCGAGTTCCTCGCGCACTACTACGCACACCGGTTGCGCCCGCGCGCCGCCTACGCGCTCGGCCTGATCCCGGTGTGGGCGCGACTGGCCAGCCACGCACCCGGCCTGGTGAACACCGCGTTGCGCACCCCCGGTCTCGGCCCGGCGCTCAAGTCCTTCGCCGGTGTGGCGACCGAACGGGAGGCGCCGCGGTTCGCGCACCGCACCTTCCGGTCCTGGTTCGCCGGGCACCCGGCACCGCCGGACGGGAAACCGGTGCTGTTGTGGCCGGACACCTTCACCAACTACTTCGATCCCGAGGTCGCCATCGCCGCCGTCGGCGTGCTGGAGTCGGCGGGGTTCGCGGTGCGGATCCCGGACCGGGTCTTCTGCTGTGGCCGACCGCTGTTCGACTACGGCATGCTGCCGACGGCCAAGCGCTGGCTGCGCGCGATCGTCCGCGAACTGCGTGAGCCGGTGTCGGCCGGAATTCCGGTGGTGGGGCTGGAACCGAGCTGTGCCGCCGTGTTCCGGGACGAGCTGACCAACCTGCTGCCCGGTGACGAGGACGCCCGCAGGCTCGCCACCGCGACCGTGACCTTCGCGGAACTGCTGGCCCGCAACGACTACCAGCCGCCCCGGCTGGACCGGCAGGCGCTGGTCCAGACGCACTGCCACGACGGCGCGGTCCTCGATCCGGCCTGCGAGCGCCACCTGCTGGACGGCATGGGGGTCCGTGCCGAGTACCCGGATTCCGGTTGTTGCGGCATGGCGGGCAGTTTCGGCTTCGAGAACGGCGAGAAGCACCGGGTGTCGCTGGCCGCGGGCGAGCGGGTGCTGCTGCCCGCCGTGCGCGCGGCGGATCGCGACACGCTGATCATCGCCGACGGGTTCAGCTGCCGGGAGCAGATCGCCCAGGCCACGCGACGCCGACCGCTGCATCTGGCCCAGGTGCTGGCGCTGGCCCGGCAACCCGATCCCGAGCGTGCAAGCGAAAGGACGATCTGATGAGCGAGGATCGCACCGCATCGGACACCCTGGTCGAGCGGCTGCTGGAGTGGGGCGTCGACACCGTGTTCGGCCTGCCCGGCGACGGCATCAACGGACTGATGGAAGCCCTGCGCAAACACCGCGACCGGATCACCTACGTGCACGTGCGGCACGAGGAGGTCGCGGCCATGGCCGCGGTCGGCTACGCGAAGTTCACCGGCAAGCTCGGCGTCTGCTTCTCGACCGCGGGCCCTGGCGCCGCGCACCTGGTCAACGGCCTGCTGGACGCGAAGGTGGAACAGGCGCCGGTGCTGGCCATCACCGGCATGACCTACCACGACCTGATCGGCACCGCGTACCTGCAGGACATCAACATCGACTACCTGATGAACGACATCGCCGTCTACAACCAGCGGATCATGGGCCCGCAGCACGTTGTCAACGTGGTCGATCTGGCCTGCCGCACCGCGCTGACCCAGCGCGGTCCCGCGCACCTGGCCTTCCCGATCGACTTCCAGGCCGCCGCGGCCGACTCCGGCACCCGGTTCCAGCGCAACGTGCCCGGCCACACCAGCGCCCGTTTCCAGCCGCCGATCCGGGTCCCCGAACCGGACCTGCTGCGCCAGGCCGCGGACGCGCTGACCGGCAAAACCCGGGTCGCGATCCTGGCCGGTGCCGGTGCGCGCGGCGCCCGGGCCGAACTGGAGCAGGTGGCCGAGCAGCTCGGCGCGCCGATCATCAAGGCGCAGCTGGGCAAGGACTGTGTCCCCGACGACAGTCCCTACACGACCGGACCGATCGCGCTGGTCGGCAGCAGGCCGAGCGAGGAGGCGCTGGACGGCTGCGACGCGCTGCTGATCGTGGGCAGCAGCATGCTCTACACCGAGTACTACCCGCAGCCGGGCCAGGTCACCTGTGTGCAGATCGACGACCGGCCGGAACGGATCGGCCTGCGCCACCCGGTCGACGTCGGTCTGTGCGGCGACGCCCGGGCCACCTTGCGCGAACTGCTGCCGTTGCTGCCCCGCAACGACGATCGCGCGTTCCTGGAGCAGGCGCAGGAGGGCATGCGGGACTGGTGGGACCTGATGGAACTGCGCGGCACCCGCCCCGACGTGCCGATGAAACCGCAGGTACCGGCCTGGCTGCTCAACGAGGTGCTGACCGACGACGCGATCGTCTGCGGCGACTCCGGCACGGTGACCACCTGGGCCGCCCGGCTGATCAAACTGCGCGGCGAGCAGCGCTTCAGCTTCAGCGGCACCAACTGTTCGATGGCCGCCGGGCTGCCCTACGCGATCGGCGCGCAGACCGCGTTCCCCGGCCGCCAGGTGGTGGTGTTCACCGGCGACGGCTCGCTGACCATGCAGCTGGGCGATTTCCTCACCTGCGTGCAGCACAACCTGCCGATCAAGGTCGTGGTGATCAAGAACAACACGCTCGGCCTGATCAAGTGGGAGCAGATGGTGTTCCTGGGCAATCCCGAGTACGGCGTGAACATGGCGCCGATGGACTTCGTCCAGTTCGCGCAGGCCTGCGGGGCGCGCGGGGTGCGGATCGAGGACCCGGCCCGCTGCCGGGAACAACTCGGCGAGGCGATGTCCTGGGACGGCCCGGCGATCATCGAGTGCGTTGTGGACGAACACGAACCGCCGATCCCGGCCAAGGTCAAGAAGGATCAGCTGACCAAACTCGCCGCCGCCCTGCGCGAGGGCACCCCGAACCGCAACCGCATCGCGATGCAGATGGTCCGGGACATGCTGGACGAGTCGTCCTTCTCGGCCAGCCCCGGCCACATCATCCCGGACGCGATCAGCAAGATCGTCCGGCGCGGAGACCGGCGATGAAGCGGGTGTCGCCGGACGATGTCCGGGCGACGAACGTGCAACGCCAGGAGGTCGCCGACCGGCTGATCCGGGCGAGCGGCGACGGCAGTCTCGATCTGGCCGAGTTCGACCTGCGGGTGGCCGCCGCGTGGGCCGCGACCACCCGGGGCGAGCTGGCCGAACTCACCGCGGACCTGCCGAGCGAGGCGGTCACCCGGGCGGCCGAACTGGCGTCGCGTTCGCGGCGGCGGACCGATCGCGGCTACCGCGCGCTGCGCGGGGCCAGCCTGCTGTGGCTGGTGCTGAGCGGGTTGAGCCTGCTGATCTGGGGTTTGTCGTGTGCCGGGGCGGAGCACCTGGTCTACCCGTGGTGCATCTGGGTGGTCGGTCCGGCCGGTGGCGGGCTGACGGCGCTGTGGTTCTGGCTCGACAGCCACGCCAACCCCAACGGCCACCAGGCCTGAGCGCTCAGTCGCTCAGCCGCGCCGCCGACTCGATCAGCAGCCCGTGCACGAAGGCCTGCGGCAGGTTGCCGCGCAACTGCCTGCGTTGCACGTCGTACTCCTCCGCGAACAGCCCGGGCGGCCCGCACGCGGAGCGGTTGCGTTCGAACCAGCGCAGCGCCTGCGCGTGCCGGCCCTGCTGATCCTCGGCCAGGGCCATCAGGAAACCGCAGACCAGGAACGCCCCTTCGGCATCGCCCAGATCGTGGCCCTCGTGCCGGTAGCGGTAGACGTAGCCGTCCTCGGTCAGTTCGGTTCGGACGGTGTCCAGGGTGGCGATGCTGCGCGGATCGTCGGCCGGGACGGCGCCGCGCAACGCCGCCTGCAGCAGGGCGGCGTCGATCCGGTCGTCGCCGGCCGCGCGGCGCCAGTAGCCGCGCGGATGCACGCCCCACTCTTGTGCTTCGGTCAGCACCCGCCCGGCCAGTTCGGTCCAGTCGCGTGCCTCGTTGTCCGGCGCGAACTCGGCCATCGCCCGCAACCCGGCGACGCAGGCCAGCGCCGAATGCGTCCACCGCTGGTTGTCCAGCTCCCACACCCCGGCATCGGTTTCGGTGTACCGCGACCGGATCGCGTCGGCCGCGGTGACGGCCGCCTTCCAGGTGTCGTGCTCCAGCGCGCCGTGCCGCGCGGCCGCCGCGAACAGTTGCAGCGCCTCGCCGAACACGTCGAGCTGGAACTGGTCGGTGACCTGGTTGCCGATCCGGTCCGACCCGCCCGGATAACCGGGCAGCCCGAGCGCGTGCTCCTCCGGCACCGGTTCACCGGCGACCGTGTAGGCCGGGGAGAGGTCCGGGCCGTCGGCGAGCAGCCGCTCGGTGACGAAGCCGACCGCGGTGTCCAGCAACCGATGGTTGCCGTGCGCCGCGATGCCCTGGCCGACCCAGCACTGGTCGCGGATCCACGCGTAGCGGTAGTCGTAGTTGGCGCCCGCCCGCTCGCGTTCCGGCAGCGAGGTCGTCGCCGCCGCGACCATCGCGCCGCTGCCGCTGGTCAGCCCGCGCAACACGGCGTAGGCATGACGCACGTCGCGCGGCGCCAGCGTGTCCGACGTGTCCGGGGTCCACTCGGCCCAGGTCTGCTCGGTCTGCTCCCACAACGTCTCCGGATCGGGCGGGGGACTGGTGAAGGGCCGGTCGGAGACCTCCAGCAGGAGATCGTGCCGGGTGTGCGCCTCGATGTCGTGCACGAGTCGCAGGCAGGCGTCGTCGGTCGCGGAGACCACCGCGCTGGGCGCGCCGTGCCAGCGCAGGTACCAGCCGTCGAATTCGGTCATCCAGGACCGGCCGACGCGGTCCAGCCGCCGCGCCGCCGAACTCGGCAGGGTGAGCCGCGCCGCGACCCGGGCAGGCGCCTCGCCACCCACGACGCGGCGCATCAGCACGGCGGTGTGCGGGTCGGCCGGTACGGCCAGGGCGTCCTCGCAGCGGACCACCGTGTCGCTGGTGACCCACTGGGTGCACCAGATCAGGCTGCCGTGCCGGTAGGTGCCGCTCCACACCGTCCAGGGATCGGTCGGCGCCAGCTGATAGCCGTGGTGCCCGCCGAGCAGCCGGTCGAACACCGGGCTGGAATGCCAGGCCGGAGCGCACATCCAGACCACCTGGCCGTCCGCGCCGACCACGGCGCCACGCTCGCCGTCACCGAGCACGGCGTACTCGCGCAGCACGTGCGGGCGGTCCCCGTTGGCGGGCTCGATCGTCACCCGCGTCGGATACCCGCTCGGCGTGCCCGCATACCCGGCCACGAATAACCCACTGAGGTGCGGGTACCTCTTCATCATGACCGACACCGCGGTTCGCGCGCAGCCGGTCGGCTCGGGCGCGCTCGCACACACCAGGGCCTACCGGGGCGACCGGATCGTCGGCCGCGACTTCCCGGTCCACGACATCCGCGCCCACGTCCACGAGCGCGATGCCGTCGTCTGGCTCGACCTGTGCGATCCGGACACAGAGGACCTGGCCGCCATCGCCGACCAACTCGGACTGCACGAACTGGCCGTCGAGGACGCGGTGCACGAACACCAGCGGCCCAAGTTCGACCGCTACGCGACGCACGAGTTCATCAGCCTCTACGCGACCTCCTTCGACGCGCCCAGCGGTGAGCTGCGCACCAGCGAACTGGCCGCGTTCATCACCGACAAGGTGCTCGTCACCGTGCGCAAGGACGACGGGTTCGACATCGGCGCGGTCATGCGGCACTGGGACAATGCCGCCGAGTTGCCCGGGTCGCCGATCATGGTGCTGCTGCACGGTTTGCTCGATGTCGTCGTGGACGGTCATTACCAGGCCGTGCAGGATCTCGACGAGCGGATCGAGACGCTGGAGGACGCCGTCTTCGACGAGCAGGGACCGCAGGACGACGTGCAGCGGCTGAGTTTCCAGCTGCGCAAGAGCCTGGTCAACCTGCGCAGGGTGGTCGCGCCGATGCGAGAACTGCTCGGCGCGATCATGCACCGCGACCAGCGGCTGGCCGGCAGCGAACTGCTGCCCTACTTCCAGGACGTCTACGACCACGTTTTGCGTACCACCGAATGGGCCGACTCGCTGCGCGACATGATCAGCTCGATCGTGGACACGCGTCTCGCGTTGCAGAGCAACCGGCTCAACGTGATCTCCAAGAAGGTGACCGGCTGGGCGGCGATCATCGCGGTGCCGACCGCGATCACCGGCTTCTACGGCCAGAACGTGCCCTATCCGGGTTTTTCCGCCGTCAGCGGCGAGATCACCTCCAGCGGCCTGATCGTGCTGGCATCGCTGGTGCTCTACGTGATTTTCCGGCGCAAGGACTGGCTGTGACCGTATCACCCGCTCGCCCCGGGGTATGCGTTCCGTACAAACGTTTCCTGGTGAGGGGCTGGTGCGCGGTGAACGTGATCGAGTTGTTGCGCGAAGACCACGAAAAGGTCTTGATCATGCTGACCGAACTGGAGAACGTGCCCGCCATGGTGGGAGCCGACCAGTCGCAGGCGCGCAAGGAACTCGTCACCAAACTGGTGATCGCCGAATCGCGGCACGAGGCGATCGAGGAACAGTACTTCTGGCCGATGGTGCGCGAATCCGTGCCGGGCGGCGAAGAACTCGCCCACCGCGCGGTGGAACAGGAAGACGCCGCCAAAAAGCTGCTGGCCGCCCTGGACCGCGCCGAACCGGCCCAGGCCGACTTCGAACCGATGGTGCAACGGATCGTCGCGGACGGCCGCGAGCACATAGACTACGAGCAGACCCAGGTCTGGCCCCGGGTACTCGCCTCGGTTGACAAGTCCACTTTGGAGGAACTGGGCGAGAAGATGGCCAAGGCCAGGAGCATGGCACCGACCCGGCCGCACCCGGCAACGCCGTCCGGCCCGGGTGCGCAGAAGACCGCTGGAATGGCGGCGGCCGCCGCGGACAAGCTCCGGGACACTCTCACCGGAAGAGGCCGTAGCTAGGCCCTGTTTCACCTATCCGCGTACCAGCTGCGCGGTGTCCAGGCACACCATCTCCGGCGTTGTCCTCAGTCACCATGACTCCGCTCGCTCGGAGGGACAGGTAGAACATGGCCTAGCCGCCGCTGCCGGCCTCGGTCGAGCCGCCGCCCATCCCGGGTTTGACCGAGGCCGGCACGGGTATGCCAAGGCCATGGGTGTACCGCAGTGGATCGAAGGCTGGCCCGTCTATCGCCAGTTCACCCAAGGGGACCCGCTGGGTCGCGGCGCGGCCGTGAAGAGCAGCGCCAGCGAGCACCTGACCGCGCGCACCGCGACCGCCGACAAGGTGGTCAAGTCGGTATGCCCGTACTGCGCGGTCGGCTGCGGGCAGAACGTCTTCGTCCGGGACGGCAAGGTCGTCCAGGTCGAAGGTGACCCGGATTCGCCGGTAAGCAGGGGCCGGTTGTGTCCGAAGGGGTCGGCGACCAAGCAGTTGGTCACCGGCCCCGGCCGGGTCACCCAGGTGCTCTACCGCCGTCCACACGGCACCGAATGGGAACGGCTCGACCTCGGCACCGCCATGGACATGATCGCCGAGCGGGTGATCCAATCCCGCCGCGACGGCTGGCAGTGGGAGGCCGGCGGCAAGCGGACCCGCCGGACCATGGGCTTCGCCAGCCTCGGCGGTGCGACGCTCGACAACGAAGAGAACTACCTGATCAAGAAATTGTTCACCGCGCTGGGCGCGATCCAGATCGAGAACCAGGCGCGCATTTGACACTCCTCCACGGTGCCCGGTCTGGGTACCTCCTTCGGCCGTGGCGGCGCCACGACGTTCCAGCAGGATCTGCAGAACTCCGACTGCATCGTCATCGAGGGCTCGAACATGGCCGAGTGCCATCCGGTCGGGTTCCAGTGGGTGATGGAGGCCAAGGCGCGCGGCGCCACCGTGATCCACATCGATCCCCGGTTCACCAGGACCAGCGCGGTCGCCGACCTGCACGTGCCGCTGCGCGCGGGCAGTGACATCGCCCTGCTCGGCGGGATCGTCAACCACGTGCTCACGCAGGAGAAGTACTTCCGCGACTACGTGGTCAACTACACCAACGCGGCCGCCATCCTCACCGACGAGTTCGCCGACACCGAGGACCTCGACGGCGTCTTCTCCGGCCTGGACACCGAAGAACGCACCTACGACTTCCACACCTGGCAGTACAAGGACACCGAGGTGCAGGCCGCGGCGGGCGAACGCGACCTGGAATACGGCGACGACAAGCAGTCCGCGACCGGTGTTCGGCAGGCCGCGCGCGGGGAGGCGCACGGTTCCGGTGGCGCCGCGGTCGGCGAGGCACAACGCGACGAGACGCTGACCGATCCGCGCTGCGTGTTCCAGGTGCTCAAGCGCCACTTCGCCCGCTACACCCCGGAGATGGTGGAGGAGATCTGCGGTATTCCGCGGGAGAAGTTCCGCCAGGTGTGCGACGCGCTGACCGCCAACTCGGGCCGCGAGCGCACCAGCGCGTTCGTGTATTCGGTCGGCTGGACCCAGCACACCGTCGGCGTGCAGTACATCCGCACCGCGGCCATCCTGCAGACCCTGCTCGGCAACATCGGCAGGCCCGGTGGCGGCATCCTGGCCCTGCGCGGGCACGCGTCGATCCAGGGCTCGACCGACATTCCGACCCTGTTCAACCTGCTGCCCGGCTACATCCCCATGCCGCACGCGCACGGCAACGAGAACCTGGACTCGTTCGTCGACGCCGAGTCCACCGCCAAGGGCTACTGGGCCAACCTGCGGTCCTATCTGGTCAGTCTGCTCAAGGCCTACTGGGGCGACGCGGCGCGCCCGGACAACGAGTTCTGCTTCGACTACCTGCCCAGGCTCACCGGCAGCCACAGCACCTACGAAACGGTACTGGCCCAGATCAGGGGCGAGTGCGACGGCTATTTCCTGTTCGGCCAGAACCCGGCGGTCGGTTCGGCCAACGCCAAGCTGCAACGGCTCGGCCTGGCCAACCTGAAATGGCTGGTGGTGCGGGACTTCTCGATGATCGAGAGCGCGACCTGGTGGAAGGACGGCCCCGAGATCGAGACCGGCGAGATGCGCACCGAGGACATCGGCACCGAGGTGTTCTTCCTGCCCGCCGCCGCGCACACCGAGAAGGACGGCACGTTCACCAACACGCAGCGCATGCTGCAATGGCACCACCAGGCCGTCCCACCGCCCGGCGACGCGCGCAGCGACCTCTGGTTCACCTACCACCTCGGCCGCAAGATCCGCGACCGGCTGGCGGCGTCGACCGACGAGATGGACCGGCCGCTGCTCGACCTCACCTGGGAGTATCCGGTCAAGCACGACATCGCCGAGCCCGACGCGGAGACCGTGCTGGCCGAGATCAACGGCTACGACGCCGAGGGCACCCCGCTGGCCTCCTACGAACAGTTGGCAGAGGACGGCTCGACCACCTGCGGATGCTGGATCTATTGCGGTGTCTACGCGGACGGCGTCAACCAGTCCGCCCGGCGCAAACCGGGCCGCGAACAGAACTGGGTCGCGGCCGAGTGGGGCTGGGCCTGGCCGGCCAACCGGCGCATCCTGTACAACCGCGCCTCCGCCGATCCGGACGGCAAACCCTGGAGCGAGCGCAAGGCGCTGGTCTGGTGGGACGCCGAGCAGTCGAAGTGGACCGGCCACGACACCCCGGACTTCAGCCCGGACAAGGCGCCCGGCTACCGGCCGGACGCCGACGCGACCGGTCCGAAGGCGCTGTCCGGCATCGACCCGTTCGTCATGCAGGCCGACGGCAAGGCCTGGCTGTTCGCGCCCGCCGGTCTCACCGACGGTCCGCTACCGGCTCACTACGAACCGCAGGACTCGCCGTTCCCGAACCTGCTCTACGGCCAGCAGCGCAACCCGGTGCGTCAGGTACTGCCGTTCGTGCACCCGGCGAACCGGTTGCAGCCCAGCGGCGCGGAGCCCGGCTCGGATGTCTTCCCCTACGTCGCGACGACCTACCGGCTCACCGAGCACCACACCGCGGGTGGCATGAGCCGCTGGCTGGACTACCTGGTCGAGCTGCAACCGGAGTTCTTCTGCGAGATCGCCCCGGAACTGGCCGCCGAACGCGGCCTGGAACACCTGGGCTGGGCCACGATCGTGTCGGCCCGGGCCGCCATCGAGGCGCGCGTGCTGGTCACCGACCGGATACCGCCGCTGGTCGTGCAGGGCAGGCGGCTGTTGCAGATCGGCCTGCCCTACCACTGGGGCGCCAACGGATTCAGCGTCGGCGACGCCGCCAACGAACTGGCCGCGGTGAGCCTCGATCCGAATTCGCACATCCAGGAGGTCAAGGCGCTGGCCTGCGACATCCGCCCGGGCCGGCGGCCGCGCGGCCCCGGCCGGCTCGCGCTGGTCGCCGACTACCAGCGCAGGGCCGGGATCACCGAACGCACCGGAACGGAGCCGTGATGACCGAGGCGCAGCCCAGGATGGGGTTCTTCACCGACACGTCCGTGTGCATCGGGTGCAAGGCGTGCGAGGTCGCCTGCAAGGAGTGGAACCTGATCCCGCCGGACGGCGCCGAGCTGACCGGCATGTCCTACGACAACACCGCCGGGCTCGGCGCCAGCACCTGGCGCCACGTCGCCTTCATCGAGCAGCACAAACCCGTCGCGGCACCTGAGTCCGATGTGGACGTTCTCGCGCTGGCCGAGCAGGGCGGCGATGCCGGCGAGTTCCGCTGGCTGATGGCCTCGGACGTGTGCAAGCACTGCACCCACGCGGCCTGCCTGGACGTCTGCCCGACCGGGTCGCTGTTCCGCACCGAGTTCGGCACCGTGGTCGTGCAGGAGGACATCTGCAACGGCTGCGGCTACTGCGTCCCGGCCTGCCCGTACGGGGTGATCGACCGGCGCGAGGACGACGGCCGCGCCTGGAAGTGCACGATGTGCTACGACCGGCTCGGCGCAGGCCAGGAACCGGCCTGCGCCAAGGCCTGCCCGACCGATTCCATCCAGTACGGCCCGCTCGACGAACTCCGCGACCGCGCCGCGCAGCGCGTCGAGCAGTTGCACACCGAGGGCGTCGCCGATGCCCGGCTCTACGGCGAGGACCCGGCCGACGGGGTCGGCGGCGACGGCGCGTTCTTCCTGCTCCTGGACGAACCCGAGGTCTACGGCCTGCCGCCCGACCCGGTGGTGACCACCCGCGATCTGCCGTCCATGTGGCGGCACGCGGGCGCCGCCGCACTCGCGGCCGTGGCCGGGGTGGTCGCCGCGTTCGTCGTCGGCGGTGGGCGATGAGCAAGCACGAGCGGACGATGGTGCCGAAGGCCGAGTTCACCTCCTACTACGGCAAGCCGGTGATCAATGCGCCGGTGTGGGCCGTGCCCGACATTCCCGGTTACCTGTTCCTCGGCGGCCTGGCCGGTCTGTCCTCGATTCTGGCCGCCGGAGCCGATCTGACCGGCAGGCCCATGTTGGCCAAGGCGGCGAAGCTCGCGGCGGTGAGCGGGGGAGTGCTGTCGGTGGCCGCGCTGGTTCGCGATCTCGGCAGGCCGATGCGGTTCCTGAACATGCTCCGGGTGTTCAAGGTGACCTCACCGATGAGCGTCGGCTCGTGGCTGCTCAGCGGCTACGTACCGATCGCCGGAGTCGCGGCGGCGTCGGCGGTCACCGGCCGCTTCCGCCCGATCGGCGTGCTCGCCACCGTTGGCGCGGCCACGCTCGGCCCGGCCGTCGCCGCGTACACCGCGACGCTGATCAGCGACACCGCCGTACCCGCCTGGCACGAGGGCTACCGGGAGATGCCGTTCGTGTTCGTCGGCTCCGGCGCCACCGCCGCCGGTGGCTTCGGGCTGCTCGCCGCGCCGGTCACCGAAAACGGCCCGGCCCGCAACCTCGCGCTGCTCGGGGTCGGCACCGAACTGGCCGCGTTCGCGCGGATGCGCGCCCGCCTCGGCATGATCGACGAAGCCTACGACACCGGCAAAGCCCGCGACTACCGCAAGGCGGCCGAGGCCCTGTCGGTGCTCGGCGCGCTCGGCGCCATCGCGGGCCGGCGCCACCGGATCGTCGCCGCGCTCTCCGGTGCCGCGCTGCTCGCCGCGTCGGCCGCCACCCGGTGGGGCGTGTTCCATGCGGGCATGATCTCGGCCAAGGACCCGAAATACACGATCACGCCGCAGCGGGAACGCCTGGCACATTCGCGGTGACCGTGCGTTTGCGTACGTGCGGCGGGGGTATCCGGGCGATACGATCGACCATCCGAGGAGAGGAGCGAGCATGACCATCCCGCAGGGCACAGCATTGTCCACGATGGACGGTCTCCTGTCCCGAGACCCGGTGCTGTCGAAGCTCGTCACCCTCTTCCCGGCCCCCGCCCTCCCGAGCGAACTCGCCGAACGCCCGGAACCGCCCAAGGTCACCGAGCGGCGCCGTCCCGCTCTGCTCCGGCGGGACTTCTTCACGAAACCTGAAGTCATCGCGGTCACCGCGATGGCCCTCCTGGTGGTGTGCGTCGTGCTGAGTTTCGTGTTCAACACCTGGGTCATCGCCGTGGCCGGAGTGGGGGCGACGCTGCTGCTCGGCGTCGGCTGCCACTTCGCGCTCAAGCGCGCCCGGGCCGCCCGGTCGATGGGCACCCGCGTCCAGCAGTGATCAGGATCGGCACTTCCGGCTGGGCCTACCCGGAATGGCGGGGATCGTTCTACCCAGATGGGCTTCCCCAGCGCGATCAACTGCGCTACCTGGCCGAGCACATGCCGACCGTGGAGATCAACGGTTCGTTCTACTCGCTGCAGCGACCGACGAGCTACCAGAACTGGTCCGCTCAAACCCCGGACGAGTTCTGTTTCGCGGTCAAGGGCGGCCGGTTCGTCACGCACCTGAAACGCCTGCGGGAACCGGATACCCCGCTGGCCAACTTCTTCGCGTCGGGCGTGCTGGCGCTGGGTCACAAGCTCGGCCCGGTGTTGTGGCAGCTGCCCGCCAACTTCTCCTTCGACGTCGATCTCGTGGCCGAATTTCTGGCTCTCCTCCCGCGCGGCACCGCCGAAGCCGCCGAACTGGCCAACCGGCACAGCGCTGTGCTGTCCGAGGACCGGACCTGGCTGGCCGTCGCCGAAGATCGTCCGATGCGGCACGCGATCGAGGTGCGCCACGAGAGTTTCGGTACCGAGGTGTTCAGCGACCTGTTGCGGGCCAACGATATCGCGCTGGTAGTCTCCGACAGTCCGCGAACCTGGCCTCGTTTCGAGGAGATCACCGCCAGCTTCGGCTATTTCCGGCTGCACGGCGACACCGAGCTGTACGCCAGTGGCTACAGCGACGACGCGCTGGGGGAGTGGGCGGCGAAGATCCGCGACTGGTCGCGGCAGGGCGACGTGTACGTCTACTTCGACAACACCGCCAAGGGACACGCGCCCCGCGACTGCTGCCGCCTATATCACTATAACTTCAGTGAAGACTGAAATTCACAATACGTACCAAAAGCCAACACAAACAAGCCCAGAGCGGGCCGCGTCAGTGTGAGCCGTGTACGCGGTAACGATCGAGGTCGGCCCAGCGGACGTCGAGGCCGAGCCCCGGGCGGTCCGGGTCGGGCCGAAGGGCGCCGTTGACCGGGCTGAGGGTGCCGTCGAAGGCGAGTTGTTCGAGCCGGACGTGGTCGTGGAAGTACTCGAGGTGGCGCCTGGTCGGCACGGCGCAGAAGGCGTGCGCGGACACGGCTGGTGCGCAGTGCGCGGAGAGGTCGGTCTCGTGCGCGGCGGCGGCGCCCGCGACCTGGAGCAGTCCGGTGATGCCGCCGCAGCGGGTGACGTCGGCCTGCAGGCAGTCGACGGCGTTGGCGTCGAGCAGGGTGTGGAAGTCGCGCAGCAGGTAGCCGTATTCGCCCGCGGCGATGTCCATCCGATGTGGACCGTGTTCGCGGATCTGCCGCAGGCCTTCGGTGTCCAGGGAGCTGACCGGTTCCTCGAACCAGCGCACGTCCCATTCGTCGGCGAACCGGTGGGCCCAGTACTGGGCCTGTTTTCGGTTGAGGGCGCCGTTGGCGTCGACGAACAGTTCCGGCTGCGGTCCGATGGCCAGCCGCACTTCGGTGAGTCGTTCCGGGTCGGCGGCCGGGTCGCGGGAGGTCTTGAGTTTGACGCGGGGGATGCCTTGCTCGACCCAGCCGGCGAGTTGCTGGACCAGGCGGTCGAGCGGGTAGCTGGTGAAGCCGCCGCTGCCGTAGACCGGCACGTGGTCGTGCAGGGTGGGCAGGATCTGGAACAGCGGCCTGCCGAGCAGCCGGGCTTTGAGGTCCCACAGCGCGATGTCGACGGCGGCGACGGCCATGGACCCGAGGCCGGGCTGGCCCGCGTTGCGGATAGCCGCGTACATCCGGTGCCAGTTGTTGCCGAGCGGGTCGGTGCCGGTGACGACGGGGACGAGGAGGGATTCGATGAAGGCGGCGGTGGAGACGTCGCCGTAGGTGTAGCCGATGCCGGTGTAGCCGCCCGCGCGGGCTTCGACCAGGATCAGGGTGGTCGAGTCCCATTCGAGGGTGCCGTCGGATTCGGGGCTGTCGGTCGGCACGGTGAACGCGTGGACCGACACCTGCTCAACGGCAACCATCTGCCACCTCCCTTTACCCCGGATTGCGAAAGATTGCGGCGAACAAACATTCGGATCCCGATTGGCTGAGTAACCTGCGTCACCTGGTATCAGATCGGCGGGGCTGGGTAGCCAGGGTGTGGTCGGATCCATTTGGCGAGGTTCGGCATGGTGAGGTGGGAGGCGGACCCGTCGTGGAGTCCATCGAGTTGACCCGGTTGTCCAAGGGGAGTCATGAGGTCGTCCGGCTGGTCGGTGACCTCGATCTGAACACCAGCGGTGCGGCGATCGAGAAGCTCGCGGCAGCGGCTGCCGTGATCGAGCCGCCTGCGGTCGCGGTGCTGGATCTGTCCGGGATCGGATTCATGTCGGCGTTGGGGGCGCGGGCGCTGTGTGCGTTCAACCGGGCCTGCGCGTTGCGCGGGGTGTGCACGTACTGGGTGGCGCCCAGCGGCAGCGGCGCCAGGAACATCCTGGATTTGATCGGGTTGACCGATCTGATTCCGACGTTCGACTCGGTCGAGCAGTCCCGTCAGGACCAGCCCCTGGCCACGTAGCGTCTTTCCTGTTTGGGTAGATTGTCCCCTGTGCGGGCCGTGTTCGGCAGAGGGGGAGGAATCATGCTCGGCAGGAAGCGGGTTCGGTGGGCGGTCGGGCTGGGTGGCCTGACCGGAGTGATCGCGTTGACGGCGTCGATGGCGGTGGCGGCGGCGCCGAATTCGGCCGGTGCACCCGGCCATGATCCGGGTTGGGTGCTGACGTCGTCGCAGTTCGACAGCCAGTTCACCGCGGAGCCGTTCGTCGGCAACGGCTACTTCAGCCAGCGCGTCCCCGCTGCTGGGATGGGGCATTCGCCCGATCAGGGCGAGGCGGGTTGGCCGTTGGGTGATCAGCGGTTCAGTGAGGCGGTGGCGGCCGGTCTCTACGCGAACACCGATGGCTCGACGATCTACCCGAACGCCGACAAGGAAGTCATCGCGCTGATCCCGACCTGGTCGACGCTGACCTTCCACACCCCGTCCGGCGACTATTCGGCGGCGACCGCCACGTCGGCGGCGGTCCAGGATTATCGGCAGTCCGAGGATCTGCGGACCGGGACGGTCACCACCTCGGGGATCTGGACGTCGCCCGGTGGGCAGCAGGCGCGGTTCCGCTACCAGGTCTTCACCGACCGGGCCCGTGAGCACGTCGGCACGGTGTCGCTGGAGCTGACTCCACTGTGGACTGGACCGGCGAGCGTGACCAGCCTGCTCGACGGTACCGGAGCCCGGGAGTTGTCGCCGGTCGCGGCCGGGGTGGACCTTGGCGATCACCTGAGTTATGTGAGTTCGGCGGCGATCGGTACCAAGCAGCCGGTCACCGAGGCGGCCACGCTGCGCTACGACCAGGGCCCGGGTGTCCGGGACTCGGCGGTCGGACTGGATCAGCCGCAGTCCGCGGGCGAGAAGGTCGACTTCACCGCGCAGGCGGGCCACACCTACCGGTTCACCAAGTACGTCGCGGTCGCGACCGGTTCGGCGCACGACACGACGGCCCGGAGCGAGTCGCGGAACGCGGCTCGGCTCGGCGTTCCCGCCTTGAGCGTCGAGAACGCGGTGTCGTGGGCGCGCGACGTGTGGCGCGGCGACATTGTCGTTCCGGGCCGGTCGGCGTTGCAGACCGCGTTGCGGGCCGGGACGTATGCCTTGTACGCCAGTATCCGGGCGGACAGCCCGGACGCGATCGGCCCGAGTGGACTGTCCAGCAACGGTTACGCGGGCATGATCTTCTGGGACTCCGACATCTGGATGTTCCCGGCGCTGCTCGCCGCGCATCCGGACATCGCCAGGGTCGACGTGGACTACCGGTACAACACGCTCGCGGCGGCCGAGCACGACGCGCAGGCCAACGGCTATCAGGGCGCGTTCTATCCGTGGACGGCGGGCGATGACGGCCACACCGGCGCGGACTGCTACGGCACCGTGACCGACGCCAACGACAAGATCATCTCCGATCCGAATGCCAGCTGTAGCCAGGAGTTGCACCTGCAGGCCGACATCGCGATCAGCCAGTGGGAGTACTACCAGGCGACCGGCGATCGGCAGTGGCTGTCGAACCACGGCTGGCCGGTGTTGCAGGCGCTGGCGCAGTTCTGGCTGAGCAAGGCCAAGCCCGCGAGCAGCGGCGGATACGACATCGACACCGTGCAGCCGCCGGACGAGCAGCACATCAACGTGAACAACTCGGCCTACACCAACGCCGCCGCGGCCACCGCGCTGCGCGATGCGACCGCGGCCGCGCAGGCGCTGGGCCGGCAGGCGCCCGCCGAGTGGGCGACGGTCGCGGACGGCCTGACCAAGACCATGCCGTTCGACCAGAAGCAGGGCATCTACCAGGAGTTCGACGGCTACCAGGGGGATCAGGTCAAGCAGGCCGACGTGGTCATGCTCAGCTACCCGCTCGGTTTCCCGATGCCGGCCAACGCGGGCCTGGCCGACCTGAACTACTACGCGCCGCGCACCAACCCGGACGGTCCGGCGATGACCGACGCGATCCATTCGATCGACGCCTCGGCGTTGAACGCGCCCGGTTGCTCGGCTTACACCTACCTGCTGCGCAGTTACGAGCCGTTCCTGCGGGCGCCGTACTCGCAGTTCGCGGAGACGCCCGAGGACAAGTGGACCACGTTCGACTTCCTCACCGGGGTCGGCGGCGTGCTGCAGGAGTTCCAGTACGGGTTCACCGGGTTGCGGTTCGGGGTGGATTCGGTGCACCTCGATCCGAGCCTGCCGCCGCAACTGCCGAGCCTGACCGTGACCGATCTGCATTGGCAGGGCCGGACTTTCACGGTGACCATGGACCGCTCGCACACCACGGTGACCTTGACTTCCGGTGCGTCGCTCCCGCTGGACACGCCGTCCGGGAAGCTCACCGCGCTGCCCGGCCAGCCGGTCACGGTGCGCACGCGTCAGCCCGACCAGCAGCCCACCACCGACCTGGCCCGCTGCCAGCAGGTCACGGCCAGTTCGGCGGTGCCCGGCAGTGACGCGATCGCCGCGGTCGACGGCAGCCCCGCCACCGCCTGGGTTCCGACCCAGCCGACCGCGCAGCTCACCGTCCGGCTGGCCAAGCCGGGAAGCGTGAGTTCGGCGGAAGTTGACCGGGGAAGCAATGGCGCGTTCGCTTACACGGTGCGGGTCTCCTCCGATGGTCAGAACTGGCAGACGGTGGCGACCGCGCCGAGCACTTCCTCGGGCACGGACCGGTTCAGCTTCCCGACCGTGACCGCGCAGTTCGTGCGGCTGAACTTCACCGGCCCCACCGCGCCGAACATCACCGGTTTCACGGTGCGATGACGACCTGGCCGGCGACTGCGGTCCGCGCCGCCCGGATCCGCGCCCAACTACTGGGCCCGGTCCGGGCGGCCGGTGTCGCCGAGGTGCTGGACGCGGTGGTCGCGGTGCAGGCGCAGGATGCCCGACCCGCGCGGCTGGCGGTGCGGGCCCGGTCGCGTGGGCTGGTCGCCGGTGACGTGGACGCGGCCTGCCGGGACGCGGTCGGCGTCCGGACCTGGCTGATGCGCGGAACGCTGCATTTGGTGCGCGACAACGATGTCCGTTGGTTGCTGCGCCTGTTCGGGGCGCGCAACGCCGACCGCTACGCGGGACGCCGCAGGCAACTCGGCCTGGACGAGGCGCTGTGCGAACGGGCCTTGGCCGCGCTGCCCGGCATTCTGCGCGACGGTCCGCTGGAACGGGCGCAGATCGTCGAAGCGCTCGGCGAAGGCATCGATCCGGCCAGTCAGGCCCCGGCGCATCTGCTGATGCTGGCCGCGTCGAAGGGGCTGATCTGCCGAGGCCCGGGGGACGCCGACTACGTGCTGCTCGACGACTGGGTGCCGGACACCGACGACAACCCGGACGACGACCTGCCCAGGCTGGCGACCCGGTACGTCGCGGCCCACGGTCCGACCGGCCCCGCCGATCTGGCCGGGTGGAGCGGCCTGCCGATCGGCACCGCGCGGCGCGCGTTCGCTGCCGCCGAGCTGGTGGAGATCGACACCGCGCTCGGGCCGTTGTTCGTGCTGCCGGGCCAGGATCGGCCGTCGGCCGGTCGTCTGCCGGTGCGCCTGCTCGGCCACTTCGACGGCTACCTGCTCGGTTACCGCGACCGTTCGCTGTCCGTGCCGCCCGAACACGACAAGCAGGTGCAGTCCGGCGGCGGGTTCATCATGCCGACCGTGCTGGTCGACGGCCGGGCCGTGGCGACCTGGCGCACGACCCAGCGCCGGGGCGCGACGCTGGTCGGCCTGGAACCGTTCGGTGACGCGGTCATGCCGGAGGTGTCGGGCGAGATCGCCGATCTGGCGCGGTTTCTCGGCAAACCGGTCGAGCTAGCCCCAGCGGACGGGTAGCTCGGGTGGCTTGCGGAACACCAGGCCGCGCGGGCTGACCGGCCGCGCCAAGCGCAGGTTCGGCAATGCGAGCAGCGCGGCCAGCGCGGTGTTCGCTTCCAGCCGGGCCAGTTCCGCGCCGAGGCAGAAGTGCGGACCGCGCGCGAACGCCAGATGCTGGCGGACATTGGCGCGGCTGATGTCGAACCGGTCCGGTTCGGCGAACACCGCCGGGTCCCGGTGCGCGCCGGCCAGCGACACGCTCACCAGATCACCGGCGCGGATCCGGGCGCCGCCGAGTTCGATGCCGCGGGTGGCGTAGCGGTCCAGCAGGGCGGCGGCGGGTTCGAAGCGCAGGGATTCCTCGATGGCGTTGGCCAGCGCGTCCGCGTCGGCCGGTTGCTGGTCGGGGTGGGTGAGCAGGTGCAGTGCGGCGTTGGTGATCATGCCTTCGACCGTGTCGATGCCGCCGAACAGCAGTACGGCCGCGTTGGACACGGTGGCGTCGACGCCGAGGCTCTCGGCGACCTCGGCCATCAGCGACGGCGGGGTCAGGCTGGCCTCGATGGCGGCGCGCAACTGCGCGAACGCGTCGTTCGCGGCCTGCGGGATCGGCTGACCGGCGGAAATTCCGGACACGGCCGCGCTGATCGCGTCGTACCAGCTCAGTACCGTGCCCGCCTGGACGCCGGTGAGGCCGAGCACGTCGGCGAGCACCGCGACGGCGAGCGGGCCGGCGAACTCGCGCCGCAGTTCGGCCGTGCCGCGTGGTCGGAAGTCGTCGACCAGCTGTTTGACGTGCGCTTCGATGGGCGCGGCGAAGCGGGCGCGCACGGTGGCGGGGCGGAAGGCCGGCCCGAACGGGTCGCGGTGGTGGGCGTGCGCGGGGCCGTCGGTCGAGAGCATGCTCGGACCGACGACCTGCGCGGTGGAGAAGCGCGGGTCGTCGACGGTGAACGTGCCGGGATCGCGCAGCACCTGGTCGGCGTGGACGTAGCTGGTCACCAGCCAGCCGTTGAGCGCCGGTAGCCAGGCGACCGGCTCGCGCTCGCGCAACTCGGCGAGCACGGGATGCGGGTCTTCGGTGAGCTGCGCGATGCTGATCGATGCCACCCGGCCAGCTTAATCCGGCATGGTCAGCCGCCCGGGCAGCACGGCTCGAATGTCCACACTGGACGTTCCGACGTGCAGTTCGACCGGGCCGGGCCGAACCTGCCGGGTGCCGTCGCGGCCGGTGTAGCGGGTCAGGTCGGCGGCCAGATCGAGATGCACGGTCGTGGTGGTGCCCGGTGGCAGTTCGACGCGGGCCGACGCGATCAGTTGCCGGACCGGCAGCACCACCTCGGCGACCGGCCGGTGCAGGTACACCTGGATGATCTCGGTGGTGGCGATCTCCGCGTCGCCGCGCAGCGTGACCGCGACCTTGCAAGTTCCATCGGTCGGCCAGTCCGGGCCGGTCAGGTTGTCGACGGTGAGCCACTGCGCCGGGGCGTAACTCAGGCCGTGGCCGAACGGGAACAGCGCGGTCGGGTCGAGGTTGCTGACCTCGGAACGCGCGGCCAGCGGCGCGGCCAGATAGGTGGCGGGGTGCCCGTTCGGTCCGGCCGGGAAGCTGACCGGCAGCCGGCCCGAGGGGTTGGTTCGTCCGCTCAGGACGTCGGCCAGCGCGGTCCCGCCTGCCTCGCCGGGGAAGAACCCGCAGACGATGGCGGCCAGCCGACCGGCCTGGCGGGACAGGTCGCAGGGGCGGCCGACGAGCAGGACGAGCACGATCGGCGTGCCGGTGCCGAGCAGTGCTTCGAGGAGTTCTTCCTGGCGGCCGGGCAGGCGCAGGTCGTCGGCGTCGCAGCCTTCACCGGAGGTACCCCTGCCGAACAGGCCGGATTGGTCGCCGAGAACGGCGATGCACACCTCGGCGTCCCGCGCGACGCGCACCGCTTCGGCGATGTCCTCATCGGTGCCGCCGAGCACCGGGCAGCCGAGGGCGTAGCTGGCGTCGTGGTCGGCGCGCAGCGCGTCCAGAACTGTTGGCACGTCGACGCCGATCGGGACCTCGGGGTGTCGCACGCCGACGTGGTTGGGGAAGGAGTAGCAGCCGAGCATCGCGCCGGGCTCGGCCGCGCGCGGACCGACCACGGCGATCCGGGGCTTGCCGCGCAACGGAAGGGTGCCGTCGTTGCTGAGCAGGACGATCGAGCGGCGGGCGAGTTCGGTGGCCAGCGCGCGGGATTCGGCGTCGTCGAGGGCGGCGCTGTCCTCGTGCAGGATCGGCGGATCCGGGGACCAGTCCTCGTCGAGCAGGCCGAGTTCGTCTTTCTGGCGCAGGACCCTGCGTACCGCGCGATCGATGAGTTCTTCGGCCACCGCACCGGATTTGACGGCTTCGTAGAGTGGTTCGCCGTAACAGTCCACTGTGGGCAGTTCGACGTCGAGACCGGCGCCGATCGCCTGCGCTGCCGCGTCGGCCGGGTCGTTGGCGACGTGGTGGAGGCTGTGCAGGAAGGAGACCGAGAAGTAGTCGGCGACGACGGTTCCGGTGAAGCCGTACCGCTCGCGCAACAGGCCGGTGAGCAATGCGGGGCTGGCCGCGGCGGGCACGCCGTCGAGATCGACGTAGGCGTTCATGACCGACCGCGCGCCCGCGCGTAATGCCTGTTCGAACGGGGGGAGCAGCACGTCGGCGATTTCCCGGGGGCCGATCGAGACCGGTGCCAGGTTGCGGCCCGCGCGCGATGCCGAGTAGCCGAGGAAATGTTTGAGGGTCGCGACGACGCCTGCCTGTTCCAGGCCGCGCACGTAGGCGCTGCCGATCAGGCCGACCAGGTAGGGATCTTCGCCGATCGTTTCCTCGACCCGGCCCCAGCGCAGATCACGGGCCACGTCGAGCACCGGCGCGAGCCCTTGGTGCACACCGAGCCTGCGCATCAGGCGGCCGATCTGCGCGGCCATCGCCTCCACCAGATCGGGGTCGAAGCTGGCGCCCCAGCACAGCGGCGACGGGTAGATCGGCGCGCGCCACGTGGCCAGGCCGGTCAGGCATTCCTCGTGCACCAGCGCGGGAATGCCGTGTCTGCCGGCCGCCACGATCTGCCGCTGGCTGCGGGCCAGCGCCTCGGCGCCCAGCACCGGATCGACCGGCGCGGTGCCGAAAACACGGGTCAACTGGCCGATGCCGTGTCGCAGCAGGGATTGCCAGTCGGGTGGGGTCGCGGCGAAGTCGTGCTGGTGCGGGGCGACCTCGCCGGCCTCGTCCAGTCCGACCCAGACGCCGTAGAGCTGTGCGATTTTCTCCCTGAGGGTCATGGCGGCCAGGAGGTCCTCGACCCGTTGTTCGGTCACCGGGTTCCGTTCGGCGCCGTCGTCTGGCGGATCACCAGCTCGGTGGCCAGGGTCAGGTGCGCGGTGCCGGGTTGTTCGCCGCGGATCAGTTTGATCAGCATGTCGATGGCGTGCCGGCCCATCGCCCGGATCGGCTGGTTCACGGTGGTCAGCGGGGGAGACGCGAGCGCGGATTCGGGGAGGTTGTCGAAGCCGATCACCGACAGGTCGCCGGGCACGTCGAGGCCGAGTTCGCGGGCAACGCCGATGGTGGCGATGGCGGAGAGGTCGTTGGCGGCGAAGATCGCGGTCGGCCGGTCCGGCCGGGCGAGCAGGGTGCGGGCGGCGCGGGTGGAGACGTCGGGGTCGTATTCGCCGACCGCGATCAGGTCGTCGGTGACCGCGATCCCGGCCGACATCAGCGCTTCGCGGTAGCCGCCTTCGCGCAGCTGCGCGGATTGCAGGTCGGGGCGGCCGGAGATCAGGCCGATGCGGCGGTGCCCGAGTTCGAGCAGGTGCTCGACGGCGAGCCGGGCGCCGGTGAAGTTGTCGGAATCGACCGTGGGCAGCCCGGAAGGACCGGTGTGCGGGTCGACCGCGACCACCGGCGCTCCATATTGGACATCGATGACGGTCGGCGTGACCAGCACGGCGCCGTCCACGAGGGTGCCGCTCAGCCGCGAGAGGTAGCGGCGTTCCCAGCCGACGTGATCGCCGACCCGTCCGCCCGCCGAGTAGACGACGAGTTCGAAGCCGCTGCCGCGGATCGCGTCGCCCGCGCCCTTGAGCAGTTCGGCGCTGAACGGTTCGAGGTCGGCGACCAGGATGCCGATGACGTTGGTCTGATGGTTGCGCAGGCTCTGCGCGACCAGGCTCGCCTCGTAGCCGAGTTCCTGGATCACCGACTGCACCTTGGCGAAGGTGTTCGCGGCAACCCCGTAGCGTTGGTTGATCACCTTGGACACGGTCGCGACCGAGACGCCTGCGCGTTCGGCGACGTCACGGATGGTCACGCGGGGAGACGGCTGCACCGGCTCACCATAGCCCGTGTAAAACGTTATCGACAACGATTGACATCGCTCCGAGCTGGCGCAACACTCAGCCATCCGCAGGGCCATCCCGCCGCAGTCGTCAGGAGTGGACCGGAAATGCGCACACCTCGCAAATGGCTCGTCGTCATGTTCTCCACGCTGGTCGCGCTCACCGCGGCCTGCGGCGGTGGAGGGTCGGGTTCGGGCGTGGCCGCAGGCGGCCCGGTGACGCTGTCCTGGTGGCACAACGGCACCACCGACCCGGTGAAGTCGACCTGGCAGCAGGTCGCGGATGCCTACCACAAGGCCCATCCGGACGTGTCCTTCCAGATCGACCCGATCCAGAACGAGGATTTCACCACCAAGATGCCGCTGGCGCTCCAGTCGGCCAATCCGCCGGACATCTACCAGCAGTGGGGCGGTGGCAACGAGGCCAGCCAGATCAACTCGGGCAAGGTCGCCGACATCACCGACGACGTGTCGGGCTGGATCAGCGAACTCGGCAACGCAGCGCAGCGCTGGCAGGTCAACGGCCGCCAGTACGGCGTGCCCTACGACGTGCACGTGGTCGGCTTCTGGTACCGCAAGGACATCTTCGCGCGAGCAGGCATCACCGGCACACCATCCACAATGGATCAGTTCTACGCCGACGTGGCAACGCTGCGCCAGCACGGGATCCAGCCGGTCGCCATCGGCAGCAAGGACCAGTGGCCCGACGGGTTCTACTGGGATTACTTCGCGTTACGCGAATGCTCGGCCTCGACGGCGCGAGCGCAGATCGACGCGCACAACCTCACCGACGCGTGCTGGATCAAGGCCGGCAACGACGTCACCACGCTGCTCTCGCACAACCCGTTCCAGACCGGTTTCCTCGGCACCCCAGCCCAGCAGGGCGCGGGCAGTTCGGCGGGCTTGGTCGCCAACGGCCAGGCCGCCATGGAACTTCAGGGCGACTGGGAACCCGGCACGATGGCTTCCCTGACCAATGACAAGAACCTGGTCAACGACCTGGGCTGGTTCCCGTTCCCGACCGTGCCGGGCGGCAAGGGCGAGGCGGGCGCGGTGCTCGGCGGCGGTGACGGCTTCTCCTGCACCACTCGCGCGGCATCGGCCTGCGTCGGGTTCCTCCAGTACATCGCCAGCACCCCGGTGCAACGCACGCTGGCCGGCATCGGCAGCGGACTGCCCGCCAACCCGGCCGCGGCCTCGGCGATCACCAACCCGACCCTGCGCCAGGTGCTTGCCTACAGCCAGAAGGCACCTTACCTGCAGAACTACTTCGACATTGACCTGCCGACCAACATCGGCCAGGCGCTCGACGCGGCCACGGCGAACTTCTTCGCCGGCCAGGGCACCGCCGCGACCGTCGTGCAGTCGGTCAACCAGGCGGCGACCGGGGGCCGCTGATGATCGGCATCAGTCGGCGCAAAACGCTGGAACTGGTGGTGCTGCTCGGTCCGGCCCTGGTGCTGTTCACCGGGTTCGTGCTGGTGCCGATCGGGATCGCGGTCTACTACAGCCTGTTCAACTGGAGCGGGTTCGGGCCGCTGAGTGATTTCGTCGGCATCCAGAACTACCAGCTGACCGTGACCGGGCCGGTGTTCCAGCACGCGGTCGTGCACAACCTGATCATCGTCGGGTTGTCGCTGGTGATCCAGTTGCCGTTGAGCATCGGGCTGGCCATGCTGCTCAACCGGCGGCTGCGCGGGCGCGCGTTCTTCCGGCTGGTGATCTTCGCGCCGTACGTGCTGTCCGAGGCGGTCACCGCGGTGATCTGGCTGCTGATGTTGCAACCGGGCGGGTTCGTCGACACCATGTTCAAGGCGGTCGGGCTCGGCGGGCTCGTACACCTGTGGCTGGCCGACCCGCACCTGGTGCTCTACACGCTGTTCGTGGTGATCACCTGGAAGTACATCGGCTTCGGCATCATCCTGCTGCTGGCCGGATTGCAGGGGATACCGGGGGAGTTGCGGGAAGCGTCCGCGCTGGATGGCGCGACCGGCTGGCAGACCGCCCGGCACGTGATGATCCCGCTGCTCGGCCCGACCATCCGGATCTGGATCTTCCTGTCCGTGATCGGTTCGCTGCAACTGTTCGACCTGGTCTGGATCGCCACCGCCGGCGGCCCGGCCAACGCCTCCACCACCATGGCGACCTACGTGATCGACCACGGCTTCAAACGCTACGAGTTCGGTTACGGCAGCGCGGTCGCGGTGGTGCTGTTCGCGATCTGTTTCACCTTCGCCCTGCTCTACCAACGTTTCGCGCTGCGCCGGGACACCAACGGCGCCCTGACCTCGATCGCGGGCTGAATCGTGAAGACGCGCAGAGGCGGGTGGGGCACCCCGTTGGCCTACCTCGCCGCGATCCTCGTCACCGGCGTGACCGTGGTGCCGCTGCTGTTCGTGATCGTCGGCGGTTTCCGCACCACCGCCCAGATCAACGCCAACCCGTCCGGCCTCCCCCAGCCGTGGGTGCTGACCAACTATCGCGCCATCGTCACCTCGCCCGCGTTCTGGCGGTTCCTGGCCAACAGCGCGGTGATCGCCGCGATCGCGACCGGACTGGCCGTCGCGCTGGGCAGCATGGCCGGTTTCGCGTTGTCCCGCTACCGATTCCGGGCCAGCGAAGCCATTTATGGCTTGTTCACGGTGGGTTTGCTGTTCCCGATCGGCGTGGCCACCCTCCCGCTGTATCTGTGGCTGCGGGACCTGAACCTGCTGGAGAACCCGCTGGGCGTGGCGCTGCCCGAGGCGGCGTTCTCGCTGCCGGTCACCATCGTGATCCTGCGCCCGTTCATGAGCGCCATTCCGGACGAGATCGAGGACGCCGCCGTGCTCGACGGCGCCACCCGACTCGGTTTCTTCGCCCGCGTCCTGCTGCCGCTGTCCCGGCCCGCGCTGATGACCGTCGCCGTGCTCGCCTTCGTGACCAGCTGGAACACCTACCTGCTGCCGCTGGTGGTGTTCAACGACACCCAGCACTTCACGCTGCCGCTCGGGGTGGCCAGTTTTCAGTCGCAGTACTCCCAGGACACCGCCCGGGTCCTCGCGTTCACCGCGTTGTCGATGGTGCCCGCGCTGGGCCTGTTCGTGTTCGCCGAGCGGCGCATCGTCGGCGGGTTGACCGGCGCGGTCAAAGGATGACGCCGGAGGTGTCCGCGTAGTAGGCCCGGTTGCGTGCCACGAACGCTTCGACGGTCAGCGGCTCGGTCCCGGTGACGTCGCGGACGATGTCGTTGGTGCCTGCGAAGATGCCGTTGCGGTAGTCGATGGCAACGTTGACCAGGTGCTGCACCAGGTGCTCGCCGCGGCCGAAGCCGCCGATCACGGCCGCGAACTCGTCCAGTTCGATCGGCACGTAGGTGACCTTGCGGCCCAGCGCGCCGGTCATCGCCTCGGCGATCTGGTAGTGGTCCATTTCGACCGGACCGTAGAGCGGATAGATCTTGCCCGCGTGCGGCTCGGGGTCGGTCAGGATCGCGGCGATGACGCGGCCCTGGTCCTCGGCGGCGATCGGGGCGTGGCGGCCGTCGCCGAAGGGAAGCCGGAGTTCGCCGGTGTCGCGGTCGAAGAAGTTGATCAGCCATTCCGCGAAGAACGTGGGCCGGATGTGCGTGACCGTGCCGCTGAAGTGGTCCAGCAGGCGCTCGCCGAGCCAGTGGTGGCGGGCGGCTTTGCTGACCGCTTCCCGCCGGGCCGACTTCTGCGACATGCTCACGATCGCGCCGACGTTGTTCTCCTCGGCGGCTTGCAGGAAGGTCGCGGTGACGTCCAGCAGGCCGGGCTGGATCGGGTAGGTCAGGTAGGCGGCGTCGATGCCCTTGGCGGCACGGCTCACCGCGTCGAGATCGGCCAGATCGGCGACGACGATCTCGGCGCCGGCCTCGGCCAGCCGCTGCGAGCGTTCGTCATCGCGATGGACCAGGGCGCGAACGTGGTGGCCCTGGTCGAGCAGGGTGCGGGTGGCGTGCGAGCCGGTCTTGCCGGTGGCGCCGGTGATGAGCAGGTTGCGTGTCATGACCGGTGCAACACCGCGATATAAGGGCATATGCCCATAGTGATTGAGGGCACATGCCCGCATTGTGTGGCATGCTGGCCCGACCCCGGACGTTGCGCAGGTCAGGAGGCGAGAAACATGGTCCAGCCAGCAGAATCACAGACCTGCTACGCGACCGCGCTGCGCAAGGCGTCGCGGCGGCTCACCGGGCTCTACGACGAGGCGCTGGCACCCGCCGGGCTGCGCTCGACGCAGTACGCGATCCTCGGCGAACTGCTCGCCGGCCCGCTCACCATCAACGAGCTGGCCGGCGCCCTGGTGCTGGACCGCTCCGGTCTCGGCCACTCGCTACGGCCGTTGCAGCGGGACGGGCTGATCCGGCTGGTCAAGGACACCGCCGACCGGCGCAGCGTGCGGGTCACCCTGACCGGCGAAGGACGCGGCCGGTTCGAGCAGGCGAAGGTGTTCTGGCGCGCCGCCCAGGCCCAGGTGGCCGGAGTGCTCGGCGCGACCGTGGCCGACGAGCTGCGCGCCCAGCTCAACGGCATCGCCGAGGACGACCGGCTGGCCTCGCCCGCCTGAGCTATTTGGCGACGGTCAGCAGTACCACGCTGTCCTCGACCGCGTCCAGGCTGTGCCGGGCCGAGGGCAGGACCAGCAGATCGCCGGTGCGCCCGGCCCAGGTGTCCTCGCCCGCGTGCAACTGGACCCGGCCGCGCAGCACCAGCAGGGTGGCCTCGCCGGGACTCTCGTGTTCGGCCAGCGACGCGCCGGCCAGCAGCGCGAGCACCGTCTGGCGCAGGGTGTGTTCGTGTCCGCCGTAGACCGTGTCGGCGCTGCGGTGGGTGGCACTGGCCGCGGCTCGTTCCAGGTGTTCGCGGGCCAGCGCGTCGAGCGAGAACTTCTGCATGGCAGCTGACTACCCAGTCTTGTTCTTGCTCAATCTGGGGGTCGCCGCGCGCATTCGTATGCGGGCATCGGCCGGAAAGTGATACCGAATTCGACGAATTCTTCCGCGATATCGAACGGTTAGGCCGGACGGATGGCTCATTCGTTCGAACCAGTGACGCTCGTTGTTTTCGCTGCCACCGGCTTCTTAGACTTCACCTCCGGACGTCCGCGTATTCCATTTCGTCCATCATGGGGAATGAGGACAAACAATGCAGCGAAGATCCGTGCGCGCAGCGATGCGCGCATTTACGGTCGTCGGCGCGGTGAGCGCGGCGGTCGCCGGTTTCGCGGTGGCCCTGCCCGCACAGGCCGCACCCGCGCCGAGCGTGCTGGCCAAGTCGGTTCAGGACGTGACCCAGCCCGGCGCCAGCCCGGTCAGCCACGGTGACACGCTGAACTGGGTACTCAGCTACACCGACAACGCGGGCCCCGGCCCGGCCGCGGCCACCATCACCGACCCGATCGCGAACGCGGGCACCGGCCAGACCTTCGTGCCCGGCTCGGTGCGGGTGCCCCAGGGCTGGACCCCGTCCTACTCCACCGACGGCACCAACTTCGGCCCGACCGACCCGGGCGCCGCCACGGTCGCGGTGCGCGCCACCAACCCGACCGCCCGCCAGGGCGGCACCAACCTCGGCAACCTGCTGCTCGCGCCGGTCCAGCCGACCGCGACGGCGACCGGCGGCGACGGCTACTCGCCGATCGTCTACCGCGACGCCGCCGGCCACGTCCAGGCCTGGAACATCTACCACCACGACTTCGCGGCCGCACCGAAGGCGGTCTGCTCCGACCTCACCACCGGCGCGCCGTGCGCGGGCGGCCCGTGGCCCAAACCGCTCAACACCGCCCCCGGCCCGCTCGGCTCGGGCAGCACCGGCGACATCGCCACCTCGCTGACCCCGCAGTACGTCCAGGACCCGAACCGGCCCGGGGTCGTCTACTACGCCGCGATCACCGCGTCCTCGGTCGGCGTCGGCTGCCTGGACATGGGCGCGCAGGCCAACTGCGGGTACTTCCCGCTGCAGTCGGTCCCGAACGGGACGCTGTCCGGTTTCGTCGCCAACGGCGGCAACCTCTACGGCGTCGGCGTTGACGGCAGCGTGCTGTGCCTGACCATCGCGTCCCAGGCGCCGTGCGCGGGCGAGCCGTACGCCCCGGTCGTGCCGGGCAACCGGGTCGGCGCGGCGGCGAACTTCGAGGGCTCGCTGGCCGTCGCGGGCGGCAAGGTGTTCATCTCCTCATCGCCATCCGGTGCCGCGCCGGTGCTCGGCTGTTTCGACCCGGCCACGAACACCGCGTGCGCCAACTGGGCGAGCGCGAAACCGCTGGCCCCGGCCGGGGTCGGCACGTTCAGCGCCTACACCTATTACAGTCAGGCCGGCACCGACGTCGGCGCGTGCAGCACCACCAGCGGCACGGTCATCACCACCTGCTTCGCGGTCAACGGTTCCGCTCTGACCCCACCGAGCGTGTTCAACGGTGACAGTGGCCGCTCGGTGTTCAGCACCGAAACCGCCCGCGCGCCCGGCGGCGACCTGAAGAGCTACACCGGCATGTGGTCGGCCGCCAACAACGGCTGGACCGTCTGCTACGACTGGACGAACGCCGCGCCGTGCGCCGGATTCCCGTTGCCCGACGCCCATCCGAACGTCAACGGTGGCACCACCCGCGACTACGGCTATTCCTACGACGCGACGACACAGTGCCTGTTCGGCCTGGGCGATGCCGGCATCCTGTTCTCCGAGGACCCGACCACCGGCAGTTCGCCGTGTATCCACAGTGGAGCTTCGGTGACGCTGTCACCGTCCACTTTCTACTGTGACGGTGGCACCGGCCACATCCGTGGCTACACCAAGGCCACCCTGGAAGGGATCAACGTCGCCGACGTCGATCTGGCCGCGTCCACCGCCGATGTGACCGACCCGAACGGGACCCTGATCGCCCGGCCTGCCTTCGCGGCGGATGGCAGCCTGGACCTGTCCGGGATATCGGTGACCGATCATCCGAGCATCACCGTGTCGGTGCACCTGGTGCTGTTGAACAGCAACGACTTCACCGGCGGCAACCAGCCGCACGTCGTGGTCGCCTTCGACGGTGACTCGCCGCAGATCTGCCTGCAGACCACGGTCGCGCCCACCTGCACCGCGACCTCGGTCTCGGACACCGCGACCGGCTCGGACGCCACTGGAACACTGACCTCCAACACGGTCTCGCTGCCGGTCGCGCCCGGCGCCGGCTGCCAGCCGAACGTGACCGTGAACAAGGAGATCTGCGCGTCGAACGACGATCAGGACTGCGGGCCGGGTGGTGCGGGCCCCTGGGTGAAACAGGCGCCGGTCGGTATTCTCGGCGTGCTGCTGGCCCATCCGAGATGGCGGATCACCGTGACCAACAGCGGTCCGGTCGACGCGACCAACGTGTCGATCAACGACCAGGTCGAGCCGACCTGCCGGACCAACCCGGGCACCTTCGCTCTCGCCGCGGGCGCCAGCAAGCAGGTGTTCTGCTCGACGTCGATCCTGGTGTCGCTGTTGCCGTTGACCAACACGGCATCCGCGTCGTTCGTCGCGGCCAACTCGCCGGCAGGCACCCAGCCGACCACGACCGCGAGTTCCTCCGCCGTCGCCTGCTCGATCCTGTGCATCCTGCGCAACTGACGAACGAAAGGTGACCTGCTGCTCGAACACCACCGCGCGTTCAGGACTGGTGGTGTTCGAGCAGCGCCGTGCCCAGGGGAGTCAGCGCGTGCACGACGGCGGCGCCGTTGCGGTGGGTCGTGATCAGCCCGGCGTTGCGCAGTACGGCGGTGTGCCTGCTGACCGAGGCCAGCGAGGTGTTCAGCCGGTGCGCCACTTGGGTGGTGGTCGCACTCGGGCTGACCGCGCACAGCACCGCCGCCCGGGTCGCGCCCAGCAACGCTTCCAGGGATCGCCGGCCGTCCTCGGTCATCACGTGCGGCCAGCGGTAATCCTGGTCGATCGGGAAGATCAGCACCGGCGCCAGCGACGTGTCGGCGAGCGAGTCCGCGGTGCCCCGGCTGAAGAACGAGGGCACCACGCGCAGGCCACGGCCGTTGAGGTAGAGGTCCTTGTCGGTGCGGTAGTCGACCTCCAGCACCGGCGCCCGCCAGCGCAGCCCGGCCCCGATGCTGCCGAACAGTCCCTCGATGCCACCCCCGGCCAGGCCACGCGCCCGGTTGGCGTGGTCCTCGTCGATGCTGTGCCGGATGAGCGGCTGATAGGGCGCGATCGCGCTGTCGTGATAGGTCCGCAGCTCGACGGTCAGCCGGTGCAGGAACTCGACGTTCCCCTCGGCCAGTGGGCGCACCCAGTCGGGCAGCGGGCCGCGCTGGGCGAGCCTGCCCAGCTCCCGGCTCAGCCGCTTGCGTGGGGTGGCCATGATCGCCTCCAGCCCGGCGTCCAGGCCCTCCTCGGCCGCGCCGGGGGTGAGGAAGTCCGGGATGTATGGCCCCTTGGGCGCGATCACCGACAGCAACCGCACGCCAGGGCCCAGCCGGGCCGCCCGGTCGCGGTCGTCGCGGACCTCGCGAGCCCAGTAGGCCAGCTCAGGATGCCGATCGGCGTCGCGGAACCGGAAACTGCTGATCATGATCTCCCAGAGCGGGTCCGGCGTGCTCGCGACGCTCGTCCTGGCCAGGTCGTCCGGGGTGAAGTGAATCCGCAGCACAGTGTCTCTCCCCAGCCACCCGTTGCCCTCCGCGCCATCCGCCGCCCAGTATGCCGGGCGCCGATCGGCCGTGCCAGGATGTTTGCGCTCCAGTGCAAAGGCTGGTCTGGCGTGGTGCGCGCCCGTATTCTGCTGCTGATTCGTGCGGCAGAGGGGTACGCACCGAACGCCGGGCCGGTGTCTGTCCACACAGGACAGCCACCGCATGGTCAGACCGCGTCGGAGCCGCGTTCCCCGGTGCGGACCCGCACGACCGTCTCAACCGGAGTGACCCAGACCTTGCCGTCGCCGATCTTGCCGGTGCGGGCCGCGCTGATCACGGCGGTGATCGCCTTGTCGGCCTGGTCGTCGTCGAGCAGCACCTCGATCCGCACCTTGGCCACGAAATCGACGGTGTACTCGGCACCGCGATAGACCTCGGTGTGGCCCTTCTGGCGGCCGTAGCCGCGCGCCTCGCTCACCGTCATGCCGAGAATGCCCAGATCCTGCAGGGCTTCGCGGACTTCGTCGAGCGCGAAGGGCTTGATGATCGCGGTCAGCAGTTTCATCACACGTCCAGTTCGGCGGTCCGGGTCGGGGCGCCGGTGCGGTGCCCGGCGGAGCCGGTCAGGTCGTAGGCGCCTTCGGCGTGTTCGGCCTCGTCGATGCCGTCCACCTCCGCTTCGCGCTGGACCCGCAGCCCCATGGTCTTGTGCATGACCCAGGCGATGAGCAAGGTCACGAGCAGCGAATACCCTAGTACGGCGACCGTGGCGACCGCCTGCCGCCACAGCTGGCCGAGCCCGCCGCCGTAGAACAGGCCGTTCGCGCCCTGCCCGTTCACGCCGAGCGTGGCGAACAGGCCGATCAGCAGCATGCCGACCAGCCCGCCGACGCCGTGCACCGCGACCACGTCCAGCGAGTCGTCGTAGCCCATCCGGTACTTCAGGCCGACCGCCAGCGCGCAGGCGACGCCGGCGATCAGGCCGATGGCCAGGGCGCCGAGCGGTTCGACGTAGGCGCAGCCGGGCGTGATGCCGACCAGGCCGGCCACCGCGCCGGAGGCCGCGCCGAGGGTGGTCGGTTTGCCGTCGCGCAACTGCTCGACCAGCAGCCAGCCGATCACCGCGGTCGCGCCGGCCACCGTGGTGTTGATGAACGAGGTGGCCGCGACGCTGGTGGCGCCGAGCGCGGAGCCCGCGTTGAACCCGAACCAGCCGAACCAGAGCAGCCCGGCGCCGAACATCACGAACGGCAGGTTGTGCGGGCGCATGGCCTGGCGTGGCCAGCCGTGCCTGCGGCCGAGCACGATGGCCAGGGCGAGCGCGGCCGCGCCCGAGTTGACCTCGACCACGGTGCCGCCCGCGAAGTCCAGCGCGTGCAGCTTGCCGGAGATCCAGCCACCGGAGGCGAACACCCAGTGCGCGACCGGCAGGTAGACCAGGGTCACCCAGATCGCGATGAACCCGGTCCAGGCCCAGAACCGGGTCCGCTCGGCGATGGCGCCGGCCAGCAGCGCGGCGGTGATCACCGCGAACATCAGCTGGAAAGCGGCGAACGCGAACAGCGGGATCCGACTGCTGCCCGAGCCGACCACCGCCGTTGCCGCGTTGTGCAGGCCGGCCAGGTCGAGGTTGCCGAGCAGACCGGCGAACGCGTCGTCGCCGAAGGCCAGCGTGTAGCCGTAGAGCACCCAGATGAGGCCGACGACGGCGAGGCAGACGAAGGTCAGCACCATCACGTTGAGCACGCTCTTCGCGCGCACCATGCCGCCGTAGAACAGCGCGAGGCCCGGCGTCATGAACATGACGAGCGCCGCGCTGACCAGCACCCAGGCCGTGCTCCCGGTATCGATCACCCGTGACCGCCTCCTCGCCGCCCGGACCCGCCCGTCCGATTGTTTCGGGCAGGTAACGTATCCGCTCGGTGTTACCGGCGTGTTTCCCCGATCGGGTCGAGCGGCCGGGATCACATTCCGGGCGAGGCTCCCAGTATCCGGGAACAGCCACGGCGGTGGCTCATCGGGCCCATGGCTACCGCGCGACGCGCGCGTGCTGGGAGGGGACGACGACGATGTTGTCGGAGACGAAGCTCAGGTGGTCACCCATGAGCGAGGCCACTCGTCGGTGCCGGCCGGTGCGCAGGGAGTCCTCGACCGTCACGCCGTACACGCGTCCGCTGGAATCGATCATCATGTAGGCGTTGACCTTTTCCGACGTGGTCAGCTTGGCGACCGTACCGCTGCCCGAGTAGCAGGATTGAGCACGACAAAACGCCTGGTCGAATTCTTCGTGGTCGAGTAGATGCCGGGCTCGGTTGTCCCAGCCGGCCTCGACAGCGGTGAACTCGAGCAATTTCCAGCTCCGCACGCAGGAATAGCGTTCCAGTATCGCGCCGACGAGGTGGACGTTCCTGAAGTTGACCGCGCTGACCACCGTCCGCACGGATACTCTTACGCCGGCTCGGTCGCAACGATCAAGCATGGCGAGGACGTGGCGGAAATTTCCCCTGGTTCCGCGCATGTGATCGTGTTGTTCGGCGACGTCCGAGTCGAGCGACAACCCGATGTGATCGCAGAGCCGCAACGCTTCCCAGGCCGAGTCGGTGATCCATTGAGCGTTGGTGTGGACGATCGAAACGAGTTCGTAGTCGTTGGCCGCTGAGACGAGAGTCGGGAGATCACGTCTCAAGGATGGATCTCCACCCGCGAACACCACGGATCCGACGCCGCCGGTCTTGATCGTACTCAACAGCAGAAGGGCGTCCGCTGTATCAAGCGGTGGTGCGGTCGTTCGATAACAAAAATCACACCCCAGATTGCAGTCCGACCAGCATTCCCAATGAACTTTCCTGACTCCGGCCCGAGACAGACTTCCCCTGCATTCCGGCCTGACCGTTTTCTTGCATTCACCGCAGTATTCTGCTGCAAACACGTGGACCTCCAACTACGTGCGCTGCGCTCGTGTTGGTCAGGGGCGGCACTTCTGGTCTTATGTTAGGTCCTTGGCCGATCGTTCGTGTCGCCGAGCACGATTTGGCCGTCTAGTGACCATTCGCCGTCCACACAACCGATGTGTGCCCAATAGCCGCCAAGATGGGGAACGGGGTGGTTCGTCAGGCCCGCGGCCTTTCGCAACGAACGAATCACGCCACCGTGCGTCACGACCAGGATCGGCTTGCTCGCGAAACCGGCGAATCTGGTCAAGGCGGCCAGCGCTCGTTCCGTCACCACGCTGTCCGGCTCGCCGTTCGGTGGCCCCTGGATGTGTCCTGCTTCCCATTCGGAGAGTAGTCCGGGCCACTCGGACTCGACTTCGTGTGGCGCCAGTCCCTTCCAGTCACCCATGTCCCGCTCGCCGAGCGACTCGTCGTGGTGTATCTGGGTTATGGACAACTCCTCGGCGAAAATCTCGGCGGTCTCGATCGCTCTCCTGAGCCTGGAGGACACGATGAGGCTTGGCTGTTCCGCCATCCTGGCCAGCCGGCGCGCCGCCGCTGCGGCCTGGGTTGCGCCGTGCGGCGAGATCTGTTCATCGGACTCCCCGTGCCATCTCGCTCGGCTGTTGGTACGAGTTTCGGCATGTCGGATCAGCATGTAGGACTGCGTTGCGGTCAGGTTCCGGGGCCAGCTCTTTACGATGCCTGCCATTTTTGCACCACCTTGTATGCGCGGGGCGCCTCTTCCAGGATAAAAGGAGCGCCGATTCCGCATCCGATTCCGATAAGAATTTCTGTCCAATGAGACAAGCCTGTGGGGATGCCCGATATCGCGAAGGCGATGAAGGTCAGCCAGAGCTTCCACCACCAGGCCAGGAAACGCCAGGTTCGAGCGAGTCGATGTGTCGAGATGGATCGCTGCCAGGCGTCGTCGAATATACGTTGAAAGAGTCGAACGACGTTCGGCACGATACCTTGCGGCGAGATCACCTCGACCATCACGCCTTCGAGGCTTCGCTGAGTGTACGGATCGTAGATGTCGAACCTGACAACGCTGTTGTCGACCGCGACGCACGTCGCGATCTCCATGTCTTCCTGGCTGTCACAGACCCGTACCTCCACCGATCTACGGTCCCTGAACGTCTTGACCCACTGATCGATGCGCTCCTTGGCTATCGCTCTCATTGGTTCGCCACGCCATTTCGCGACGATTTCGGGTACGGCCAACAAAATCCTCACCCGAACCCCTGCTTCGGCCCGTTCCCGCAGGATTCTCACGGTTTCATCGTACGGCGTCGTCGCGAGCATGGGCAGGCATATCTCCTGCTGGGCGGACCGCAACAGTTCCATGAAGGTGTGGTAGACGTTCTCGTCCTTCATGGCGCCGAGCATTCGAACGTGTGGTTCGAGGTTCGCACGCATTGCCAGAAGTTGGTCGGCGACCCGATCGTCGCGGAGTTCCGTCGCGATCAACTCTCGCAGGTTGGGGGCCTGGTGGGTCAGGGTCGTTCCGTAGGAATTACTTGTCTGGACCCAATTTCGCTGTAGCAGGTCATCGATCGCCAGCCGGGCTTCGGCGGCTGACTCAAGGCCCTGGTATTGGCGGACAATCTCGACCAGTTCGGACTGCGGTCTGGCGTGCGCCCGGGTAGCCATCACGACGGCGAGCACTGCTGAGGAGCGACTGAACCCGTGCGCCTGCAGGGCCTGGGCCATTGCTATTTCGCCTCTGTCCAGCGCAGCCGCCACGTCGAACCTCCTGCTGACACGTCCATCCAGCTTACCTATCCTCCAGTCGGGTGTATGTCGGCTGGCTGGCTGAACGTTACGTTTTTTGCCTTTATTTGGCATGTTCGCATTGCAGAGTAAGATCAAATCGTTTGTCGAGTGGGCCACCGTACCGTGGATGATTGATCGCTCGTGGAGGGAACCCTATTTCGGTAGGGGACGGTGTGGTCGTGTTATGGCGGGTGACCGAGATGTCGAACGGCATTGCGCACGGTGCACCTGGGCCTGAGATTTGTTGTGGATTGTCGGATTGTGGCGGATGTGATACCCACCCATTCTGATGAACTTGCGAGTTTCCAAGGCAACTTCACTCTTTGGTTGATGTCCTTGTCCCTGCAGGTGACAGGCCGACCAGTCCGCGAGCGGGCCTACCTGGGGCTGGACCCGCGCGCCGAGCCAGCGAGTTCCTGCGTACGCGCCGGGCCCGGCTGGTGCCGGTCGATGTCGGGCTGCCCGAGTACGGCAGGCGGCGCCGGGTGCCGGGTCGGCGGCGGGAGGCACTGGCCCGGCAGGCGCGAGTGTCGACGCCTCCCGGGACTGGGCCGCGGTGGCGGAGGAGCGGGCCTGACCTGCATGATCGGGCTGCGATGAGCCGCAGCGAGTCGTTCGGTCGGCAGGGAAGGGCCCGAAATGGTCGAGCTGGTCTGTCTGGTCGGATTGTTCGGCCTGCTCATCGGGTCGTTCCTGAACGTGGTGATCCACCGCGTGCCGCGCGGAGAATCGCTGGTCAGGCCGCCCTCGCGCTGCCCGGCCTGCGGTAGGGACATCCGGGCCAGGCACAACATCCCGGTCGTCGGCTGGCTCGCGCTGCGGGGGAGATGCGCCGACTGCGGCGAGCCGATCAGCGTGCGGTATCCGCTGGTCGAGCTGGGGACGGGGCTCGTCTTCGCGGCGTTGGCGCTCCAGTTGGGGTTGGATCACGAGTTGGGGACGTTGCCGGCGCTGCTGTACTTCGCGGCGATCGGCATCGCCCTGGCCCTGATCGACGTGGACGTGCGACGGCTGCCGAACGCGATCGTGCTGCCCTCCTATCCGGTGCTCGCCGTGCTGCTCGCACTGGCGGCTTTTCTCGCGCACGATTGGTGGGCGTTCGGCCGCGCGGTCATCGGCGCGGCCGCGCTGTTCGCGTTCTACTTCGTGCTGGCCATGGCCTACCCGGCCGGCATGGGGTTCGGCGACGTCCGGTTGGCCGGCCTGATCGGCGGCGTGCTGGCCTTCCAGTCGTGGTCGGCGTTGGTGATCGGCGCGTTCGGCGGGTTTGTGCTGGGCGCGGTCGTCGGGGTCGCGGTGATCGCCGGTCACAAGGGCGATCGCAAAACCGCCCTGCCGTTCGGGCCGTTCATGATCGCGGCCGCGCTGGCCGCGATCTTCGTGGCAACGCCGATCGCCGACGCCTACCGGTCGCTGCTCGGTGTCTAGACGATCTATTCCAAGGGGTCAGTGATCGTAAGCGGTCAACGATCGCTTGACCGGCTGTCCGGTCTGGTCGTTATGCCAGATCGCGGCGGTCAGCGCGAGGACGCGTTGCAGGACCCGCACGATCACCCCGTTCGGCGTGTGGCCTCCATGCCGCTCCAGGTCAAGCTGGCCTTTGAAGGTCTGGTTGATCGATTCGATGGTCTGCCGCAAGGGCTTGAACAACGCCGCGCCCGGGCGTTCGGGTTCACCCTTGCGTGCCGGCCGCAGCAGACGCAGACCAGCCTCGGCCAGGTGAGCCTCGAACTCGGCACCGAAGTAGTTCTTGTCCCCGATCAAGGTCTGGCCTGGTCGCTCGGCGGTCAACTCCGGGGCGAGATGGAAGATCTCCAGCAGGGTCTGGCGTTCGTCGGCTTTCGCGCCGGTCAACGCGAAGGCGACCGGCAGCCCGCCCAGCGTGCACACCAGATGCAGTCGCAAGCCCCAGAAGAAGCGGGAGTGCGAGGCGCAGTAGCCATACTCGGCCCATCCGGCCAGGTCCGAGCGCTTCACGGTCTCCTTCGAGCGTCCGCATTCCACCGGGGTGGAATCCACGACCCACACGTCGTCGGTCCACAGGGTGGTGTCAACCGACAGCGTCCGGATCACGGTGGTGATCAGTCCTGCGGCGGCCCGGAGTCGTTTGTTGTAGCCGGACTGGCCGGGCAGGTAGCGGAACAGGTGGGTCATGTGCGCTCGGGCGAAGCGCAGCCAGCGGGACTCGGAGGTGAACCCGCGCAGGGCTTGGATCACCGCGAGGGTGACCAGTTCGGCATCGGTCAGTTTCGGGGTGATGCCGATCGCGGGCCGCCAGGGCGCCAGATCGGGTGCCGCGTGGAGCAGGTCGTCGATCTTGACATAGAGTGCGGTTGCGAGGGTGTCCAGGTTGTTCGTCACAAAACGATCATGGACGCCCTCGCTTTGTGTCCGCAGGCGGCTACCCCTTGGAATAGGTCATCTAGTAGCCGCGCGACCAGCTCAGTACCGACACCTGTCGCTGACCGGGGACGGGGCTGGTCGGGTCGCCGTCGACGAAGGCCACTCGGGCGCTTTCCGCCGGAGAACCGGTCGTCTGGCATGGGGGAGCGCTCTGGCAGAGGTAGACGTTCAGGAAGACGCTGAAGACGAAGCCGGGCGAATCGTCCGGCACCTCGATCACCGGGCCGGTGTAGTTGAAGCTGCCGGTTTCCTTGACCCACAGCGAGCGGCTCACCACGCCGAAGCGGAAGATCTGCTCGGCCGCGTTGTTGAGCGTGATGTCCAGCACCGCCTTGGGCGCGTAGGTGGTGCCCTGGATGTAGAACTGGTTGCCGGCGCTGTTCACCGAGGTGACCAGCGCGCACGCCGACCCGTTGCCGACGCCGGTGTACGGACCCGTTGTCGTGCAGCCGTTTTCCGCGCGGAAGGCGGGCGCGACGTAGGTGAGGTCGAGCTGGATCGCGTCCAGCGACTCGGTTCCGGTGTGTTTCACATTCGCCGAGTAGGTCAGCTGCGCGCCGCTGAACGCGCCCTTGTAGACGAGGTTGGCCAGCGAGCCCGTGCCGCCCTCGGACACGTCGATGGTGTCGGTGTGCATGGCGGTGTCGCCGTGTGCCGGCACGGTCGCGTTGATCGCGGTTCCGCCGGTCGGGTTGATCTGGACGGCGAGGCTGTCGTTGGCGGAACCTGCCGAGTTTCCGTGTACGACGCGGAGTTGGGCGGAGGTGAGTACCGAGCCGGCCGGGATGGCGGCGGGCGGGGCGTAGCCGCTGACGGTGACCGTGCCGGTCTGCGCGCCCTTGCCGGCGTTGGTCCAGGTCGCCGACTGTCCGTCCATATTGGCCAGTGTGGCCGTTGTGGCGTTGGTGAAGGGGCCGGGGGAGACCACGTTGGTGGTGGTGAGGCCGGTGAGGGCGGTCGGGGTGGCCGCGCCGGAGGTCAGGCCGTAGACGGCGACCGGGGGTTTGCTCGCGCTGTAGGTGCCGCAGATCTCGGCCGCGCCTGCCTTGACCGCGAGCTGGCTGTCGCTGCCGAAGATGAACTGGACGCCCGGCGGCGGGTTCAGCACGTTGGTGGTGTTGATCGGGTTCGCGCACGCGCCGGGGATGCTG
>DATFHN010000108.1:0-3454 GCA_035248365.1 Pseudonocardiaceae bacterium | reverse complement strand
CGCGACCATTTCGGTCCTCAATGGACTGTTGCCGGCACAGGCTACCCTCGGCAACCCGGTGGACACCACGGCCGCCGTCGATCCGGACACGTTCGCCCGCTGCGTCGCCGCGGTGTGCGCGGATCCGGGCGTTGACGCGGTGCTCGCCGCCACGGTCCGCACCGCGGTCGGCGACCCGAGCGGTCGGTTGATCGGCGTCGAGACGCGGGGAACCCCGTTGCTCGCGGTCCGGCTCGGCCAGGCCGCCACGGTCAGCCCGCTGCTCAGCGCGGCGGGCACCCCGGTGACCGCGAGCTATGCCGATCCGGCGGACGCGATCCGGGTCATCGGCAGGCTCGCCGAATACGCCCGGTGGCGTGCGATGCCCATCTCGCCCGCGCCTGCGATCGACGTCGATGTGCCCAGTGCGCTCGGCATCCTGCGCGAGCAGTTCCGCCTCGCGCCGCTGGGCGGCTGGCTCGATCCGGAGCGATCCGCGCGGCTGCTGCGCTGCTTCGGCATCCCGCAGGTGGAAGGCATGGTCGCGGGCGACGCCGATCTCGCCGCCGCGATGTTCGACGTACTGGGCGGAGGCCCGGTCGTGGTCAAGGCGATCGCGGACGGGTTGCTGCACAAGACGGCGCACGGCGGCGTGCTGCTCGACCTGCGCGACAGCGCCGCGGTCCGCGACGCCGTCACGACCTTGACCGGGCGATTCGGCGCGGAGCTGCGCGGTGTGCAGGTGCAGCCGATGGCACCAGCCGGTCGTGAGTTGCTGGTCGGCGTGCACTCGGACGGCACGTTCGGTCCGCTCGTCGTGTTCGGCCTCGGCGGGGTCGACACGGAGATGCTGGCCGACCGCGCCGCGCGATTGGCGCCGTTGACCGAGCGCGACGCCGACGAACTGCTGCACGGCCTGCGCGGCTCGGCAGCCCTGTTCGGATCGGACCAGGTGCCCCTGTTGGACATTGCGGCCATTCGAGACGTCCTGCTGCGGGTCAGCCTGCTCGCCGAGGTGCTGCCCGAGGTCGTCGAACTCGACCTGAACCCGCTGATCGTCTGGCCGCGGGGCTGCCAGGTGGTCGACGCGCGGATCCGCACCGCTCCGGTGGCCGCGGCCGATCCGTTCCTGCCACGGCTGCGGGGGTGACGGCTGCGGGGGTGAAGGAGAGGACATCATGCCGACCACCCACGAACGCATCACCGGATTCCCGTTGCTGGCGGGTCTGTCCCGCGACCACATCGATCTGCTGACCTCGGCGGCCACCAAGGTCGGCTACGTCAAGCGGCAACGGCTGTTCTTCCAGGACGAGCCGGCGATCGGCTGCTGGCTCGTCCTGGCGGGTCGCGTCGCGATCGACTCCCTCGTACTCGGTCGCGGCCACGAGGTCGTCACGATGGTGGGGCCTGGGGAGATCGCCGGCTGGTCCTGGCTGGTGCCGCCGTACCGTTGGCGCTTCGGCGCGGTCGCGCTGACCTCGGTGGAGGCGTTGCGGCTGGACACCGGCTACCTGCGCACGGTCATGGCGCATGATCCCGAGTTCGGTCTGGCCATCACCGAAGCCATGTTGGCCGTCGCCGAACAGCGCTTGATGGCGGTCGACGCGCGCTTCGCTGAGCGGTATCGCCCGGCGCGCCATTGATCACGATGCCGAGGATTCCGCCTTCGGCTTGGCGTCGACCCGGTGGTGTGCCGGGGCGTTGCCCCGGGCGATCAGCACCGGACACACCGCGTGGTGCAGGGCCAGCCTGGTGACCGCATCGAGCCGCTCGTGCACCCCCAGCACGAGGACGTCCGTGTCGTCGATCTTGCTCACCGTCTCGTGCGGGCTGGTCCACACGATCTCCGTCGTCGTATGCACTGCCGGTTCCAGGCGCAGCGTGAGGGCCTCCGCAGTGCGCAATGTGGCCAGGTGATCGTCGACCGGTGCACGCAGTGGATGTGGGCCTACCATGGGCGCGGCGAGCATGATCCGCAGCGGAACCCTGCGCAGCGCGGCCAGCCCTGCCGCGCTGGCCAGCGCCCGCTGGTCGTTGTCGGTGCCGATCAGCACCGAGATCTGATGGTGTGCGCCGCGGACGGCGGCCGGTCGCCCGCCGACGACCATCACGTCGCACGCCGCGCCGGACGCGACCGGCGTGACGGCCGACCCGACACCGATGCCGTGATGGTCGTTGCCCCGGCAGCCGAGCACAACCAGATCCGCGTCGAGGCTGGCGGCAAGCAGATCGGTCGCGGGATCGACGCCGACCCGCACCGCGACCGGCAGCATGGGAAAGCCGCGCAGGACCCGGCCGAGCCGGTCGTCGTTGGTCATCGGCACCGGTGGCCGGTGCACCTCCAGTACGGCCCCGGCCAGCCAGGCGTGCTCGGCCGCCCACCGCAACGCGATCTGGCCCCAGTATGAGGAATCCGCACCGACCACGATAGGGGCGCCGCGCGGGGGCACCGGTTCCTCCGTCGACCTCCTCGGGCGAACCTGTTGCGATGCCTTGGACACGGACATTGCGAACTCTCCCGGATATCGCCCCTGGCTGGTGCGTCCAGAGTGGAACGCCGGGTGGTGGGGCACGAGGGCCTAAGAACTGCTAACAGAATGGATCTTGGAATAGTTTGATCATCGGCGCTGTTGATCAGGCCGTGAGGAAGGGTCAACAGCCACCGTGGATCGTGCCGGACGATCTGTGGGCTCGGATCGAGCCGCTGTTGCCCGTCGTGCCACGACGTCCGGATCATCCCGGCCGTAAGCGCCTGGACGATCGCAAGGCGCTGTGCGGCATCTTGTTCGTGCTGTACACCGGCATTCCGTGGGAGTTCCTGCCCCAAGAGCTGGGCTTCGGGTCCGGCATGACCTGCTGGCGACGGCTGCGGGACTGGAACGAGGCCGGGGTCTGGCAGCGGTTGCACGAATCCTTGCTGGCCGAGTTGAACGCCGCTGGCGAGTTGGACTTCACCAGGGCGGTGGTCGACGGCTCCCACGTGCGGGCGATGAAAGGCGGCCCAAAACGGGACCGAGCCCGGTCGACCGTGCCCGAACTGGCTCGAAACACCACCTGATCACCGAAGCGCACGGCATCCCGCTGGCCGTGATCCTGACCGGCGGCAACCGTAACGACGTCACCCAACTGCTCCCGCTGATCGACGCGGTCCCGTCGGTGCGTGGCCGGCGAGGCCGTCCTCGTCAACGACCGGACACGATCTATGCCGACCGCGCCTATGACCACGACAAGTACCGCAGGCTGGTGCGCGAGAAGGGCATCACGCCGTTGTTCGCGCGTCGTGGTGTCGACCACGGCTCTGGCCTGGGCGTGCACCGGTGGGTCGTGGAGCAAAGCTTCGCCCTCCTGCACTGGTTCCGGCGTCTGCGCATCCGTTGGGAGATCCGGGACGACATTCACGAGGCGTTCCTCAGTCTCGCCTGCGGGATCATCTGTTGGCGTCGACTGACCAACCTCGCACTTTGTTAGGACCTCT
>DATFHN010000107.1:0-3550 GCA_035248365.1 Pseudonocardiaceae bacterium | reverse complement strand
AGGCATCTACATGGTGACCTCGTCCAACAACGTCAACAACCAATGCTGCTTCGACTACGGCAGCGGTGAGACCTCGCACAACGACACCGGCAACGCCACCATGAACGCGATCGAATGGGGCACCGCCTGCTGGTTCGGCGGATGCACCGGCAGTGGCCCCTGGGTCGAGGCCGACCTGGAGAACGGCATGTACAGCACCAACCGAGGGCCGAACAACGCGGACAACCCAGGAGTGCACTTCCCGTTCGTCAGCGCATGGGAGAAGAACAACGGCACGTCGAACTTCACCCTGAAATACGGCAACGCCACCAGCGGAGGACTGACCACGACCTATTCGGGCGGGTTGCCCAACAACTACGCGCCGATGAAGCTGCAACCGTCGATCCTGCTCGGTACCGGTGGGGACAACAGCAACGGCGCCTACGGCGACTTCTTCGAGGGCGCGGTGACCGCGGGCTTCCCCTCCGACGCCACCGAGAACGCGGTGCAGGCCAACCTCGCAGCAGCCGGCTACGCCGCGGGCGCCGGCGCCAACAGCGGTGAGGTGCACGCGGTCGGCGCGGGGAAGTGCCTCGACGTCAACAACTTCAGCACGACGCCGGGCACGGTGTTGGAGATCTGGGACTGCAACGGTGGCAGCAACCAGGTCTGGAGCCACACCAGCTCGGGTGAGTTGACGGTCTACAGCGGCAGCAGCCAGATGTGCCTGACCGCCAACGGCACCTCGGCCGGGACGAAGACGGTGATCGAATCCTGCTCCGGTGGTGCCGGTCAACAGTGGACGGTGAACTCCAACGGCACGATCAACCAGTCGGGGATGTGCCTTGACGTGACCGGTGCCAGCACGGCCAACGGTGCCCAGGTGGAGCTGTGGACGTGCAACGGCGGCAGCAACCAGCAGTGGACCATCGGATAGGAGGGCACAATGGTACGAAAGCTGATCGGGCCGGCCCTGGCGCTGGCCATGGTGATGCTGCCGGCGGTGGCGATCACCGCCGCACCGGCGCACGCGGCGACATCGACACTGCGCCAGCTCGCCGAGGCCAAGAGCCGCTACTTCGGTACCGCGCTGGACGTCAGCGACCTGAACGCGGGCAGCGAGACCACGGTCGCCGGCACCCAGTTCGACATGGTGACCCCGGGCAACGAGATGAAGTGGGACACCACCGAGCCGTCGAACGGGCAGTTCAACTTCGGTCCGGGAGACCAGATCGTGTCCTGGGCCAAGTCGCACAACGACCGGGTACGCGGCCACAACCTGGTGTGGCACAGCCAGCTGCCCGGCTGGGTGAACGGCCTGCCGCAGAACCAGGTGCAGGGCGCGATGGAAACCCACATCACCACCGAGGCCACCCACTACAAGGGCCAGGTGTACGCCTGGGACGTGGTGAACGAGCCGTTCAACGAGGACGGCTCGCTGCGCCAGGACGTCTTCTACAACGCGATGGGCTCCGGCTACATCGCCGACGCGCTGCGCACAGCACACGCCGCCGACCCGAACGCCAAGCTCTACCTCAACGACTACAACATCGAGGGTCAGAACGCCAAGAGCAACGGGATGTACAACCTCGTGCAGTCCCTGAAGTCTCAGGGCGTCCCGATCGACGGCGTCGGCTTCGAGAGCCACTTCATCGAGGGCCAGAATCCCTCGGACCTCCAGGCGAACATGCAGCGCTTCGCCAACCTCGGCGTCGATGTCGCGGTCACCGAGCTGGACGACCGGATCCAGCTGCCGACCAACAGCGGCAACCTGGCCCAGCAGGCCACCGACTACGGCAACGTGGTGAAGGCCTGCCTCGCCGTGTCCCGTTGCGTCGGCATCTCGCAGTGGGGCGTCGACGACGGCCACTCCTGGATTCCCGGCACGTTCCCCGGCTACGGCGCCGCGACCATGTACGACAACAACGACCAGCCCAAGCCCGCGTACAACGCGACCGTCTCGGCGCTCGGCGGTTCCTCGAGCGGCGGTGGCGGCGGCTCGTCGGGTGAGGTGCACGCGGTGGGCTCCGGCAAGTGCCTTGACGTGCCCAACCTGAGCACGACGCCGGGCACACAGCTGGAGATCTGGCAGTGCAACGCCGGGACCAACCAGATGTGGACGCCGACCAGTTCCGGCCAGCTGACCGTCTACAGCGGCAGCAGCCAGCTGTGCCTCACCGCGAGCGGCGGTGGGACCAGCGCCGGGACGAAGGTGGTCACCGAGCCGTGCTCCGGCGCCGGCCAGCAGTGGACGGTGAACTCCAACGGCACCATCACGCAGTCGGGGATGTGCCTCGACGTGACCGGTGCCAGCACCGCGAACGGCGCGCTGGTCGAGCTGTGGACGTGCAACGGCCACAGCAACCAGCAGTGGACCGTCGACGGCTCGGCGTCCAGCGGCGGCACCGGCGGCACCGGTGGCACCGGGTCGTTGCCGAGCAGTTTCCAGTGGAGTTCCAGCGGAGTGCTGATCAGCCCGAAGTCGGACGCCTCGCACAACCTGGTCGCGGTCAAGGACGCCAACGCCGTGTACTACAACGGCCGCTGGTACGTGTTCGCCTCCACGGTCAACTCGGCCGGCAACTACAGCATGGAAACGCTGAACTTCACCGACTGGTCCCAGGCGAACAACGCGCCGCAGTACTACCTCGACCAGAGCGGCATCGGCGGCGGTTACACGGCAGCGCCGGAGATCTTCTACTTCGCGCCGCAGCATCTCTGGTACCTGGTGTACCAGACCGGCAACGCCTCGTACTCCACCAACCCCGACATCACCAACCCGGCCGGCTGGAGCGCACCGAAGAACTTCTACTCGGGCGAGCCGTCGATCATCCAGCAGAACATCGGCAACGGCTACTGGGTCGACATGTCGGTCACCTGTGACAGCGCCAACTGCTACCTGTTCTCCTCCGACGACAACGGCCACCTCTACCGCTCGCAGACGTCGCTGGCCAACTTCCCCAACGGCATGTCCCAACCGGTCATCGCCCTGCAGGACACGAATCCCTACAACCTGTTCGAAGCCAGCCACGTCTACACCGTCGCCGGCACCAACACCTACCTGCTCATGGTCGAGGCGATCGGCGGCAGTGGACACCGCTACTTCCGCTCCTGGACCGCGCCCAGTATCGCCGGGCCCTACACGCCGCTCGCGGCCTCCGAGAACAGTCCGCTCGCCGGACCGTCCGACGTCACCCTCGGTGGCACCCCGTGGACCCAGGACATCAGCCACGGTGACCTCATCCGCAGCACCACCGACCAGACCATCACCATCAACCCCTGCAAACTCCAGTTCCTCTACCAGGGCAAGGATCCCTCCGCCGGAGGCAACTACAACAGCCTGCCCTGGCGGCTCGGTCTGCTGACGCAGACCAACTCGACCTGCTGACGCCGGTCAGCGGGCGGCTGGGGACGGTGCGCGATGCGGCACCGTCCCCAGCCACAACCACCGAGATCGTCGACTCAGCTGAGGTTCCATTGTTGGTTGCTGCCGCCGTTGCAGGTCCAGAGCTGGACCAGGGCACCGTCGCTGGTGGATGCTCCGCTCACGTCAAGACACAGGCCCGACTGG
>DATFHN010000106.1:0-4680 GCA_035248365.1 Pseudonocardiaceae bacterium | reverse complement strand
AGGCATCTACATGGTGACCTCGTCCAACAACGTCAACAACCAATGCTGCTTCGACTACGGCAGCGGTGAGACCTCGCACAACGACACCGGCAACGCCACCATGAACGCGATCGAATGGGGCACCGCCTGCTGGTTCGGCGGGTGTACCGGCAGCGGCCCCTGGGTCGAGGCCGACCTGGAGAACGGCATGTACAGCACCAACCGCGGGCCGAACAACGCGGACAACCCCGGAGTGCACTTCCCGTTCGTCAGCGCCTGGGAGAAGAACAACGGCACCTCGAACTTCACCCTGAAATACGGCAACGCCACCAGCGGAGGACTGACCCAGACCTATTCGGGCGCCTTGCCCAACAACTATGCGCCGATGAAGCTGCAACCGTCGATCCTGCTCGGTACCGGCGGGGACAACAGCAACGGCGCCTACGGCGACTTCTTCGAAGGGGCGGTGACCGCGGGCTTCCCCTCCGACGCGACGGAGAACGCGGTGCAGGCCAACCTCGCCGCGGCCGGCTACGCCGCGGGCGCCAGCGCCAACAGTGGCGAGGTGCACGCGGTGGGGGCCGGGAAGTGCCTCGACGTCAACAACTTCACTACGGCGCCGGGCACGGTCATGCAGATCTGGGACTGCAACGGTGGCACCAACCAGATCTGGAGTCACACCGGTTCGGGTGAACTGACGGTCTACAGCGGCAGCAGTCAGCAGTGCCTGACCGCGAACGGCGCGGGGACGTCGGCCGGCACGAAGGCCGTGATCGAGCCGTGCGCGGGTAGCGCCAGTCAACAGTGGACGGTCAACTCGAACGGCACGATCAACCAGTCGGGACTGTGCCTGGACGTGACCGGTGCCAGCACCGCCAACGGTGCCCAGGTGGAGCTGTGGACCTGCAACGGCGGCAGCAACCAGCAGTGGACCATCGGATGAAGAGGGAGACGATGAAACGAACTCTGCTCGGACCGGTCTTGGCACTGGCCGTGGCGGCCCTGCCGATTGTCGCGATCACGGCGGTACCGGCCCACGCGGCGACATCGACACTGCGTGACCTCGCCGAGGCCAAGGGCCGGTACTTCGGCACCGCGCTGGACGTGAGTGACCTGAACGCGGGCTCGGAAACCACGATCGCCGGTACCCAGTTCGACATGGTGACCCCGGGCAACGAGATGAAGTGGGACACCACCGAACCGTCGAACGGCTCGTACAACTTCGGCCCGGGAGACCAGATCGTGTCCTGGGCCAAGTCGCACAACGAACGGGTGCGCGGCCACAACCTGGTGTGGCACAGCCAGCTGCCGGGCTGGGTGTCCAGCCTGCCGCAGAACCAGGTGCAGGGCGTGATGGAGAACCACATCACCACCGAGGCCGCCCACTACAAGGGCCAGGTGTACTCCTGGGACGTGGTGAACGAGCCGTTCAACGACGACGGCAGCCTGCGTCAGGACGTGTTCTACAAGGCCATGGGCTCCGGCTACCTCGCCGACGCGCTACGCACCGCGCGCGCCGCCGACCCGAATGCCAAGCTCTACCTCAACGACTACAACATCGAGGGCGAGAACGCCAAGAGCAACGCGATGTACAACCTGGTGCAGTCGCTGAAGGCCCAGGGCGCCCCGATCGACGGTGTCGGCTTCGAGAGCCACTTCATCGAGGGCCAGAACCCGTCGGACATCCAGGCCAACATGCAGCGCTTCGCCAACCTCGGCGTCGACGTCGCGGTCACCGAACTGGACGACCGGATCCAGCTGCCGACCAACAGCGGCAACCTGGCCCAGCAGGGCACCGACTATGGCAACGTGGTGAAGGCCTGCCTTGCCGTGTCCCGTTGCGTCGGCATCTCGCAGTGGGGCGTCGACGACGCGCACTCCTGGATTCCCGGCACCTTCCCGGGTTACGGCGCCGCGACCATGTACGACAAGAACGACCAGCCCAAGCCGGCCTACAACGCGGCCGCCTCGGCACTCGGCGGTTCGTCCACCGGCGGTGGTGGCGGCTCGGGTGAGGTGCACGCGGTGGGTGCGGGCAAGTGCCTTGACGTGCCCAACCTGAGCACGACGGCGGGTACGCAGCTGGAGATCTGGCAGTGCAACGGCGGAACCAACCAGATGTGGACGCCGACCAGTTCCGGTCAGCTGACCGTCTACAGCGGCAGCGGCACGATGTGCCTGACCGCCAGCGGCGGCGGTACCAGTGCCGGGACGAAGGTGGTCATCGAGCCGTGTTCCGGTGCCGGTCAACAGTGGACGGTGAACGCGAACGGCACGATCACCCAGTCCGGCATGTGTCTCGACGTGACCGGTGCCAGCACGGCGAACGGCGCGCTGGTGGAGCTGTGGACGTGCAACGGCGGCAGCAACCAGCAGTGGACCGTCGACGGCTCGGCGCCACCCAGCGGTGGTAGTGGCGGCGGGGCGCTGCCGAGCAGCTTCCAGTGGAGTTCCAGCGGGGTCCTGATCAGCCCGAAGTCGGACGCCTCGCACAACCTGCTCGCGGTGAAGGACGCCAACGCCGTGTACTACAACGGCCGCTGGTACGTCTTCGCCTCCACGGTCAACTCGGCTGGCAACTACAGCATGGAAACGCTGAACTTCACCGACTGGTCCCAGGCGGCCAGCGCGCCCCAGTACTACCTCGACCAGAGCGGCATCGGCGGTGGCTACACCGCGGCGCCGGAGATCTTCTACTTCGCGCCGCAGCACCTCTGGTACCTGGTGTACCAGACCGGCAACGCCTCCTACTCCACCAACCCCGACATCACCAACCCGGCCGGCTGGAGCGCGCCGAAGAACTTCTACTCGGGCATGCCGCCGATCATCCAGCAGAACATCGGCAACGGCTACTGGGTCGACATGTCCGTCACCTGTGACAGCACCAACTGCTACCTGTTCTCCTCCGACGACAACGGCCACCTCTACCGCTCGCAGACGTCACTGGCCAACTTCCCGAACGGCATGAGCCAACCGGTCATCGCCCTGCAGGATTCCAACCCCTACAACCTGTTCGAAGCCAGCCACGTCTACACCGTCGCCGGTAGCAACACCTACCTGCTGATGGTCGAGGCGATCGGCGGCAGCGGGCACCGCTACTTCCGCTCCTGGACCGCGCCCAGCATCGCCGGGCCGTACACGCCGCTCGCCGCCACCGAGAGCGCTCCGCTCGCAGGCGCGGCCGACACCACGTTCAACGGCACCCCGTGGACCCAGGACATCAGCCACGGTGACCTCATCCGCAGCACCACCGACCAGACCCTGACCATCAACCCCTGCAAACTCCAGTTCCTGTACCAGGGCAAGGATCCCTCAGCCGGCGGCAACTACAACGACCTGCCCTGGCGGCTCGGTCTGCTCACGCAGACCAACTCGACCTGCTGACACGGGCCAGCGGGCGGCTGGGGGACGGTACCGCGCCACGCGCCGTCCCCCAGCCACAACCAGCTCAAGGTTCCTTGCGACGAGGCCGGACCGTGGAAGTGGACGTGACCGTGCTCGACCTGCCCCCTCGTCGCCCCACCCTGGCCGATGTGGCGCGCCGAAGGTACGGCCGGAAACCCGCCGCCAGGTGGAGAACGCGATCGTCGGCCTCGGCTACGTGCGACACCGCGCGACGCGCCTGAACGACCGGCGGCGCACCGGCTCGGCCGCCTTCGTGATGTGCGAGGAGGCGTCGCGACTGTTCGCCGACCCGTTCTTCGGGCGGGTGTTCCGGGGCGCGAGCCAGGTCCTGACTCCCTCCGGCTCCCAGATCATCCTGCTGATGGCCCAGTCCGCCAGGGACGCCCGGTCGCTGATGGGCTTGCTGAACTCGGACCATGTGGACGGCGCGCTGGTCGTCAGCATGCACGCGCGACACGGGATGGCCCTGGACCGGATCGCTGTGCCGGTGGTCAGCATCGGTCGCCCGATGTGCCGTGACCCCGCAACGATTCACCTATGTCGACGTCGACAACCGGGGCGGCGCCGCGGCCGCCGTCCGGCACCTTATCCGGTCGGGCCGGACCAGGATCGCCACCATCGCGGGTCCCAAGGACATGTCGCCGAGCATCGATCGGCTTGCCGGCTACCGCGAGGCGTTGGAGGGCGAGGGCACGTTCGATCCCGGACTGGCGGCGCACGGAGACTTCAGCCAGGTGTCCGGCGAGCACATGATGCTCCGCCTCCTGGACAGAAGGCCCGACATCGACGCCGTCTTCGTCGCGTCGGATCTGATGGCGGTCGGCGCGCTGCGCGCGCTGGCCCGGTCGAAGCGACAAGTGCCGGACGACGTCGCTGACCACCGTGAGCCAACCGGTCGAGCCCGACGGGCGCACAGGCCGCCCGCGAACTGCTGGCGATGATCGCCGGTAACACGACGCGGCCACGGCGCACGGTACTGAAGACCCAGTTGGTGATCCGCGAATCCGCGTGAGGACATCGCGAATGGGCCGGAGCCCGCCATCGGCGATGCTCCGGCCCACTCACTTCTCACCTGGCGTCAGCGTGTCAGCTCAGGTTCCACTGTTGGTTGCTCTGTCCGTTGCAGGTCCACAGTTGCACGAGGGTGCCGTTGGTGGTGCCTGCTCCGTTGACGTCGAGGCAGAGTCCGGATTGGGCTCCGGTGACGGTGCCGTTGCTGTTGAGGGTCCATTGTTGGTTGGTTTGGCCGTTGCAGGGCCAGATGATGACTTTGGTGCCGGGGGTGGTGCCTTGGCC
>DATFHN010000105.1:0-2655 GCA_035248365.1 Pseudonocardiaceae bacterium | reverse complement strand
GGACTCGTTCCACCAACCCCAGGCGGCGATCCCCAGACTCGGGATGGCCGGGGCCTGGCTGCTGTCCATCTGGGTGGCCTTCTCCGCGGTCGTCATGCGGGAGACCAGGTCGGCGGCGCGTTCGATCGGGGTGTAGGCCGGATTGAGGTAGATCGGGGTGGGTGTCGCGGCCGCCACACCGGGTAAGCCACTGGTCAGCGACAACGCGGCCACCGAGACCGCGCCGAGCGCGAGTGTGCGGAGGATTCGGCGTCTGGACGTGGTCATCGAGCCTCTTCCCACTTCGTCGGGAGAATCACTGAGCGTCCGCCACCGCGAACCTAAGGTCGTCAATTTATCCGTGTCAAGGAGTAATAAGGTTTGATCTAGGGCTGATAAGTCCGAGGCTCAACCCATTGCGCCAGGTACGCTCAGGCAGCATGACGTCTGCTCCAGGCTCGTTGAGCGCGCTGCGCGACTCCAACCGGCTGCGCGTGATCGAGGCCGTCCAGCAGCGGGGCGACGCGAGCCGGGCAGAGTTGGTACGGGTGACCGGCCTGTCCCGGAGCACCGTGTCCAGTGTGGTCGCCGACCTGCTGGCCGAACGCGTCCTCGTCGAACAACACGACCAGCCGGACGCCGCGTCGGGCGGGGTTGGCCGTCCAGCTACTCAGCTGACACTTAATCCGGACATCGGAACACTGGTCGGCGTGCACCTGCGCCATGACGGCGCCCGGGTCGCGATCGCCGACCTGGCCGGCACGCTGCGGGCGGAGTCGCTGCGCGAACTGGACGTCGACCACCACGCCCACGAGGCGATCCGCTATGTGCTGGACCAGGTGGCCGCGCTGGCGGCGGAGGCAGGCACCGACGAACGCCGGTTGCTGGGCGTGGGGGTGGCGGTGTCCGCCCCGACGGGTCCCGGCCCCGCGCGGCAGTGGCGCGGCGTCGACCTGGTCAGCGAACTGGGCACGGCGCTGGGAGTGCCGGTATACCTGGGCAACGACGCGAACCTGGGCAGCATGGCGGAATGGATCTTCGGGGCCGGACAGGGCTCGAAAGACCTGGTGTACGTGATGATGGCCGACGGCGTCGGCGCCGGCCTGATCATGGACGGTCGCCTGTACGAAGGTGCGCACGGTTCAGCGGGCGAACTGGGCCACGTCGTGGTCAATCCGGACGGCCAGGTGTGCCGCTGTGGCAGCCGTGGCTGTCTGGAGACGGTCAGCGGGACGGAGGCGCTGACCGCGTCGCTGCGGCACAGCTACGGTCCGGACGTCACGCTGACCGCGGTGCTGGACCTGGTGCGGGCAGGCGATCCCAGCGCCTGCCGTGCGGTGGCGGATGCCGGGCGCGCGGTCGGCAAGGCGCTCGCCGGCATCTGCGCGGTACTCGACCCGCGCATGGTGGTGGTGGGGGGCCAGTTGGCGGCGGCAGGAGCGCCACTGCTGGATGGCGTACGCGAGGAACTGCTGCGCTGGCTGCCGCCACAGCTGGGCCAGGGGCTGACGGTGCTCGCCGGCCAACTGGGTGCGCGGGCCGAGGTCCTGGGCGCGATCGCGATGGAAGGCCGCCAACAGTCCGCACTGGCCTTCGCCGACCTGGCCACCGACGCGGCGTCCTGAGTAGGGCTGCCGACGCGGTCGGTGTGCCTTCACGTCCTGAGAGCCTGTCGTTGAGGCCCACCCACCATGAACCCGCCGATAACCCCAGCAGGGATTCTCCAGCCCAAGCCGCCGCACGATCTCGCGTATCTCTTCGCCGACCGCAGGGCGGCCAGCCCTATTCGAATAGCGCCACTTCCGCACGACCAGACGACGATGCCAAGCTGGGTAGCAGCCGCGCCAGCGCGGCCAGCAGCGCCCGATCCGACCACATCAACCCGCACGTCGCCCTCACCACCGGACGCGATGACTGGGACCGCGGCCTGGATGTCGTCGTCGAGGGCGACACCGTCCAGGTCACCGACGACGCCACACTGCACCGGCTCGCCGCCGCGTGGCGCACGAAGTGGGACGGATCCTGGCAGTTCGAGGTCCGCGACGGCGTCGGCTGAGCGGGTGCGTCACGAACCGCTTGTCGTGTTGGCGGGGCCGGGTCTGCCTGCGAGCAGGAGTTCGCGCCAGTGCTCCTGCTCGCACGGGGCTGGCTGGGTGTCAGTCGATAGGCGTGGTCCGGCTGCGATGAGGCTGGTCGTATTGCCGGGCGATCAGCTGATCCGGCCAGGCCCGGTCCAAGGCGGATCGGGCGCCCCTGATGCGTTATTCGTTCATCGTGGACCTGCCGCCGCCGCGGCGTAGGTCACCGAGCAGGTCAGGGTCGACTCTACCGGCGGTAGGGCAGAAGCGTGCCCGGCGTTCGGTTGCTGGGCGAGCAGCGGATCGACTCCCAGGCGTCGCGAACGTGCCCTTCTCCTCACCGTCACCAGTCATTGATCGCGGTTGTGGCGCCCAGAAGAACATCGGTCAGGCGGAGCAGGTGATCAACGGTGACAGCGAGGTGGGGTCGGTAAGCAGGCGCTGGATGGTGAGTTCCGCGGCGCCGCGCACCGCGGCGTCCGCGCCGAGTTCGGAGACCTCGACCCGGGTTGGCGCCCATCGCGTCGTCATCGTGTTCCGTCGCAGCGAGTCGGTGAACGGTTCGGCGAGCCACGGGGCGAGCGACGAGTAGATGCCA
>DATFHN010000104.1:0-11457 GCA_035248365.1 Pseudonocardiaceae bacterium | reverse complement strand
GGTGATGTGCAGTCCGCCGCCGTCCTGGTTGTAGGTCAGGTTCGTGTACTGGCCCGCCGCGTTGTTGATCAGTTGGACGGAGGCCAGGTTGCCCAGGTTGATCTGGTTGGAGCCCAGCGTGGTGATCGTGGTGGTGCCGCCTTGCCAACCGAGGGTCGTGGCGTACAGAACGGTGTTGTCCTGGGTGCGGGTGAAGCGGATGTCCTGCGGGGTGCCCGCGCGGGGTCCGGAGAACGAGCCGCCGCCCATCGCCGTGGGGCCCTCGCCGTAGCTCGCCCACACTCTGGTCGCGTAGATCGACTCGCCGAAGCGGCCCAGCCAGTCCCCCATCGCGAGCAGGATCGCCTGCTGGTTGGACGGAATGGTGCCATCGGCCATCGGCGCGATGTTGAGCAGCAGGTTGCCGCCCTTGCTGACGTGGTCGATCAGCGAGTGCAGCATCGTCTTGTTGTCGTAGAGGGCCATGCCGGGGACGTAGCCCCACGTCGTTGAGGACACGCAGTCGTCGGTCAGCCAGTAGGGCGTCACGATGCTGCCCGCGCCACCGCGTTCGTAGTCGTAGACCTCGCCCTTGTTGTCGAACCCGTCCTTGTAGGTGGCCACCACGTCCTTGTTCCAGGAGACGGCGGCGTTGTAGTAGTCGGCCAGGAACTGGAGCCGGTAGGACTCCTCGACCAGGGAGAGGTCGAAGTCCTCCCAGATCAGGTCCGGCTGGTAGCCGGTGATCACCTCGTGCAGCTTGTTGTACCAGAGCAGGTTCTCCGGGGCGGTGCCCTGCTGGCCGAACAGGATGCGCAGGTTCGGGTCGGACTGGTAGGGCACGTGGTCGTAGTAGCCGTTGAAGTGGTAGGCGTGGTGCAGCGAGCACATGAACTTCAGGCCCTGGGCGCGGATCGCCTGCGAATGCAGGCTCAGCAGGTCCAGCTTCGGCCCTTTGGCCACCGAGTTCCACGGGTTGACCGAGCTGTTCCACATGGAGAATCCGTCGTGGTGCTCGGCCACCGGCCCGGCGAAGCGCGCCCCGGCTGCCTTGAACAGCGACGCCCACGCGTTCGGATCCCAGTTTCCGCCCTGGGACACCAGTTTCGGCGCGAACTGCGTCCACTGCCCGGCCTTGTTGTTGGCGCCGAGGATGAAGTTCTGGTAGCCCCACACCGACGGATCGCCGTAGGTGGCGATGTGGTGCTGGTTCTCGGCCGAACCGGAGACGTACATGTTGCGCGGGTACCACTCGCTGCCGAACGCCGGAACGCTCCACACGCCCCAGTGGTAGTAGATGCCGAACTTCGCGTCCTGGAACCAGGCCGGTGCGGGCGGGTGCTGGTCCACTGAGGACCAACTGGCGGTGTAGCTCTGCGGTCCGGTGGTGGCGAACGCGACGCCGGGGAATCGCAGCAGGCTCAACGATGCCGCCGCGCCGGTCGCGAGCAACAGCTTTCTGCGACTGATCTCGAACGACGATGAGGACATGGAGATCCTTTCGGATGCGGATGAGGGCGGAGGATCAGCCGAGGGTCCACTGCTGGTTGCTCTGGCCGTTGCACGTCCACAGTTCGACCGGGGCACCGCTGGCCGTCGAAGCCCCCGTGACATCGAGGCACAGGCCCGACTGCACCCCGGTGACGGTGCCGTTCGAGTTCAACGTCCACTGCTGGTTGCTCTGGCCGTTGCAGGACCAGATGATCGCCTTGGTACCCGGTGAGGTCCCCCCGCCGTTGGCATCCAGGCAGAACGTGCCGCCTCCCACCGACAACGAGAGTGCACCCGAGGACGTGTGCGTCCACACCTGATCGCTCTGCCCGTCACAGTTGGCGATCTGCTGCTGCGTCCCCAACGTGGTCGTCGAACCCGGATCGGCAAGGCACTTGCCGGCACCCACCGCGTGCAGCGGACCCGAACTGCCGCCACCGGTGGTGCTGCCCGAGATCCCGGACTGGCTGATGACCTGCTGCGCGCCGGAGGGCCAGTTGGTCCCGCTCACCGCGACGTTGCCGATCAGCTGGTTGTTGTGCGGCGAGCCGGTCGCGACCTCCGTGGAACCGCCGTTGTACCAGTTGTACTCGAAGGTGCTGTCGTCGGTGTTGTTGTTGGCGTTGGCATTGGTGAAAGCCCACACGCCGGTGTCCTGAACCACGTTGTTGGACAGCGTCAGGTAGCGCGATCCCTCGTCGAGGTAGAGGCCGACGGTGTGCTGGTTGTCGTAGATGTAGTTGTTGTCGATCACGCCGCCGGGGTTGGCCGAGAGGTTGTAGATGCTGCCGCCGTCGTGGAAGATCTTCTTGGTGCCGTGCACCTTGTTTCCGCTGACGATCGTGTTCTTCAGCGTCGTCGGCGTGGTGTAGCGCGGCTGGTAGTTGTAGGTGCCCCGGTTGGCGTAGTCCTGGCTGCCGCCCGCGTCGTTCATGCCCCAGCCCCAGCCGACGTCGATGCCGTCGTAGCCAAGGTTCTCCACCTCGTTGTGCTCGATGTCGGCGTGCGTGACGTAGGTCGAGAGGATGCCTGCCATGTCCTTGTAGTCCTCGGCGACCCCGTTGATCAGGTTGTTGGTCACCGTGATGTTCTGGTCGGTCATCGCCGGGTCGGATGGGTGGTGGGCGTTGGTCTGCACGCCGCCGACCACGATTCCGCCGCCGGAGTCGTCGGTGAAGGTGTTGTGGTCGGCGGTGACGCCGGAGGCGCCGAGGCCGATCCCGGAGGCGACCGCATCGCTGTCCTGGCCGATGCCCAGGCCCACCTGACCGAGATGGGTGAAGCTGTCGCCGCTGAAGCTGACGTTGCCCGCGGCCGAGACCTGCACCGCGGCGGGCACCTGGTACCAGCTCTCCCTGGTGGCCTCGAAGCCCGTGCAACCGGAGGAGCAGGAGCTGAGGAAGTTCGAGGGCTCGGTGCTGTAGGCCTGTGCGAGGAAGGTGCCCGTCTGCTGGTCGGCGTAACCGATGCCGCTGCTCGGCGTCAGCCAGGTGGAGTGCTGGAAGCTGATGCCCTGGAAGGCGATGTTGTGCGCCGGGTTGTCGACGCTGCTGCCCGAGATCTGGACCAGCGAGGTCAGCCTGGGCAGTTCGACGTCGTGGCTCGCCGGGTTCCAGCCCGAGGGCGCCTTGTAGTACAGCTGCCCGGCCTGTGGGTCCAGGTACCACTGGCCGGCGTTCTTCAGGAACGAGTAGGAATTCTCCAGCGACAGCTGGCCGCCCGCGAACGGACTGGCCAGCGTGTCGTAGCCCCAGTTGTTGTTGTTCCAGGCGGGCTGCTGCATGGTGATCGTCGTGCCGCTGATCGACTGCACCGGCGCGTACCGGTCGGTGAAGGAGTTCTGGCTCTCCAGCTCGATCCGGTTCTGCTCCGGCAGTGACGCGAGATAGTCCAGCGCCGAGTTGTTGATCGTCATGCCGGTGCTGTTCATCGACACGTCGCTGCGGTTGATCGCGACCGCGGCGCGCGGCGCCAGCGCGCCGTCCACGTACAGCTGCCGGGAATCGGCGCCGGACGGAACCGAGGCGGCGTAGACGTTGTTGGCCGCGTCGTGCAGGCTCCAACCGGTCACCTGCTGCCCACCGTCGAGCACCGGGCTCGCCCCCTGGGCGGCCTGCCAGACGACGTTGTGACCATTGGTGCCGGAGTCGGCGTTGCCGAGCACCAGCGGCGCGGACAGCCGGTAGGTACCGCCGGCCAACTGGACCGCGATGTCCCCGCTCATGTTCCCGTCGATCGCCTCGACGGAGGACTTGGCCTGGGTGAGCGAGCATGGCGCGGACGCGGAGCACGAAGTTCCGCTCCCGGTCGGGGAGACGTACAGGACCGTCGTCGCGGCCGCGTGCGCGAGCGCAGGCGCGGCGGCCAACCCGGCCAGCGCCAGTGCGGCGGCCAGGGCCGCTCTCGCCGGCCAGCGGCGGCCGACCCGTACAGGTGACGTCATCGTCAGCCTTCCTGTGCCGAATGTGTGTGACTTTTGGAGTGCGGAACGGCCGGCCCGGCAGTGGCTGCGGCGGCGCCGCACGAAGGAGCAAACCCCGCGATCACCAGGTTTGTCAACGAATTCACTGGCTGAGCGGACAGCGAAGATCGCTGGAAGGTACCGAATGCTCAGCTCTTGGCGGTACAAGGATAAGTAGGACTGATCATGAATCTTTCATGGGCCGCGACGCCGGACGCTGGGGCGAGCCGGTCGGCTCGCCCCAGCGTCGGTGACCTGGCGTGTTCAGCCCACGGTCCACTGTTGGTTGCTGCCGCCGTTGCACGTCCACAGTTCGACCGGGGAACCGCCCGCCGTGGCCGCTCCGGTGACATCCAGGCACAGACCGGACTGTGCGCCGGTGATGGTGCCGTTGCTGTTGACGTTCCACTGCTGGTTGCTCTGCCCGTTGCAGGGCCAGATGATCACCTTGGTGCCGGGACTGGTGCCCTGGCCGTTGGCGTCGAGGCAGTCCGCTCCGTTGTAGACGGACAACTCCCCCGACGAGGCATGGGTGAACGTCTGGTTCGACTGGGCGTCGCATGCCGCGATGTCCAGTTGGGTGCCTGCTGTCGTGCTCCCGCCCGGCACATCGAGGCAGGCCCCAGCGGCGACCGCGTGCACCGGGCCACCGGTCGGCGGGGGCGGGTTGACAACGCCGCCGCCGAACTGGCTGAAGAAGTTCCACACCACGCCCGAGGTCCAGGTGTGCCAGCCGTCGCAGGTGCATCCGTCGATCGGGCCGGGATCATGACCCGCCCCGTCGAACGCCGCCCACACGACCGGGTAGCCGGTCATGCATCCCGAGTAGGTCGTGACGATGTGGGTGAGGCTGCCGTAGGCGGGCTCGGGTGGGTTCTGCGGGGTGCAGTGGTTGTTGCGGACGAACTGGTCGCGCAGCGCGCGTCCGTCCGCGATCGGCAGGACGTTGTCCCGCAGGCCGTGCAGTCCGATGTACGCCACGGGTTGCGTACCGCCACTGCACCCGCTCAGGTTCGCGCCGGAGTAGACCGCGACGGCGCGGAACACCGTCGGCCGCGCACAGGCGAGCGCGTAGGTCATCGCGGCGCCGTAGCTGAAGCCGGCGGAGAAGATCTGGGTCGTGTCGATGCACAGTCCGGCTTCGAACTGGTTGAGCATGTCGTCGACGAAGGTGACGTCCTGACCACCCGGGTTGGCCCAGCCGTTGTTGTTGCCCTGGGGCGCCACGAAGATCGTGCCGCCGCCCGCGTTGTCCGCCAGCCGCCGCAGCCCGTAGTAGGACCAGTTGTAGCCGTCGGTGCCACCGGAGTCGACGTCGTTCATGGTGCCGCCGAGCCAGTGGAGTCCGAAGATCAGCCGATAGGGATGGGTGTTGTCGTAGTTGGCGGGAAGCCGCAGGATGTAGCTGCGCGTCTGCCCGCCGCTCTGGATCGTGTGCGTACCGCTGGCCAGACTCGGCGCCTTGCCACAGCCGGCCGTGCTGGCCAGTGGGGCCCGTGGCGACGCGGCCGCGGTCGCGCCGTTGCCCACGACGAAAGCGCCCGTCGCGACGATCAGCATCAGCACGAGCACGACGGGTCCGAACAAAGATCTGTGTTTCAGCATCCGCGATTCTCCCCTCAATAGGTGGTACTCATCGGGCGAATCGATCACATCTATAGCAGCCGCTCCTGACCGCTACAAGTAGCCGATTGCCGTGCGGATCAACGGGCTGTGGTCGAATATTCGACAGAGACCGACTCAGGCCGATCTTCCGTGAGTACTACTTATCGACGTGAGCAAGGTGTTCCGAGGGGAGGATGGCGGCGGCTCGCGATCGACAACGCGCCTGGAAGTTCACCGGGGCGGAGGCAGGTCGCGGCATGTATCTTTCATCGCCGGGCAGTGGCCACCGCCGCCGATGGCCTGCCCGTTCGAAACAATTCGACAAACCGCAGAACGAGCCACGTTTGGAAAACTCCTTCCTCGCGGATGTACTTGACGTGCGCGAACGCAATTCGCGGCGCTATCCGGCGGGGAAGGAAACCCAGGAATGCACTTATCCAGAATCCGGACTACCACGATATTGGTGAGCGGCGTGCTTGCCGTACTCGGGGCCGTCGTCGTGCCCGCGCAGGCCGCGACCACGGCAGCGACCACGGCAGCGACCGCCGCGGCGACGGTCACCGTGAACGCGAACGCCAGCCTCGGCGCGATACCGGGAAATGCGATCGGCCTGAACACCGCCGTCTATGACGGATATATGAACGACGCCGCCATTCCCAACCTGGTGAAGGCGGCGGGCATCACGGCAATGCGTTATCCGGGCGGTTCCTATTCCGACATCTACAACTGGCAGACGGCGACCGCGCCCGGCGGCTATGTCGCGCCCAACACCACCTTCGCGGACTTCATGAAGACCGCCCAGGCCGCGGGCACCAGCCCGGTGGTCACCGTCAACTACGGCACCGGCACGCCGAGTCTCGCCGCCGCCTGGGTGCAGAACGCGACGACCAACAACGACAAGGTCGCGTACTGGGAGGTCGGCAACGAGGTCTACGGCAACGGCACCTACGGCGCCAACTGGGAAGCGGACAGCCGTTGCACCGATGCCAGCGGCAAACCGGTGACCGTGGGCAGTGAGCCGTCCCAGACCTACAACTGCGGGCCGAGCGTGTACGCCTCGAACCTGCTGAACTACATCTCGGCGATGAAGGCGGCCAGCCCGTCCAGCCAGGTGTGCGCGGTGCTGACCACCCCGGGTTTCTGGCCGGACAACGTCACGAACCCGACGACCAGTCCCCAGCCGTGGAACCAGACCGTGCTGACCGCGCTGGGCGCGAAGACCAGCTGCGTCATCGTGCACTACTACCCCGGCGGTTCGAACACCGCGAGCATGCTCACCGATCCGTCCGACATCACCGGCATCGTCTCGACCCTGCACTCGCAGATCAGCCAGTACGCCAAGGTCGACCCGAGCACCGTGAAGATCATCGTCACCGAGACCAACTCCAGCATCGACCTGGACACCCAGCCGGGCGCGCTGTTCGCGGCCGACATGTACCTGACCTGGCTGGAGAACGGCGCGGTCAACGTCGACTGGTGGGACGAGCACAACGGCGTCGGCACGCCGAGCACGGTGGGTGGCGTGCAGGATTACGGCGATCAGGGGATGTTCTCCAGCAACAGCAACGGTTCCGGCGTGACCGAACCGGCGGTGGACACCCCGTTCGCGCCGTACTACGGCGTGGCCATGCTCTCCAAGCTGGGCACGGCGGGCGCGAGCCTGATCGGCACGACCTCCAGCAACAGCCTGCTGCGCACCCACGCCGTGCGCAGGGCGGACGGCAGCGTGGCGGTGCTGATCGACAACGAGGACCCGGGCAACAGCTACACGGTCAACCTCGGCTACCAGGGTTTCACGCCATCGGGCGGCGCTTCGACGGTGTACACGCTGGCCGACAACGCCTCCTCGATCACCAGCACGACGCAGAGTTCGGCCGGCTCGGTGACGGTCGCGCCGTACTCGCTGACCGTGATCCAGGTACCGGGCAGCGGCGGCACCGGCGTGACCGCACCGGGCGCGCCCGGCCAGCCCACCGTGTCCGGCCTGACCTCCAGCACCGGCAGCAACACCTCGGGCAGCGCGACGCTCACCTGGCCGGCCGCGGCTCCCGGCAGCAACCCGATCGCGAACTACCGGGTGTACCAGCAGAATGCGAGCGGCAACACGCTGGTGACCACCACGACCGGAACCAGCGCCAACCTGAGTGGCCTGACCATCGGCAACACCTACACCTACAACGTGGTCGCGGTGGACTCGCAGGGCAACGCGTCACTGCCCTCACCGCCGGTGACCTTCACGGTGCCACCGCCGGCCAACGCCGGCTGCGCGGTGAGCTTCACGGTGAACAGCGCGTGGAGCGGCGGCTACAACGCCACGATCAACATCTTCAACGAGGGGACCACCGCGATCAACGGCTGGATACTGACCTTCAGCCTGCCCTCCGGTGACGGAATCCAGTCGGGCTGGGACGCCACCTGGACGCAGAGCGGCCAGAACGTCAGCGTCAAGGACGCCGGCTGGAACGGCACGATCCCACCCAACGGAGGCTCGGTCAGCCTCGGCTTCAACGGCACCGACACGGGTTCGCCACCACCGCCGCCGGTGTTCTATCTCAACGGCAGCATCTGCTCGTCGATCGTCTGACCCGCCCCGGGGAAGAATGCGCTGCCACCGCCACGGACCCGGCGGTGGCAGCGCGTGGATTTCAGCCGACGGTGACGGTGAAGCCCGCGGTCAGGACCGGGCCGCTGGTCCGGAACCGCACGAACACCCGCCAGGTGCCCGCTACGGGAAACCACGCCTGGCTGGTCAGATCCGCGCCTGCGGTCGGCCGTTCGGCGGGACTCAATCGCGCGGCCGCGAGATCGCCTGCGTGGAACGCGGTCAGGTGCGCGTAGCCGTCCAGGTAGCGCTGAAGGTAGGCGACCGGCCGCCCGCCCGCGCTGATACCGACGCGCAGCGGGCCGGGCCGACCGGCGACCGGCTGCCCGGACAGCGTCACCGCATAGCCGTCCACCTGGGCGGTGGCCTGCGGCGGCAGCGGGTTGTCAGGGGCCTGGCCGGGCACGGTGAACGGCTCGGACAGTCGATACAGTTTCGGCGGGCCGGCACTGGCGTTGGGCGCGGCGAAGGTCACGTAGGCCCGGTACGCGCCGGCCGGCAACGCGGGCAGCGGCACCACCCAGGTGCCGTCCTGCCGCATCACCGGATCGAGATGCTGGTAGTTGCTCAGGTCCGCCCGGATCAGGTCGAACTGGACCAGCGCGCTCTCGTCGGGCTGGTAGCGCGTGACGGTCTGCCCGCCCGGCCCGGTGATGTGGAAGGTGAAAGGGTTCGTACCGGTGCCGAGCACCAGCCGGTAGCCGCCGACCGCGTCGGTGAGGCCTTCCCCGATGGGCGCGGCTTCCGCAGGCGCGGCGACCGTGGTCAGGCCGGCCATCCCGGGCATGTCGTCCATTCCGGACGGTGCGGTTGCGGTGCAGCCACCGGTGAGCAGGGCCGCGCAGGCGAACACGATCGCCGCGCGGCCCCGGGCAGATCGCCGGGTGGACATCGGTTTCACGGGCTCTGACAGGAAATACTGCTGGGCGCGCCGGGTGTGCCGGTGAAATCGGCGGTGAACCCGAACGACGAACTGGCGCCCGCCGCCAGCTGACTGTTCCAGCTCGCCCCGGTGACCGTGGCCAGCGACCCGGCCTGCGACAGCGATCCGTTCCAGGAACTGGTCACGGTTTCGCCGTCCGGAATCACCCAGCTCACCGTCCAGCCGAACATGGTGGCGGTGGTCGGGTTGGTCACCGTGACCTGGGCCTGGAAGCCGCCCGGCCAGGTACTGGTGACCGAATAGGTCGCGGTGCACGGCGTCGGGTTGACCGGCGGCGAGCCGCCCGCGCCGATCCCGGTCACGTTGCCGTTGCCGCCGTCGAACATCACGTCGGAACAGCCGAGGAAGTTCTCGGTGCTGTCCGAGCGCACCCACTGCGAGTAGATGATGTGATAGCCGGTCTTCTGCGGCAGGGTCGCGTTCCAGTAGTAGTAGCTGCTGACGCTGCCGGGATCACCGACCGATGGCGGGTTGGTCACGGTGGCGAACGGGGTCGGCTCCAGGTCGGCCCAGGTCAGCGGTTTCGTCGAGTCCCAGCCGTCCTTGGTGATGTAGAGGTTGAAGGTGCCGGGATGCGCCGCCCACTTGTTGTACTTGATCTGCACGGTCGCGCCCGCGGTCAGATGGGTTATCGGCCAGTCGGAGCGGGCCTGGTCGAAGCCGGAGAAGTCGTAGTAGTTGCTGTTGCCGCTGCACAGTTTTCCGTCCGGGATCACTCCGGTCGTGCCACCGTTCGCGGTGCGGTTGCCGACCGCGAACCAGTTGTACAGCGGTGTGGTCCCGCTCTGCGCGACCGCTGCCTGACACGCCGGGTTCTGCGGCACGATCTGCCCGGTCGACGTGATGCCGTCCTCATAACACAGGAAGGTGCGGCTTCCGATCGATTCCATCGCGCCGTGCGCCGAAGCCGGTGGCGCGCACAGAAATCCGATCGCCAATGCCGAAACAATCGTGATGATGCTTGCTTTCGCTTTTCTCACATCGCTCGACCTCCATCGGTAATCACCCCAACCAGACGGATCGCCGCGACCATAACATCGCGGCACACTCCGGCCTGAGCGTCGATTTCCTCAGGAGAACAGCACAATCCGTCGTCGCTCGTCAGCGAGGTGGCCGCCAGAACGCGCGGCGGGACGGCGATGTAATTTGCAGTTGATTTCCCGGCGGGTCAGCCGAAAACGCGGCGCTGGATCTCCCGGCGATAGTCGGCAAGGGTGTTGTCCAGGTGCGTGGCCGTGGCCGCGGCGGCGGCCTCCGGATCGGCGTTGCGGATGGCCTGGTAGATCGCGGCGTGCTCCTCGACCGCTTCGGCCGCGTGGCCGCCGACCGTGCCGTGCAGCCCGATCGTGCTGGATTGGTGCTGCAGCCTGCGGGCGTCCCGGATCGTGGTGACCAACAGCGGGTTGTGCGACGCGGCGGCGATGCCGAGGTGGAACTCGTCGTCGCCCCGGTCGAACAGCTCGCGCTGCTCGGTCAGGTGGCCCTGGCGGCAGGTTTCGGCCGCGACCTCGATGGCACGCAGTTCCGCCGGAGTCGCCCGGGTCGCGGCGAGCCTGCTGGCCGCGGTCTCCTGCACCTGACGGAACTCGAAGAGCATGAAGACGTGGTCGAGGTCGGTGGGCAGGAAGAAGCCGCCCCAGCGCGCCGACCCGAGCAGGCCCTCGTCGTCGGCGACGTAGAGCCCCCTGCCCTTCTGGGCGCGCACCCGGCCCAGGGCGGAGAGGATCTTGACCGCCTCCCGGATGACGGTACGGCTGGTGCCGAGCCGGGCGGCGAGTTCGTGCTCGGTCGGCATGCGGTCGCCGGGCCGCAGCCGCAGCTCGGCGATGAACTGCAGAATCCGCTCGGCCATGACCTCATAGCCGGGCTTGTAGGGCTCCTGCGTCCGGGTGCCGTTCTCCCCCGGCGCCGAAAGACCGCCCGCTGCTGGCACTGGCACGCCGTCCACGGGGCTGCCTCCTTCGTCACCGACCACACCGACAGTTCGACCGCTGCACTACCTGTACCAGAGCGTACAGACCATGCCTCGATCCGGGGGGATGTGTACTATCCATTTGGTCGGTTTTGCGAATTTTGGCGCGTTACACCCGCCTACGGCTGACCCTGGCGCTGGACCTGCCACGCGCCAGGGTTCCTACCGCACGCCGTTTCCCGGCGAGGATTGGATCAGCCGAGTTTCCACTGTTGGTTGCTGCCACCTGTGCAGGTCCACAGTTGCACGAGGGTGCCGTTGGCGGTGCCTGCTCCGTTGACGTCGAGGCAGAGTCCGGATTGGGCTCCGGTGACGGTGCCGTTGCTGTTGAGGGTCCATTGTTGGTTGGTTTGGCCGTTGCAGGGCCAGATGATGACTTTGGTGCCGGGGGTGGTGCCTTGGCC
>DATFHN010000103.1:0-43291 GCA_035248365.1 Pseudonocardiaceae bacterium | reverse complement strand
ACGTATCAGATGATGTATGAGTTGCGGGATATCGGGTTTTCCTCGGCGGTGGGGATTGGTGGGGACCCGGTGATCGGGACGACGCATATCGATGCGTTGCAGGCGTTTGAGGATGATCCGGAGACCGATGCGATCGTGATGATCGGGGAGATCGGTGGGGATGCCGAGGAGCGGGCGGCGGAGTACATCAAGGCGCATATCTCCAAGCCGGTGATCGGGTATGTGGCGGGGTTCACCGCGCCGGAGGGTAAGACGATGGGGCATGCGGGCGCGATTGTGTCCGGGTCGTCGGGTACGGCGGCGGCGAAGAAGGAGGCGTTGGAGGCGGCCGGGGTCCGGGTCGGGAAGACCCCGAGCGAAACCGCCGAACTCGCCCGCCAGGCAATGAAAACTATCTGAAGGCAGCCACGTTGCGCCCCACCCACTCCCGGTAGGAACGCGCGGCCCGCCCCAGCACTCGCTGAACATCCGGGCTCACGGCCAACTCGGCCGGAGTCGGGTCGCCCAGAATATCGAGCGTTACCTCAGCGACCCACTCCGGCATGATCCCCGCCATCCGCGCCTTGGCGTCCTCCCGGCTCAACTCGCTGAACCGCACCTCCTCCCCCAACGCGTCGGCGATGGCGGCAGCCTGCTCCCGAGGCGAAATCAAGGCAGGCCCCGTCAACGTATAAACCTGGCCCTGATGACCGGGCTCCCGCAACACGGCGGCAGCAACCTCCGCGATATCCAGCGGATCCACCGTCGGCAGCCCTACGTCCCCGAACGGCGCCGCAACCCGCCGCTCCCGGACCATTCCCGCCCACTGCAACGTGTTCGAGTCGAACCCGCCCGGCCGCAAGATCGTCCACTCCAGCCCAGACCCGGTCACCGCGTCTTCGTGATCCGCCGGGTAGCGCCCGGTCGCCACCCCCTGCGACGACACCAGCACCACCCGCCGCACACCAGCCGCCTTGGCCTGCTCCACAACCCCGTCGATCGACGCGACCGCGCCCGACACCAGCACGAACACCGAATCGGCCCCCGCCAACGCAGGCTTCAAGCTCTCCGGCTCGGCCAGATCCGCCCGCTCGAACCGCACCCCCGCAGGCACATCACCCGCCCCGATCCCGCGCGAAACCGCCGTGACCTTCTCCCCCGACTTCGCGAGCCGCTCCACCAGCGCCCGCCCGACATTGCCCGTTGCTCCAGTTACCGTGATCATGCCGACGACGATACTGTTACCAAGACAGTAGGTACCTAGAGGAAAGTATTGGGCGGGAGCGGCAATCGTGGTCAAGGACACAGCATGGGCAGCCGACACCGCACCCGAGGCGGCCTGCCCGATCGCGCCGGTAGTCGACATCGTGTTCAGCCGCTGGACCACCCCGATCCTCTGGACGCTGAACCAGCACGGGCGGCTGCGCTTCGTCGAACTGGAGCGGCTGATCACCACCATCACCCCGAAGGTGCTCACCCAGCGCCTGCGCCAACTGGAGCGCGACGGCCTGATCACCCGCACGTACCACGCCGAAGTCCCGCCGAGGGTCGAATACGAGATCAGCGGCCTCGGCCGCACCCTCGGCCCGCTGTTCGCCACGTTGTCCCAATGGCGGCCCAACCTGGACAAGGTCGAACAAGCCCGCAAACGCTACGACGCCCGCACGTCACGTTGACGGTGACTGGGCGAGCGACAGGCTGTTACCGTCCGGGTCCAGCACAACCACATGGCGCACGCCGTTGCTGTAGGTCTCCACCGGTTCGTGGCCGATGCCGTGCGCGGCCAGGCGGGCCAGGATGTCATCAAGGTCGGTCACCCCGAGCGTGATCATGGCTCCGCCGACATGTTCGGCCCGCACCTCCCGATCATCGACGACCACCCACGCGTTCTCACCGACCTGCCACAGATACTCCTCGCCGATGACCTCGTCGGCCGGGCGCCCGAAGAAGACCCCGAACCACTCCACCGACTTGGTCCGGTCGCTGACCGCCATGATGCTGTACAGATCCACTCGAATCCCCCGTCAGTCGTCCGGATGGCACATGCGCAAGCCCGCGCCGACGTCATCTAACCGCCCTTCACGGCAACAAGGAAGAACTCGAATCACTCGAACGTGTGTTCGAAACAATTACTCCAGTGATCGACTTCGAGGTAAAATGGAGGCATGGACAGGGCAGCAGAGGAATATCTCGGCACCGAGTGGTGGCGGGTATCCGATGAGGCCCTCCTGGAAACCTTGCGCGAAATGGAGGATTTCTCGCGTCAGTGGCACGCGGAGAAATTGCGTGTGCTCGCGGCGGCGCAATCGCGCGGCTTGGCTCCGGCCAAGGGTTATCCGAGCGTGGTCGAATTGCTGCGGGACACGACGCGAATTACTCGGCACGAGGCGAAGCGGCGCGTCGCGCAGTCGCGGTCGATGGAACAGCTGTCGTGCGTTGACGTTGGCGCGAGGGACGGCGTGCTCGGGCCGGACCATATCGAGGTCATCAGCGAGTTGATCGAATCGCTGCCCAGCACTCTTCCAGCCGAGACGGTGAATGGGGCCGAGCAAATTCTCGTCACCGCTGCCGCCGGTCTCGATTCGCAGACACTGCGTCGCCGCGTCGGTTCGGAATTGATCGCGCGGCTCGACCCGGATGGCACTGAGCCCAACGACAAAGAGTTCTACCGGCCGCCGAACGAATTGGATTGTCACCAGCGGCGCGACGGCAGACTCCGGATTCGCGGTGAGTTCGACGCTGAGGTCGGCGCGTTGTTGATGAGCCAGTTGTCGCCATTGGCCAAACCGCGGCCGATCGAAGGCAAGGCGGACTTGCGCGGTGCCTGCGAGCGGATGGGCGACGCGTTCGCTGAATTTCTCCAGTTGGGTGCCAACGCCGCGGTCGCGCCGATCGAGGGTGGCGAGCGGCCTCATCTGAATGTCACCATCTCGCTGGCTGACCTCGCCGCCAATGTCGGTGCGGTCAGCCTCGGCGATGGCGCACAGCTCTCGCCCGGCCAGTTGCGCCGCATCGCCTGCGATGCCCGGGTGATCCCGATGGTGCTCGGCGGCGACTCCCAGCCACTGGACGTGGGCAACTCGCAGCGCACCGCTCCCATCGCCATCCGACGAGCCCTAGCCGTCCGGGATCGCGGCTGTGCCTTCCCGACCTGCACACGACCACCCGGCTGGACCGACGCGCACCACGTCCGCCATTGGGCGGACGGCGGGCCGACCGAGATCGACAACATGGTGCTGCTGTGCCGCATGCATCACGGCATCATTCATCGCAGCGAATGGGAAGTCCGGATCCGCGACGGCATCCCCGAGTTCATCCCGCCGCCATTCATCGATCCAGAGCAGCGCCCGCGCCGGCGAGCGGGTCAGGCAGCCCAGAAGACGGTGCACTCTCCGTAGGTCGCCGCTTCCTGGAAGATCGCGTCAAGCATTCCGTAGTACCTGGCAGCGTTCATTTGCACGGCGTGCGAGGACCAGTCGTAGCTGGCCCGCGCCGCCACCTGCCGTACTTCGTCGGCGGTGAGCGCACACGACGTGGTGTTGGGCATGCCGTGGCCCCAGGCGGACCTCTCATCAGGATATGGCCGACCGCCGCCGATGGGATTGACCGGGAAGCCTGCGGCGTCCATGACGAAACGCAGACCGTCCAGATAGTCGTAGGCGCCGCCATCGAGACGTAACCTGTCCAGCTCGTCCGGGCTGATCCTGGCAACTTCGCCCAGCACACTCATCGATTCACAGCCAGGACTCGTCGAGGTCGAGGGTGGTGCGGTCCAGGCTGACCAGCAGGTCCAGCTGCGGGCCGGTTCTGGGCAGCTCGTAGCGGTAGAAGAACCGCGCCGCGGCTCGCTTGCCTTCGTAGAAGTCGCCGGTCTGCCCGTTGGCCGCGAGGACCTGTTCCAGCCAGAGCCAGGCGACCACGACGTGGCCTGCGGCTTCGAGGTAGACGGTGGAGTTGGCCAGTGCCAGTTCGGGATCGCCGCTGGACCACAGGGCAGAGGTGACTTCGCTGAGGCGGCCCAGTTTGCCGGCGAGCGGGGTGGCGAGTTCGGCGGCGAGGCCGCCCGCGGACTTGGCTTGGGCGATGGTGGCGCCAATGGTCTCGCCGAGGGCGATCAGGGCGGCGCCGTTCTGCATGGTGACTTTGCGGCCGAGCAGGTCCAGGCCTTGGATGCCGTGTGTGCCTTCGTGGATCGGGTTCAGCCGGTTGTCCCGGTAGTGCTGCTCGACGTCGTATTCGCGGGTGTAGCCGTAGCCGCCGTGGATCTGGATCGCGAGGTCGTCGGCGGCCAGGCACCACTGCGACGGCCAGCTCTTGGCGATCGGGGTGAGGATTTCCAGCAGCAGGTGGGCGCGGTCGCGGTCGGACTGCTCGGGCGCCGTGTTCTCCTCGTCGACGAGCTTGCCGCAGTAGAGGATCAGCGCCAGCGCTCCCTCCACATAGGACTTCTGGGCGAGCAGCATGCGGCGGATGTCGGCGTGTTCGATGATCGGCACCTGCGGGGCGCTCGGGTCCTTGGCCGCGATCGACCTGCCCTGCGGGCGATCGCGGGCGTAGTCGAGCGATTTCAGGTAACCGGTGTAGCCGAGCGACATCGCGCCGGCGCCGACGCCGATCCTGGCCTCGTTCATCATGTGGAACATGTAGGCGAGGCCGCGGTTGGGTTCGCCGACCAGGTAGCCGACCGCGCCGGGCGCATCGCCGGGACGGTGGCGGCCTTCGCCGAAGTTGAGCAGCGCGTTGGTGGTGCCCCGGCAGCCCATCTTGTGGTTGAGCCCGGCCAGCACGACGTCGTTGCGCTCGCCGTCGAGCAGGTACTTGGGCACGATGAACAGCGAGATGCCCTTCACCCCGGCCGGCGAGCCGGGGATCTTGGCCAGCACCAGGTGCACGATGTTCTCGGACAGTTCGTGGTCGCCGCCGGAGATCCACATCTTGTTGCCGAACAGCCGGTACGTCCCGTCCGGCTGCTCCTCCGCGCGGGTGGTGACGTCCGAAAGCGACGATCCGGCCTGCGGCTCGGACAGGCACATGGTGCCGAAGAACCGGCCCTCGATCATGGGCAGTACGAAGTCGTTGATCTGCTGCGGCGTGCCGTATTCGAGCAGCAGGTTGGCGTTGCCGATGGTGAGCAGCGGGTAGGCGGCGGTGCCGACGTTGGCCGCGGTGAACCAGGCGAAGCTGGCCTGCGCGAGCACGTGCGGCAACTGCATGCCGCCGACCTCGGCGTCCATCGAGCTGCCGACCAGACCGGCTTCGGCGAACGCGCGCAGGGCGTCGCGCACCTCGTCGATGATGTGCACGGTTTCGCCGTCGAAACTCGGCTCCTCGGCGTCGTTGCGCTTGTTGTGCGGTGCGAACTTCTCGGTGGCGATCCGCTCGGACAGGTCGAGCAGGTCGTCGAAGATCTCCCGGCCGTGCTCGGCGTAACGCGGGCGCTTGGTCAGCGTTTCGACGTCGAGCCACTCGTAGAGCAGGAAGTCGAGGTCGCGGCGGGAGAGCAGGTGTGAGCGCACCGCCGCAGTATCGCATTACCGCAGCTGTTGGAGCACGGGCTCGACGATGTCGTCGGCGAGCTGGCGGACCGACGGCAGCGGCGGGATGGGGGCGAGGACGAGGTGGCGGGCGCCCGCGTCGATCAGGTCGAGCAGCGCGTCGCGGGCCTGGGCGGGGTCGCGCACGAGGATCTGGACGGAGCGGGTGATCTCGGCGGGATCGCGGCCGATCGCGGCGCAGTGCTCGTCGAGGATCGCGCTCTTGCGGCGCAGTTCGTCGCCGCCGCCCCAGATCGGGCAGTTCCAGATGTCGGCGTGTTCGGCGACGACGCGCAGGCCGTGGCGTTCGCCGCCGGAGCCGATCATGATCGGCGGGCCGGGTCGCTGGACCGGCTTGGGCGCGCAGATCGCGCCGGTGAGCTGGTAGTGCTCGCCCGCGAAGTCGAACGGCTCCGTTTCGGTCCACATCTTCTTGATCAGCACGCAGGCCTCGGCGAGCGCGCCGATCGCGGTGCGCGGCGAGACGATGCCGATGCCGTAGGCGTCGAATTCGCGGCGCACCATGGCCAGCCCGTTCGGGTCGCTGACCGCGCTGCCGCCCGCGCCGATACCGAAGTTGAGCCGCCCGCCGGAGATCTGGTCGACGGTGGCGGCCATCTTGGCCAGCACCGATGGCGGGCGGATGCGGTTGCTGGTGACGATGACGCCGAGCCGCAGCCTGCTGGTTTGCCCGGCCAGCGCGGCGAGCAGGGTCCACGCCTCCAGCGCCGCGCCGTCGACCGGGCCGCGCAGCGGGACCAGGTGGTCCCATAACCAGGCGTCGGTGAACGCGTCGACGGTCTCCGCCTCCTGCCAGATCCGCAGGATCTCGGCGTAGCTGACGCCCGACTGGCTGGTCTTGATCCCGAAACTGAGGTCGGTCATCTCGCACTCCCCTGTGTCGTTAGCCGACTAATGATTATTCGACAATATCAGTAGCCGGCTAGCGAACGCTAGGCTGTGCGGATGAGCGAGCTGTCGGCGTTGTTCACCCGTGCGTCCAAGCTCTGGCGCAACGCCTCCGACGAGGCCATGCGGCAGCACGGGGTGCGCGTCGGTCAGAACCTGCTGCTCCAGGTCCTCTGGAACACCGACGGCCTCACCCCCGGCGAGCTGGCCGAACAGGTCCAGGTGAGCACGCCGACGGTGGTCAAATCGGTGAACCGGATGGAAGCGGCGGGACTGCTCACCAAGCGGCGGGACACGGTCGACCGGCGGCTGGTCCGGATCTACCTGACCGAGCGCGCCAAGAACGTGCAGGGCGCGGTGCAGTCGGCGCGGGCGGAGCTGGAACAACGCGTCACCGCGACGCTCACCGAGGACGAGCGGGCGAACCTGGTGCTGGCGCTGCGCAAGATCAACGCACAGCTGGACACGATCACCGTGCCGGAGCGCTGAGCAGGCTCAGGACGCGCGCACCAGTACCCGCGCCTCGGTGCATTCGCAGCCACCGGACAAAGCGGTGCAGTCGACGATCAGGGCATGGCGCAACTGGTCGAGGTCGGCACACTCCGGGTCGGTGCACTCGGTGAACTCGTCTTCGACGTGCACGACGAGCGTGCCCTGACAGTGGTCAAGACGGTCAAGACCGATCTCCATGCCCTTGTGCCTACCACCGTGGTCGGACACAAACGAGGAGGGGCGCGGCGTGTCGGGAGATCAGGCGGTCTTGCGGGAGCGGCGGGCGGTGGTCTTCTTGGCCGGTTTGGCCTCGGCCTGCGTCTCGTCGGCCTTGTCTTCGGTCTTCTTGGCGGCCGGGCGGTTCTTGCGGGCCGCGCTGACGCTGGCCTTGAGGGCGTCCATCAGGTCGACGACCTCGCCGGCCTCCTCGGCCTTCTCCGGTTTGCCGGACGTGTCGCCGCCCGCGATCTTGCTCTCGATCATTTCTTCGAGGGCTTCGCGGTAGCTGTCGGTGAACTTGTCGGCCTCGAAAACCGGTTCGGACAGCGAGTCGATCAGCGACGTGGCCATGGCCATCTCCTGCGAGCGGACCTGCGGCGGGTCCTCGTGCAGGAAGCCGAAGTCCGGGGTGCGCACCTCGTCCGGCCACAGCATCGTGGTCATCACCAGCACGTCGGTCACCACGCGGAGCAGTGCCAGGCTCTCCCGCTGACGCAGCGCGACCTTGGCGATGGCGACGTGGCCGGACTTCTGCAGCGCGTCGCGCAGCAGCACGTACGGCTTGGCCGCCGCCTTCTGCGGCTCCAGGTAGTAGGTCTTGTCGAACTGGATCGGGTCGATCGACTCCAGCGGCACGAACTCGACCACGTCGATCGTGTGCGAGGTGGCCAGCGGGAGTTCGGCCAGGTCGTCGTCGGTCAGCACGACCATTTCACCGTCGCCCAGCTCATAGCCCTTGGCGATCTCGGCGTACGGGACCTCTTTTTCCTCGGCCGAGCAGAACCGTTTGTACTGGATTCGCGCACCGTCCGTCGCGTGAACCTGACGCAGCGTGACGTTCTTGTTCTCCGTCGCGGCATACAACTGGATCGGAATGGCGACGAGCCCGAAGGACACCGAGCCTTTCCACATCGCCCGCATCGGCATCGCCGGCCACCTCCAGCCGTCCAACCAGCCCCAATGTGGTTCCGACGGTACCTTGCCAACGGTGATCGGCAACACCGCGAAACTGCGGGATGATCGTCGATCACTCAACGTGTTCGATTCGCCCGGTTTCTGGTCGGGTAGGGTCGAGTTTCGTGCCCGCTGACCTGCCGCGATCGCTCGCTCCCGGGCAGCGGCGCCAGGACTGGCACACGGTCCGCTACCAGCGGCGGTTGCTGGTGGTCGTGCACAACGTCACCGCGGCCACCCGGTTGCTCGATGTGCTGCCACTGGTGACCGAGGACCGCCGGGTGCAGACCTTCTACACCTGCCCGGGCTCGTCGGCGTTCACCGCGGGCACCGCTGAGTTCCTGGCGGCGCGTGAGTTGCCGGTCATCTCGTGGCGGGACGCGCTGGCGCGGAAGTTCCATGCGGCGATCGCGGCCAGCCATGGCGGCCCATTGCACAAGCTCGGAAAACGGCTGGTCATTCTGCCCCATGGAATGGGATACAATAAACTACTCAAACCGGAAACCGGAAACCGGAAACCGGAAACCGGAAACCGGAAACCGGAAACCGGTTTTCGGATTGGGTGCGGACTGGCTGGTGCACAAGGGCCGGGTGATTCCCTCCGTGCTCGTGCTTTCCCATCGTGAACAGCGGGAACGGCTGGCGCGATCGTGCCCGGCCGCGTTACCGGTCGCGGTAGTGGCCGGCGATCCGTGTTTCGATCGAATGGTGCTGAGCCGTCCGTTGCGGGAGAGCTATCGCAGCGCGTTCGGGCTCGGCGAGCGGCAGCGGCTGGTCGTGGTTTCGTCGACGTGGGGCGAGAAATCTCTGTTCGGGCAATGCCCGGAATTACCGATGCGATTGGCCGAACAATTACCGCTGGACGAATTCCGGATCGCGCTGGCGTTGCATCCCAATGTTTGGTTCGGCCACTCCCCTGGTCAACTCACGACCTGGCTGGCGGACTGCGCTCGGGCGGGCATCGTCGTGCTGCCGCCGGAGGAGGGTTGGCGGGCCGCGCTCATCGCATCCGACCTGACCATCGGCGACTACGGTTCGGTCACGTTCTACTCGGCGGCGCAGCGCACCCCGGTGCTGCTGGCCACCCATCCCACCGAACTGCTCGACCCGGACTCGCCGATCGCCGCGCTGCTCGCGGCCGCGCCACACCTCGACCCGAAACGCGAACTGCTGGACCAGGTGCGCGACACGATCACGAACTACTCGCCCGATCAGTACGCGCACATCGTCGAGCAGACGACATCGGAGCCGGGCCGGTCGCATGCGCTGTTGCGGCGGGCGATCTACTGGGAGCTTCGACTGTCCGAACCGGACGGTCCGGCGCCTGCGGCGGCGGTGCCGATGCCCAGTGTTTGCGCTGAGCCGGTCGACGCGCAGTTGATCGGGGTGCGGGTTGGGGATGCCGGGTACGAGCTGAGCCGTTTTCCCGCTGAGGTGCTTTACCGTGCGCCGGAGGTCGCGCGCGGGCGGTTTGTGGTGATCGGCACGGACCAGCCTCGGCAACTGTGGCTGGAACGGGCGGATGCGCTGGTGCGGGACAGTGCGGGGCCGGTGCGGCGGTGGCTGGACGGGAGTTTGGCGGCGTTGCCGGGTTGCCTGGTCGTGGCGGCGCGGGACGAGAGCGGGCAGTGGGTGGTCCGCGATCGCAGCGGGCGACTGCTGCGGTTCGTGCCGGTTGGCGGGGGCGTGCTGTCGGCGGATGACGGCCGGTGTTGCGCGGCGATCGTGTGCGCGGGAGTGCCGCTCGGGGAGCGGGTGACGTTGCTGCGCAACGGGAATCCGCTGGTGGTGCGGGTAATCAGCCAGGCAGCCGCGCTGCCCGTCGACTGAATCCCCATTCCTCGAACACGGCGCGGGCTTGCCCGTAGTCGTCGCGGGCTTGATGCGGTTGACCGGCGGCGGCGTTGAGGTCGCCGCGGGCGGCGAGTGCTTCGGCTCGGTCGAACGGCCTGCGTTGCGCGGTGAGTTCGGCGATGGCGAGGTCGAGGGCGGTGCGGGCCTCGGCGAAATCGCCTCGGTCGGTGAGTTTGCGGCCGCGCCAGAGGTGGGTTTTGGCCATGTTGACCGGGTCGGCGGCGAAGGTGCGGGCGGCTTCGGTGAGGAGGGGCAGCGCGATTTCGGGGCGCTCTACTTTGGCGTCGTGCAGGCAGGCCAGGGCGATGCGGCGGGATTCGGCCAGTTGGCGGGCCAGGTCGAGGTTGCGGCGCAGCACGGGGCGGGCGCGGTCGTCCTGGTCGTCGGCGAGCAGGGCCAGGCCGAGTCCTTCCAGGGCGGTTGCTTCGAGCTTCGGGTCGGTGGCCAGGTCGCGGGCTTGCTCGCAGGCGGCGATGGCCTGCTCGGTGTCGCCGTTGAAGAGGTGGGCGAAGCCGATCCGGGTCAGGAGCAGAGAACGGAGTGCGCGGCTGGCGGTGTTGAGGCCGAGTTGGTGGGTGGTCAGCAGGTCGGCGGTGTGTTTGCCGTGCTCGTAGAACGGCCAGAGCAGCACGCACCAGGTCGCGACGAGTTCGTGGTGGCCCACGGTGGCGGCGTGTTCGATGGCGGCGCGGATGTTGCCGCGCTCGGCGTCGAGCCAGGCCAGGTCGACCGATTCGGTGCCGGGCGGGCAGGTGAACCAGGGTTCGGCTTGCGGCCAGCGGTTGGCGGCGCGGTAGGCCGATGCGGTGCGGGTCAGGTAGCGCTCGCGCAGGCGAGCGGTTTCGTCGGGGTCGGGTGGTTCGATGGCGCGGGCGTGGTTGCGGACGAGTTCGCTGGTGTGGATGCGGGTTTCGCTGAGCCGCTCGACCAGTCGGGCCGCGACGAGTTCGTCGACGGGCAGGCCGAGGGCGTCGGTGCTGATTTCGGCTGTGGTGCCGGGGAGGGCGAGCGTGCGGTAGCAGCGTTGAGCTGGGGCGCTGAGGGTTCGGTAGGCGGTGGTGAGGAGGTCGGTGCCGGGTGGGGTGCCTGCGGGGAGGGCGGCTGCGATGCGCAGGAGGAGCGGGTTTCCTTGGGCCAGTTCGATGATCTCCTCGACGTGGTCCGGTTCGGTGCCGGCGAGGAGGGTGCGGGCGGCGTCGGTGTCCAGTGGCGGGAGGGCGAAGTTGCGAGCGTCGATGGACAGCGGGCGGGCTTCGGTGACCAGCACCAGGCCGTCGGCGGGCAGCAGGGCGCGAACCTGGGCCGCGGTGGTCGCGCCGTCGATGATCAACAGGACCTGGCGGCCGGCAGTGCGGGCGCGGAAGGCGTTGGCGCGGGCCGAGATCCGGTCGGGGACGGCGGCCGGGTCCATGCCGAGGTCGACGAGGAATTGGCCGAGGATGTCGGCGGCGGCGCCGGGTGCTTCCGGATCGGTGTCGAGCCTGGCGTACAGGCGGATCTCGGGCTCGGGCAGGTCGTGGGCGGTGCGGAGCGCGAGGGCGGTTTTGCCGATGCCGGGCGGGCCGGTGAGTACCGCGATCTTGGGTTGCGTGGCCGCGGCGGAGCCGGCGAAATCGAGGATCTCCTGCCGTAGCCGCTGGTGGTTGGCGAAGTGATCCGGGATCCGGTTGAGCACGAACTCGGAGGGTAGTCCACGTCTAGGATCGACACCGGAATGCGATGAAAGGCGGAAGATGACCAGTTCGGAACTGTTGGTGGACGCGTTCGGCCGGATCAGAGACGCGGTGCGGGGCGCGACCGAGGGGCTGACCGAGGAACAGTTGGCGTATCGGGTCGACAAGGGCGCCAACTCGATCGGCTGGCTGGTCTGGCACCTGACCCGGGTCCAGGACGATCACCTCGCGGACGTGATGGGGACCGAGCAGGTCTGGACCGCGGCCGGGTGGGACAAGAAGTTCGGGCTGGAACTGGATCGGCTGGCCACCGGGTACGGGCACACCAGTGCCGAGGTGGCGAAGGTGCGGGTGTCGGCCAAGAACCTGCTGGCCTACTACGACGCGGTGCACGAGCAGACCATCGACTACGTGAGCGGGCTGACCGACGCCGACCTGCCGCAGGTCGTGGACACCGCGTGGGATCCGCCGGTGACGTTGTCGGTGCGGCTGGTCAGCGTGATCAACGACTGCATGGAGCATGCCGGTCAGGCCGCGTTCATCCGCGGCGTTATCGAGCGCGGTTAGGCACTGCTCTGCCTATTTGAAGGCATGAGCCACCCAGCGGCGCTGCCAGGGCGTTTCGACCGCGCGGGGCGAGTAGTGCGCCCGGACCCAGGTGACCGCCTCGGTCGACGGGACCCCGGCGAGGATCGCGAGGATGGACAGCGCGGTGCCGGTGCGGCCTGCGCCGCCATTGCACGCGACCTCGACCCGCTCCCCCGCCAGCGCCCGCTGGTGCAGGGCGCGGATCGCCGCGATCGCGGCGGCCCTGTCGCGGGGCAGGCGGAAATCTGGCCAGTCCAGCCAGTCGTGCGGCCAGGTCAGCGAGGCGTCGTGCCGGGCGCGCAGTGCGGCCGCGCCGAGGTAGAGGCCGTATTCGGGCAAGGGGCCTGCCGGCATGGGATTGCGCAGGCCGCGGCCGCGGATCACCGTAGCGTCGGGCAGTTCGATCGAACCGGACAGACGTTCACTGCTCACGCCTCATGATCGCACCGAGTGGTATTCCGTTGTCCGCCGACCAGCGGTTCTGGTGGGATGGGCAGCCTATGGAGAACTCGAAGATCACGGTAATGGACCTGCGCCTGCTGACCAGATCCGAGGCCGCGCGCGTCGCGGCCGGTGAACCGGACGGGCAGGACGACTGGGCTGAGGGGTTTCCGCGCGGGGAGGACTCGGGCCCGTGCGCGCGCATGCTCGCCGCGCCGGTGGATCCTGGCCCGTTCGGGGTGTACCGGATCGTGCCGCGCGACAGCGGTCAGGTCGTCGGCTCAGCGGGTTTCTACGGTCCGCCGTCGGAGTCCGGTGAGGTGACCATCGGTTACGGGATGGTCAAATCGGCGTGGGGTAACGGTTATGGCACCGCGGCGGTGGCCGGGCTGATCGAGGTCTGCCGCGCCCACGGCGGGGTCACCGCGATCAACGCCGACACCGAACTGACCAACATCGCGTCGCAGCGAGTGTTGGCGCACAACGGCTTCGAGCGGGTGCGGACCACTGACACGCATTGCTACTTCACGCTGAAGCTGGTCGTTCAGACGTCCTCGTAGACGACGGCGCCTTGCAGGCGCACGGCGTCCTGGCCGGGTGGGACGCCGAACATGCGGCGGTACTCGCGGTTGAACTGGGACGGGCTGTCGTAGCCGACCGCGTGGCCGACGCCGGCGATGTCGTCGGGGGCGGCCATCAGGCGGACGCGGGCGCGGCCGAGCCGGATCTGCTTCTGGTACTGCAACGGGCTCATCGCGGTGATCGCGCGGAAGTGCCGGTTCAGGGTCGCTTCGCTGACACCGACGTGATCGGCGACGTCGGCGATGCGGATGGTGCGGTCGTAGTGGTCGGTGATCCAGGTCGCGGCCCTGCGCACCACGGACGCCCGGCTGTCCGAGACGGCGAGCTTGCGCACGACGGGTGCGGCCGGGCCGTTGAGCAGCCGCCAGTGGATCTCGCGTTCGACGCCCGGCCCGAGCACGGCGAACTCGCGCGGTGAGTCGATCAGGCGCAGCAGCCGCACGACCGCGTCGACCAGTTCCGCGTCGGCGTCGCCGGTGACGATGCCGGTGTCCGGGTCGTCGCCGGGTTTGACCGGGTCGGTTTCCAGGATCAGCTCGGCGATGATCGACTCGTCGAGCGGCAGGCCGACGCCGAGGAACGGGCAGGCCCGGCTCGCCTGCGTTACCTGGCCGGTGACCGGCAGGTCCAGCGTGCTGATCAGGTACTGGCCCGCGCGGTATTCGTAGACGCGGTCGGCCAGCACGGTGCGTTTCGCGCCCTGCGCCACGATCGCCAGCAGCGGCCGGGTGACCGTGCCGGTCGGCTGAGTGACCGTGTCGATGCGGGACACACGCAGTCCGGGCAGCTGCGCGGGCAGGGCCGGGCGGGCGCACAGCGCGGTAACGCGCTCGGCGAGTTCGGTCAGGGTGCGCACGCGACCAGTGAACCAAGGTTGCGCGGATCGTGCAACGACATGAGTCGATCTCACTACCGCTAGCGCCGGTTTCGCAGTGGAATGGAGTTACACCACGAAACAGCGTGAGTGAATCCGACAACAGCTGGAGCACACGATGGCACTGGACTCCTACGTCACCCTCGGCCGGTCCGGCCTGCGGGTGAGCCCGTTCACCCTGGGCGGGATGACCTTCGGCGAGGACCACGGCTGGGGGGCGAGCCCCGAGGAGTCGATGAACGTGCTCGCCGCCTACCTCGACCACGGCGGCAACTCGATCGACACCGCCAACCTGTACACCAACGGCCACTCCGAGAAGATCATCGGCGACTTCTTCGCCGCGCACCCGGGCCGGCGCGACCGCGTGGTGATCGGCACCAAGTTCTTCGGCAACCTGCACATCGGCGACCCGAACGGTGGCGGTGTCGGCCGCAAGGGCATCCTGCACCAACTGGAGGACTCGCTGCGCCGGTTGCGGACCGACTACGTGGACATCTACTGGGTGCACAACTACGACCCGGTCACTCCGCTCGAAGAGACCCTGCGCACGCTGAACGATCTGGTCAGCTCGGGCAAGGTCCGCTACATCGGCCTGTCCGACCTGCCCGGGTTCCGGATCGCGCAGGCGGCGATGCTCGCCCGGCAGGCATCGTGGGTGCCCATCACCGCGCTGCAACTGGAGTATTCGCTGCTGGAGCGGACCTCGGAAGGCGAACTGTTCCCGGCCGCGCGGGAGTTCGGCATCGGCGTGCTGCCGTGGAGTCCGTTGAAGAACGGCTTCCTCGCCGGCCGGTACGGCAGCGACCGGCCCGCGCCGGACAGCACGACCCGCACCAAAGCCTCCAACTACTTCCAGCCGCCGACCGAGCGGCAGTACCAGGTGATCGACCGGGTCAACAAGATCGCGGCCGAGCTTGGCGTGAGTTCCGCGGCCGTGTCACTGGCCTGGGTGCGGGGACGTCCGGATGTAACTTCCACGCTGATCGGCGCGCGGCGGGTGGACCAGTTGCTGGACAACATCTCCGCGCTGGACCTGACGCTCAGCGCCGAGCACCGGGCCGAACTGGACGAGATTTCCGTGCCACAGCTTGCTTTTCCGGCCTCGGCGAACCGCAGCGCGCCGTCGATTCAATTCGCGGGCGCGAACGTCGACGGCGTCCAGACGCAGCAGTTCCCGGTCCTGACCACCAGCACCGCTCGGTACTGAAATGACATTCACGCGATCGGCGCAACGGGCCGTAATTCCAGCCACGCCAATTGCCACAACAATCCAGCGCTCGAACAGGTCGTCGGGCCAATAGAGGTTCCGTGAACGGTTGACCAAGACGCCCGGCGAATTCCGAGAATTCTCCAAGGATCGTCTTGACGATTACCTCCGGTCTTGACTGTGCAGGTCCGTGGGCGCTTCACTGGTCAGCGCACCAGCAGGCTCACTACGACAAACACGGGGTTCGCGTACTGGGGAGTGCGCGCCGTGTCGATGTCGGCCATGTAATTCACATCATGACTGGAGGACACATGAAGCCTGCGTCGAAAATCGCGTCGTTAACCGGCCCGATACAGTCAATTTTTCGTATCGTCGTCGGTTTCCTGTTCGCCTGTCACGGTGCCGCTTCCTTGTTCGGCGTGCTCGGCGGCGCGTCGGGCACACACGGCGGAACGGTCGCGTTCGGCACCTGGCCGGGCTGGTGGGCAGCGGTGATCGAGCTGGTTTGCGGTTCGCTGGTGGCACTGGGCGTCGGGACGAGGGTCGCGGCGCTGCTCTGCTCGGGGTCCATGGCCTTCGCGTATTTCACCGTGCACCTCAAGCACGGGTTGCTGCCGATGGTGAACAGCGGGGAGCCTGCCGCGCTGTACTCATGGATCTTCCTGCTGATCGTGGTGATCGGGCCGGGGCCGTGGGCGCTGGCATCGAAGTTGCGGACACAGCGGGCGTACCAGTCGGAAACCGAGGAAGCGACCGCGTAAGTTGTTGTGGGGCCGGGGTTTTCGCTCCGGCCCCACGTGCGCGGTCAGCCGATCACTTGACTCCGGCGGCGGCGATGTCGTCGAGCACGGTGCCGAAGCCGGTCAGCACGATGCCGCGCCAGCCGCCGTTCATGATCCGGCGCATGCTCTGCGCGACGGCGTCCTCGGGGTCGAAACCGGTGTGTTCCAGGAACATCCGGGTGCCGCGGCCTTCGGCTTCCAGTCGCCAGGTGACGATGGTTTCCGGGCCATCCGGCTTGGCCGCATCCTTCCAGGTGATGCGCAGCAGGGTCGGCACCTCGACGGCGAGCACCTCGGAGCGGCCGGTACCGGAGAAGTCCGCGCCGGGCACCGGTTTGCCGCGGAAGGTGAAGGTGTGGCCGACTTCCGGCCTGAAGTCGTTGGGCATCAGCCAGCGCGCCATCAGCTCGGAGTCGGTGAGCACGCGCCAGACCAGTTCGGGCGGGTGCGGGAAGAACTGGTCGACCTTGATGCTGGTCAGGTCCTCGATCATGGTGAATCCCCTTCTTGTTCGGCGGCAACCTGGTCGATGAGTTCGGCCATCGCAGCAAGGCGTTCGCGCCAGAACCGTTCGTACGGGCGCAACCACTCCCCCAATTCGTGCAGGGGCGCCGGTTCGACCGCGTAGTAGCGGAACCGGCCCTGCCGGTTTTCCGCCACCAGGCCACCGTCCTTGAGCACCTTGAGGTGCTCGGAGACGCTGGGCCGGGCCATGTCGAAGTGCGCTGCGATGTCGGCGACCGTGCGCGGACCGGACAGCAGCAGGTCGAGCACGTCACGCCGGGTGGGGTTGGCCAGCGCACCGAAGAGCCGGTCGGTCGCGGAGTCCTTGGTTCGCTGAGGCACGTCATCAACGGTAGGTAGGCTTCTTCCTACCTGTCAAGGGTAGGATTTTTCCTACCTGACGACCCCTGTGATGGCCTGGGCACACCGCACCAAAGGGCGATGCTGGACTAATCCGGTCGCCTTACCGTGATCTGAATGTCATGATCTCTTTATGGCGACGCCGCGAGAGTTCTTCCGCTCGCAGCGCAGGTACGGCAACGTCGCCGATCTGGTATTCGACGGTGCCGACCTGGGCTCGGTCCGGCTCGACCAACTGTGGGTGCGGCACTGTTCCTTCCGCGACGCCGACTTCCGCCAAGCCACCCTCGACGGATGCCACTTTCTGTTCTGCGACCTGCGCAACGCCGATCTGCGCGGAGCGTCGCTGCGCAGCACCTCGTTCACCGGCTGTTACCTGCGCGGCGCCGACCTGGGCAATGCCGACCTGAGCTGGGCCCGGTTCGGGTACGTGAACACCGGCACCCCGGCCGGCCTGACCGACGTGACCGGCGCCAACTTCGCCGGTGCCGTGGTGCGCGAAACCGAGGCGCGCAAGGTGATCGGCTGGCCCGAAGATCTCGCCAACGGGCAAGCCAGTTAAGTTGACGCCGTGCGGGCCGCGATATTGGACGACTACCAGGACATCGCGCTGCGGATCGCGGACTGGCCCGGCCTGGCCGAGCAGGTCGAGGTGCGCAGCTACCAGGAGCATTTCGCGTCCCAGGACGACCTGGTGGACGCGGTGCGGGACTGCCAGATCCTGGTGATCATGCGTGAGCGCACCCCGTTCCCGGCCGAACTGTTCGCGCGGCTGCCCGAACTGCGGCTGCTGATCACCAGCGGCATTCGCAACGCGTCGATCGACCTTGCCGCGGCAGCGCAAGCCGGCGTGACCGTGTGCGGGACCGGCAGCGACAGTAAGCCGCCCGCCGAACTGACCTGGGCGCTGATCCTGGCGCTGGCCCGGCACGTGCCGACCGAGAGCGCGGCGCTGCGGGCGAACAAGCCGTGGCAGCAGAGCGTCGGCGTGACGCTGGCCGGGAAGACGTTGGGGCTGCTCGGGTTCGGCAAGATCGGCGTCGCGGTCGGGCGCGTCGGCCGGGCGTTCGGCATGGATGTGCTGGCCTGGAGCACCAACCTGACCGAGGACCGGACCGCGGCGGAGGGCGTGCGGCTGGCCGCGAGCAAGGCGGAGTTGTTGCGCGGCAGCGACATTCTCTCCGTGCACCTGGTGCTCAGCGACCGCACTCGCGGCCTGCTCGGTGCGGATGATCTGGCGCTGCTGCGGCCGAACGCACTGCTGGTCAACACCTCGCGCGCGGCCATCATCGATCAGGCGGCGCTGGTGGACGCGTTGCGAGACAACCGGATCGCCGGGGCCGGCCTCGACGTGTTCGAGCAGGAGCCGCTGCCCGCCGACGACCCGTTCCGCACGCTGCCGAACGTGCTGGCCACGCCGCATCTCGGCTACGTGACCGACACCAACTACGCGGTCTATTTCCGCGAGGCGGTCGAGGACATCCACGCGTATCTGGCCGGTGAGCCGATCCGCGTGCTCAGCCCTTGATGACGGCGTCCAGCAGGCCCGGGAAGCGGCTGTCCAGGTCGGCCTTGCGTAGCTTCATGTAGAGGTAGCGGCCTTCGCGGCGCTGCTCGACGATGCCGCTCTGGCGCAGCATCCGCCAGTGGTGGCTGGCGCTGCTCTTGGTCATGTCGGGCAGGACCGCCTGGCAGGTCAGCTCGTCGGTGCCGGCCAGCGTGCGCACGACCTGCAGCCGCGCGGGGTGGTTGAGCGCGGCCAGCACGTCCTCGATGCGCAGCGCCTCCGTTGCCGGGTGGTCCAGGCTCACCCCGCCATGATACCTACTCCGATATTGGACATTCCCATATCGGATATTCCCATATCGTATTATCCAATATCGTAGTTTGTGGGGGTGCCGACGAGGAAGTCGATGAGCAGCGGGTTGACCAGCTGCGGGCTTTCCAGCGGCAGGGCGTGGGTGCCGGGCAGCACGGCCAGCCGGGCGTCCGGGATCGCGGTGACCACGGCGGCGCTGTGCTCCAGCCGTACGTCGTCCCGGTCGCCCTGCAGGACCAGGGTCGGCGCGCTGATCTTGGCCAGTTCGGCCAGCGGCATCCCGGTCCAGTCGGCCAGCAGGTCGATGGTCTTGCCGTAGACCACCGCGAAGTGATCGGCGCCGTCCGGGGAGATGCGGGCGTAGCCATCGCGCAGGAAGTCCGGCGGGTTGTCGCGCAGGGCGGCGATCTGCGTGACCAGGCCGTCCTCGACCTCGCCGGACGGGTCGAAGTACTGACCGATCAGCACCAGGCGGTCGAGGAGTTCGGGCCGGTGCCGGGCGAGGAGCGCGCCGACGACGGCGCCGTCGCTCCAGCCGATCACGTGCGCGCGCCGCCGCACCACCGTGTCCAGGAAGGCCGCGGTCTGGGTGGCCATGGCGTCGTAGCTGAACGGGCCCTCGACGTCCGGTGACCGGCCGTGACCGCTGCGATCCGGCGCCCACACCTGGAAGCCGGCCTCGACGAGTGCCGGGACCTGCCGCTGCCAGGCTTCCCCGCCGCCGAGCGCGCCGTGCAGCAGGACGACCGGGTCACCGTCCCCGGTCACCTCGTAGTACACGGTCTGACCGGCGATTTCGGCGACAGCCACGGTCCATCCCTCCTGGTCGCACTGCGTGACGACGCCCAGCATAGCCACGACTTGACTTCAACAAATGTCGAGGTTTCATACTGGCGTCATGGTATTCACGCAGGACGAACTGGACTATCTCGGCGACCAGCGGCTCGGCAGGCTGGCGACCCAGGCGCCGGACGGAACGTTGCAGGTCAGCCCGGTCGGCTTCAGCTTCAACGCCGAACGCGGCACGATCGACATCGTCGGGTACAACATGACCAAGAGCAAGAAGTACCGCAACGTGCGAGACAACGGGCGCGCCGCGATCGTGGTCGACGACATCCTCTCGGTCAGCCCGTGGCGGGTGCGCTGCCTGGAGATCCGCGGCAGCGGCGAGGTCGACGGCGAGCTGATCCGGATCACGCCGCGTCACATCATCAGCTTCGGCCTGGCCAAGGGCGACGCCGACGTCGAGCCGCACCAGCTGCGCGCCAACATCCGCGACGTGGACTGACCAATTACGCTCGCAGGGTGGCGAACCTGCGGGAGTACCGCCGTAAACGCGACGCGGGCAAGACCCCGGAACCGGTGCCCGAGGACGGGCCGCTGCCCGCCGGGAACAACGACCTGTTCGTGGTGCAGGAGCATCACGCGCGCAGGCTGCACTACGACGTGCGGCTGGAGCGCGACGGGGTGCTCGTGTCGTGGGCGGTGCCCAAGGGGTTGCTGATCGAGCCGGGCAAGGTCCGGCTCGCCGTGCACACCGAGGACCACCCGATGGAGTATGCCGCGTTCGAGGGCCAGATTCCGCACGGCGAGTACGGCGCGGGCGAGATGATCATCTGGGACCGCGGCCGGTACGAGACGCTCAAGTGGTCCGAGGACGAGGTCGAGGTGATCCTGCACGGCGAGAAGGTCGACGGCGGCTACGTGTTCTTCCGCGCGCACGACGAGGACCCGCGCAACTGGCTGGTGCGCAGGAAGAAGGGTTCGGACGATCCGCCGCAGCAGACCAAGATCACCGTGCGGGTGGAGAACCGCCAGCTTCGCCTGACCAACATGGAGAAGGTGCTCTACCCGGCCGAAGGGTTCAGCAAGGCAGAGGTGATCGACTACTACCGGCAGATCGCCCCGGTGCTGCTCCCCCACCTGCACGACCGCCCGGTCACGTTCAAGCGCTACCCGGACGGCGTGGATTCCGCGTCGTTCTTCGAGAAGGACGTCTCGCGGCACGCGCCGGAGTGGGTGCGCACCATGCGGCTGGAGACGCCGAACAGCAGCAAGGGCACGGATTCCGCCGACTACCCGATGATCGACGACCTGCCGGCGTTGATCTGGGCGGCGAACCTGGCCGCCATCGAACTGCACATTCCACAGTGGAGGGTGGGCGCGCGGGGCGGCAAGCACGCGCCCGACCTGATGGTCTTCGACCTCGACCCGGGCACACCGGCGACGCTGGTCGAATGCTGCCGGGTGGCCGAACTGATCAAGGAAGTACTGGACGAGGACGGCCTGACCGGCTTCCCGAAAACCAGCGGTGCCAAGGGCTTGCAGCTCTACGTGCCGGTGCGGGTCGGTTCGGCCGAGCGGACCTCGGTCTATGCCAAGGCGCTGGCCGAGCGGCTGGCCAGGGAGCATCCCGGGCAGATTCTCGCGGTGATGGCCAAGGCGCAGCGCAAGGGCAAGGTGTTCATCGACTGGAGTCAGAACAATCCGGCGAAAACCACCGTAGCGCCGTATTCGCTGCGCGCCCGCGACCAGCCGACGGTGTCCACTCCGGTCACCTGGGATGAGGTCCGGGATTGCGAACGGGTATCCGACCTGATGTTCCTGCCCGACGAGGTGATCGCGCGGGTCGAGGACAACGGGGATCTGCTCGCCGACATGGCCGAGCACGCCGCCCAGCTACCGCGCTGAACCCGGGCGGTCAGCTGCCGAAGGAGTAGCTGGGCGGCGTGAAGAAGTCGTCGAACTCGTCGTAGTCCTCGGCACGATGCCGGTGGCAGTGCGGACATGCGGTGCCCCGCAACAACACGAAGCCCCGCTCGTCGACCAGCAACACTTCGCGCAGGTCCCACCGGTCGCAGTCGGCGCACCGCAAAGCCGTGTCCACGCCGATCTCGACCCGAGTAATTCCCACCACGAACCACCTCTCGCCCAAGAACACCGCGAGGTGCACTTACCCGGACAAGGCGGGAACCAAACAGGTCAGTCCGCGGTCGCGCTGGCCACATCCGGGTGAATGTCGAGCACACTGTCCAAACCGGTCACTTCGATCGGCCGCAGCACCGAACGCGAACCGGCCACCACCCGAACCTTGGGCAGCGACTGGTCGGCGGCCCGCTTGGACGCCTCGGCGAGCACGGCCAGCCCGGCTGAGCCGAGGAACCCGACCCCGGTCAGGTCGAACACGAGTGAGCGGTTTCTGGCCACGCCATCCGCACCCACCTGGTACTCGATCTGCTCGGCGAGCACCGGCGCGGTCAACATGTCCACTTCGCCCGTGACGTGCAGCACCAACCAGCGTTCGCCCACGGGTTCCACCGCGATCGCGACGCCGTCCGCGGCGGCCTGCACGGGCGTCGCCGTCTGGTCCGGTTGTTCACCGGACTGCCGGTGACCTTCGCCCACTGGTGCCTCCTGCGCGGTCTTGATTGAACTCATCGATTATCAACCTTAGCGGGCGGGAAAACGGTCACGAATGATAGGCAGGTGACCACGACCTACGACTGGCTGACCTCGATGACGACCTGGTAACCGGCCTCGCCGAGCGGGACCACCGACGAGCGGGCCTCGTCGGTCAGCGTGGTGAGCACGCGCCAGCCGAACGTCTCCTGGTCCACCGGATCCGGGCGGTCCGAAATCACGGACGCGAGCACGCTGATCCGGCCCTCGGACGCGGTGAACCGGCAGTTCAGCTGCTCCCCCGCCGCCGCCCGTGGCACCAGCGTCGAGCAGATTTCGTCGACGGCCAGTTTGACGTCCTCAACGGCGTCCAGGGCGAAGTCCTGGCGGATGGCGATGGTGGCCGCCAGCGCACGCACCACGAACAGCTGGCCAAGGTCGGCGATGAGGCGGACTTCGACGTCGACCAGATCGCCCTGCTTGTGCTCAGCTTGCCCCGTCAACGGTTGGGACACAGGTTCACCTCGATATTCCCTCACCGGTGCCGGCCCCGGCAGCCGGCCTGCTCGGGCCTAGGGTGCCCAGCTTGATCCGGCCAAAACCCTACCCGCCACCGCCGGATTCTCCAGCCCGGGTTTGACCGCGCCGGGTACGGGGAACGTTGGCCGTACCCGGAAGAAACACACGCCGCGAGGGAGCTGGCCCACCCCCATGAAAGACCAACAGGAGTTCGAGGACGCGATCGGATGCGCGCTGGCCGCCATCCGCGTCGGTGACTCGGACGGCACCATGGACGCGCTCGCCGACCTCGCGGCCCTCGGCGAACCCGCGCTGCGCGCCGCGGCCCTGAAGTTGGCCACGGCAGGCGCGGGCCTGATCAGACGTTTCTTCCCCGACCCCGAAGCCGACCCGCTCGTCGAGTTACGACTCACCGACGTCGACGGGTCCGAGGTCGGCATCGACGAGCTGGAGCCGACCTTGCGCACCGCCATCCGGATGGTGTTGTCGCTGGTCAACGGGTCGGCGGCAGACGCGATGGATCAGTTGGAGCTGGCCTGCGCCAACGGTGCCCAAGTCGAGCTGGCGAGTGTCGTCGTGCAGCTGCTGATGTGGACCGTGCAGATGCAGGAGGACGGCGCGCTACCACCGGCCTGACGGCCGAGGTGCGCGAAGGAGCCGAAGATGACCATCACCCGCGCCGCGGAATCACCCGCGGACCGCTGGCGGGGCCCGGCCGCGGCCTTCGAACACCCCGCCTTGTTCTACCGCAACAGCAGGGAGTACCTGCATGGCACCCTCGAGTTCGTCAACGACGGGCTGAGCAGGGGCGATGCCGTGCTGATCGCGGTTCCCCCGGACAAACTGGAGCTGATCGCCAGCCAACTCGGCCGGGACACCGAGTTGGTGCGGCTGGTCGACATGGCCCAGGCGGGCCGCAATCCCAGCCGGATCCTCGGCGGCGTGCTGCGCGCCTTCGCCGACGACCACGCCGAGCAGTGGGTCCGGATCGTCGCTGAGCCGATCTGGCCGGATCGCTCGGCCGCCGAGTACGCGGCCTGTGCGCAACACGAGGCGCTGATCAACCGGGCGTTTGCCGGTCGCGCGGTGTCCATGCTGTGCCCGTACGACACCCAGACGCTGGACTCGCGCGCGCTGATCGACGCCGTGCGGACCCACCCGGTCGTGCTGGACGGCGACCGCACCCAGGACAGCACCAGCTACGCCCCGGAGGCGGTGCTGACCGACTACAACCAGCCGCTGCCCGCGCCGCTGGACGCGACCGAGTTCACCGTCGGCGCCACCCAGCTGCGGCAGCTGCGCACCGGGGCGGACGACGTGGCCACGGCGGCGGGCCTGGACGAGGAACGGCGACTGGACTGGACGCTGGCGCTGACCGAACTGGCCACCAACAGCATCGAGCACAGCCACGGCTACGCCGAGGTGCGCATGTTCACCGACCGGGGCGAGCTGGTCGGCCAGGTGCGCGACGCAGGCGAGTTCACCGACCCGCTGGCCGGGCGCCACCCCGCCCAACCAGGGCAGGTACGCGGACGAGGCCTGATGATCGTGCACGATCTGGCCGACCTGGTCCGGCTGCACACGCGACCGGGCGCCACCACGGTCGAAGTACGGTTCCGAATCGGTTGAGGAGGGCCGTGACAGCGACCGACAACGGAGCCGGCAACAGCGAATACGCGGAACTGACGCCGCTGTTCGCCCAGCTGGTGGACCACTCCACCGGCGCGCAGGAGCGCGCCCGGGTGCGGGACCAGCTGGTCACCGAGTACCTTCCGGTCGCCGAGCACATCGCGCGCAAATTTCGCAATCGGGGCCAGCCCGAGGACGACCTCAAACAGGTCGCCACCGTCGGCCTGATCAACGCCATCGACCGGTTCGATCCGGCCCGGGGCAACGACTTCCTGTCCTTCGCGGTACCCACCATCACCGGCGAGATCCGGCGTTACTTCCGGGACGCCACCTGGTCGGTCCGGGTACCGCGCAGGCTCAAGGAACTGCACGCCGCACTGAGCACCGCCGCCGCCCGGCTCAGCCAGGAACTCGGCCGCTCGGCCCGGCCCAGCGAACTCGCCGCCGAACTGGGCCTGCCGATGGACGAGGTGTACGAAGGCCTGCAAGCCGGCCTCGCCTATCACAGCGACTCACTCGACGAGCAGCCCGGCGAGGAAGGCCCGAACCGCGCCGCCACCCAACTCGGCGTGCTCGACGGCGACCTGAGCCTGGTCGAAGACCGGGAAGCGCTTTATCCGGCGCTGGCACAGCTTCCCGAGCGGGAAGCGTCCATTGTGGTCATGCGGTTCTTCGGCAACCTCACCCAGACCCAGATCGCCGAACGCGTCGGCATCTCACAGATGCACGTGTCCCGGTTGCTGGCCAGCAGCCTGCGCTCGCTGCGCAAGATCCTCAACGGCGAAAACCCGGCCTGAACGGCAAGGACGTGTCCGCGCGCGGCCCGGGGAGTAATACCGCGCGCGGACACGAGGTCATTCGTCAGGCCGCGCTGGAGTGCTTGCGGCGGGCGGCGATTTCGGCGCTGCGCTCACGCGGCGTCATCCCGCCCCAGATCCCGTACGGCTCGTGCACGGCCAGCGCGTGCTGCCGGCACGGCTCCAGCACGGGACACACCCGGCACGCCGCCTTGGCCCGCTCTTCTCTGCGCAGTTTGATCTCGCCGCGCTCCTGCTCGGGATGGAAGAAGACGTCAATGTCCGCGTCGCGACACCGCGCCTGCAGCTGCCAGTCCCATACCTCGGTGACCGGCCTCGGCAACCGGCTCACGTCGGCCATGTCATCCACCTCCACAGAGTCCTTGGAACGCAAAATTCGTTGGTAGGCAACGAAAATCTACAGCGCGGAAAAACTACAGCGCGTCCTCGCGCCGGGGCTGACCCATCGCGGTGCCCGCGGCCGGATCCATCGGCACGTCACTCGGAATGCCGTAGCCGTACTCGGCCCGTCCGAGTTCGCCGTTGTCGTAATCGACCCTCGGCCGCACCGACGGCCGCGACGTCTCAGTGGCAGGCAGATGCGCCCGCGTCTCGAACTCCGCAACCAGCGCCTCGTCCCGCTTGCGGCCCAGCAGGTTCAACGCGACGCCGTAGATGATCGCCAGCGCGATCAGCAGAATTCCGGTCTGTATCAGGAACTTCGTCGTGGAACCGCCCCCGATGGGCACCACCGTGATCAGCGCGACGATGCCGAGCGTCAACAGGTGGAACAACACCGCGAGCAAGGTGGCGGCAGGCGCGGCCGCACCGCCCTCTTTGGGCACGGAGTTGGCGAGATACCGCCGTCCGGCGCTGATCAGCAACTGCCCGACGACAAACACGACGATGACGCCGACAATCAGAAAGGTGACATGTTCGGTGTCCACCGTATCCAGCTCCTTTCCACCGTGCGTACTCGTCGAGTACCCCGGTCCAAGGGCTGGAAACCCGATCAGTCCGTATTGCTCGTGCGCCAGGTGGCCCGGTAGCGGGCCTCCTCGTCGGCGTGCTCGGCCTTGTACCGGGCTTTGCGCACCTTGGAGGCGTGATCGGCCGGGAACCCGTACGCGCCCAGGCGCGCGTTCACACTGTGTTCCGCGTAAGCCAACGAGTACGGCAGCATCGCACCGATGCCGATCACCACGCCCACGATCGCGATCAGCCACGAATGGGCGAACCCCACGATCAGCACGACGAACACCACCGCGAACGGCGTGACCTGCACCAAGCCGCGCAACACGGCCCGCAGCAGCCAGGTCGGCGCCGTCGCGTCACGCACCACCCAGTCGCGGTAGCCCTCCGGCAGTCGCCCGCCGAACGCGTACCACACCCACAAGAACGGGTTAGGGCGCTTCGTCGTCACCAGTCAACGGTACCTCGCTGGTTACCGGCGGGCTGAGCGGTGTGCGCCAGATCGCCTCGTAACGCGCCTGCTCATCGGCGTGTTCGGCCCGGTACCGCTGCTTGCGCACCGTCGTGCCGTACCCGGGCGGATAGCCGTAAGCCGACAACCGGCTGTTCACACTCTCCACCGAATACGACAACACATAACGCAGCATGCCCAGCAGCCCGAGCACCACCGCGCCCACCGCCAGCGGCCACGAACCCGGCCCGAACACCAGAAACGCGATCAGCAACCCGGCCGCCACCGGCAACACCTGCACGAAACCGCGCAGAAACACCCGCACCAGCCAGGTGCGGCAGGTGCCGTCGTGCAACACCCACTCGCGATACCGATCCGGCAGCCGCCCGCCATAGGTGTAGAACACCCACCACAACGGATTCGGCCGCCGGATCCTGGTCATGGCAACGAATCAACCGCGCTCGATCAGGTGACCGACCACGTCCGGACCCGGATGCGCCGAACCCGAACCGTCCCGGCGCAGGTCCACCTCGGGCAGCTCCACCGGCGACCCGGTCTCGCTCATGCCCGCCGGCCGAGGACCGATCCACGCCAACAGCAAACCGTTCTCGCCCTTGAGGAAACGCTGCGCCCGCACCCCACCGGTCGCCCGGCCCTTCGCCGGATACTCCTCGAACGGCGTCACCTTCACCGAAACCCCGGTCGAGGTCACCACCAGCGGCTCGCCATGCTCGGTGTCATCGGTGCGGATCGCGCCGAAGAACACCGCACGCGCACCGGCCGCGAGGTTGATTCCGGCCATGCCGCCGCCCTTCAAACCCTGCGGCCGCACCAGCGAGGCCGCGTACCGCAGCAACGACGCATCCGAGGACACGAACGCCAACGTCTCCGAGCCATCGGTCAGCCAGGTCGCGCCGACCACCTCGTCGCCGTCCTTGAGCGTGATCACCTCGAACTCGTCCGACCGCACCGGCCACTCCGGCGAGCACACCTTCACCACGCCGAGCTTGGTCCCCAGCGCGATACCCGGCGAACCCTCCTGAGCCAGCGGGGCGATGCCGATCACCTTCTCGCCCTTGTCCAGCGAGGCCAGCTCGTTCGCGGCCATGCCGCCGCTCACCGACACCGTGCCCGCGCCCTCCGGCAACACCGGCAACGGCAACACGTCGGTCTTGAACGCCCGACCCAGGTTCGTGACCAGCAGAATCTGGCCGCGCGCCGTGGTGTGCACGATCGCGGCGACCGCGTCATGCCGGGCCCGGCCACTGCGCTTGCGCGTCTCCGACGCCTCTTCCGACTCGGCCGCCGTGCGCGCCACCAGACCGGTCGCGGACAGGATCACCTGGCACGGATCGTCGGCCACCTCCAGCGGACCGGCAGGCATCGACGCCGCCAGCACCTCCTTCAGATCGCCGTCGATCAACGCCGTGCGACGCGGCCCGGCCAGATCCTTCGCCACCTTGGCCAGCTCGTCCGACACCAGCTTCTTCAGCACCGACTCGTCGTCCAGAATCGTGGACAGCTCGGCGATCTCCGCGCGCAACCGGTCCTGCTCCGACTCCAGTTCGAGCTTGTCGAACTTGGTCAGGCGGCGCAGCGGCGTGTCCAGGATGTAGGTGGCCTGGATCTCGGAGAGCTTGAAGCGCTTCATCAGGCCGTCCTTGGCCTCCTGCGCGTTCTCGCTGGTGCGGATCAGCCGGATCACCTTGTCGATGTCCAGCAACGCGATCAGCAGACCCTCGACCAGGTGCAACCGCTCCTCGCGCTTGCGCCGCCGGTACTTCGTCCGCCGGGTCACCACGTCGTAGCGGTGGCTGAGGAAGACCTCCAGCAGCGCCTTGAGGCCCAGCGTCTGCGGCTGACCGTCGACCAGCACCAGGTTGTTGATGCCGAAGGACTGCTCCATCGGCGTCAACCGGTACAGGTCGGCGAGCAGGGCGGTCGGGTTCACGCCGACCTTGCACTCGATCACCAGCCGGGTACCGTTCTCCCGGTCGGTCAGGTCCTTCACATCCGCGATCCCGGTGAGCCGCTTGGACTTGGTGACCTCGTCGGTGATCTTCTCGATGATCTTCTCCGGCCCGACACCGTAAGGCAGCTCGGTCACCGTGATCGCCTGACGCCCCCGGCTACCCTCCAACGGCCCGGTCTCCGCCCGCGCCCGCATCCGCACCACGCCGCGCCCGGTCTCGTAGGCCTTGCGCACCTCGTCCAGGCCGAGCAGCATCCCGCCGGTCGGCAGGTCCGGGCCGGGCACCCGCTTCATCAGATCGTCCAGCGTGGCCGCCGGATGCGTGATCAGCCAGCGCGCGGCCGAGATCACCTCGCCCAGGTTGTGCGGGATCATGTTGGTAGCCATACCAACCGCGATGCCGGACGTCCCGTTCACCAACAGGTTCGGGAAAGCAGCCGGAAGCACCGTCGGTTCGAGTTCGGAACCGTCGTAGTTCGGCCGGAAATCGACGGTGTCCTCGCCAAGCTCGCCGACCAGCAGCATAGCCTCATTCGACAGTCGGCACTCGGTGTATCGGCTCGCCGCCGGGCCATCGTCTTGCGTACCAAAGTTTCCGTGTCCGTCGACCAGCGGGGCGTTCAGCGAGAAGTCCTGGGCCAGCCGGACCATGGCCTCGTAGATGGCCATGTCGCCATGCGGGTGGAAGCGACCCATCACGTCGCCGACCACCCGGGAGGACTTCACGTAGGCCGAGTTCGGCCGATGTCCCTGCTGGTTCATCGAGTACATGATCCGGCGGTGCACCGGCTTGAGGCCGTCCCGCGCGTCGGGCAGTGCCCGCGAGTGGATGACCGAGTACGCGTACTCCAGGTACGAGTCCTCGATCTCGGTGCGCAGCGGATTCTCGAACACGTGCGCCCCCGCCGAGTCGAAGGCGGCAGGGTCGATCTTGGTGGTCGGGCCCTTGCGGCGTGCCATGTCTGAATCTCTCCTTTGGAACCGAAGGCCCTTGCTCAGATGTCGATAGCTTCCTGGTCGACCCGCGAGGACGACTCGACAAGCCAGTTCCGCCTCGGCTCGACCTTTTCGCCCATCAGCAGTTCCAGCGCGGCTTCCGCGGCTTCCACGTCGTCCATGGTGATCCGGCGCACCGAGCGGCTCAGCGGGTTCATCGTGGTCTCCCACAGCTCGTCCGCGTCCATCTCGCCGAGGCCCTTGAACCGGGGCACCGGCTTGGACACAGTCTTGCCCGAGCGCTCCAGCCGCGCGACGGTCTGCTCCATCTCGCGCTGGGTGAAGGTGAAATGCGTCTCCGGGTTGCGGCCCTTGGTGACGACCTTGTGCAACGGCGGCATGGCCGAGTAGAGCCTGCCGTCCTCGATGACCGGCCGCATGTACTTGGCGAACAAGGTGATCAGCAGCGTCCTGATGTGCGAACCGTCCACATCGGCGTCGGCCATCAGGATGACGCGGCCGTAGCGCATCTGGCCGATCTCGAAGGTGCGTCCGCTGCCCGCGCCGAGCACCTGCACGATGGTGGCGATCTCCACATTCCGCAAGGTGTCGGCCAGGCTGGCCTTCTGCACGTTGAGGATCTTGCCGCGCAACGGCAACAGGGCCTGGTACTCGGAGACCCGCGCCATCTTGGCCGAGCCCAGGGCGCTCTCGCCCTCGACCAGGAACAGCTCGCTGCGGTCGATGGAGTTGATCCGGCAGTCGACGAGTTTGGCCGGCATGGCCGCGCCTTCGAGCGCGGTTTTGCGGCGGGCGGCGTCTTTCTGCTGTTTCTGGGTGAGGCGGACGCGGGAGGCGTCGACGACCTTCTGCAGGACGGTTTTGGCTTCGGTCTTGGTCTTGCGGTCCTCGACCCAGGCCTTGATGTGCTTCTCGACGACGGCCTGCACGACCTTGGTGATGCCCGCGGTGGACAGATCGTCCTTGGTCTGCGAGGTGAACTGGGGCTCGGGGATGCGCACGTGGATGACCGCGGTCATGCCCTCGAACACGTCGTCGAGGGTGGGCGGGTCTTCCTTGGGCTTGAGCAGGCCACGGGTTTTGGCGATCGCGTCCTGAATGGACTTGAGCGCGGCCCGTTCGAAGCCTTTGCGGTGGGTGCCGCCGTGCATGTTGCGGATGGTGTTGGTGAAGCACTCGACGGTGCGCTCGTAGCCGGTGCCCCAGCGGAACGCCACCTCGACCTCGGCGTGACGCTCCACTTTGGATCGCATCACGCCGTTCTCGTCGGCGGCGTTCTCGTAGTAGATACCGTCGCCCTTGGCCAGCAGCGTGCCGGAGACCGGGCGGTCGCCTGCCGGGGTGAGGAAGTCGACCATGTCGAGCAGGCCGTTGGTGAAGTGGAAGGTCTGCTCGTCGATGCGGTCGTCGAGGGCCTGGCGCAGCACGTAGGTGACGCCGGGCACCAGGAACGCGGTGTTGCGCAGTTTGGCCTGCACGGCCTCGATGTCCAGCGTGGCGCCGTTGTCGAAGTAGCGCGCGTCGTACCAGTAGCGGATGGACGTGCCGGAGGACTCGCCGCGCTTCATCTTGCCGATCACCCGCAGGCCGGAGGCCTGGGTGAACTTGGCTTTGGGGCCGGGTCCGTCGAACTCGCCGGGCACGCCGTGCGCGAAGGACATCTGGTGGATCTTGCCCTGTTGCTTGACCGTGACGTCCAGCCGGCGGGACAGTGCGTTGACGGCGGAGGCGCCGACGCCGTGCAGGCCGCCGGAGGTCTTGTAGCCGGAGCCGCCGAACTTGCCACCCGCGTGCAGGCGGGTGAGCACGAGTTCGACGCCGGACAGGCCGGATTTGGCGTGGGTGCCGGTGGGGATGCCCCGGCCGTCGTCGTCGACCTGGATGCTGCCGTCGGCGTGCAGGGTGACGACGATCTTGGTGGCCTCGCCCGCGATGCCCTCGTCGGTGGAGTTGTCGACGATCTCGGTGAAGAGGTGGTTGATGCCCCGGCTGTCGGTCGAGCCGATGTACATGCCGGGTCGTTTGCGGACCGCTTCCAGACCTTCCAGGTGGGTGAGGTCGTCGGCCCCGTACAGGGTCTCAGCAGTCACGGAAGCTTCTTCTCCCAGGTCGCGCGCAGCCAGATCGGGTTCGGCGTCAGCTGCCGAACCCTTGTTCGAGAGTATCCGCAGGGTACGACATCATGCGGACGGGATCTGGCGAGTTGGTGTCGCGGCGCGCCGGGGAGTACGCGGTCGGGGCGGGTTGGCGCTGGTCAGCCTGGTTCAGCTCCGGGCGGCCGGGGGCAGGTCGGCCGGGTCGCCGATGGGCCAGTCGCGGGGGTCGGCGGGCAGGGTGGCCAGCTCGGTGATCTGGTCGAGGCACCAGGGCGAGATGGCGCGGCGGCCGGCCAGGACCTCGTCGACCAGGCTGGTCCAGTCGACCCACTGGGCATCGTCGACCTCGTCCGGGGCCGGGCTGGCGTCGGTGACGTTGCTGTCGGTGAACGCGCGGAACACCGGGCACATCTCGTTCTCGACCATGCCGTTGGTCATCACGGCCCGGTAGCGGAAGCGGGGCAGCACGAGGGTGACTTCGGGCACGGTGATGCCGAGTTCGCGTTGCAGCCTGCGGGCGACGGCGTCGCTGAGGCTTTCGCCGGGGGCGGGGTGGCCGCAGCAGCTGTTCGTCCACACGCCGGGCCAGGTCGGCTTGGCCAGGGCGCGGCGGGTGAGCAGCAGCTGACCGTCGGTGTTGAACAGGTAGCAGGAGAACGCGAGGTGCAGCGGAGTCTCGGTGGTGTGCACGGTCGCTTTGGGGGTGACCCCAGCCGATTCGCCGGACTCGGTGAGCAGGACGACCTGCTCGGTGACCGTGTCGGTGATCATGGTGCTCCCCTCGTGATGGCCGGGTTCCGGGTCAACCGTACAAGCATCCGACTCGGAAACCGGTCAACTGGGCCCCTATTGGAGTCTGGTGAGCGCGGAGCTGAACGCGTCCGGGCCGACCGCGGCGCCGCCGGTGAACGGGTCCTGCATCTGGAACACGGCGAACAGCAGCAGCGCGATGGTGCCCGCGAGCACCCCGACCATGATCACGTGGGGCAGGAGTTTGGCGCCGCCGAAGAGGTAGGCCAGGGTCAGGGTGAGCAGGCTGCCGACGATCATGGCGAGCCAGACGACCAGGCTGACGCCGCCGCCCGCCGCGTTGAGCCGTTGCTGGCGAGCCTGGAAGACCTGCCAGAGCTGGTTGGCCGCGTCGGTCTTCTCGTTGAGCCGCCAGTTGTCGCTGTTGTCCACGGCGGCGGCGGTGATCGCGGAGTGCAGGGTCTGGAGTTGCTGCCAGCCGGGGCCGGTCAGCGAGGTCGCGCCGTCGCGCAGTTGCGGCCACTCGTTGTTGATCACGGTGTTGGTGTAGTCCAGGCAGAGCTGGTGGATCTTGTTCTGGTCCGGTTGCGGCAGCGAGTCGGCGTCCCAGTAGATGGCGACGACCGCGTTGGCCTCGGTGAACGATTCACTGGACACCGTGGATACATTGTCGAAAAGCGAAATCAGCACGAATGCGATCAGCACGGCCTGCAGGCCGCCGACAATGGTGAAGACATTCCCGGCCGAGTCATTGTTGGACGACCGTTTTTCCGCCGGGTTCCTGCGGTGCAGGAGCAGCGCGACCAACACCGCGATGGCGGCCGATCCGACGACCCAGATGAGGCCGGATACGTAGATATTCATTCAATGTCCTCTCTGGCCCCGTATTAGAGCACGGGTTACCGTTGACCCCATACCCCCAAGTTGCTGAATGATCAGAACCGGTGGCTTGTGACCAATCGACTGACTTACCCGTTGGCAGGACTCGCTTGCGTCATTGCGGTGATCACGCTGTCCCTTTTGTCCGCGCACGCGGGCGCCGCAACCGCCAACTGTGTCGCGCTGGAGGTCCGAACGGAGCAGTGGGGCGGCGGCGGATCTGACCTGCTGAGGGTGGATCTGACCGCGGGCACGAGTGCGACCGTGGCGCGGCTGGGACCGGAGGTGAACGCGATCGGCTATGCGGCACAACAGAATGTGGTGTACGGCATCGCCACCGATCGCGGCGGCCACCTGGTGCGGATCAGTACGCGGGGCGCGTTGTCCGACCTCGGACACGTGCGCGGCGCGGGGCTGGGCGACGCGGTGGCCGGGGCGGTGCTGGGCGGGGACCTCTATGTCCGGTCGGACGGGATGCTCTACGCGATCGGGGTGGATCCGTCGAGCGGCGAATTCGGTGCGGTGGCCAAGGCGCTGCCGTTGCACCCGGACTGGCTGGCCGAGGACGTGGACGATTTCGCCGTCGATCCGTCGAACGGCCTGCTCTACGGCTTGCGGGGCGATTCGGTGGTCAGCATCGACCCGGGTTCCGGCGCGGTGCGGGAAGTCCGCGTGGTGCAAGGCCTTCCGGAGTGGGCCAGTTTCGGGTCGGTGGTGGTGTCCGGGCCGGTGATGTACGCGATCGCGGACGACGTTTTCGGACAGAGCCGGTTGTACCGGATTCCGCTCGATGCGCCGGGTCCGGCGGTCCAGTTGGCGAGCTGGTCCGCGGCGCGGACCACGGACCTGGCGGGCTGTCTCGCTTCGCCGCCGCCACCGCCGACCACTCCCCCGCCGCCGACCACGACGCATCGCCCGCCGCCACCGGCCACGACGAAACCGCCGACGACGACGTCGAAACCTGTTCCCGCGCAGTTCATCCCGCCGACAACGACCATTCCGCCGACGACCACTACAGTGCCGCCGACCTCACCCACTCCCCCGCCGTCGCCGGCGCCGACGAGTCCGCCCGCGGTGTTGCCGGAGGCGAAGGTGCTGGCGCAGCCGTCCGAGCAGGAACGGGATACCGAACGCCGCTGGGCGCTGACCACTGTGGTGATCGTTTTCGGTGGTGGCGCGGTGGCCGCGCGGCGTATCTCACGTCGATCCAGATAGCCCGTAGCCCGTTCAGACCAATGGGAATGGACCTGGAACCACCCGAATCATGAATTAGTACTCGACCGTGTCCGGCATTGGTATTGACGAGTGAATTACGCCGGTCGATCTTTGCCGGCAATGCGGCCATCCGGGTGACGCGGAGCATGATCGACTGCGCCGGATACCGTGGCCGCGCAACCCGTTCGGGCGACTGCGAGCCTGCGAACGGCGGTGCTAGCGTCCCCATGTCAGCCAACCGGTTCCCTCCATCTCCGCTTCGCGAATTCGCGTGTTTCACATGTCCGCAGGTGACCGAACTGCCCGATCGGCGGTTGCGGTCCCTGAATAGTGCCCGTCGGCAGATCGCTTGAGGAGTGTGTGTCGTGACCGAAGTTCAGTCCAATGTCGACGGTGGTGCCGAGCAGCAGTCACAGCTGAGCCTCGGTACCGCTGCGGCGCGGAACCTGGCCACCACGACCAAGTCCGTACCGCAGATGCAGGGCATTTCGTCGCGTTGGCTGCTCAAGCTGCTGCCCTGGATCGACGTGCCGGGCGGCACGTTCCGCGTGAACCGCCGGTTGACCTACACGGTCGGCGACGGCCGGGTCGAGTTCGTGCAGACCGGTTCGGAATGCCGGGTCATCCCGGCCGAACTGGGGGAACTGCCGGCGTTGCGCGGCTATGACGACGCGGACGTGCTCAGCGCGCTGGCCGGCCGGTTCCAGCAACGGGAATTTTCCCCTGGCGATGTGCTGGTGAGTGAGGGTGAGCCTGCTGATCAGGTGTTCCTGCTGGCGCACGGCAAGGTGAACAAGATCGGCGCGGGCAAGTACGGCGAGCAGAGCGTGCTGGACGTGCTCACCGGCGGCTCGTATTTCGGCGAGGAAGTGCTGAGCGAGGCCGAGGGCAACTGGGGCTACACCATCAAGGCGCTGACCAGCGGCACGGTGCTGGCGCTGTCCAGGTCGGCGTTTCAGGAACTGGCCGAGCAGTCCGAGTCGCTGCGCGCGCAGATCGTGCTCTACCAGGCCAGCACCGCGGTGGACGCGAACACCCACGGCGAGGCCAGCATCGATCTCGCTTCGGGTCAGCAGGGCGAGTACGACCTGCCGGGCACGTTCGTGGACTACGACGAATCGCCGCGCGAGTACCCGTTGAGCGTGGCGCAGACCGTGCTGCGGGTGCACACCCGCGTCGCGGATCTCTACAACGAGCCGATGAACCAGACCGAACAGCAACTGCGGCTGACCATCGAGGCGCTGCGCGAGCGCCAGGAACACGAGATGATCAACAACCGGGACTTCGGTCTGCTGAACAACGTCGATCTTGGTCAGCGGATCCCGACCCTGTCCGGTCCGCCCACCCCGGACGACCTGGACGAACTGCTGTCGCTGGTGTGGAAGGAGCCCGCGTTCTTCCTGGCCCACCCCAAGACGATCGCGGCGATGGGCCGCGAGTTCAACAGCCGGGGCCTCTACCCGAGCGCGGTGGACTTCAACGGCAACCAGGTGCCGTCCTGGCGCGGTGTGCCGATTTTCCCGTGCAACAAGATTCCGATCACCGAGCAGCGGACCAGTTCGATCCTGCTGATGCGGACCGGCATGGAGAGCCAGGGCGTTGTCGGTCTCTACCAGACCGGAATTCCGGACGAATACCAGCCGGGCCTTTCCGTACGGTTCATGAACATCAGCGAAAAAGCGATTCTTTCCTACCTGGTCAGCACCTACTATTCCGCCGCGGTGCTCGTGCCGGACGCAATGGCCATGCTGGAGGACGTGGAAATCGGCCGCGAAGGCTGACCGGGAGAACCGAGGAGAATTGGGGAATCCGCGGTCATGACGCAGACCGAAGAACCGGAGACAACCCAGCTGAGCCTGGGCACGGCGGCGGCGCGCAACCTGGCGACCACCACCAAGACCGTCCCGCAGATGCAGGGCATCACCCCGCGCTACCTGCTGGCCAACCTGCCGTGGGTGGAAGCGCGCGGCGCGGTGTACCGCGTGAACCGGCGGTTGACGTACACGCTGGGCGATGGCCGGATCGAGTTCACCAACGTGGGCGCGCAGGTCCAGGTGATCCCGGCCGAGCTGGCCGAGCTGCCGTTGCTGCGCGGGTTCGCCGACGAGCTGGCGCTGATCGCGCTGGCCGGGCGGTTCGTGCAGCGCGAGTACGCCGCCGGTGACGTGCTGGTCGAACCGGGCCAGGCCGCCGACCAGGTGTACCTGCTGGCGCACGGCCGGGCCAACCGGGTCGGCACCGGCAAGTACGGCGATGAGGTGGTGCTGGACGCGCTGGCCGACGGCGACCACTTCGGCGCCGACGCGCTGCTCGATGAGGGCTCGTGGCCCTACGCGGTCAAGGCGGTGACCCCGTGCATCGTGCTGACCCTGACCAGGCAGGCCTTCGAGGAGATCGCCGGTTCGTCGGAGGAGCTGCGGGCGCAGGTCGAACGGTTCCGGTCGCGGCCGGCGCGGCCGCAGAACAAACGCGGTGAGGCCGAGATCAGCCTCGCGTCCGGTCAGGACGGCGAGTACGACCTGCCCGGCACGTTCGCGGACTACGAACTCAGCCCGCGCCAGTACGAACTCGCGGTCGCACAGACGCTCCTGCGCGTGCACACCAGGGTCGCCGACCTCTACAACGACCCGATGGACCAGACGCAGCAACAGGTGCGGCTGACCATCGAGGCACTGCGCGAGCGGCAGGAACACGACCTGATCAACAACCGTGGCTTCGGCCTGCTGCACAACGCCGACCTCAAGCAGCGCATCCCGACTCGCTCCGGCCCGCCCACCCCGGACGACCTCGACCAACTGCTGACCATGCGCCGCAAGACCCGGTTGTTCCTGGCCCATCCGAAGGCGATCGCCGCGTTCGGCAAGCAGTGCAACCTGCGCGGCGTCTATCCGGAGCCGGTGGTGGTGGACGGCAAGGCGATGATGGCCTGGCGCGGGGTGCCGATCCTGCCCAGCGACAAGCTGCCGATCACCGAGCAGAACACCACGTCGATCATTGCCATGCGCACCGGCGAGGACGACCAGGGCGTGATCGGCCTGCAGCACACCGGCATCCCGGACGAGGTGCAGCCGAGCGTGTCCGTGCGGTTCATGGGCATCAGTGAGAAGGCGATCATCTCGTACCTGGTGAGCGTGTACTACTCGATCGCGGTGCTGGTGCCGGACGCGTTGGGAATCCTGGAGGACGTCGAATTGGGCCGATGAACGAGGGCGGGGCCAACTGTCCAGCAGGGAGGAGGGCCCGGTTTCCGCGCCAGGTCCGGGCCCTTCTCGCTAGGCGTCCTGCCTGGCCGGGTCGACCTGCTGCTCGGCGTGCCAGCTGGCCAGTAGGCGCAGCCGTTCCTCGGTGGGCGAATTCGCTTCGGCGAGGTAGGTGATCAGCAGCTGTTCGGTGTCGCCGGGCGGGGCGAAGCTCTCGTAGGTCAGGTCGAGCAGGCCGACCGTCGGATGGCTGATGACCTTCGGGCCGTGTGACTTGTCGTGCACGTCCTGGCGCGCCCACAGCGTGCGGAACCTGTCGCTGTTGACCGACAACTCCCCCACCAGCGCGGCGAGCTGTGGATCGTCCGGGTGTTTGCCCGCTTCCAGGTGCAGGAAGCCGACGGTTTCCGCGGCGACCGTGTCCCACCGCGGGTAGAACTCGACGGCCGCGGGGTCGCGGAACACGAAGCGGGCCATGTTGCGGTCGGCGGGTGGCAGCGCGGCGAAGCCGTAGATCGCGTTGGCGAGCGGGTTCCAGGCGAGCACGGTGGCGCGGCGGCCGAGCACGAAGGCGGGCACCCGGTCGAGCATGGCCAGCAGCCGCTGGATCTCGGGCCGGACGCGTTGCGCGGCGGGCGTGCGACGGGTGCGGGGCGCGGGGCGGACGAGGTTGCGCAGGTGGGTGCGTTCGGTCTCGTCGAGGCGGAGCGCGCGGCCGATCGAGTCGAGCACCGCTTCGGACACCGTCGGGCTGCGGCCCTGCTCCAGCCGCACGTAGTAGTCGACGCTGACCCCGGCGAGCTGCGCCAGCTCCTCGCGCCGCAGGCCGGGCACGCGGCGGCGGCCGTAGCCGACCAGGCCGACATCCTCGGGCTGGATGCGGGCGCGGCGCGAGCGCAGGAACTCGCCGATGTTCTGTTCCACGGGTCCGAGTATGCCTCCCGGCCGGCGCCGTGAGCCTGGTTATGCCAGACCTAGGTTGGACGCAGCCGTGGCTGGTCGCGGGCGTGCGCCGCAGGGTTGGGGCCATGACGACCTACGAGAACCTGACCGGCCGGGTGGCCGTGATCACCGGTGCGGCCAGTGGCATGGGCGCGGCGACCGCGGCGTTGCTGGGCGCCTCGGGCGCCAGGGTGGCGTTGCTGGCGCGCAGGCGGGAGCGGCTGACCGAGCTGGCCGACAAGATCATCGCGAACGGTGGTGACGCGCTGCCGGTCGCGGTGGACGTGACCGACCAGGAGGCGGTCGTGGCGGCCGTCGCGCGGGTGCACGAGCGGTTCGGGCGGGTGGATCTGGTGGTGAACAGCGCGGGCGTGATGCTGCCCAACCCGATCACCGACGGCCGCGCCGACGAGTGGCAGCGCATGATCGACACGAACCTGACCGGCGCGTTGCGGATCGTCGACGCCTTCCTGCCCGACCTGATCGCGGCCGCGGCCGACGGGCGCGCCGCCGACCTGGTGAACATCTCCTCGATCGGCGCGCACGTCGCGTTCCCGAGTTACGCGGTCTACGGCGCGACGAAAGCCGCGCTGACGCACCTGTCCGCGACGCTGCGCACCGAACTCGGCCCGAAACACGTCCGGGTGACGAACATCGAGCCGGGCCTGACCGACACCGAACTGGCCGACCACGTCGACAACCCGCGACTCTCCGATGACCTGCGAGTCATGTTCGCCGGGATCGACGCGCTGAGCGGCGCGGAGATCGCCGATCTGATCGGCTTCGTGACCACCAGGCCGCGGCACGTGAACCTGCGGCAGGTGGTGGTGTTGCCGACCAACCAGGCGTGAAATCCGCCTTGTCGATCGGGGCTGTCGGGCGGAGCGCCTAGAATCGCGCGGGTGGAAACCCAGCAAGATCAGGATCAGCTGACCGACGCCGCCGATGTGCTGCACCGGGTCTTCGGCTATGACACGTTTCGCGGTCAGCAGCAGGAGATCATCGAGCAGGTCGTCGGCGGCGGCGACGCGCTGGTACTGATGCCGACCGGTGGTGGCAAGTCCTTGTGCTACCAGATCCCGGCGCTGATCCGCCCGGGTGTCGGCGTGGTGATCTCACCGCTGATCGCGCTGATGCAGGACCAGGTCGACGCGTGCAACGCGCTCGGTATCCGCGCCCGGTTCCTGAATTCCACCCAGGATTTCGAGGAGCAGCGGCTGGTCGAGCAGGAATTCCTGGCCGGTGAGATGGATCTGCTCTACATCGCGCCCGAGCGGCTGGCCGCCGAGTCGATGGCGCGGTTGCTGGATCGCGGCACGATCTCGTTGTTCGCCATCGACGAGGCGCACTGTATTTCCCAGTGGGGCCACGACTTCCGCGAGGACTACCTCAACCTGTCCCGGCTGCACGAACGCTGGCCCACGGTGCCGAGGATCGCCCTGACCGCGACCGCGACCAAGGTGACGGCCGAGGAGATCGCGCAGCGGCTGAACCTCACGCAGGCCAAGCATTTCGTGTCGAGCTTCGACCGGCCCAACATCCAGTACCGGATCGCGTCGAAGAACGAGCCCAAGAAACAACTGCTGGACCTGTTGAAGAACGAACATTCCGGCGACGCGGGAATCGTGTACTGCGCGACCAAGAAATCGGTGGACGCGACCGCCGAATTCCTGGTGCAGAACGGGATTTCCGCGTTGCCCTACCACGCCGGGCTGGACCGCAACGTCCGCGCGCGCAACCAGTCGCGGTTCCTGCGCGAGGACGGCGTGGTCATGGTCGCCACGATCGCCTTCGGCATGGGCATCGACAAGCCGGACGTGCGGTTCGTCGCGCACCTGGACCTGCCCAAGTCGGTCGAGGGGTACTACCAGGAGACCGGCCGCGCGGGCCGGGACGGTTTGCCGTCGACCGCGTGGCTGTCCTATGGCCTGCAAGACGTTGTGCAGCAGCGGAAGCTGATCGACCTCGGCGGCGGGGACGCCGCGCGGCGGCGAACCTCGGCCGCGCACCTGGACGCGATGCTCGCGTTGTGCGAGACGGTCGAGTGTCGCCGGGTGCGGCTGTTGAACTACTTCGGACAGTCGGCGCAGCCCTGCGGCAACTGCGACACGTGTCTGTCCCCGCCGGAGTCGTGGGACGGGACGATCGCGGCGCAGAAGTTCCTGTCCACGGTGTTCCGGCTGGCCAGGGAGCGGCGGCAGAAGTTCGGCGCGGGCCAGGTGATCGACATCCTGCTCGGCCGCAAGACCGCGAAGGTGATCGAGCACGATCACGACACGCTGACCGTGTTCGGCATCGGCACCGAACTCAACGAGAGCGAATGGCGCGGCGTCGCCCGGCAACTGCTGGCCGAGGGCCTGCTCGCGGTCGAAGGAGACTACGGCACCCTGGTGCTGACCGAGGCCAGCGGCGACGTGCTGGGCAAGCAGCGCAGCGTCATGCTGCGCCGCGAACCGGAACGGGCCAAGTCGCGGTCGCGCTCGTCCTCGGGCGGCAAGAGCAAGGCGGCCGTGGTCGAACTGACCGGGGACGCGGCCGGCGTGTTCGAGCAGTTGCGGTCCTGGCGTGCGGCCACCGCCAAGGAGCAGGGCGTGCCCGCCTACGTGATCTTCCACGACGCCACGCTGCGCCAGATCGCCTCGGACGCGCCGGCCAGCATCGCCGAACTGGGCAAGATCAGCGGCGTCGGCGAGAACAAACTGGCCAAGTACGGCGAGGCGATCCTGGCGACGCTCGGCGGCGAACCCGGCTAGTCGAGCGGGGTCATGAAGGACCAGAGCCGGTTCTCCAGGTCGCGGACGCCGTATTCGCGCACGCCGTAGGGCATGTCGGTGAGTTCGTAGACGATCGAGGCGCCGGTGCCCTTGACCCGCTGGTAGTGCGCGTCCACGTCGTCGACCATGATCGACAGGCCCGCGGTTTCCACGCCGGTGTGCAGCGGCGAGTCCAGGCCGAACTGGGGCGACACGCAGTGCAGCCAGATCACGCCGTCGCCCGCGCCGACCTCGCCATGGTGCACTGTGCCCGATTCGTCGCGGTCGAGCCGGCCGGGTTCCAGGCCGAACACGTCGGTGAGGTAGTGGTAGGCGGCTTCGATGTCGGCGTAGACCAGGCCGGGAATGCGGCGCTGCACGGTGGTGTCGATCATGGTCATCTCCTCCATGACGGTGAGCAGGTCCTGTGTGGACGGTTCGGCGCTGGCCAGCACGGTGCCCGCGACGGCGGCCAGGCTGGTGCGCAGCCGCTGGGTTGCGGCGAGTTGCCGGTCGAGCTGGTCCAGGTGGCTGCCGAGCGCGCTGGCCAGGTGCCAGTCCGGGTCGTCGAGGGCGCGGCGGACGTCGTCGAGGGTCATGCCGATCCGGCGCAGCCGCATGATCCGGTAGAGCCGTTCGAGGTCGGCAGCGAGGTAGAGCCGGTAGCCGGCGTCGCTACGCGCGGACGGCACGAGCAGGCCGATCTCGTCGTAGTAGTGCAGCGTGCGCACGGTGAGCCCGGTGGCCCTGGCGACCGCGCCGACCCGTTTCCCGTCGTCCATGGTGCCGACGTTAGGCCCTCACGTGACGTGAGGGTAAAGCGCAGCGGTGTCGTGTCACGCCCGGTCGGTGTTTCGCGATGGGTAAGTATCAACCGGACCCGTGCAGGGACAACCGAGATGAGCAACGTACGAAACGGGCGTCTGCTGTGGACTGGCCGGGCCGCCGTCATCGCCGGTCTCGCCACGCTGGTCGCGTGCGGCCCGGTTCAGGGGACACCGACGCAGGCCCCCGCTTCCACGATGCCTCGTGCGGCGACGACCACGCAGATGTCCACCACTTCGGCGGCAGCCCGCCCAGCCAACTCCGCTGCGCCGTCGGTGGTCGCCGATGGCACCTACACCTTGTCGGCCAACCCGGCCTGTGGCGAATTCGCCATGAACGGGGCGTCGTTGGTCGTGCGCGGAGGCACCGCCGCCATCACGCAGGGCAACTGGGCCGGCGACTCCCCCAACAGCAATCCCGGTCCGCCGGTCACCGGCTCCGTCTCCCGGCAGGGCAATGGCTTTCACATCCGCGTGGCCAATGGCCGTGTGGTGGTCATCGACCTGACCGGCACCGTGAATGCCAACGGAACCCTCACCGGAAACGGCCAGTCCGGCGGCGTGCATCTCAACCCCGATACCGGCTGGGTCTGCTCGTTCACCTTCACCGCTACCCCCGGAAGCGCTGCCGGCGCCACCGGGCAGACGCTGAGCGAAGAAACCTTCTATTCGCCGACGAGGAACATCAGCTGCCAGATCATGCCGGACTCCACGTACTGCCAGACCTGGACGCCACCGCAGTCCGTCACGCTGTCGACGAACGGGACGTATACCGTCTGCACGGGCAACGACTGTCTGGGCAATCCGGGCGAAAACACACCGGTTCTGGCCTACGGGGACAGCACCGTGGTCGGACCGTTCACCTGTGCGTCGACCACCAGCGGAGTCACCTGCACGGTCGCCGGGACGGGCTTCAGGATCTCCCGCTCGGGCGTCGCGAAAGTACCGTGACGCCGGAGGGCGTGGTGGCCAGCGCGACGACCTGGTGAAAAGCGGGCGCGATTCTTGACCCTCCACGATGGCCGCCCTACGCTCATGGTCCGTTCATAAACATGGCAGTGTCCACATATGTGAACGTCCGATCGAGGAGCAATGATGCGGACCATTCGATCTGGGTTACGCAGCGGCGCGGTCGCCGTCGCGGCGGGCGCGCTGGTCGTAGTAG
>DATFHN010000102.1:0-9279 GCA_035248365.1 Pseudonocardiaceae bacterium | reverse complement strand
CGGCCCGCGCACGAAGCCAAGGCCGGTCGACTGCTGGACCTCCTGATGGACGGCCTGCTCCTTCGTGGTCACCGCACCGAATAAACGCGGAGTACCGGCCTGGCACCTCTCTGCTCAACATCCCGTTGGGAGACAACGCATGACCGACCGTCAACGGCTGTTCCTCGGCTCCGCCGGACTGGGGGCACTGCCGGACTGGCTGGCATCGGCGTCCCGCCCGGTCCGCCGAGCGGTCCTGGTGCCCACAGCCGCCAACCCGATGCCGTCGGCGCCCTGGGTCGACGACGCCCGGGAAGTGTTGACCGGCGCCGGTATCCGGGTGGACTGGCTGGATCTCGAACAGGCCCACGAAGACGACGTGCGGGGCGCGCTCGAGCCGGCCGAGGTGGTGTTCGTCGCCGGCGGTTTCCCGCTGTTCCTGCTGGACCACGCGATGCGCTCCGGGTTCGCCCGCCTGGTCGTACCTGCGGTCCGGGACGGCAGGCTCGACTACGTGGGAATCTCCGCCGGGGCCGCGCTGGCCGCACCGGATCTGGCCTACTTCCGCGAGGCGGACGCCGCGATCGACCCCGGTGACCCCGGAGTCGCGGCATCGACCGCCGGCCTGGCGCTCGCCCCGTTCCTGGTTCTCGCCCACCGCAATCGCGGCCGGGCGGCACGTCACGATCGGCAGATCGCCCAGCAGGGCGCGGACAACGTCGTGTCCATCGACGATCACCAGGCCGTCGCCGTCGACGGAGACAGCTGGCGCGTCATCGATTCGTACTGAAGGGGCCCGATCGGCGCGTGCGGCGCTCGGGCGTCAACGGCCGACGACGGCGCGCAGTTGCACCATGAGCGCGAACCGGGCTTCTGGGTCGCGCAGATCGATCTGTCCGATGTGGCCGAGTCGGCGCAGCCGGTAGCGGAAGGTGCTGGGGTGCACATAGATCCGCGCCGCGGCAGCGGTCACGTCACCGAATTCGTCAAGGTAGGCGCGCAGGGTTTCGACCAGGTGGGCGTTGTTCTCGGCGTCATAGGCGAGCAGGCGGGCGACCGCGCCGGTCGGCTGGTCTCCCCTGGCCACCACGATGTCGTTCAGTTCCAGCATCAGCGTTTCCACGTGCACGTCGGCCAGCCGGGCAACGCGCGCGGTGGTATTCGGGTCACGCAGGACGCGCACGATCCGGTCGACCACCGCGCGCGCCCGCGCCAGGTCGCTGATCTCGTGCGCGACCGGGCCCACCGCGATGGCGGCGGGCGGTCGATCCCCCACCCGATCCAGGAACTCGGTTGCGATCCGCACCGCTCGTTCCTCGCCGTCCGCTCCGGTCTGGGTGAGTGGGACCAGGCCGTAGGCGATGCCGCCGACCAGCGCGGCGGCCGAGCGCGGATGAACGGCGGTCAGGTGCATGGCGAGCGCGTCGCCGAGCCGTACGCGGGCGCTGGCCAGGTCGCCGCCGATGCTGTCGGGCATCTCCCGCACGGTCAGTGCGAGCACCACGACCGGCGTCTTGGCCAGGCCGAGCCGGTCCAGCGCGTCGCGCGCGGCCGCGCCACCCTCCAGCGCGGTGGCGAGCAGGTCGGCGCGCAGCCGCCTGCCCACGTCGGATCCTGCCCGCACCCGCAACAGGTGCAGGGCGACCAGGTTGGCCGCGTCCCGCATGGCCTTGGTGCGCTTGTCGCTCAGGCGCCCGTGCACGGCGGCCCAGATCGAGCCGAGGATCTCGTCACCGGCCCGCACCGCGATCGCCACGCGGTTGAGGGAGAAGTCGGGGTCTCCGGGCGCGTCGATGTAGATCGGGCGGTCGCTGCGGTACAGGTCGTCGAACACGCCGAGTTCGTTCAGCATCCGCGCGTACTTCTCCGGCACCCGCCTGCCGATGACCGTCTCGATCCGGCTCGGGTCGGCTTCGTCCTGCCGCCCGGAGAAGGCGAGCACCCGCGAGTTGCGGTCCTCGATGGTGACCGGCGCGTCGATCAGCGCCGCGACCGCGTTGGCCAGTGCGAACAGGTCGCCTGCGGGCAGGCCGCCGAGCGTCTCCGACTCGGCGGCGCCCACTTCGCCCTCGGCGAGCAGCGAGCGCAGCATGGCGGCCAGCTGGGTCCAGGACGCGCCCCTGGTCAGGCCGAGCAGAGCGACACCGCTGTTCGCTACGGCCGTGCGCAGGCTCGTCAGCACCGGTACCGGTGCGCGCACCACGAGGCCGCTCGCCTGGTGCGCGCCGAGGTCGCCAAGGACGCGGGCGATCTCGTCCGGTTCGGACAGACCGACGCCGAGCACGAGCGCGTGCGGGGGCAACTGCTCCTCGTCGACCGGATCGTGGATGACGACGCCGCCGATCTCGCTGCTGTCGTCGTGGTCGGCGGCGCCGTGCACGAGTTCGAGCAGGGTTGTGCCGAGGTCGTCGAGGACACGCCCGAGGCTGGCGCGAGGTCGCCCGGTCACCGCCTCACTGTAATACCCGATCAACCGGACGCCAGCCGGTCGCAGCGGCGTCCGCCCAGGTTGACGCCGTCCACGCGGCCGGCACCGTCGCGGGTGAAGTAGCCGCGCATGCCCTTCATCGCGCCCTCGGTCACCACGTACTGGTCCGGCCCGTCGGTGACCAGACCGAGCACGATCGGGTCGTCGTGCTGAGCGACTTCGCCGACCTCGGCCAGCATTTCGGGTTTGATGGTCAGCTTGACGACCAGGTGCGGCAGTCGCGGGCTGACCTGGACGGACAGGCCGATCGCGTCATAGTCGCCCGCGTACTCGTCCAGCACGGCCTGGTCGACCTCGCGCAGGTCCGGTTCGGGCTCGACGACACCGAGGTAGTGCTCCAGCGCCCAGTCGACGATTTCGGTGTTGAGCTGCTCGCCGTTGGGCCCGCAGTTGGTGAGCACGGCGATGCCGAACCCGCGCTCGGGCACGAGCACGAACGCGGAGTGCTGGCCGATGGTGGTGCCGCCGTGCTGTACCAGCATCACGTCGCCGCGCCTGCGCAGCAGCCAGCTGATGCCGACCGCGTCGCCCAGTGCGTTGCCGGGCATCTCGACCGTCGGCGTGCGCATGGCACGCGCCAGGTCGGCCGAGAGCAGCTGCTCGCCGCTGTCGGCGCGGCCGTCGTTGAGGTGGAACCGCGCCCAGGTGAGCTTGTCGGCCGTGGTCGCGGACATGCCACCGGCCGGCCAGCCCGACCGTGGCAACGCCCATGGCCGCGCCACGGTCACGGTGCCCTCGGGCGTGTTGTTGTGGCCGACCGCGAAGCGGCGGGTCATCACGTCGTTGGGGAAGAAGAACGTGTTGTCCATGCCGAGCGGGGCCAGCACCAGTTCCTGGATGGCCTGCTCGTAGGTCTGGCCGGTGACGGTTGCGATCAGGTGACCGGCCAGCGAGAGCGACGCGTTGTTGTAGGAGACCTCGGTGCCGAGCGGGCTCACCTGGTCGATCTCGGCCATGCCGGCCACATAGCGGGCGAGCGCGTCGTCACCGGCGCCGGTGTCGCGGTGGTAGTCGCCGTCCCAGCCTGCCGTGTGGTTGAGCAGCTGGAGCACGGTGACCCGCTCGGCGACGGACTCGTCCTTCAACGTCAGCTCCGGCACGTACGTGCGCACCGGCGCGTCGAGGTCGACGCGGCCCGCCTCGACCAGCCGGAGGACGGCGGTCGCGGTGTAGGTCTTGCCGGTCGAGCCGAACTGGAACAGGGTGTTCGCGTCGACGGGCAGCGGGTTCTCCACGGAGGTGACGCCGTGGAAGGCAAGGTGTTCGGTGCCGTCGTAGTGGATGCCGACGGCCACGCCGGGCACGCCGAGCGCGTCGGCGCGTTCGGTCACGATCGCGGTCAGGTCGGATTCGGTCATTGCGGAACTCGCCTTTCTAGCAGGCAATCCACTCGGTCGCCGTGGTCACGGCGCCGAGTTGCTCGGTAAGGGGGGCGACGCCGAGACCGGGGCCGGTCGGCACGTCGAGATGGCCGTCGGCGAGCACGAACGGCGCGGTGATGTCGGTCTGGTAGTAGCGATCCGAGGCCGACGTGTCACCGGGGAGGGTGAATCCGGGCAACGCGGCCAGCGCGAGGTTGGCGGCCCGGCCGACGCCGGTTTCCAGCATGCCGCCACACCACACCGCGATCCCGTTGGCGGTGCACACGTCGTGGATGCGCCGCGCCTCAAGGTATCCGCCGACCCGGCCCGGTTTGACGTTGACGATGCGGCAGGCGCCGAGCCGGATCGCCGCCGCGGCGGTCGCCGCCGAGGTGATCGACTCGTCGAGGCAGATCGGGGTGCGCACGAGCTTGGCCAGTTCGGCGTGGCCGAGCACGTCGTCCTCGTCCAGCGGCTGCTCGATCAGCAGCAGGTCGAACGGGTCGAGCTGGGCCAGACGGCGCGCGTCGGCGAGGGTGTAGGCGGTGTTGGCGTCGACCTGGAGCAGCACGTCGCCGCCGAAGCGCTCGCGCACCGCGCGCACCGGCTCGACGTCCCAGCCGGGTTCGATCTTGAGCTTGATCCGCACGTAACCCGCGTCGAGATAACCGGCGACCGCGTCCAGCAGCTGCGGCACCGTGTCCATGATCCCGACCGACACCCCGCACGGCACCCGGTCGCGCACCGCGCCGAGTTCGCGGGCCAGCGGCCTGCCTTCGGCGCGCAGTTCGGCGTCGAGTACGGCCGCCTCCAGCGCGCACTTGGCCATCCGGTGGCCCTTGAACGGTTTGAGCACGGTGGCGACCCGGGCGGCGTCCAGGCGGTCGGCGGCGGCCAGTGCGGGAATGAGGAAGCGGCGCAGCACGTCGGCGGCCGCGTCCACGTATTCGGAGGAATACAGCGGATCGGACAGCGCGACGCACTCGCCCCAGCCTTCGGCGTCGGTGCTGACCGCGCGCACCAGCAGCACGTCGCGACCGGTTTCCACCCCGAACGAGGTCCGGAACGGCGACACCAGCGGCATGCTGATCCTGCGCAGTTCGAATCCGGTCAGTTTCATTCCAGCTCCCCTCGTCGCACCACATACCAGCCGTCGCGGTCGAACCCGGTGACCCGCGCGCCCGCGCCGAGCAGACCGCCCAGCACCTCGCGGACCGCGATCCGCCATTCCTTGGCCCGTCCCGGATCGCTGATCCGCAACGTCTCCACGTCCCGGGGCACCGCGACCAGCACGGTGTCCGCGTCGGTCGACCCGGCCACCGGTTCGTCCCGCGCGCCCCGGCCCAACCCGACCACCGCGTCCAGGATGTCGACGCGGGCCGGCCGGAAATGGCCGGCGCAGGCGGCAACCACCCGTTCGTCGGTCAGTTGCCAGCGGAGCAGCAGCCGGTCGGTGTCGTCGTCGCTGTTGATGCCGTCGTCCATGTCGCCGTAGAAGTTCGGCAGGTACTCGGCGGGCAGTCCGCCGAGCTTGACGATGTTGAAGTAGGCGTTGCGCGCGACCAGCGGATCGAAAGTCCACTCCACCAGCGGCACGCCGTTGCGCAGCGCCCAGGCCCGCTGGTGCAGCTTGAGCGCGTAGCCGGTGTGCCTGCCGCTGACCGCGGCCGACACGCCCGCGATGTGGCTGTGCAGCGCGGTGTGCGTTGGCGCGGCGAAGAACCCGACGCAGGCGCCGACCAGATTCGGGCCGTCGAACGCCCCGGCCACGTAGTTGCCTGCCTTGCTCAACGCCCGCAACAGCTCGGTGCTGATCAGCGGGCTGGCCGTCGGCCGCCAGATCTGGTCGTACAGCTCGGTGATCCGGACCAGCTCGGCCAGCAGCGTGATCTCCCGAACGTCCACACCGGACGCCAGCGCGGCCCGCGCGGCGTCGGCGTCGGGGCCGGTCACAGCAGATCCTTCAGCAGGGCCGCGACCAGCGCGGTGCGGCCGGGCAAGTCGTCGACGAGCACGTGCTCGTCGTCGGCGTGCGCGCCGCCACCGACCGCGCCAAGCCCGTCGAGGGTCGGCACGCCGAGGCCCGCCGTGAAGTTGCCGTCCGACGCGCCGCCAACGGCGACGCCGGTCAGCGGCGGCAGGCCGAGTTCGGTGGCGAGACGTTGGGCGCGCTGGAACAACGCCGCCGACGCGGATTCCTCCAGCGGCGGCCGGTTCGGTCCACCGGCTACGGTCAGCCGCGCCCCGGGCAACAGCGGAGTCAACGCGCGCATGGCCTTGTCGACCCGGTCCTGTTCGGCCGTGCTGCGCACCCGGACGTCCACCGCGAAGCCGCCCTCGGCAGGCACCGTGTTCGTGGTGGTGCCCGCGCGCAGCAGGGTCGGCGTCACGGTCGTGCCCTGGCCGGGATCGGCCAGCGCGGCCACGACCGGCAGCTGGTGGGCCAGTTCGAGGCTCGCGTTGACGCCCTTCTCCGGTTCCAGCCCGGCGTGCGCGGCCCGTCCGTGCGCGGTCACCTGGTACAGCGACACTCCCTTGCGCGCGGTCTTGAGCGCGCCACCGGGCGCCGACGCCTCCAGCACGAGCGCGGCGGCGCAGCCTCGCGCCTCGTCCTCGATCAGCTCGCGCGATGACGGCGAACCCAGTTCCTCGTCCCCGGTCACCAGCAGCGTGATGCCATCCACATCGGACAGTGATGCGATCGCGTGAAAGGCCATCACCAGGCCGGTTTTCATGTCGAAGCAGCCGGGTCCGCGCAGCACGCCGCCGGTCACGTCGAAGGGCCGGGTGGCGAGCGTGCCCAGCGGCCACACCGTATCGTGGTGGCCGAGCACGAGCACGCGGCGCGGCCCACTGCCCAACCGCCAGCGCAGGTGCGTGCGGCCGTCCAGCACAATCCGCTCGGGTGCGACGCCGAGCCGGGCCACGCCCAGCTCGGCGACCAGCTCCGCGCTGGTAGCGACCGCGTCGAGGTCCGAGGAGGGTGATTCGCAGCAGACGAGGGTTTCGATGTCCTCGACGAGGCCCATCTCAGCCCACCTTCGGGGTGGCGCGACCACCATGGTGCACGTACCGCGCGCCGCCCGGCAGCGTGTAGAACAGCACGGCGTTCCAGGTTTCGGTCTCAGGGGCACGCACCACGAACAGGTCGGGCTCTACCGGGATCATGGTGAACTCCTCGACCGTCCTAGGCATCAGCTCGGCCAGCGGCCCGGTCACGGTGACGCGCAGGGTCGGCCCCTCGGCGAGGACCTCCATGCGGACCGACGCGCGCTCGTAGGTGCCCAGCACCGGGGTGACGTCGACCGACACCGGTTCGGCCGGTCGCGCCAGCGGTTCTGGCATGGCGACCCCGGCGATCTCGGCGAAGATCTCCCGGTACAGGTCCTGGTAGAGGTCGCGGGTGTGGCCGCCGTTGGTGAGCAGCGCGACCGCGAGGCCCTGTTCCGGCAGGATGCGCAGGAACGCCGACTGGCCGATGGTGCCGCCGTCGTGGCCGATGACCCGGTGGCCGTCCCAGTCGAAGCGGATCCAGCCGAGTCCCCAGGAGTCGCCGAGCGTGTACTTGTCCGGCAGGTCGGCGTGCTTGTCCGCCATCGCCGCGGCCGACTCGGCGCTGAGCACCCTGCTGCCGTCCGCGGCGAGGCCGCCGGTCAGGTGCAGGCGGGCGAAGGCGAGCACGTCGGCGACGGTCGAGGTGATCAGGCCCGCGGGCCCCGCTGAGCGCGGCAACACCCAGACCGGGGCCCTGGTGGGGGTTTCGTCGCCGACATGGCCGACGGCGGCGCGGAACAGCAGCGCCTCCTCGGGCAGGGTGACCGTGTGGGTCAGGCCGAGCGGGGCGAACAGCCGCTCGCGGATGGCCTCGTCCCAGGTCTTGCCGGTGACTTGCTCGATCACCCGCCCCGCCAGGGTGAAGCCCGAGTTGCAGTAGGACCAGGTGGCGCCGAGCGGGTGGTTCTGCGCCGCGTCGGCCAGCAGCGCGACGTAGCGCTCGACCGCGTCGTCGCCCCGGCCGGTGTCGGTGAAGATGTCGCCATCGATGCCGCTGGTGTGGGTGAGCAGGTGCCGCAGGGTGACCTGCTTGGTCAGGTCCGGATCGGACAGTCGCAGCTCGGGCAGGACCTCGATCACCGGCGCGTCCAGGTCGAGCTTGCCCTCGTCGACCAGCTGCATGACCACGGTCGTCGTCCACACCTTGCTGATCGACCCGATCTGGAACAGCGAATCGGTTGTCGTGTCGACGCCGGTCTCGACGTTGAGCAGGCCGTGCGCGGCCGTGACCAGCTCGTCGTCCGGTTCGCCGATCCGCAGGATGCCCAGTTGCGCGCCGGGCACATTGTGCCGCCGCGCCAACGTCTCCAGCCTGCGCTGCCAGTGCCCGGCGTCCACACGGGACGGTCGGTCGCCTGCGTGCTGCTCGACCCAGTCGCGAACGCGCTCGTTGAAGTCGATCCGGTGCGACGGCGGGCCGTCCAGGATGAACAGGTGCGAGTCGCCGGGGTAGAGCACGAGCTGGGTCGGCACGCCGCGTTCGCGCAGCGCGGTGTGCCACTGCTGCGCCTGGCCGACCGGGCAGCGCACGTCCTCGGCGCCCTGGATGACCAGGGTCGGCGTGCGCACGCCTGCGACGTGGTTGATCGGCGAGTGCGCGCCGAGGCGGTCGGGGTCGCGCCAGCTCAACGCGTCGAACTCGTAGGCGGCGAGCAGATGACCGGCGTCCGAGGTACCCGCGAAGCTCGCGAGGTCGGCGCACACGCCGCCCGCGACAGCAGCCGAGAACCGCTGGTCGTGACTGGTCAGGTAGCAGGTCATGAAACCGCCGTAGCTGTACCCGGTGACCGCGAGCCGCTCCGGGTCAGCGATCCCTTCGGCCACCAGTGCGTCGATCGGTTCGAGGAAGTCCTTGGCGTCGGCGCTGCCCCACTCGCCCACGGTCGCCGTGTAGAACGCCTCGCCGTAGCCGTCGCTGGCCCTCGGGTTGACCAGCAGCACCGCCCAGCCGCGCGCGGCGAGTTCCTGGTGGTAGAGGTGGATCGGGTCGGCGGTGCCCTGCCACGCGTTGTGCGGACCGCCGTGGACGTCCAGCAGCAGCGGCATTGGCCCGGACCGCTCGGGATCGCGGACCAGCCAGCCCTGCACGACCGTGCCGTCGGAGATGGTGAACTCGCGCGATTCGCGGGCGAACCAGTCGATCTCGGCCAGGTTCGCACCGTGCTCGGTATGCACGGTCTCGGTGCCGGTGACCAGATCGACGGTGACGATCTCACCGAACGAGGTCGCGGTGGCCAGGACCACGGCCGCGAGCGAGCCGCTGACCGACAGGCCGGACACGACCCGATCCTCGCCGGTCAGCACCGGCCGCGGTTCGCCGCCGTCAACACCGACCCGGTACAGATGCGTGCAGCCCCGGTCGCGCACGCAGAACGCGACCGCCGCGCCATTGTCGAC
>DATFHN010000101.1:0-4276 GCA_035248365.1 Pseudonocardiaceae bacterium | reverse complement strand
TCCGGTGGTACCGGACATGGCGCAGGTGATGGCCGCGACTACCCTCCCGGCGGTGATCCTCGGTGGCGAAGTCAGCGGCGACCCGGATGCGGCGTTCGAGGCGTGGCGCAGTGCGCTGGCTCTCCCCACCGTGCAGGGTCTGGTTGTCGGCAGGGCACTGCTCTATCCACCCGACGACGATGTGGCCGGCGCGGTCGATACCGCCGTCAGCCTGTTCTGAATGCTTTGGCCCGAACCGGAGGACGAGATGGGACCACGAAAACGACTCATCGCGGGGCTGTTGATGGCTCCGCTGCTGCTGTTGGCGGCATGCACGAGCGGAGGCAGTAGCAACAGCAGCTCGGGTTCGGCGGGCGGCGGCGCGGGGTGCTCGTACACCTTCGCGGTGATCACGCACGGCGACAACGGCAACTTCTGGAGCGTCGTCTACAAGGGCGCGAAGGACGCGGCCAAGGACTACGGCTGCAAGTTGTCCGAGACCTACGGTTCGCAGCAGCAGGGCCAGGCCGAGCCGGACGACAACGCGGAGAACGCGCAGATCCAGGACGCGATCAACCAGAAGGTCGACGGCATCGCGGTGTCCGACCACGACCCGTCGGTGATGAACTCGACGCTGGCATCGGCGGCCGCGGCCGGTATCCCGGTCGTGCTACTGAACGCGGGCTGTGACGACACGGACATCGCCGCGTCGAAGGCGATCACCTGCGTCGGTCAGCCGGAGACGCTGGCCGGGCAGAAGGCGGGCGCTCGGTTCACCAAGGAGAACGCCAGCAACGTGCTGTGCGTGATCCACCAGTCCGGGCAGAACCTGCTCGACCGCTGCAACGGCCTCGCGGCCGGCCTCGGTGTCCCGGGCGGCAAGTGCTCGACCGGCAACGCGCCGAGCAGCGGGCCAGGCTGCACCGAGCTGATCCTGTCCACTCCGAACGCAGCGTCCAACCCGCAGCAGGCGATCGGCCAGGTCACGTCCTACCTGCAGACCCACTCGGGCATCAACGCGGTGATGACGCTCAACAACGCGATCGGCCAGGCACTGGTGGCGGCGAAGCCGTCGAACGTGAAGATCGCCACCTTCGACCTGGACTCGGACGTGGAGAACGACCTGCAGGCCAACCCGCCGACCATGGACTTCGCGGTCGACCAGCAGCAGTACCTCCAGGGCTACCTGCCGATCAGCTTCCTGTACCTGTACAAGAAGCACGAGGGCAACTCGGCCGGTGGCGGCTCGACCGTCCCCAGTGGACCGCTCCTGGTCGACAACACCAACATCAAGCAAGTGGCAGCCGCGATCAACGCGGGCGACGACTGACGTTCACCGGGCCCGGCCGTGCCCAACGGCCGGGCCCTTCCCCGCACAGAGGCGAGGAGTTCTTCCATGAGTACGTTGTCCGCCCCTCCGCTGAAGGATGAGCGGCTGACCAGCGCCGGTTGGCTGACCAGGACATTGCGCAGGCCCGCGCTCGGCTCGCTGGTCGGCGCGATCGTGGTCTTCATCCTGTTCGCGATCACCGACTCCACCAGCAAACACCTCTGGCTCAGCTCGACCGGATTCGCCGCGTGGAGCCAGCAGGCAGCCTTCTTCGGCATCATGGCGGTGCCGGTCGGCATGCTGATGATCGGCGGCGAGTTCGACCTCTCCACCGGTGGCATGACCGGTTTCACCGCGATCATCACCGCGTTGCTGGTCGGCCAGCTGGGCTGGAACGCGTGGGCCGCGATCGTGGTGACCGTGCTGTTCGGCGCGCTGATCGGCTTCGTCAACGGGTACGTGGTGACCCGGTCCAAGCTGCCCAGCTTCATCGTCACGCTGGCCACCTACTTCGCGTTGCGCGGGCTGAGCATCGGCGGCGTGCTGCTGGTCAACCACGGCAGCACCGAGATCGGCGTCGGCGGCAGCACCCATCCCGGGCTGGAGAGCGCCAAGGCGATCTTCGGCAGCTCGTTCTTCAAGAGCCCGGGCCTGCCCAACGGTTTCCAGACCGCGATCCTGTGGTTCATCGCGGTCACCATCGTCGCGGTGTGGGTGCTGAGCCGCACGACGTTCGGCAACTGGGTGTTCGCGGTCGGCGGCGACCTCGACGCGGCCCGCAACGTCGGTGTTCCGGTGACCCGGACCAAGATCTCGCTGTTCATGAGCACGTCGATCGCGGCGTCGCTGGTCGGCGTCATCTCCTTCACACAGAGTTCGAACGCGGTGTCCGAACAGGGCGTCGGCTACGAGTTCTACTACATCATCGCGGCCGTGGTGGGTGGCTGCCTGCTGACCGGCGGCTACGGTTCGGTGGTCGGCGCCGCGCTCGGCGCGTGCATCATCGGCATGGCCTTCCAGGGCGTCATCTACTCGGGCTGGGACTCCTCCTGGGACTTCACCTTCCTGGGCATCATCCTGTTCCTCGCGGTCGGGGTGAACACCGTCATCTACCGGCGAGCCATGAAAGCAAGGCGATGACCGTGAACTCCCCATTGCTGGAAGTGCGCGAGATCAGCAAGTACTTCGGCAGCGTGAACGCGTTGCAGAACATCTCGCTGTCGGTGAACTCCGGCGAGGTCACCTGCGTGCTCGGCGACAACGGCGCCGGCAAGTCCACGCTGATCAAGATCCTCTCCGGGGTGTTCGCGCCGGACGTCGGCCAGTTCCTTGTGGACGGTGCGGAGGTGAAGTTCGCCAGTCCGCGCGACGCCCGCACGGCCGGCATCTCCACCGTGTACCAGGACCTGGCCATGGTGCCGCTGATGTCGATCTGGCGGAACTTCTTCCTGGGCTCCGAGCCCACCAAGGGCTGGGGCCCGTTCCGGCGGTTCGACGTGGCCAGGGCCAAGGCGCTGACCAGCAAGGAACTGCTGGCCATGGGCATCGACGTGCGCGATCCGGACCAGGCGGTCGGCACGCTCTCCGGTGGCGAGCGGCAGTCGGTGGCCATCGCCCGCGCCATCCACTTCGGCGCGCGACTGCTGATCCTGGACGAGCCGACCTCGGCGCTGGGCGTGAAGCAGGCCGGCGTGGTGCTGCGGCGGATCGTGCAGGCCAGGGAGATGGGGCTGGGCGTCATCTTCATCACGCACAACCCGCATCACGCCTATCCGGTCGGCGACCGGTTCGTCGTACTCAATCGAGGCGCGAGCCTGGGCAACTTCGCCAAGAAGGAGATCAGCCGGGAGGACCTGGTCCGGTTGATGGCCGGCGGCGCGGAACTCGAGGCGCTCAGCCACGAACTCGAACGTCCGCTGCTCGACAATCCGATCGCCGACGCCATCGAGGAAGCACAGGAGAACGCGTGAACCACCACCGTCGGCCGACCGGGCTGCGGCCGGAGGCCGTCGCCATCACGCCGGAGAACGCGGGCTGGGAGTTCAGCGGCCTGCGCGTGCTGCACCTCGATGCCGGTGAGGGCATCGAGCTGAGCACCGGCGGGCACGAGACGGTGGTGGTCCCGCTGTCCGGTTCGTGCACGGTGTCGACCGGCGGCGAAACGTTTGCGCTGGCCGGTCGGCCGACCGTGTTCGCGGGGCCGTCCGACTTCGCCTACGTGCCGATCGACGCGACGATGCGCATCGAGACCGCGGAGGGCGGCCGGTTCGCCCTGCCCTCCGCGCGCGCGACGAACAGCTTCCCGGCGCGGTACGGAGCAGCGGCCGATGTGCCGGTGGAGTTGCGCGGAGCGGGGCGGGCCAGCCGGCAGGTGCACAACTTCTGCACGCCGGACACGTTCGAGGCGGACAAGCTGATGGCGGTCGAGGTGATCACGCCGGGCGGCAACTGGTCGTCCTACCCGCCGCACAAGCACGACGTGCACACCGAGGACGAGCAGCAGCTCGAGGAGATCTACTACTTCGAGATCGCCGGCCACGGCGGTGCCGAGGGCATGGGCTACCAGCGGGTGTACTCCTCCGGCGCGGACCGGCAGATCGACGTGTTCGCCGAGGTCCGCACCGGCGACGTGGTGCTGATCCCGTGGGGCTATCACGGCCCGTCGATGGCCGCGCCCGACTATCACATGTACTACCTGAACGTGATGGCCGGACCGGACGCCGAGCGGGTCTGGCGGTTCAACGACGACCCGGCACACGCCTGGGTCCGCGAGGGCTGGGCGGACCAGGAGATCGACCCGCGCCTGCCGTTCGGGAGGGATGCATGAGCACGGTCCGGCTGACCACGGCGCAGGCGATCGTCCGCTGGCTGGTCGCACAGCGTAGCGAACTGCTCGACGGCACCGAGGCGCCGCTGTTCCCGGCCGTGTTCGCGATCTTCGGGCACGGCAACGTGCTCGGCATCGGC
>DATFHN010000100.1:0-2331 GCA_035248365.1 Pseudonocardiaceae bacterium | reverse complement strand
TGGCGGCCGAACGGGAGAAGTCGGGACGTTCGGACGTCGCGATCGTCCGGGTCGAGCAGCTGTACCCGCTGCCGGTCGACGAGCTGACCGACGCGCTCGCGCCGTACCCCGGCGTCGAGGTCGTGTGGGTGCAGGAGGAGCCCGCCAACCAGGGCGGCTGGCCGTTCATGGCGCTCAACCTGCCGGAGCACCTCGGCGGCCGCCCGCTGCTCCGCGCGTCGCGCAAGGCAGCGGCCTCGCCCGCGGTCGGTTCGGCGTCGGTGCACGAGGCGCAGCAGCGCGAGGTCGTCGCCACCGCCTTCGGCTAGGAGACCGCTGAATAATCGGCGGGCCTCGGCCTGTTGATCTCAGTTTGTCGGGACGATCTTGTGATGCAGGGTCGAGGCAGGCAGCAGCGGGATCTGCTGGACGTGGAGTCGGTGGCCGGGCACTTGTTGAAGCCGGGCAGTGTGTTCGCGTTTCTGGCCGAGCATCGGCGACGGTTGTTCCCGGACGAGTTGTTCGCCGACTTGTTCCCCTCGGGGCGGGGCCGTCCGTCGGTGCCGGCTGACGTGGTGGCGTCGGTGATCGTGTTGCAGGCGCTGCATGGGTTGTCCGATGCCGGCACTGTCGATGAGGTGACCTTCGATCTGCGGTGGAAGGCGGCCTGCGGGCTGGCGGTGACCGCGGCGGGGTTTCACTCGACCACGTTGACGTATTGGCGTCGTCGGTTGGCCGCCTCGGATCGGCCGAACCGGATCTTCGACGCGGTGAAGGCGGTGGTGGCCGAGACTGGCGCGCTGGCCGGCAAGACCCGCCGGGCGTTGGACTCCACGGTGCTTGATGATGCGGTGGCCACCCAGGACACGGTGATCCAGTTGATCGCCGCGATCCGCCGGGTCCGTCGTGAGGTGCCTGGCGCCGCCGGGGTCGTCGCGGCCCGGTGCAGCGCGCATGACTACGACGATCCGGGTAAGCCGGCGATCGCCTGGAACGACCAGGCTGCCCGCGAGCAGCTGGTCGACGGGCTGGTGCGTGACGCGCTCGCAGTGCTCGACGCCATCGATCACGAGCAGACCGATCCGAGGGCGGCCGACGCGCTGGCGTTGCTGGCGTTGATCGCCGGCCAAGACGTCGAACTGGTCGACGAGGGCGCCGACCCGCCACGCTGGCGGATCGCCCAGCGGGTCGCGGCGGACCGGGTCATCAGCGTGGTCGATCCCGAGTCGCGGCACGCGCACAAGACCGTGCACCGTCGCCAGGACGGGTTCAAGGCGCACGTCGCGGTCGAGCCCGACACCGGGATCATCACCGACTGCAGGCTGACCAAGGCCGCCGGCGCCGAGAACCACGACGCGGTCGTCGGACTCGCCCTGCTCGACAGCGAAGCGTCACCCCTGCAAGTGCTGGCCGACTCGGCCTACGGCACCGGCGATGCCCGCGCCGCGCTGCGCGATGCCGGCCACGAGGCAGTCATCAAGCCGCTGCCGCTGCGCGCCCCGGTGCCGGGCGGTTTCACCATCGATGACTTCACCATCGACTTCGCCGCCGGCACCGTCACCTGCCCGGCTGGGAACACCAAGCACATCACCAAGGCCCGCAACGTGGTGTTCGATGCCGCCTGCCGCGGCTGCCCGTTGCGTTCCCGCTGCACCACCGCCAAAGACGGTCGCAGCCTGAAGCTGCACGAGCACGAAACGCTGTTGCGGGCCGCCCGACGGCAAGCCGAAACACCCGAGTTCCAGACCGTCTATCGACAACACCGCCCGATGGTCGAACGCAGCATCGCCTGGCTGACCCGCGACAACCGCAAGCTCCGCTACCGCGGGGTCACCAAGAACGACCACTGGCTGCACCACCGCGCCGCCGCCCTCAACCTGCGCCGCCTGACCACCCTCGGCCTCACCACCGACCACAACGGATGGATCCTGGCCTGACACCACGACCCTCACCCGCAGCCGCTCACCGAACGGCATCACCCAGAGCCGACGAACCGGCAGAGCCCGTCGGCCAACCACGACCGAGACCCGCGGCAGACCGCCCCGAGACACCCGGCCGCCACTACGTTCAGCCCAACTCCAAGAACGCCTTATTCAGCGGTCTCCTAGCCCGGCGCCAGGTGAGGCGGCGGCCACGCCGCCGGCGACCGTCTTCCCCCTCCATATCGCCACCTGGAGGGCTCGGGAATGACGACCTCAAGGGGGAAGGCGTGGCTGATCGTGGGTGTGTGCCGGCCGCGGCGGGTGTTGCGGGTGTTTAGGCGGAGCTGAAGCCAGGGATAAGGCAGGGGACGAGCCCAGGAGGCCGCTCATGCCCGCGAGTTCAGGATCCAAGATCACCGGCGTGCTGTTC
>DATFHN010000099.1:0-23605 GCA_035248365.1 Pseudonocardiaceae bacterium | reverse complement strand
GCACGCCTGCGCGGTGATCATGTCCTCGCAGCCGCTGATGGACTGCATCCCGTTGTGGCAGCGCGACGACGGCGCGATCATCACCGGCTGGGACTACCCGTCCTGCGAGGCCATCGGCCTGTTGAAGATGGACTTCCTCGGGCTGCGCAACCTCACCGTGATGGGTGACGCGCTGGAGAACATCAAGAACAACCGGGGCGAGGACATCGACCTCGACGCGCTGACCCTGGACAACAAGGAGACCTACGAACTCCTCGGTCGGGGCGACACTCTTGGCGTGTTCCAGCTCGACGGTGGCGCCATGCGCGACCTGCTGCGCCGCATGCAGCCGACCGGGTTCGAGGACATCGTCGCGGTCAACGCGCTGTACCGGCCGGGCCCGATGGGCATGAACGCGCACAACGACTACGCCGACCGCAAGAACAAGCGGCAGGAAGTCAAGCCGATCCACCCCGAGCTGGAGGAACCGCTCAAGGAGATCCTCTCGGAAACCTATGGTCTGATCGTCTACCAGGAACAGATCATGTTCATCGCGCAGAAGGTCGCCAGCTACTCGATGGGCCGAGCGGACGTGCTGCGCAAGGCCATGGGCAAGAAGAAGAAGGAAGTGCTCGAGAAGGAGTTCGAGGGCTTCCGGGACGGCATGCGCGGCAACGGCTACTCCGACGCGGCGGTCAACGCGCTGTGGGAGACGATCCTCCCGTTCGCCGGTTACGCGTTCAACAAGTCGCACGCGGCCTGCTACGCCCTGATCGGTTACTGGACCGCCTACCTCAAGGCGAACTACCAGGCCGAGTACATGGCGGCGCTGCTCACCTCGGTCGGAGACAACAAGGACAAGTCCGCGGTGTACCTGTCCGAGTGCCGCCGTCTCGGCGCGAAGGTGCTGCCGCCAGACGTCAACGAGTCGACGTTGCAGTTCTCCGCCGTCGGCACCGACATCCGCTTCGGCCTCGGCGCGATCCGCAACGTGGGCGCGAACGTGGTCGAGTCGATCATCTCGACCCGGCAGAAGAAGGGCCGCTACACCTCGTTCACCGACTTCCTGACCAAGGCCGAGATCGTCAGCTGCAACAAGCGGGTGGTCGAGTCGCTGATCAAGGCGGGCGCGTTCGATTCCTTCGAGCACACCCGCCGCGCGCTGGCCGAGGTGCACGAAGAAGCGGTCGACGCCGTCATCGGCCTGAAGCGCCAGGAGGCGCTGGGCCAGTTCGACCTGTTCGGCGGCGACGACACCGCACCGGCCAGCGACGACTCGTCCCCGCTGGCGCACCTGAAGTTCACCGCCGAGGACTGGCCGCGCAAGCAGCAGCTGTCCTACGAGCGGGAAATGCTGGGCCTCTACGTCTCCGCGCACCCGCTGGACGGCACCGACCGGATCCTGCGCAAGCACGCGCCCAAGCCGATCGCGGTGCTGATCGAGGACGCGCCGGCCGAGGGCGAGATCGTGGTCGCCGGGATGATCTCGGCGCTGGAGCGCCGGGTCAACAAGAACGGCGAGCCGTGGGCGATCGTCACCCTTGAGGACCTGGACGCCGCGGTCGAGGTGCTGTTCTTCGCCAAGTCGTACTCGGTGTTCGCGCCGGACCTGATCGAGGACTCGGTCGTCGCGGTCAAGGGCCGGGTGAACTGGCGCGAGGGCAAGATGTCGATCTTCGGGTCGGGCATCGTGCCGCTGGACGTGAGCGCGGCCGAGCTGAACCCGGGCACCGAGCCGCCGATCGTGCTGCTGTGCAACGTGGAGCGGCTGACCGAGGAAGTGGTCGGCGAGCTGAAGCGGACCTTGGCCGTGCACAAGGGCGAAACGCCGGTGCAGCTGAAGGTCAAGTACCAGCACCGCACCACCATGCTGGCCATCGACGACTACCCGATCTCGGTCACGCCCGCGTTCCTCGGCGAGATCAAGTCCATCCCGGGCATCGCCGTCGCCTCCTGAGCAGTGCTGTGCGGCGACGGCGACACCCCGCGAGCTACGCGGCTTCGCGACGGAAGGTGCGCACGCCCCAACCGGTCGCCAGCACGGCCAGCAGCACGGCGAGCACCGGGCCGAGCCAGATCGACAGCGCGGACCACTGACCGCTGACGAAGGCCCGCTCGGCATCGACCACATAGGACAGTGGGTTGGCCCGGGGCAGGCCGTAGAGCCAGGCGGGCGCGATGGTCATCGGCAGGAGCACGCCGGACAGCAGCATCAGCGGCATCACCGACATGCTCAGGATCGGCGCGAACGCGTACTCCTGCCGCACTTTCAGCGCGAGCGCGTAGGACGCGGCCCCGATCGACACGCCGAGCACGGCCAGCAGCGCGAGGCCGAGCAGCAGCGGCCCGGCGCCGACCCGGAACCCGAAGGCCATGGCCAGCAGGGCAAGCAGCAGCGCCTGGATAACCAGCCGCAGCACGTCACCGGCGACCCGGCCGAGCAGCAGCGCACCCCGGCTGATCGGGCTGACCCGCATCCGCTCCAGCGAACCGGAGCGGATTTCCGGGATCAGCGCGAACCCGGCGTACGCGGTGCCGAACAACGCGGTCTGCGCCATCATGCCGGGCACGAACCACTCCCAGGTGTTCCCGGCGGAGCCGAACGAGCGCAGCAGTGGACCAAACAGCACCAGGTAGAGCAGGCTCATCGACATGCCGATCAGCACGGATTGCGGGTTGCGCAAGATCGGCCGCATCGAGCGCACGAACACCAGCCAGGTTTCCCGCCAGAAGTTCATGCTGCCTCCCGCAAAGAACGGCCGGTGAGGCCGAGGAACACGTCGTCGAGGGTGGGGCGGTGGGTGGCGACCGCGTCGACGCGGATCTCCGCCCGGTCCAGTTCGCGCAGCAGGCCGGGCAGCACGGTGTCGCCGCGCGGCACCCGGAAGCTCACCTTCTGTTCGGTGTGCGCGAGTTCGGTGGCGCCGGGGACGTTTCCGGCCAGAGTCATGGCTTCGCCCGGGTCGGAGACGCCGAGTTCGACCAGGTCACCGGCGACCCGCCGCTTCAACTCGTCGGGCGAGCCCTCGGCGACGATCGCGCCGTTGTCGATGATGATCCGGTCGCACAGCGCGTCGGCCTCGTCGAGGTAGTGCGTGGTGAGGAAGACCGTGGCGCCGCGCTGGTCGCGCAGGTCGCGGATGTGCCGCCAGAGGTTGTCGCGGCTCTGCGGGTCGAGCCCGGTCGACGGTTCGTCCAGGAACACCAGGGACGGCCGGTGCAGCACGCCCAGTGCGATGTCGACGCGGCGCTTCTGACCACCCGAGAGGGTGATCACGAGCCGGTCCATCAGTTCGGTCAGCTCGAACGTCGTGGCGATGTCCTCGACGCGGCGGTGCGCCTGTGCCGAGCTGAGGCCGTGCAGCCGGGCCTGCATCACCAGTTCGTGGCCGACCTGCTGGTCGAGGCCGCCGCCGTTGCCCTGTCCCACATAGCCGATCCGGGCCCGGACTCCGGCCGGATCGGTCAGTAAGTCCGCGCCGGCCACCAGCGCCTCGCCCGAGGTGGGCGTGAGCAGCGTCGTGAGCATGCGCAACGTGGTGGTCTTGCCCGCGCCGTTCGGGCCGAGGAAACCGACGAGTTCGCCGGACGCGACATCGAGGTCGATGCCGCGCACGGCCTCCACCGCGCGTCCACGAGCGGTGAAGGTGCGGGTGAGCCCGCGTGCCTTGATCACTATCCCTCCCAGATAGTCAAATTTGACTACCGGGCGAGTATGGAGGTGCCACAGATGCTAGTCAAGTTTGATTAGCGGGAGGCGAGGCCGTCCGGCCGCGACATCGGCGGCGGGCCCTCCACCGGTCCGGGCCGGCCGAAGTGGTCGGGTGAGTCGTCGGCCATCACGTACTCGCCGGCTTCCAGCCGCTTGATCAGCTCCTTGGTCCAGCGCACCTCGGCATCCGCGCTGTACTGCCAGTGCCGGAACAGCTCCCGCACATGCGCGGGCTTGCCCATGTCGGCGGAGGAGTTCAGCGAGTCGGTGGCGTTGGACAGGCTGTTCTCCATCGAGCGCAGCCGATAGGTGAGCAGGCCGATCACGTGCGCCCGGGTCAGCGCGGTCATGAAGGTGATCGACGCGAAGGTGTCCTCCGCGTCGTAGCGCGAGGCCGACAGCGCCTTGGTGAGCAGCTGCTGGAACTCGGTCTCGCCGTCCTCGGTGAGCGCGTACACCACCCGCTCGGGGCCGGCGCCGCCCTCCTCGTTGCCGACCTCGGTGAGATAACGGTCCTTGGTCAGCTTCTTCAGCGCGTGATAGATCGACCCGGGCGCCACGTTGGCCCAGAACTCCGCGCCCCAGGACAGCAGCTCGCGCCGGACCTGGTAGCCGTGCGCCTGGCCGTAGCTGCGCACCACGCCAAGAACCAGCAACCGCGTCGCCGACATGTGCCTCCCTCCTGACTGTGCCTACCTCGTGAACGGGCTCGAACAGCGCATCCGTAGGCTAGTTCGACATGAGTGCGCCCGTGTTGACCGCGGTTGCCTGGCCCTACGCCAACGGCCCCCGCCATATCGGTCACGTCAGTGGTTTCGGAGTCCCGTCCGACGTCTTCTCCCGCTACATGCGAATGTCCGGTCGCGACGTGCTGATGGTCTCCGGCAGCGACGAGCACGGCACGCCGATCCTGGTCCAGGCGGACAAGGAGGGACTGACTCCGCAGCAGACCGCGGACAAGTACCACCAGGTCATCGCGCAGGACATGCAGGGCCTCGGCCTCACCTACGACCTCTACACCCGGACCACCACCGGCAACCATGCCGCCGTGGTCCAGGAGATCTTCCTCGCGCTCTACCGCAACGGCTACGTCATCCCGAAGGTCACCCAGGGCGCGATCAGCCCGTCGACCGGGCGGACGCTGCCGGACCGCTACATCGAGGGCACCTGCCCGATCTGCGGTTACGACGGTGCGCGCGGTGACCAGTGCGACAACTGCGGCAACCAGCTCGACCCGGCCGACCTGATCAATCCGAAATCCCGGATCAACGGCGAGGTCCCGAAGTTCATCGAGACCGAGCACCTGTTCCTGGACCTGCCCGCGTTCACCGAGACGCTGGGCAAGTGGCTGTCCACCCGCACGGACTGGCGGCCCAACGTGCTGAAGTTCACCCAGAACCTGGTCTCGGACATGCGGCCGCGTCCGATCACCCGCGACCTGGACTGGGGCGTGCGGATCCCGCTGGACGGGTGGCGCGATGAGCCGCTCAAGCGCTTCTACGTCTGGTTCGACGCGGTGATCGGCTACCTGTCGGCCAGCGTGGAATGGGCGCGGCGCTCCGGCAACCCGGACGCGTGGCAGAAGTACTGGAACGACCCGAACACGCAGGCCGTGTACTTCATGGGCAAGGACAACATCACCTTCCACGCCCAGATCTGGCCCGCCCTGCTGCTCGGCCACAACGGCGCGGGCGACAAGGGCGGCACGCCCGGCAGCTACGGCACGCTGGACCTGCCGACCGAGATCGCGTCCAGCGAGTTCCTGAAGATGAGCGGATCGAAGTTCTCCACTTCACGCGGGACTGTAATTTACGTGCGGGACTTCCTTCAGGAGTTCGGCCCGGACAGCTTGCGCTACTTCATCTCCGCCGCCGGTCCGGAAACCCAGGACGTGGACTTCACCTGGGACGAGTTCGTCCGCCGGGTGAACTTCGAGCTGGCCAACGAGTGGGGCAACCTGGTCAACCGCTCGGTGTCGATGGCGCACAAGAACGTGGGTGCCATCCCGAACCCGACCGCGCCGCAGGACGCCGACGTCGAGCTGAAGGCGTTGTCGGCCAAGGCGTTCGGGACCGTTGGCGAGCACCTGGCGCACTCGCGGTTCCGCGCGGCGATCGGCGAGGCCATGCGGGTCGCGTCGGCGGCCAACAAGTACCTCTCCGACCAGGAGCCGTGGAAGCGCAAGGACGACCCGGAACGGCGCGACACCATCCTGCACACCGCGTTGCAGGTGGTTTCGGATGTGAACACGCTGCTCACGCCGTTCCTGCCGCACTCGGCGCAGGGCGTGCACGAGGCGCTGGGCGGTAGCGGGGTGTGGGCGGCGCAGCCCGAACTGCGCGAGGTCGACGACCTCGACATCGAAGGCCGCAGCTACCCGATCCTCACCGGCGACTACGCGAGCGAGCAAGCCAAGTGGGCCTCCCAGCCGATCGAGGTGGGGCGGCCGCTGGAGAAGCCGACGCCACTGTTCACCAAGCTGGACCCGAAGCTGGCCGAGACCGGTCCGTCCTTCGCGCCCATCGGTGAATAAGAAGCTGGAGCTGCCACCGGTGCCGGAGCGTCTTCCGGCGCCGGTGGTGGACGCGCACACGCACCTGGATGCCTGTGGTGCCAAGGATCCCGAGTCGGTTCGGGCCATGGTGGACCGGGCCGAGAGCGCCGGCGTGACCCGGGTGATCACGGTGGCGGACGACATCTCCTCGGCGCGCTGGGCCGCTCAGGCGGCCACCTGGGACGATCGGGTGTTCGCCGCGGTGGCCGTGCATCCCACGCGTACCACCAACTTCGCGGACGCGGCCCGGCACGCGCTCAAGGCGCTGGCCCGGCAGCCGCGCGTGGTCGCGATCGGTGAGACCGGTTTGGACTATTACTGGGACTACGCGCCGCACGACGTGCAGCAGGCCGCTTTCCGTTGGCACATCGAGCTTGCCAAACAGGTGGGCAAGCCGCTGATGATCCACGACCGGGACGCGCACGACGACGTATTGTCTATTTTGGACGAAGAAGGCGCACCGGAGAAAGTGATCTTCCACTGTTTTTCCGGTGACGCGGACCTGGCCCGGCGTTGTGTCGACGCCGGTTACGTTCTTTCGTTCGCCGGGCCGGTCAGTTTCCGAAATGCCGTTCCGTTGCAGGAAGCGGCGCGGATCGTCCCGGACGAACAGTTGCTGGTCGAGACAGATGCACCGTTTTTGACTCCGCATCCCTTCCGTGGCCGTCCAAATGAGCCGTACTGCGCCGCGTACACGGTGCGTGCACTCGCCGATATACGCGGAGTTGATGTTCTTGCTTTGGCGACCATTGTGGAACGCAATGCCGAGCGAGTTTTTGGTCTAGGCCAGTTGGAGCAAAGTTGACCATCGGTCGCGGTTTGCTCTCACTCGGTAGTGTGATGAGCGACACGGAATTTCGCGGGGGTGTTTGCGCAACCCCCTCAAGTCCGTTACGGTCCCGTGATCGATGCCCTAGGGGGAAACCCCGGGGGCACCACCCGAAGCAGTCAGGATTGCGTGTGTCGGGGCCAGGCGCCGAAATGGTGTTTGGGTACGCGCTTGCTACGGGAGCTGGAGCACACCACGAGTTTCGCGCTGACGGAGGACGGGTCGAGGCATCAATGCTGATGGATTCGATTCGAAAACCGGCGCGGACGCTTCTGGAGGTATCGGCCCTGTGACCGCGAGCGGTGACTATCGTTCGAACAGCACTACCAGCAGAACCGGTGTCGTGAACGGCACCATGTCCGGCGAAGTTGACTGGTTCCACCCGAGCGTTCCCGGCTTCCGGCCGGTGGCACGCCCCCAAGAGCCCTTCCCGCAGGGGCCGCGAGCGCAGCACCCGAGCTTGCCGAGGATGGCGCCGGTGCAGAGTTCGGCGACCACCGACCTGCTGGAACGACCAGTCCTCTCCGGCAACCCCTACGGCATCACCACCGAGGAAGTCCTCGACGTTCTCGGCCCGGACGCGGATGAGCTGCTCACCACCGCGAACCTCAACGTCGACGAGCTGATCTCGCTCATCCACGCGGAAACCACGCTGCTTCCGCGTATCGACGAAGAGCTGGCCGAACTCCTCGACGAGGAGGACCGCCGCGCCGAGGCCGCCCGGCTCGCGGGCGAAGAGCCCGAGCCGATGGACGACCTGGTCCAGACGGCGGGCAAGCGCTGGAAGAAGCGGTTCCTCAAGGCCACGATCGCCGCCATCCTGCTCTCCGCGACCGGCGGCTCCGCCATGGCGATGGCCATGGACAAGGACGTCTCGGTCGACGTGGACGGCGCCATGCAGCACGTCCGCACCTACTCCTCGACCGTCTCCCAGGTCCTCAAGGACGACGGCATCACCCTGGGCGCGCACGACGCGGTCAGCCCCTCGCCGACCGCGTCGGTCGCCGACGGCGGCACGATCATGCTGCAGCGCGGCCGGCTGGTGAAGCTGACCGTCGACGGTGTCGAGCAGGACCACTGGACCCGCGCCACCACGGTCGGCGCCGCAATGGACGAGATGGGCGTCAACAAGGGCTCCTGGGTCTCCTCGGCCAGCGGCGCGGCCATCCCGGTCTCCGGCATGAGCCTGCAGGTCCGCACGCCCAAGCAGGTCACGCTGATCGACGGCGCGAACGCCCCGATCACGGTCACCACCACCGACGCCACCGTCGGCCAGCTGCTCAACGAGCACCACATCCAGATCGGCCAGCAGGACTCGGTCACCCCCGGCCTCAACGACCCGATCGCCGCCGACATGCGGATCGCCATCAGCCGCACCGGCACCCAGGTGGTCACGATCACGCAGAGCGTCCCGTTCCAGGTCCAGCAGATCCAGGACCCGACCATGAACGAGGGCACCACGCAGGTCACCACGCCCGGCGTGAACGGCAGCGAGCAGGTCACCTACCGGATCACCCAGGTGAACGGCAAGGAGACCAACCGGGTCCAGTTGCAGGTCAACGTGACCACGCAGCCGGTCTCCGAGGTCGAGCGGGTCGGCACCAAGATGCTGCCGGACGACGCGGTGTGGGACCGGATCGCGCAGTGCGAGTCCAGCGGGAACTGGGCCGACAACACCGGCAACGGCTACTACGGCGGCCTCCAGTTCAACATCCCGACCTGGATGTCCAACGGTGGCGGCGCGTTCGCCCCCCGGCCGGACCTGGCCACCAAGGCCCAGCAGATCCAGATCGCCGACAAGGTGCGGGCCGCTCGCGGCTACGAGCCGTGGACCTGCGCCACCATCCTCGGCATCCACTGATCGCCGATCGTCCTTCGCCTGGCACCATGGTCGGGCGATGGACGATCTGACCAGCCCGGCCGCCGCGCTGCTCGGCCCAGCCGAGATCCGCGCGCTCGCCGAGGAACTGCACATCCGGCCGACCAAGAAACTCGGCCAGAACTTTGTGCACGACGCCAACACGGTGCGGCGCATCGTGGCGTCGGCCAAGCTCGGCGCGGACGACGTGGTGCTGGAGGTCGGACCCGGGCTCGGCTCGCTCACCCTCGCCCTGCTCCCGGCCGCGCGGGCGGTGCTGGCCGTCGAGATCGACCCGGTGCTGGCCGCGCGGCTGCCGATCACCGTCGCCGACCGGGCCCCGTCCCTCGCCGAGCACCTGCACGTGCTGCCCCAGGACGCGCTGCGGCTACGCGCCGCCGACCTTGCCGGTCTGCCCGCGCCCACCGCGCTGGTCGCCAACCTGCCCTACAACGTGGCCGTGCCGGTCGTGCTGCATCTGCTCGCCGAGCTGCCCTCGCTGGCCACCGGCCTGGTCATGGTGCAGGCCGAGGTGGCCGACCGGCTGGCCGCCGGTCCGGGCAGCCGCAGCTATGGCGTGCCGAGCGTGAAAATGGCCTGGTACGCGGCCGCGCGCCGGGCCGGTTCGGTGCCGCGCGCGGTGTTCTGGCCGGTACCGGGAGTGGATTCCGCGCTGGTCGCGTTCGCCCGCCGCCCCGCACCGTCCACTGTGTCCAAAGATCTGCTGTTCTCGTTGGTGGACGCCGCTTTCGCGCAACGACGCAAGACCCTGCGGGCGGCCTTGGCCGGTTGGGCCGGTTCCGCCGGCGCCGCCCAGGCGCTGCTGGAACGCGCGGGCCTGCCCACCACCGCGCGCGGCGAGCAACTGTCCGTCGAGGACTTCGCGCGGCTCGCCGCGGCCGCCTCCTGACGGGGCGAATTGGCGCCATTACCACGCGGTCGGTTGCTGGGTAAAGACTGTGACCTGCGGCATTCGCCCAGTTAGCCGCTTGCCATTGGCTCGGTCTTCAGTTGTACTGAATGTACCCATCCCGAGCGGCTGAGAGACCTGGCTCGCTGAAGCCGCAGCAACCACCCACCTGGGCAGGTGCTAATGCCAGGGTCGATGGAGGACTCGTGGACCTCACCCGCCGCCGGACGGTAGATCACTGTCGCCGCACCGCAACGGGCTGTCGAAGCTCACGCGCATAACTTCGCTGACAATTCGACACCTGTCTTGACACCGCCCTGAACAAGGGCGAGTTCTCACACCCCTTCTGGCCGCCGTAATCCGGCGCCTGTGCGTGCTGCCCGGGAGAACCCATGATCACCGTTGAACACCTGACCAAGTCATTCACCAGCCGAACCGGCACGGTCCTGGCCCTGGACGACGTCACTCTCGACGTGCCGGAAGGCACCCTGACCGGACTGGTCGGACCGAGCGGCGCGGGCAAGTCGACCCTCGCCCGGTGCGTGACCCTCCAAGAACGTCCCGACCGCGGCACCATCCGCGTCGGCGGCACGAACCTGCTGGCCCTGGGCAACAACCAGCTGCGCCTGCTGCGCCGCCAGATCGGCGTGGTGCCGCCGGAGAACACCCTGCTCACCCAGCGGACCGTGGCGGGCAACATCGCGCTGCCGCTGGAACAGGCCGGGGTGGACGGCCCGCACCGCCGGGCCCGCGTCGCCGAACTGCTCGACCTGGCCGGTCTCACCGAGCGCGCGGGCACCCAGCCCGACCAGCTCTCCGCCGGTGCGCGCCAGCGTGTCGCCATTGCCCGCGCCCTCGCCGCCGGTCCGTCGGTGCTGCTCGCCGACGAGCCCACCAGCGGCCTTGACCACGGCGACACCACCGCGGTGCTGACCGTCCTGGACCGCGCCCGCGCCGAACTCGGCGTGACCGTGTTGCTGGTCACCAAGGACGCCGACGTGATCCGCCGGGTCGCCGACGACGTCGCCGTGCTCGACGGTGGCCGCCTGCTCGAACGCGGCAAGCTGCTCGACCTCGCGCTCGACCTGGACTCGTGGACCGCATCGGCGATCCTGCCGCCCGCGCACCAGGCCCAGCCCGCCTCGATCCGCGCCGCGCTGAACACCCCGCACGACCGGGTCGCCGACGTGGTGCTGATCGGGTTCGCCTCGGTCGGCGCGCTGCTGCCGGAGGCGGGCGCCCGGTTCGATGTCGAGGTGACCGTGCTCGGCGGTGGCCTGACCCGGTTGGGCGACACCCCGGTCGCTCGGTTCTCGATCGGCGTCAGCGGCGAGCGCGCGGACAGCGCCCTGGCCTGGATCGCCGAGCAGGGTGCCGTCGTGCAGCAGACCGCACGCGGCCCACAGTGCGTCGCCGCCTGATCACTTCGAGTGAACTCGGACGGGTCATCGGTCCCCGGACGGAGCTGCCGATTCGAGCCGCGAGCACCACTACCTCCGGTAGTTCCGTAGGCTCGGGTACGTGCTTGCCGTAGTTCCGCCTCCGGTGACCGTCCGCGTTCCGGCAAAGGTCAATCTCCATCTGGCCGTCGGTGACCTCCGCGACGACGGCTATCACGGCCTCAACACCGTGTTCCAGGCCCTGTCCCTGACCGACGAGGTCTCGGTGGCGCCCGCGGAGGAACTCGGCATCGAGATCCACGGCGAGGGCGCCGGGTCGCTGCCTGCCGACGAGACCAACCTGGCCTGGAAGGCCGCGGTCGCGCTGGCCGAACACGCCGGCCGCGACCTCGCCGAGAGCAAGGTCCGGATCATCATCCGCAAGGGCATCCCGGTCGCGGGCGGCATGGCGGGCGGCAGCGCCGACGCCGCCGCCACCCTGGTCGCGCTCTCCACGCTGTGGAAGCTCGACCTCGGCCGCGACGAACTCGCCACCATCGCCGCCACCCTCGGCAGCGACGTCCCGTTCATGCTGCACGGCGGCACCGCGCTCGGCACCTCCCGAGGCGAACAGCTCGTCCCGGTGCTGAGCAGGCACACCTTCCACTGGGCGATCGCGCTGGACCGCAAGGGCCTGAGCACGCCCGAGGTGTACGGGGAGATCGACCGGCTGCGCGCGGCAGGCCGCCAGCAGCGCCTCGGCGCGGTCGAACCCCTGCTGGAAGCGCTCGCCGCCGGCGACCCGCGCCAGCTCGCCCTGCTGCTCGGCAACGATCTGCAGGCCGCCGCGGTCTCGTTGCGCCCGAACCTGCGCCGCACGCTGCGCGCCGGGGTCGACGCGGGCGCGCTGGCCGGGCTGATCTGCGGTTCCGGTCCCAGCTGCGCGTTCCTGTGCGCCGACGCGGACACCGCGGTCCGGGTCGCCGCCGAACTCGCCGGTGCCGGGGTCTGCCGCACGGTCCGGGCCGCGCACGGCCCGGTGCCCGGGGCCCGGGTGATCAGCACCGACGACACCCCCCGCCCGGTCCCGCCGGAGGTTCACGCCTGACATGGCGAACCTGGTCAACCTGGAATCGGTCCACAAGAGCTTCGGTGTCCGCGCGCTGCTCGACGGCGTCTCACTCGGCGTCGGCGAGGGCGACCGGATCGGCGTCGTCGGCCTCAACGGCGGCGGCAAGACGACCCTGCTGGAAGTCCTCGCCGGGGTCGAACCGCCGGACGCGGGCCGGGTCAGCCGCACCCGCGACACCCGGATGGCCGTCGTCACCCAGCGCACCGAACTGTCCGGCGCCAAGACCGTGCGCAACGCGGTGATCGACCAGCTGGGCACCTCGGCCGAGCACGAATGGGCCGCCGACGCGCGGATCCGCTCGGTGCTGGAAGGCCTCGGCATCAGCAACCTCGGCCTGGACGCGGAGGTCGCCACCATGTCCGGTGGCGAGCGCCGCCGGGTCGCGCTGGCCGCCGCGCTGGTCAAGGACCTCGACCTGCTGGTGCTCGACGAGCCGACCAACCACCTCGACGTGCAGGGCGTGCGCTGGCTGGCCAACCACCTGCTGGCCGCGCGGTGCGCGGTGGTGGTCGTCACCCACGATCGCTGGTTCCTGGACACGGTGTGCACCAGAACGTGGGAGGTCGTGGACGGTCAGGTGCAGCAGTACGAGGGCGGCTACGCCGACTGGGCCTTCGCCCGCGCCGAGCGCGCCCGGCTCTCCGACGTGATCGAGGAACGCAGGCGCAACCTGGCCCGCAAGGAACTCGCCTGGCTGCGTCGCGGCGCCCCGGCCCGAACCTCCAAGCCGCGCTACCGGATCCAGGCCGCCGAGGAACTCATCGCCGACGTCCCGGAACTGCGCGACAAGGTCGAGCTGACCTCCTTCGCCAAGCGGCGGCTCGGCAAGACCGTGTTCGACCTTGAGGACGTGACCGCGTCGATCGGCGAGCGAAAGCTGCTCGACAACGTCACCTGGCGGATCGGTCCCGGCGACCGGTTCGGCCTGGTCGGCGTCAACGGCTCCGGCAAGACCAGCCTGCTGCGCGTGCTCTCCGGCGACAAACCCACCGACAGCGGCAAACGCGTGCAGGGCCAGACCGTCCGGCTCGCCCACCTCACCCAGGAGCTGCACGACCTTCCCGGTGATCTCCGCGTGCTGGAGGCGATCGAACAGGTCGCGGGCCGGGTGACGCTGGGCAAGGTCGAACTGACCGCGTCACAACTGGCCGAGCGCTTCGGTTTCGGCTCGACCCGCCAGTGGACCCCGGTGTCCGACCTCTCCGGTGGCGAACGGCGCAGGCTCCAGCTGGCGCGGCTGCTGATGGACGAGCCGAACGTGCTGCTGCTCGACGAGCCGACCAACGACCTGGACATCGACACCCTCCAGCAACTGGAGGACCTGCTCGACTCGTGGCCGGGCACGATGGTGGTGGTCTCGCACGACCGGTACCTGGTCGAGCGAATCTGCGACAACGTGGTGGCCCTGTTCGGCGACGGCAAGATCACCCAGTTGGTTGGTGGCATCGACGAGTACCTGGCCCGTCTGGACCAGCGCAGCGCGGCCGCGGCTCCGATCACCCCGCCGAAAACCGAGCGCGCCCAGCAATCCGGCCCGAGCGCGGCGCAGCGCCGCACCGCGCAGAAGGATCTGGCCCGCATCGAGCGCCGCATCGACTCGCTGTCCAGCCGCGAAACCAAGCTCAACAACGAGATGGCCGACGTCGGCGCGGACACCGACCGCCTGATCAAGCTGGACGCCGAGCTGCGCACGGTCCGCGCGGAAAAGGAAGAACTCGAAGGCCAGTGGCTGGAAGCGGCCGAGATCGCCGGTTGAGCCGCCGGACCGTAGGCGAAAGATTTTCACGATAGTGCGTCAGCGGGAAAGTATCGAACCCGGCTTGCCCACAACCACGCTGATCTTCCGCTGCCACACATTAAGCTCACGCACATGAGTCGGTTCGTTGACAGGCTGTTGACCACGGCCAGCAGCACAACCCGGGGATTCGTGACCGGGGAACCACAAGCGCCGCACCGCAGCACCTGGGGTGAAGTCCACGAACTGGCCGTGAAAATGGCGGGTGCGCTCGTCGCGGACGGCTTCGCGCCCGGGTCGGCGGTCGGCGTGCTGGCCGGCGAACCAGCGGTGATCGCGCCCGCGGTGCAGGCGGTGTGGCTCTCCGGCGGCAGCGTCACCATGCTGCACCAGCCGACCCCGCGCACCGATCTCGCGCTCTGGTCCGAGGACACCGTAGCCGTACTCGGCATGATCGGCGCGAACCTGGTCCTGCTCGGCTCGCCGTTCGACGCGCTCGCCCCGGTGCTGGAGCAGCACAACATCCGCTACCTGCGGATCACCGACCTGGCCAACGGCGAAGCGCTCGCCGAACCCGTGCCGGTCGACGGCGACGCGACCGCGCTGCTCCAGCTGACCAGCGGCTCGACCGCGGACCCGAAAGCGGTCCGCATCACGCACGACAACCTGATCGCGAACATCGACTCGATGGCCAAGGGCGCCGAACTGGACCCGGACAAGGACACCATGATGTCCTGGCTGCCGCTGTTCCACGACATGGGCATGGTCGGGTTCATGACCATCCCGATGACGCTGGGCATCGAGCTGATCAAGGTCACCCCGGTCGACTTCCTGTCCGGCCCGCTGCTGTGGCCCGCGCTGATCAGCAAGTACCAGGCGACCATCACCGCGGCGCCGAACTTCGCCTATGCCATGGTCGGCCGCAGGATGGCCAAGGTCGACGATGACGACGCCTACGACCTGCGCCAGCTGCGGATCGCGCTCAACGGCGCGGAACCGATCGACGTGGCCGCGGTGCGCAACTTCACCGACGCGGGCGCCCGGTTCGGCATGCCGCCGGAATGTGTGCTGCCCGCCTACGGCATGGCCGAGGCCACCCTCGCGGTGTCCTTCGCGCCGCTGTTCACCGGCCTGTCGGTGGACACCATCGACACCACCGAACTGGAACAGCACGCCAAAGCCGTGCCGGTGCAGCCTTCCGACGACCCGGCCGCCACTCGCTCGTTCTCGCTGCTCGGCCCACCGCTGCCCGGTCTGGAAGTCGATGTGGTCGACGAGCACGGCACCGTGCGCGGCGAGCGCGAGGTCGGCGAACTGCGCGTGCGCGGCGAAGCCGTCACCCCCGGCTACCTGACCATGAACGGCCCGCTCGCCACCCAGAACGCCGAAGGCTGGCTGGCCACCGGCGACCTCGGCTACAAGGTCGGCGACCAGGTCGTGGTGTGCGGGCGCCGCAAGGACGTGATCATCATGGGCGGCCGCAACATCTACCCGACCGACATCGAACGCGCCGCGCTGTCCGTCGACGGCGTGCGCGCGGGCAACGCGGTCGCGGTCCGGTTGGACGCGGGCACCCGGCGCGAGCGGTTCGCGGTGGTGGTCGAGTCCACAATGGCCGGTGACGCGGACGCGGAACGCCTGCTGGACAAGCAGATCACCGCGCGGGTGATGGACGCGGTCGGCGCCCGCCCGGTCAGCGTGTTCGTGCTCGGGCCGGGCAAACTGCCCAAGACGCCATCCGGCAAACTGCGCCGCGCGGCCGCGGGGGACTGGGTCAGCGAACGCCTGGCCGAACGCGCCGCCGCCAACTCGTAACCGGCGACTGCGCCCGTTCGTGGGGCAAGGCCACACCGCGTCGCAACCCGGCGAATGGCACCATCACCTGGTGCCTCTTCGCCCGCGTCGCGCTCATCTGCTGTCGCTGTCCAGCCTGGCCGTCGTGCTGCTCGCCGCCGTCACGGCCTGCACCGGCACGCCGGCCGCGCTCGGCGGCCTCGCCCCGGTGACCACGGAGAAACACGCGCCCTCCGGCCCGGTGCCCGCCGGCCTGGACAAGTTCTACAACCAGGCCCTGCGGTGGGGCCCGTGCCAGAACTACGCGACCAGCGACACCGGCACCCAACTGTTCACCGGGTCGAACATGCAGTGCGCCCGGGTCACCGTGCCGCTGGACTACAGCCAGCCGCAGGGCACCACGATCACCATCGCCGCGCTGCGGATCAAGGCGACCGACCCGGGCCACCGCATCGGCTCGCTGCTGATGAACCCGGGCGGGCCGGGCGCCTCCGGCATGGAGGCCGCCGCGGGCATGGCGCAAACCTGGGCCGGCTCGCCGCTGGCCGAACGGTTCGACCTGGTCGGGTTCGATCCGCGCGGCATCGGCGCGAGCGTGCCCGCGATCCGTTGCCTCAACGGGGCCCAGACCGACGCCGAGCGCGCGTCCAACCTCGACGACGATCCGACCCCGGGCGGGGTCGCGAAATACCAGCAGCAACAGCAGTCCTACGCGAACTCGTGCGCGCGCAACACCCCGCACGGCAACGAAATGCTGGCCAACGTCGGCACCGTCGACGCCTCCCGCGATCTGGACGTCCTGCGCTCGGTGCTCGGTGACAAACAACTCACCTACCTCGGCTACTCCTACGGCACCCTGCTCGGCACCACCTACGCCGAGCAGTTCCCGAAGAACGTGCGCGCGATGATCCTGGACGGCGCGGTCGACCCGACCCAGGATCCGGTCGCCCAACTCGTCGACCAGGGCAAGGGATTCCAGACCGCGTTCAACCAGTTCGCCATCTGGTGCGCGAAACAGCAGAACTGCGCGGTCGGCACCAACCCGGCCAACGCCACCCAGGTCTTCCGCGGCCTGGTCGATCCGCTGCTGACCAAACCGGTCCCGGTCGGCGACGGCCGCACGCTCGGTTTCGACGACGCCACCACCGGCGCCATCCAGACCCTCTACTCGGAAAGCCTCTGGACCTACCTCAACACCGGCCTCAACGGGCTCAAGCAAGGCGACGGCCGGATCCTGATGGAACTCGCCGACAACTACAACGGCCGCAACGCCAACGGCACCTACTCCAACGAACAGGACGCCTTCAACGCCATCCACTGCGTCGACGGGCCCCCGGTCACCAACTCCTCGACGCTGCTCACCGAAGCGCAGCAGTACAAGCAGGCCGCTCCCTTCCTGGACGACGGCCGCCCGGCCGCCGCCGAGCAGGACGCCTGCGCCTACTGGCCGGTCCCGCCGACCGATCAGCCGCATCTGCCGAACGTGCCCGGCCTCGCCCCCACCTTGGTAATCTCCACGACCAACGACCCTGCTACGCCGTACCAGTCCGGGGTGAACCTGGCCAACGCGTTGCACGGCTCGCTGTTGACGTTCGAGAGCACTCAGCACACGGCGTTCTTGCAGAAGAACCCGTGTGTCGACAAATGGGGGGCGAACTACCTGATGAACCTGACGCTGCCGCCGGCCGGTGCCCGGTGTTCCTCGTGAGTGGCAGATCCCGGTTACTGGCCAGCACCGCCGCGGTAGCGCTCCTCGTCACCGGCTGCGGTGTGCGGATCGCGGGAACGCCGATCGCCGAAGGCTTCGTCCCGCCCGAACTCGCCACGTTCTACGACCAGACCCCCCAGTGGGGCCCGTGTGAGAGCTACGCGACCGACGACGAGAGCCGCAAGCAGTTCAATCGGGTCGACATCAGCTGCGCCCGGCTCTACGTGCCGCTGGACTATGCCAAGCCCAGCGGCACCGTGATCAGCCTCGGCCTGCTCAAGGTCAACGCGCTCAACCCGGCCCGGCGCATCGGTTCGCTGGTGATGAACCCGGGCGGGCCGGGCGATTCCGGCATGCTCGAAGCGGTCGGCCTGGCCGACCAGATCACCGACACCGACCTGGCCGCCCGGTTCGACCTGGTCGGGTTCGACCCGCGCGGGGTCGGCGCCAGCCAGCCCGAGGTGCACTGCCTGACCGACGCCGAACAGGACCAGCAGCGCCTGGACGTCCCGCTGGACGACCCGAACCGGGAAGCCGACCGCGAGCAGACCCAGAACCAGCGGTACGCCACCGACTGCGCCAAGCGCACCGGCAGCGCGGTGCTGGAGAACGTCGGCACCCGCGACGTCGCCAAGGACCTCGACATCATGCGCGCCGCCCTCGGCGAGTCCCAGCTGACCTATCTCGGTTTCTCCTACGGCACCGCGATCGGCACCCGCTACGCGGCGGACTTCCCGAAGAACGTGCGGGCGATGATCCTGGACGGCGCGGTCGACCCGGACCAGAACGACACCGCAGCCAGCCTGGCCCAGGGTTCCGGTTTCTCCGACGCCTTCGACGCCTTCGCGCAGTGGTGCGCGAAACAGTCCAGCTGCGGCATCGGCACCGACGCGGCCAAGGACGAGGATCAGCTGAACAAGCTCAGCGATCCGTTGAAGGACAAGCCGCTCACCGTCGGCGACCGCAAACTGTCCTATCAGGACGTTCAGACGGCGGTGTCGGCCGCGCTGTACAGCCAGGACCAGTGGCCGACCCTGAACAAGGGCCTGATCCAGTTGAAGGACGGCCAGGGTGACATCCTGCTCGGCCTGGCCGACGACTACCTGCAACGCAACAGCGACGGCCACTACTCCAACACCAACGACGTGTTCAACGCGGTGCACTGCGCGGACTATCCGCCGATCAAGGACCGGCAAACGCTGGTGGCGCAGGAACACGACTACGACAAGACCATCGGTGTCGATCCGGCCACCGACGACTACGTGCCGCCGCTGGGCATCTGCGCGTTCTGGCCGGTGCCCAACACCAGCCAGCCCTACGTGCCCAGCGCGCCGGGCCTGCCGCAGGTGCTGGTCATCTCCACCACGCACGACCCGGCCACCCCGTACCAGCAGGGCGTGAACCTGGCCAAGGATCTGGGCGCGCGACTGCTCACCTTCGACGGCACCCAGCACACCGCGTTCCTGTCCGGCAGCGACTGCGTTGACAAGTGGGGGGTCAACTACCTGGTGAAGCTGACGCTCCCACCGCAGGGGACGACCTGCTCGAACTGACGAACAAGGCGAAGACGGCGCCCGCGCCGCAGATCACCGCGGTCACCAGGAAGATCTCCCGGTACTCGGAGAGCAGCGCTGCGCGGATCGCCGTCTCGTAGGCGGCCAGTTCCCGGTGGAACTCCGCTTCGCTGACGCCGAAGGGCAGCGGGGTGTTCAGGTTCGCGGTCAGCTGCGCGAAGCGGTGCAGCCCCCACGCGGACAGCGCCGACACCCCGATCAGCATCCCGGTCATCCGCGCCACCACCACGAACGCCGACGCGACCCCGTGCTGCGCGGCAGGCACCACCCGCAGCACCGCCGCAGACAACGGCGCGATCACCAGCCCCAGGCCCAATCCCGCGATGATCAGATCGGTCGGCAACACCGGCAACACCGGCAACCCCAGCACGAACCGGGCCGACAGCACGTTCTCCGGCCACCGCGAGATCAGCACATACCCAATCCCGGCAACGACCATCCCCGCTGTCGCCACCACCGCATCCCCGACCCGCCCGGCCAGCCAGCCGCCGGCCACCGCCCCCACCGGCAACGCGCCGAGAAACCACACCAGCAGCACCGCGGTCTGCCCGGCGCTGTAGCCGAGCAGCGTCTGCGCGAACAGGTCCACGTCGACCAGCGTCACCATCAGCGCCGCGCCCGCCGCCAGACTGGCCGCGAGCACGCACAGCAACACCGGCATCCGCACCCCGCGCGGATCCAGCAACCGATGCCGAGCCCGCCGCTCCCACCCCAGAAACCCGAGAAAAACCACCGCGGCCGCGCCCAGCACCGGCCAACCCCAGCCCGGCAGCACGGCCGCCTGCGGATCCGGGTTGTACAGCGCGACCACGATCAGCCCCAGCACCACGGCCAGCAGCGCCCCACCGACGAAATCCGGCTTGCCGCCGCGCGTGCCGCGCCCGCCCGGAATGGCCAGCTGCACCACCACGATCGCGACCGCGGCCAGCGGCACGTTCACCCAGAACAACCCGCGCCAGCCCAGCAACGCGGCCAGCCCGACCCCGTACAGCGGCCCGAGCACGCTGCCCAGCTCCTGCGCTGCCCCCACCGCGCCCAGCACCCCGGCCCGCCGCTCCGCCGCCCACAGATCGCCCACCAGCGCCAAGGTCACCGGCAGCAGCGCGCCGCCGGAAATCCCCTGCACCACCCGCCCGGCCACCAGCTCGGTCAACCCGCCGGCCGACGCCGTCACCGCCGAGCCAACCGCGAACACGAGCAGGCAGCTCTGCAACAACACCCGCCGCCCGAGCACGTCGGACAACGCCCCGAGCAGTGGCATCGCCGCCACATAGCCGAGCAGGTACCCGGTGACCACCGGCGTGGCCTGTTCCAGGTGGTTGACCGCGACGCCCAGGTCGCGCACGACATCGATCAGGATGCCGACCACCACGTAGGCGTCCATCGCGGCGAACAGCACCGCGAGCCCGCCTGCCCCGATGGCGAACCCCCGCCGGGGAATCATCCGGTCGGTGCGGTCACCGTGACCGGCTGGTTGTAGTTCGTGAGCGTCACGTCGACGGTCGCGCCGCTGGTGCCGCCGGTCGTCGGCACCGCGAACTCGGCCTTGACGGGCAGCGCCTTGGCATCGTTGGCCAGCCACAACGTCGCGTTCACGTCAGTGGAGATGCCCGGCACCAGCTGGCTGGCGACCTTGCTGCTCACCTTCCCGGTGATCTTGGTCGTGGTCACGCCGTTCACCGTCTCCGCGCCCTGCGGCTGCGGGTTCTGCACGCTGGCCAGCACGTGGGCGATGCCCCGGTTCGGGTCCAGGATCGCGGTCGGGTCGAACAGCGACTTGGCCAGCGACGCGGGCAGCTTCTGGTACTTGCCGGTCGGGCCCTTCAGATAGAACGTGTCCCCGACCAGCACGAAGTCGACCTGAACGAGCTGGCCGAACTCGGTGATCTGCGCGTTGCCCTTGGCGTCGCCCGCCTTGTTCAGGCTGCCGCTGGCGTTGTGCACGGGCACCGAGGAGAGGTTTCCGGCCACCGTCAGGGTGAACTGGACGCTGGTCACCGCGGCCATGGACGCCGCCGACTTGGCCAGCAACTGCTGCGCGCCCTGCGTCGTGGTCGTCGCCGCTGAGTCACCCGAACCACCGGTACACCCAGCAACGACGACCAACGCGGCACACAACAACATCAGAACCCGAGTTCGCATGGGCCAGATCGTAGAGCGAACGGACTCAGCTGGTCGTGGTGATCGTGGCCGTGCTCTTGACCGTGCCGAACTCGACGCCCTTGGCCTCCTTGCCGAAGAACGTCAGGATGATCACCGCGACCAGCACCGGACCCACCGTCACCGTCAACGCGAACGGATAACCGTGCGAGGCGGCCAGGGCCTGCTGGATCGGCAGGTTGAAGGCGGCCAGACAGTTACCGAGCTGATAGGTGACGCCGGGGTAGAAACCACGGATCGCGTCCGGCGACATCTCGGTCAGGTGGGCCGGGATCACGCCCCAGCCGCCCTGCACCGCGACCTGCATCAGGAACGAGCCGAGACACAACATCGCCGCCGACGTCGAGTACGCGAACAGCGGGATGATCGGCAACCCGATGACCGCGCAGAAGATGATCGTGTACCGGCGGCCGAACCGCTCGGACAACGTGCCGAAGATCAACCCGCCGATGATCGCGCCGATGTTGTAGATCACCGCGATCCAGCTCGCCGTCGTCGCGGACAGGGCCGCGCCGCCGTGCTCGGTCGCCTTCAGGAAGGTCGGGTACACGTCCTGGGTGCCGTGGCTCATCCAGTTGAACGCGGTCATCAGCAGCACCAGGTACACGAACCGGCGGATGATCTTCCCGTTCAGCAGGATGTCCTTCATCGACGTCCTGGTCGACTTCAGCTGCTCCTGCGCGTGCTCCCAGACCTCCGACTCCTTGACCCGCGACCGGATGATCAGGCTGATCAGCGCCGGGATGATGCTCAGCGCGAACAACCAGCGCCAGGACAGGCCCAGCGCCGAGTGCACCAGCAGGAAGGCCAGCGAGGCGAGCAGGTACCCGAACGAGTAACCCTCCTGGAGGATGCCGGAGAAGAAACCGCGCCGGTTGGTCGGGATCTTCTCCATGGCCAGCGCCGCGCCGAGGCCCCACTCGCCGCCCATGCCGATGCCGTAGAGCAGCCGCAGGATCAGCAGCACGGTGTAGTTCGGCGCGAACGCGCACAGGAACCCGATCACCGAGTAGAAGCACACGTCCACGATCAGCGGTCGCCGCCGCCCTACCCGGTCCGCCCACAACCCGAAGATCAGCGCCCCGACCGGCCGCATGATCAGCGTGGCCGTGGTCAGGAACGCGACCGCGGTCAGCGACATCTTGAATTCTTTGGCGATGTCCGCGTAGACGAGCACCACGATGAAGTAGTCGAACGCGTCCATGGTCCAACCCAGCACCGCGGCGAGGAACGCGTTGCGCTGGTCTGAGTTGAGTCGTTGCCTTGACGCGGCTGCACTGCTGGTCACGGCGGTCCTTCCAGTCAGTAGTTGTCGCCTTTGGTACACCGCTGCGCACACGTGCGGCAACAGTTCGCGAGATCACGAACCGGTGACGGACTACCCAGCTGGGCAACCGCTTACCGGCGTGCCGGAAACATGCCCTTAACAGGCCGTGCCTACCCTGCGCATATGGATCGTCAGCGGGAATTCGTGCTGCGCACCCTTGAGGAGCGCGACATCCGGTTCGTCCGGCTCTGGTTCACCGACGTGCTCGGATTCCTCAAGTCGGTCGCGGTCGCCCCGGCTGAGCTGGAAGGAGCCTTCGCCGAAGGCATCGGCTTCGACGGCTCCGCGATCGAAGGCTTCTCCCGGGTCTACGAGTCGGACATGATCGCCAAGCCCGACCCGTCCACCTTTCAGGTGCTTCCATGGGAGACCGACGGCGGCGACCACTACTCGGCGCGGATGTTCTGCGACATCGCCATGCCCGACGGTTCACCCTCCTGGGCCGACCCGCGCCACGTCCTGCGCCGCACCCTGGCCAAGGCCACCGAGGCCGGCTTCACCTGCTACGTCCATCCCGAGATCGAGTTCTTCCTGCTCACCGACCTGCGCGACGACGGCAACGAACCGGTCCCGGCCGACAACGGCGGCTACTTCGACCAGGCCAGCCACGCCACCGCGACGCACTTCCGCCGCCACGCCATCGAGGCCCTGGAAGCCATGGGCATCTCGGTCGAGTTCAGCCACCACGAAGGCGCCCCCGGCCAGCAGGAGATCGACCTGCGCTACGCCGACGCGCTCACCATGGCCGACAACGTGATGACCTTCCGCTACCTGATCAAGGAAGTCGCCATCACCCAGGGCGTGCGCGCCTCGTTCATGCCCAAACCGTTCACCGGCCAGCCCGGCTCCGGCATGCACACCCACGTCAGCCTGTTCGAGGGCGACCGCAACGCCTTCTACGACAGCGAGGACCCCTACGAGCTGTCCAAGACCGGCAAGGCGTTCGTCGCCGGC
>DATFHN010000098.1:0-83118 GCA_035248365.1 Pseudonocardiaceae bacterium | reverse complement strand
GGTACCCGCTCAGCTCCCACCAGGGCGCGTCCGCCATGTTCGCGTCCTCCAAGCTCGGGTCCGCACCCGACGTTGCCGCATCGACCCGGGTATCACCCCGTTTGCCGGTCATAACCATGCGGTGATCCTCCTTGATGCGGTACGGCGGTCCACACGAGCCCATCCCTCCCCAGGGCAGGAACACGTGGACCGTCTGAGTACAGGAGCAGCGACGAGACCCCTGGATACATCCGGACCAAGATTTTTTCGGAAGTTTTTCTCCACTGCGGACAGGCGAGTGGCCGGGCGATCCGGCGCCCGGCCACTCGATGTTCGCGGTTGTGCCCCCCGCCGCCGACCGGTCGGGGTCCTAACCGGTCAGTTGGCCGGTACCGGCACGTCCTGGGTGCCCCAGCCGCCGTTGGCCGGCCTGACCTTGCTCGGATCGCCTGCCGGTTCCGGTTCGGACGGTGCCGGCTCGCCGGGGAGCGGCTTGGGCTCGATCTCCCGCTCGAGGTCGTCAAGAACCGGCTTGTCCTCGATGTTGTCTGCCATCGTGCTTTCCCTCCCGAGATGACCCCGACGCCTGTGCGTGACCCCTGCGTTGATCACTCAAAGTGATCAGTTGAGTGATGAAGTGCGGCAAGCGGGTGAACGCACTGAGGGAAAGTATGCCGAACGGACTAGCGAAGTAAAGGAAATTCTCACTGTCCGGTGCGAATTTTTTTTGTGGCTTTTCCGAAATGAAAACTTCTGGGCATGGCGGAGGGCCCCCTCGCCCCCCGAACTCCAGGGAGGGGGCCCTCGTAGGCCAGCGTGCGCGCTGCCACGGTCGGTGCCAGGCCCCTCCCGTCTGAACATCGACCGTGGCCCCTGCGCCGGCGCACACCGGCCGCTCTTGGTGCTCATCGAGCCACGTGGATCAAGAGCCGGAATCGGCGCGGCAGATACAGCTTTGGTCAAAAAATCTTTCTCCGGTGAACTAAGTAGTTCTACGCAGTGTGTCCATTGACAGGGACATTGGTCCGATGTTTAAGTGCGTGTGGCGCGACGATCCGCCGTGCCACCGGACCGGGCAGCGAGTTCATCCGATCTCTCGCTGTCCAACTCAGATCCGAGGTTGAGGAGTGTGACCCAATGGCGGGCCCTGCTCGTGCTCGTATCCGTACCGCGTTGGCCCTTGGCGGGTTGACCGCGGCAGCCGTCCTCAGTTCAGGCGTCACTGCGGGGGCCACCGCCGTCCCGGCCGCCTCCGTCCACACCATGTACGTCTCGCCGAACGGCTCCGGGCTGGCCTGTTCGGCCGCCGCGCCGTGCGGGCTGACCACCGCACAAAGCCAGGTACGCACCCTGGCGAATTCCTTACCGGGCGATATCCAGGTCGATTTGGCCGGCGGCGTCTACCACTTGTCGCACACCTTGACGTTCGGCCCGCAGGATTCCGGCCAACACGGACACAATGTGGTCTACCGGGCATTGCCCGGCCAGAATCCGATGCTGAGTGGATCACAACGAGTCACTGGCTGGACCGAGACCGATCCGAGCCTGGGCATCTACCGGGCGAGTGTGCCCAAGGGCAGCGCCAGCGATCAGTTGTTCGTGGACGGCACCAGGGCGCAACGCGCCCGCAGCCGGCTCAACCCGGCCGGGTTCACCATGAGCGGGTCGAGCTTCGTCACCAGTGACCCGTCCTACGCCTCGTTCACCAATCAGAACCAGATCCAGCTCGTAGACAACAACGACTGGAAACAGATGCGCTGTCCACTCCAGAGCATCACCAGGACGGCCGGCGGCGGCTCCAGCCTCAACCTCGATCCCGCCTGTTACGCCAACAACGTGACCAACGTGCCGAACGCCGGATTCCCGTTCAACGGCAGCGGACTGCCCGCGCTCAACGCGATCTCCTGGCTGGAGAACGCTTACCAGCTGCTGACCCAGCCCGGACAGTTCTATCTGGACTCGGGTGCCGGCTACCTCTACTACATCCCGCTGCCCGGCCAGAACCTCGCCAACGCCGACGTGGAACTGCCGACCGTGCAGACCCTGCTCGACGTGTCGGGCACGCCCGGCCATCTCGCCCCGGTCATGTACAACGCGGCGGGCGCCAGCTACACCGGCTCCTGGGCGGCGTCGACCGGGCGTCCCTACGGTGACCTCGGCAACGCGGTGAACTACACCCAGACCAACGGCGACTCGGCCAGCTTCGCCTTCACCGGAACCGGCGTCCAGGTGGTCACCGAGACCAACACCGACGAAGGCGACATCGACGTCTACGTGGACGGCACCAAGACCGAGACGGTGTCCGCCTACAGCGCGACCCGCGAAGCGCAGCAACCGGTCGTGGACATCGCCGGCCTGAGCAACGGACCGCACACGGTCAAGCTGGTCAAGGCGAGCGGGCAGTACCTGCTGGTCAACGCGTTCACGGTCACCCCGACCGTGGTCGCGCCCGCACACGACATCACCTTCACCGGGATCACCTTCGAGAACACCACCTGGACCTACCCGGACACCGCAGGCTACGTCGACAACCAGGCGGGCGTGCTCTGGAACCCGGCCAACGACACGCCGATCCGCATCCCGGCCGCGGTCCAGGTGCACCGGGGCAACCACATCGACTTCAGCAAGGACACCATCGAGCACACCGGCGGCACCGGTATCGACTTCGCCGACGGCACCCAGAACTCGTCCTTCGCCAACGGCACCATCACCGACACCTCCGGCGGCGGCGTGTCCCTGGGCGAGGTCGACGACTACTACCTGACCGATCCCGCGCTGATGACCACCTCGGACCGGATCTCCAACAACCTGATCACCGACGTCGGCCGGGACTACAACGACGCGGTCGGGGTCTGGGCCGGGTACACCAGGAACGCGGTGATCACGCACAACGAGGTCGGCTACACGCCCTACTCGGGCATGTCGATCGGCTGGGGTTGGGGCTGGGCCTCGGACTGCACGCTCCAGGCGAAACAGGGTCTGTCCCAGCCCTGCCGGCACGGCACCATCTACGCGGGCGGCAACCAGGTCACCGGCAACTACGTGCACAACGTGATGGGCGTGCTGCACGACGGCGGCCCGGTGTACACCAACGGCGGTCAGGGCGGGACCAGCGGCGTGCCGAGCCAGCCGTGCACAGCGACCTCGGTGTTCAGCGGCAACGTGCTGGCCGATGGCAACGACACCAACAACATGCTCTACCACGACGAGGGATCCTCGTGCTGGAACAGCTTCGACAACGTCACCGAGTTCGGCGGAGCCGACTGGACCGGTGAGTGGACGCCGACCATCAACACGATCGACATCCACGACAACTTCAGCGACAACCCGAACTACTACGACAACGGCACGAACATGACCTTCACCCAGGCCACGATCGTCACCAACGGAGCATGGCCGTCGGCGGCCCGCGCGATCATGACCTCGGCCGGCCTGTCACCGCAACCGCCGCTCACCGGGCGCATCGATGACGACAGCCTGGCGATCCAGTACTCGGGTTCGTGGTCGGCCAATGGGTTCCGCGGCCTCGGCGACTACGACGATGGCGTGCACTACGCCCAGGACAACGGCGCGTCCGCGTCGCTGACGTTCACCGGCACCGGCATCACCTTCTACACCGAGACCAATGTGGACGAAGGCACCATCGGCGTCAGCGTCGACGGCGCGTCGAAGGGCACGGTCAACGCCGACACGGCCACTCGGAAGTCCCAGGTCCCGCTGTACTCGATCAGCGGGCTGGGCAACGGTCAGCACACCATCACGCTGACCAAGCAGAGCGGCCAGTATTTCCTGGTCGACGGGTTCAGTATCGCCAACTGAAACAGCGACGAGCGCGGGCCGGCGGGTGATGCCGGTCCGCGCTCGGCTGCTCAGGTACCGAGCACGTCCGCGCTTGCCGCCTCGAACTTGTCCAGCGCGCTCTCGATCACGCTGGCCGACGCCGATGGTGCCCAGAACAAGGCGCGGCTGAACCCGGCCTCGGCGAACTGCTCGATCACCTTCGGGTCGGCGGGCACGCCCATGATCTGCAGGTCGATGGACCGGTTCGTGCGCTCGCGCAGCTCCTTGGCGCGGTCGATGACGCTGCGCGAATAGTTCGGCATCCAGCCGTCGGCGTAGTCGAGCACCCGGTCCAGCACGGTCGGCCCGCTGCCGCCGAGCAGAATCGGCGGGTACGGCCGCTGCGCCGGCTTGGGCCAGGACCAGATCCGCTCGAAGTTCACGTGCTGGCCCGCGTAGCTGGCCTCGTCCTGCGTCCAGATCGCCTTCATCGCCTCGATCCGCTCACGCAGCACGCCGGTCCTGGTGCGCGGGTCGGTGCCGTGGTTCTCCATCTCCTCGCGGTTCCAGCCCAGGCCGATGCCGAACTCGACCCGGCCGCCGGAGAGCGCGTCGACGCTGGCGACCTCTTTGGCGGTGTGAATGGGGTCACGCTGCATGAGCAGACAGACGCCGCTGCCGATCCGCAACTTGGTGGTCGCGGCGGCAGCGGCGGTCATGGTCACGAACAGGTCGTAGGTGTGCGCGTACTTGTTGGGCAGGTCACCGCCGCCCGGATAGGGGGTGCGCCGGTCGGCCGGGATGTGCGAGTGCTCGGGGAAGAACAGCGCGGCGTGACCGCGCTGTTCCACCAGCCGAGCCATGTTCGCGGGGTCGAGGGCGTAGTGAGTGGCGAAGAACGCGATACCGGTATCCACGCTTTCGCACCATACGCCCGCTGGCTAGAAGTTGTAGTTGGCCACGTTGCCCGCGTCGAACACGGTCGGCGGCCCCAGCACCACGGACGGGCCAGTGCCGCTGGCCGGTGCGAGCACCGAGTAGTTGCCCAGCGAGCCCGCAGCGAACTTCGAGCCGGTCATCAGGCTGGCGCTGTTCGAGGCGAGACCCGCCGCCGCGTATCCGGCCAGGTAGCCGAGCTTGCCCGGGTCCCACAGCTCGAACTGCTTGACCGTGCCGTCCAGCACGTAGGACTTCATCTGCGACGGCAGGCCGAGGCCGGTCAGGGTCAGGTGCGAGAGCAGCTGCTTGTGCGTGTCCAGGTACTGCGCGGCGGTGGAGATGCCGACCGTGGTGGGGGAGATGATGCCGGCCAGGTTGGGGTAACCGGACAACAGTCCTTGTAGGACGGTCAGCGAGGTCGCCGGGTCGTCGTTGCCGTACACGGTGCTGACCAGCTGCATGTTCGGGTACTTCTTCAGTTCCTGCTTCATGTAGCCGATCCAGGCGTTCTGGTTGGTCGCGCTGGCGGCGGCCGACAGGATCGCGATCTGGCCCTTGCTGCCGATCTCCTTGGCCAGCAGGTCCACTTCGGACGTACCGATCTGCTCGGTGTTGGCCTGGTTGATGAACAGGTGGTTCGGCGAGCTGCCGCAGGAGATGTCCGAGTCGAAGGACACGATCTTGATGCCTGCCTGGGACGCCTGGTTCAGCGACGGGCACAGCGCCGACGGGTCGTTGCCGGCGATCACGATCGCGTCCGCGTGCGCCTGGATCGCCGCCTGGATGGACGGGATCTGCGCGGCCGCGGTGTCCTGGGTGCCGCTGGACACCACGGCCTTGCCGCCGATCTCCTGCAGGGCCTTCTGACCGCCCTGGTCGGCGATGACCTCGTACGGGTTCTGCGTGTCCTTCGGGATGAAGTAGACCAGCAAGCCCTTTTTGAAGCCGTGCCCGGTCGGCGCGCTCGTCTGGTCGCCGTTGGCGCCGTTGGACGGTGCGCAGGCGCAAGCCAATACCGCGGTCAGCGCGACGGCGAACGCGCCGGTTACCGCACGGATCTTCCTCATCCCACTGCCTTTCTCTACTTGACGTTGGAGTTGCGGCGAGCGCGGGCGCGGATACGGCGCAGCGCCTCCCGGCCGTTCGGGATGATGACGCTGATCAGCAGCAGGCCGCCGATCACGATGTTCTGGATCTCCGGTGCCACGTTGAGCTGGGTGAGCGCCTGCTGCAGGCAGCCGACCACCACGACGGACAGGACCACGCCGAGCACGCTGCCCTTGCCGCCGAAGATGGAGACGCCGCCGAACAGCACGATCGCCACCACGTTGAGTTCCAGCCCGGTGCCCGCGTCATAGCTCACCGAGGCGTTCTTCAACGTGAACAGGATGCCCGCGAACGCGCACAACACCCCGGAGACCACGAACAGCCAGAACTTCAGCCGGTTCACCCGGATCCCGCTGAACTGCGCGGCTTCCGGCTGCAACCCGGTCGCCACGATCGCCCGGCCCAGCGGCGTCGCGTGCAGGATCACGCCGGCGACGACCGCGAGGATCAGGAAGATCAACGTCGACCAGGCGATCTCGGTGCCCGAGATCGGCACCGCGCCGATGTTGGTCAGCGCCAACGGGAAACCGGTGACGGTCTTGGGCGCCAGCACGATCTCGGCCAGGCCGCGGAACAGGGTCAGCGTGCCGATGGTGACCGCGATCGAGGGCAACCCGAGCTTGGCCACCAGCAGCCCGTTCAGCGCGCCCCCGGCCAGCCCGACCAGCAGCGAGACGCCCATCGCCGCCCACACCGACCACCCGGCGCTGAACAGCGCGCCCATCACCGCGCCGGACAGACCCAGCATGGAGGCGACCGACAGATCGATCTCGGCGGTGATGATGATCAGCATGAGCGGTAGCGCCATGATGGCGATCTCGCCCATGTTCAGGCCGATGTAGAAGACGTTGGTGACCTGGAGGAAGTGGTCGGAGGTGGCCGAGCCGAAGATCAGCGTGGCCACCAGGACCAGCACCAGCGCGCTCTCCCAGCGCACCAGCGCCCGCAGCGGCGAACGCTTCTCGGCGGTCGCCGCATCCGGGCCCAGCGGAGTGCGGGTCGCGGTATCAGACGTCACGGTGCGCCCCTTCGGCCGAGCGCAGGCTGCGCGCCATCCGCAGGCTCAGCCAGCGGTCGAACGCGATCGTGGCCAGCAGCAGCGCACCGGCGATCGCCTCGTCCCAGAACGCGGAGATCCGCGCCGCCACCAGCGCCTGGTTGATCGTGTTGAGCAGCAACGCACCGAGTGCGGCACCGAGCACGGTGCCGCTGCCGCCGAAGATCGCGACCCCACCGACCACCACCGCCGAGATCACGGTCAGCTCGTAGCCGGCGCCACCGGTCACGTCGATCTGTGCGTGCAGCGCGAGGAACAGCACCCCGGCCAGTCCGGCCAGCGCGCCGCTGAGCGTGAACGCGGTGAACACGCGACGCCCCGCCGGGATACCGGCCAGCGCGGCCGCGTCCGGGTTCGACCCGATCGCGTACAGGTCGCGGCTGGCCCGGAACGACCGCATGGCATAACCGGCGACCGCGACCACCAGCGCGACGATGATCGCCAGCCACGGTATGCCAACCAGGGTCTGGTAGCCGACCGCGGTCAGCGCCGTTGGGATCTTGTCCGGGTCGATGGTGTGGCCGTTGACCACCATGCCGTCGATGCCGCGGATGATGTAGAGCATCGCCAGCGTGACCACCAGGCTCGGCACCCGGCTGACCGTGGTGACGATGCCGTTGATCGCACCGATCACCGCGCCGATCGCGATCCCGACCAGGAAGCCCGCCGCGACCGGGAAACCCGGATGGTGCGCGAACAGATCCCCGACGAGGTAAGCGGAGAAGCCGACGACCGAGCCGACCGAGAGGTCGACGTTGCGGGTGACCACCACCATGGTCTCGCCGACCCCGAGCAACGCGATCAGCGCGGCCCCGGTGAGCAGCTGCTGCACGCTGTTGGCGCCCGCGAACGCCGGGTTGGTCAGCGTCGTGATGCCGAACACCACGATGATCGCCACGCCGATGCCGAGTTCGCGCACCCGCAGCAGCGAACCGGTCCGGGCGAAGCGCGGCGCGCTCACGGCGGTCATGCCGCCGCCTCGCTGGCCTGGCCGGTGGCCGCGCGCATGATCGCGTCCTCGGTCGCGCCGGCGCGGTCGAACTCGGCGGCGATCCGGCCCTCGTGCATGACCAGTACCCGGTCGGCCATGCCGAGCACCTCGGGTAGCTCGGAGGAGATCATCAGCACCGCCATGCCCTTGCCAACCAGATCGTCCAGGATGCGGTGCACCTCGGATTTGGTACCCACGTCGATGCCGCGGGTCGGTTCGTCGATGATCAGCAGCGACGGGTCACGGGCCAGCCACTTGCCCAGCACGACTTTTTGCTGATTCCCGCCGGAGAGGGTGGCGACCGCGTTGGTCAGCCTGCCGAACTTCACCTGCAATCGCTGCGCCCATTCCTTGGTCAGACCGCGTTCGTCGCGCCGCCGGATCAACCCGAACCGGCGCAGCCGGGCCAGCGAGGCGAGGGCCAGATTGCGGTCGATGCCCAGTTCCATCACCAGGCCCTGCTGCCGCCGGTCCTCCGGCACCAGCGCGATGCCGGCCGCCATCGCCGCCAGCGGCTTCCCGTTCGGCAGCTCTTTCCCGTTGATCCGCACCGAACCGGAGGTCCGCTTGTCGATCCCGAAGATCGCCCGCGCCACCTCGCTGCGCCCGGCTCCGACCAACCCGGCCAAGGCCACGATCTCGCCGCGCCGCACCGTGAAGCTGATGTCCCGCAAGACTTTGTCCCGGCCGAGCCCGTCGACCGCGAGAACGACCTCGCCCGGTTCGGTCTCGGTTTTCGGGAACAACGCGGACAGTTCGCGGCCGACCATCGAGCGGATGATCTCGTCCACGCTGACCTCGTCGATCGGCGCGGACCGCACGAACTGCCCGTCCCGCATGATGGTGACCCGCTGGCAGCTGGCGAAGACCTCTTCCAGCCGGTGCGAGATGAACAGCACCGCCGCGCCGTGCTGGCGCAGCGTACGCATGACCTCGAACAGCCGCTGCACCTCGACGGTGGTCAGCGCTGCGGTCGGCTCGTCCATCACCAGGACGCGGGCGTTGAGCGAGAGCGCCTTGGCGATCTCCACGATCTGTTGGTCGGCAACGGAAAGCCCGCGCGCCTGCCGCTCAGGATCCAGCCGCACGCCGAGCCGGGCGAACAGTGCGGCGGTCGCCTTGTTCATTTCCGCGCGGTCGATCCGCCGGCCCGCGCGCAGCGGTTGCCGTCCGATGTAGATGTTCTCGGCGACGGTGAGGTCCGGGAACAGCGTGGGTTCCTGGTAGATGATCGACACGCCCGCTTCGCGCGCGTCCGCCGGTCCGGTGAACACGGTGGGTTCGCCGTCGATGCGCAGCGTGCCACTGTCCGGTTGGTGCACCCCCGCGAGGATCTTCACCAATGTCGATTTTCCCGCGCCGTTCTCGCCGACCAGCGCGTGCGCCTCACCGGGAAACAGCGTGATCTCGGCGTCGAGCAGGGCTCGAACCGGCCCGAAGCTCTTCGTCGCCCGCTCGAGCACGAGCAGCGGCTGGGTCGTCACCATGTCTCCAGACGAGAGCCGAAGTGAAACCTTTCATGTGACGCAGGACGCTACCGCGCGGGCCTATACGGGTCAAGAATGGGCCAAACATGGTTATCAGGCGGTATCTTGAGCTGGTTGTGGCGCAGGAAACGGCATGATTACGCTGATACGATTCAGCGCGGAGGAGGCATCCGGGTGGCTGGATCGGCGAGCGTAAAAGACGTGGCCAAGCGCGCCGGCGTCTCGCTCGGCACCGTGTCCAACGTGCTCAATCGGCCGGAGCGGGTCGGCCAGGCGACCAAGGACAAGGTGCTGCGGGCGATCGAGGAACTGGGCTTCGTCCGCAACGAAGCCGCCCGCCAGCTGCGCGCGGGCCGCAGTCGCACCATCGGCCTGCTGGTGCTCGACGTCGGCAACCCGTTCTTCACCGACATCGCGGCAGGCGTGGAAGAGATGGCCGCGAGCGCCGGCCTGTCCGTCCTGCTGTGCAACAGCGCCGAACGCCAGGACCGCGAAGACCACTACCTGAGCGTCCTGGAGGAACAGCGCGCGCTCGGCATCCTGATCAGCCCGGTCTCCGGCAGCACCCCGCACCTCGGCGAGATCCGCGAACGCGGCATGCCCGCCGTCCTCGTCGACCACCGCGCCCCGCGCCGTCAGTGCTCGGTCTCGGTCGACGACGTCGTCGGCGGCGAGATCGCCGTCGCCCACCTGATCGAGTCCGGCTACGAGCGGGTCGCGTTCGTCGGCGGCCCCACCAACCTCAACCAGGTCGCCGACCGCCTCGCCGGCGCACGCAAGGCCTGGCAGGCAGCGGGCCGCGACGACCGCAAACTGACCGTGCTGGAAACCACCGCGCTCAACGTCGCCAGCGGCCGCCAGATGGGCGAGCGCATCGCCGCCATGCCCGCCCGCCGCAGGCCCAACGCGGTGTTCTGCGCCAATGACCTGCTCGCGCTCGGCGTCCTGCAGGAGATGACCAGGCAGGGCCTGGTCGTGCCCGGTGACATCGCCATCGTCGGCTACGACGACATCGACTTCGCCGCCGCCGCGGCCGTCCCGCTCACCTCGGTCCGCCAGCCCCGCGCCCAACTCGGCCGGGCCGCGACCGAACTGCTCATCGAGGAGATCTCCGCGCCGGAAACCCACCGGCACCGCCAGGTCGTCTTCGAACCCGAACTCGTCGTCCGCGCCTCCACCCGCGCCTAGCTGCACACCTAGCGCCGCTGCACCGCCAGCGCGCGGATCCCCTCGCTGCGCCCTTGCTCAGCGAGGATCGCCAGTGCGTCGGGATTGGACAGGTTGGTGGCGACCCGCAGTTGCAGCCAGATCGACGCGCGCAGCAGATGGCCGGGTTTCCAGGCGCGGTCCAGCGCGATGTTGCGGTACAGCAACCATTCCGCGATCCGCGCGACCGGGAACGGCCGCTCGCGCACCGACGCGGCCATGCTCCGCCACCACCCGTCGAACTCGGGTGTGCCGAGGAGTTCTTCCGCGCGCTGATCGATGTGCGAGATCAGCGCGGCGTCGCCCGCGCCGGTGTCCGGGTCGGCGAGCATCACGGCGACGGCGGTGAACTCGTCGTCTGGGTTGTCGATCACCCGATCATGATGCCAGTTTGGCCATTTCGGCCTCGACCCACGCTTCGTGCTCCTGTTCCTGCTTCTTCGCCTTGCGCGGATCCCAGAAGCCGGCCATCACGAAGATGAACGGGATGAACGCGACCTCGCCGCCGACCGCGACCCAGAAGTAGGTCTGCCACTGGCTCGGCGAGTCGGCCGCCGCCTGCTTGACCGCGGGGGCGTGGTCCTGCAAGAACTTCAGCGCGGTCTGCACGTTCGCGTCGAGCGGGCCCGCGGTGGCGGCCGAGGCCGGGTTGGCGGCGATGGCCTTGACGGTGGCGTTCTCGGCGGGGGAGAGGTTGGGGTCCTCGCCCGCGGCGATCGCCTGCACCTGCGGGCCGGTGTCGACCAGCGGCGTGACCGAGTTGACCACCAGCGGGACGAAGAACACGGCGAGCGCGATCACGATCCGGATCACCAGGCCCCACACGGCAAGGCCGGTCGCGGTCAGCGCGGGATTGCGGCGCTCCACGGTCTCGGTGAAGCTCGCCATCCACGGCGCGTAGGCAACCCCGAGGAACACCGAGATCAGGATCAGCAGCACCACGAACGTGGTGTAACTGGTGTGCGGGTCCACGGCCTTGATCGCGAAGATCACCGTGAACACAATCGACAACACCGCGCCGACGAGCATGAACGGTTTGCGTACCCGGATCAGGTCGGACACGAACCCGATCACCAGCAGCGCGAGCGCGTCGAAGGCCCAGAACCAGTTGCCGAGCGCGTTGGCCTCGGACTGGGTGTAGCCGTACACGGTCTGGAAGAACACCGGGAAGAACCCGACCGCGAGGTAGTAGATGATCAGGAAGACGCTGATCGCGAAGGCCGAGGAAATGATGTCCGGCTTGAGCATCTGCTTGAACGGGTTGCGCAGGCTCGCGGCGACATCGATGCCTTTCGCGCGGGCTTCGATGAGCGCACGGTCCCGGCTGGACACCATCAGCTGATCGCGCAGTCCCGGCGCGAGTTCGCGCAGTCCGGCCGCGGCGAGCGCGAAGATCACCAGGCCGACGATGCCGCAGATGATGTACTGGTCCTGCCAGGGCGCGGTGTTGCTGCTGGTGCTGACCATGATGCTGACGACCAGGCTGCCCAGCACCGGCCCGAGCGTCCAGAAACCCATCGCGGAGGCGCGGCCGAGTTGCGGGCTGAAGTCGCGGATCAACGCGGGCGTCGCCACCAGGATGATGCCTTCGACCACGCCGACCGCGATGAAGGCGATGCCGAAGGTGAGTTTGCTGCCCGCGTGCGGTATCGCGAACAAACACAGCAATCCGGTGAGCAGGAGGCCGACGGTCACGATGTTGGCCCGGCCGTAGCGGTCGGCCAGACCGGCCGTGAACGAGGCGGCGGCGCCGAGGATGTAGCCGACCACGCTGATGTTGACGTAGTAGACGAACGACATCTGGTACTCGGCGATGATCCGGGTCGCGACCGCGCCGGCCAGGTAGAACTGGTAGTAGAGGGTGATCGTGGCCAGCACCACGATGGTCAGGTTGAGCACTCGGGCCGGGTTGCCGGGATAGCCAGCCAGTTCGCGTCGCCAGAGGCGAGTCGCGCCGGATCCGGTTGCTACGGTTGCGGTACCAGCCATGGTCCACCGTCCCAGGCGCGCGACGTTACGTGCTTGTGAAAGAGTTTCTTACCCCTCAGTAGCCCCGGCGGCAAGGGCTGATCGGCGGATCAGCTCGGCGCATTCTTTACTTCCCGGCGGAATCCGGCTTTACCGGTGGAAATCTCGGTCCTTCGGCCGCCGCGCGCACGGCAGGCCGCAACGGCTCCATCGGCTTGCTCGGGAAGCGCCGCGACCCACTCCACAACGCGGGCGGCGCGTCGAGCGCGTTGGCCAGCGCCAACGCGGTCATGTCGTAATTGATCCGCCAGCCGCGGAAGTGCGGCCAGGCCTGTTCGGCAGTCCGCTCCAGCGGATAGTTCAGCTCCTGCAACATGGCGACCGCGCGCTCGAAGTCCGCGTAGGAGATGGAGATCTGGTCGGCTTCCGGGTTGGGATCGTCGTTGACCGCGACCCGCATGGCGCGGCCGATCTGGTTCATGGCCACGAAACCCATCCGCAGGCACAACCGCGCGGTGTCCTTGGGCTGACTGCTCGGGGTCAGCGAGAGGTGCAGCGCGGCAGCGTCCATCACGGACAGCAGCGCGGTCAGCCAGTGCGAGAGTGGACGCGGCGAGCGCAACCGGACCAGGGTCAGGTAGGTGGTGTGCGACTCGGCGACCTCGGCGGCCCATTTCTGCCAGCTCACGAACATCTCGTTCAGCACCGCCTCGGGGTCGCCGTCGTAGATGCCCCACCGGGTGCGGGCCAGGATCTCCGGACCCCAGGCCGGCGTACCCGCGCGGGCGACGAGCAGCGTGACCAGGGTTTCCCTGCGGTTGAAGGCGGAGTAGAGGGTCGGCAGGTAACCGACCTGCAGGCCCACCACGATCAGTCCGGTGTAGGCGGCCACGTAGTCGAGGGCGGAGCTGCTGTTGTTGGTCGGCGGCGCGTAGCCGAGGGTGAACATCGACGAACCGGCCTCGGCGAAGGCCTGCGGCAGCGAGTTGGGCACCACCGGGGTCAGCACCAGCGCGTAGCCGACCAGCAGCAGCCCGATCCACAGCGCCAGCCGCACCAGCAGGCTGATCGGCGACTGCCAGGCCAGGATCGCGTCGCGCCGGATGAAGTCCTTGATCGGCCGCGTGATCAACTGGAAGGCCAGGTCGACCGCGTGTTCGGAGACGCGCGAGATCCGCGAGTCATAGCCGCGCGGCACGACCAGGGTGCCGACCACGCTGATCGCGGTGGCGAGAATGATCACGATCCCCAACGCGAACAAGATCCAGATCACCATCAGGTTCACGCTCGCCCGCCTCTCGCCCAGCCCGCGAAGTGCGACAATACCGACCTGCCTGGTGGACTGGACACTCGAAGGCGCATCGCAGCGGTGATCAACCGGCCGATCGCGGAGGGTGGCCGATCGGGCATGCTGGTGGAGTGCTCGCTCTCCAGATCCTGGCCGCGCTGTTCGCCGTGTTCGTCCTGTTCCGGTTGGCCGGTGTCGACGGCAACCGCCAGACGACCGCGCTGCTCGCGCTGACTCCGTACTTCGTGCCTGCTGGGTTGGTCCTCGGTGGACTGTTGCTCGGCCTTGGCCAGCCCGCGATCGGCGGGGGAGTGCTGGCCCTGACCGTGCTGCTCGGCGGGTTGGTCCTGCCCAGGGTGATCCCGACCAGGCAACAACGGCTGACCGGACCCCGGCTGCGGATCCTGGCCAGCAACATCTATCTGGGCCAGGGCGACGTCAAAACCATCGTCGAGCTGGTCCGCGAGCACGACGTCGACGTGCTGCACCTGGTGGAGGTGACACCGGAGAGCGCGGAGGAGTTCGGCCGGGCCGGTCTGTTCGACCTGCTGCCGCACCGGGTGTTCCGGCCGTTGGAGTCCGGGCGCGGTTCCGCGGTCGCCGCCCGGCACCCGCTGGTGCCGCTCGACCTGGCCGGACCGGCCCTGCTCGAACAACCGAGCGCGCGGATCGAGGTGGAGGAGACCGAGATCGAGGTGGTCGCCGTGCACCCGGTGCCGCCGACCAGCCTGCCGCAGACCTGGAAGCGGGAGCTGGCCGGTTTGCCCGCCGCCCCGGCCGACGGTCCGATCCGGATACTCGGCGGCGACTTCAACGCCACCCTCGACCACGCCGCGTTCCGGCGGCTGCTGCGCACCGGCTACCTCGACGCGGCCGCCCAGCGCGGCGCCGGGCTGCGCCCCACCTGGCCCTCGATCGGGTTCTGGCCACGCGTCACCATCGATCATGTGCTGGTCGACCGGCGCGCCGCCGTCGTCGGCTATCGCGTGCTCGACCTGCCGAACTCCGACCACCGCGCGGTCCTCGCCGAGCTGGTGCTGCCCGGCTGAAACTCGGTTGCGGCTCGGGCCCGGCCTCGGTGACAGTTCCCGGCATGGGCTGGTTGTCGCGGGTGCGGATGGACGTGAGCCCGCTGCGCGATTCGGCCGAGTTCCGCAAGCTGTTCGCCAGTGAGACCATCACGCTGCTCGGCTCGGAGATCACCGAGGTCGCCGTGCTCGTCCAGCTGACCAGGCTGACCGGCAGCCCGCTGGCGGTCGGCCTGCTCGGCGCGGTCCAGGTGGTGCCGCTCGTGGTGTTCAGCCTCTACGGTGGCCTGCTGGCCGACCGGCTCGACCGGCGGGTGCTCGCCTTCGGCTGCGAAGCCGCGCTGCTGCTGGTCACCGGAAGCCTGCTGGTCAACTCGCTGCTGCCGCATCCGGCGCTGTGGGTGCTCTACGTGGCGGCCGGGCTGGCCGTCTCGCTGGCCGCGCTGCAACGACCGTCGCTGGACGCGGCCGTGCCCCGGCTGGTCGGCAAGGAACAGTTCGCCGCCAGCGCCGCGCTGCGCTCGGTCGGCGGTAACGTCTCGCTGATCATCGGCCCGGCGATCGGCGGCGCGCTGATGGCCGGCCCCAGCCCGGCCTGGGCGTATGGCATCGACGCGGTCACCTTTGTGGTCTCGGTGGCCTTCCTGTTCGCGCTGCGCCCGCTGCCTCGTAGCTCCGACGCCGAAGCGGCCAGCGGGTTGCGCGGCATCGGCGCGAGCCTCCGTTTCGCGCTCGGCCGCCGCGAACTGCTCGGCTCCTACCTGGTCGATATGGCCGCGATGGCGCTGGCCTTCCCGGTCGCCCTGCTCCCGTTCATGGCGATCGCACTGCACGCCAGCTGGGCGCAGGGCCTGCTGTTCTCGGCCAGCTCGGTCGGCGCGCTGCTCGCGTCCGCGACCAGTGGCTGGACCGGTGGCGTGCATCGCCACGGCCGGGCCATCGTGATCTCGGCGGCGGGGTGGGGCGCGGCCATCGTCGGGTTCGGGCTGGCGCCGAACCTGGGCGTCGCCATCGCGTTCCTGGTCCTGTCCGGCGGCGCCGACATGTACAGCGGCATCTTCCGGACCACCTTCTGGAACTCGACCATTCCCGATGAGATGCGCGGCCGGATGGCCGGACTCGAAGTCATCTCCTATGGCGTCGGCCCGGTGCTCGGCCAGATTCGGGGTGGCGCCACGGCGGGCGCGTTCGGCGTGCGGTTCAGCCTCGCGTCGGGCGGGATCGCGTGTGTGGTCGTGTCGGGTGCGATCTGTGCCGCGCTGCCGCGGCTGTGGCACTTCGATCAGCGGATCGGGGTCACCCCAACGGGGGAGCAAAGTTCATTTGCTGGCAAGGGAAACTGAAACTCTCGTTGTCTGCCAACGGTTTCCGGCCGATGTGATCCAGGTCAAGTCCGTCGCTGGCCAACCTCGCGCGCTCCGCTGCGTCATAATGGAGGAGTACCGAGAAAATCGAAGTGATCAAGACTGTGTCGGGAGTTCGTGGTGTTGGCGATAATCCTGTTCGGCGTCGTTGTACTGGCGTGCGCGGTCGTGGTCGTTCGGTTGGCGCGGGATGCCCGGATCGATGCCGACAGCGAGCAGGATGTGTTCGAGCGCAGGGCGCAGGCGCGGCGAGCCGCGTTTGCCCGCTTCGGCGATGTTCTCCGGCTGGCGGCAGCAACGGGCGCAGGCGCGCAAGCAGGTCCGGCGGGTCGAGCCCGCCACGGTCCGCTTCGCCCCGGTGACCATTCGGCGCGATCGGGACAACCACCCGACCGTGCCGGCCATGTCGCGTTGACCGGACGGAACCAGTCCGTCTGTCCATAATGGAATCTGTGAATTCGGCGTTTCCTCCGCCCAGAGGAAACGCCGAATTCACATCCAGGGGAACGGTAGGAGATCCGGCTCGACCCAACCAGCCCGCGCCGCCGCGCCCGCCAAGGTGGTCGAGCGGTAGAAGCGAGTCAGCAGCCGCTTGTCGAACAACGCCCCGTTCTGCTCGGCGAACGTGTCGAAGTCGGTGGTGGCCGACGCGTTCGCGTGATGGCCGATCAGTTCGACCCAGGCGCGGCTGACCGTGGCGTGGTACTTCTGCGGCTTGCCCGCGTAGCGAGTCGTCTGGCGAAGGCCGTCGCTGATCAACTCGATCGCGGCCCTCGTCCCATGGCTCCGCACGGCCAGCCAGGTCAACTGCACGTGCTGCCGGTGCCCGAACCGGTGCTCCGGCCCGGCCACCTGCCCCATCAGCTCGCTGAACTCACTCATGGTCCACCTCGATCAACGCCTGCAGCACCTGCTGAAACCCGGCCAGTGCCTCCTTGGGCAATCCGCTCAGCGCCTGCTTCTCCTGATCGGCGACGACCTGCCGGATCGCCTTGGCCACGGCCTCGCCGGACTTCGTCAGCGAGATCAACACCACGCGGCGGTCGCCGTCGATCTCCCCGCACCGCATGATGAGATCTCTGCCCTCCAGCCGGTCCAACAGGCTGGTCATGGTGCTGGGCTTGGCGCCGGTCGCGGCGGCAAGCTGGGACACGGTGCGGAGCTCGCTGTTGGTCAGGTTGGCCAGCGCGTTGATCTCGGACGCGGTCAGGTTCAGGTCGGCCAGCGCGGTAGTGAGCCGCCGCAACGTGCTGTGCGTAGCCCGCTGCAACCCAAGTAGTACGGATTCGTATATCACGAGAATGGATATTACGATATCGGCGTATCGGGCGCGAGGGGTTTACCGGGTCGGGTGGGTGAGGAAGGTGCCGGGCTCGGCACCGGGGATGTCGATCGGCTGCCAGCCGAGCTTGGCGTAGAAGCGCTGCGCGTTGACGTTGGCCTGCCGGACCGCGAGGTAACAGGACTTGGCGCCGGCCTCGGCGACCGAGGCGAGGAAGGTATCGAGCAGCGTCCGGCCGTGGCCGGAACCTCGATAGCCGGCGAGCACGTTGACGTGCAGGTGGGCCGGGTGGTCGGCCAGTTCGGGAAGCACCCAGCGCTCGGGGTGGAACATGGCGTCGATGCGCTGGTCCTCGTCGGTCACCGGCGGGCCGGACAACGGCTGATACTTGCCGCGCAGCCGAGGTAGCCACCGCTGCTGGTAACCGGCGACGTAGCCCGCGGTGTCCGGGGTGCCGATCACGTAGCCGACCGCGCGCCCGCCGTCGTCCAGCACGTACGCATGCCGTGGCTCCAGGAACAGGTACGGTCCGGCGACGGTGTCCGGGACCAGGTCGTCGGTGCTGTACCGGCCGCGCACGCCTTGCCCGGCCCCGGCGGTCTCCACGCAGATGTCGTAGACGGCGGCCCGGTCACCGTCGGCATAGCGGCGGATCTTGGGACTCATCCGATCACCCTAAAGCTCGTCGAAGACGAGTTCGGTGCGGGTCGAGAGCACGTCCGGCATGCTCTGCAGCTTGAACAGCACCAGTTCGCGCAGGGAGTCGGTGTCCTTCGTGCGCACGAACAGGATCAGGTCGTTCTCGCCGGCGACCAGGCTGCCGTGCTCGATCTCGGGCACCTGCGCCATCATCTCCCGCACCGCCTGCCAGGAATGCTGGCTGACCTTCACGTACACGTACGCGGACAGCGTCTGGCCGAGCTTCTTCGGGTCGGTCAGCGCGGTGTAACCGGTGATGATCCCGTCCTGCTGCAACCGCTCCACCCGCGAGTAGCAACCCGCGCGGGAGATGTGCAGCCGCTCGGCCAGCGCGCGCATCGAGACCCGGCCGTCGGCCTGTAGCTCGGCGATCAGTCGCAGGTCAATCGGGTCGAGCCCGGCCATTTGTCCATCGATCGGGGTGGATCGCCGGTTATTGGAGGCCATACATCCACACGATAGTGCAGATCTCGACCATGAGTCTCTGATGACGTCGCTGGCCTGGAAGTTTGACTCGGATAGGCAGAGTATTCGAGTCAACTGTCTCAACGATCGGAGGCCGTTGTGCACTCACCGACATCGATCGCCTCCTCGGCGTTACTCCCCACCGAAACGCCCCTCGGACTGATCAACCCGGACGGCTCCGCCGTCGCCGAACCGAGCCTGGCGATGCCCGCCGACGAGGTGCTGATGCGGCTGTACCGGTGCATGGTGCTCGGCCGCCGGTTCGATCAGCAGGCGACCGCGCTCACCAAGCAGGGCAGACTCGCCGTCTACCCCTCCGCGCACGGTCAGGAGGCGAGCGAGATCGGCGCGGTCGCCGCGCTGCGCGAGCAGGACTGGCTGTTCCCGACCTACCGCGACTCGGTCGCGATCGTCTCCCGGGGCGTCGACCCGGTCGAGGTGCTCTCGCTGCTGCGTGGCGACTGGCACTGCGGCTACGACCCGAACCAGTACCGCGTCGCCCCCCAGTGCACGCCACTGGCCACCAACACGTTGCACGCGGTCGGCCTCGCGCACGCGGCCACGGTCAAGCACGAGGACACCGTGTCGCTGGTGCTGCTCGGCGACGGCGCCACCAGCGAGGGCGACACGCACGAGGCGCTGAACTTCGCGGCCGTGTTCAATACGCCCACCGTGTTCTTCGTGCAGAACAACGGGTATGCGATCAGCGTGCCGCTGAGCAAGCAGACCCACGCGCCGTCGCTGGCCTACAAGGGCATCGGCTACGGCATGCGCTCGGTGCTGGTCGACGGCAACGACGCGGCCGCCGTGTACGCGGTGGTCAGCGATGCGGTCGCGGCGGCATCGCGCGGCGAAGGTCCGACGCTCATCGAGGCGATCACCTACCGGATCGAGGCGCACACCAACGCCGACGACGCCACCCGCTACCGCGACCAGGCCGAAGTCCAGGAGTGGCTGGCCAAGGACCCGATCGACCGCCTGCGCGCCTACCTCACCGAACGCGGCCTGCTCGACGACGCCGCCGACGCCGAGATCGCGAAGCTCGCCGAGGACGAGGCGGCCCAGTTGCGCGGCCGGATGAACGTGGACACCGAACACGACCCGCGCGACCTGTTCCGCAACGTCTACGCGACGCAGACCCCCGCGCTACGCCGCCAGGAACAGGAACTGCTCGACGAGATCGCCGCAGACGAGGAGGACGCGCGATGACCAGCGTTGCCGAACGAGTACCGGACCTCGTCACCGCGCCCGCGCCGGTCACCATGGCGGGCGCGCTCAACCAGGCGCTCGCCGACGCGCTCGCCGCTGACGACCGGGTCCTCGTCTTCGGTGAGGACGTGGGCACCCTGGGCGGCGTCTTCCGCGTCACCGACGGTCTGGCCGCGCGCTTCGGCGACGGCCGCGTCTTCGACACGCCGCTGGCCGAGTCCGCGATCGTCGGCACCGCGATCGGCATGGCCATGAACGGGTTGCGGCCGGTCGTCGAGATGCAGTTCGACGCGTTCGCCTATCCCGCGTTCGAGCAGATCACCAGCCACCTGGCCAAACTGCGCAACCGCACGCAGGGCAAGGTCGAGCTGCCGATCGTCATCCGGATCCCGTACGGGGGCGGTATCGGCGGCGTCGAGCACCACTGCGACTCCTCCGAGATGTACTACGCGCACACCCCGGGCCTGCGCGTCGTCACGCCCGCGACGCCCGCCGACGCGTACACGCTGCTGCGCCAGGCCATCGACTGCCCGGACCCGGTGATCTTCCTCGAACCCAAGCGCCGCTACTGGGCCAAGGAGACCGCCGCGCTCGAAACGACCGGCGCGGGCATCGACCGGGCGCTCGTTCGCCGCACCGGCACCGATGTCACGCTGATCAGCTACGGGGGAGCGCTCGGCACCACGCTGGAAGCGGCCGAGGCCGCCGCCGAGGACGGCATCAGCGCCGAGGTGATCGACCTGCGCAGCCTGTCCCCGTTCGACGAGGAGACGGTCGCCGCCGCTGTCGCGCGCACCGGCCGCGCGATCGTCGTGCACGAGGCGAGCCGGTTCTGCGGCTACGGCGCCGAGGTCGCGGCCACCCTGTCCGAGCGCTGCTTCCACTACCTCGAAGCACCGGTCCTGCGCGTCGCGGGTTTCGACATCCCCTACCCCCCGCCCAACCTCGAATCCCACCACCTGCCCAGCGTCGACCGCATCCTGGACGCGATCGACCGGCTGCAATGGCCGGAGGTGCAGCGTTAAATGCCGGTTTTCAACCTGCCCGACCTCGGCGAGGGACTGACCGAGGCGGAGATCGTGTCCTGGCGGGTCAAGCCGGGTGATCAGGTGCACGTCGACCAGGTCATCGTCGAGGTGGAGACCGCGAAAGCGGTGGTCGAGGTGCCGGTCCCGTTCGCGGGCACGGTGACCGAGCTGCACGGTGACGCGGGCGCCATGCTCGCCGTCGGCACCCCGCTGATCACCGTCGACGAGACCAAGACCGAAGGCTTCCAGGAGCCTGGCGTGGTGACCGCCGCTGCCGACGAGGGCAGCGGCAACGTGCTGATCGGCTACGGCACCGGCTCGGCAGGCACCCGCAGGCGCCGCAAGGGCCGCGCTCGCGCTTCGACCGCCGAGACCAGGATCAGTAAAGTCCACAGTGGACGGGTCGCGGTGGTCTCGCCGCTGGTGCGCAGGATGGCCAGGGAAGCAGGCATCGAACTGCGCGAGGTCATCGGCTCCGGCCCGGACGGCCTGATCCTGCGGGCCGACGTCGAGCGCGCCATCAAGGCCCACGCCCAGCCCGTATCGGAACCGGCGCCAGCCGACGATATCCGGCGGATTCCGCTGCGCGGCGTGCGCAAGACCGTCGCGGACAAGCTGACCCGCTCGCGCCGGGAGATCCCCGAGGCCACGGTCTGGGTCGACGTGGACGCGACCGCGCTGCTCGACCTCCGTGGGACCCTCAACGCGATCAGCACCGAGCCCAAGATCAGCCTGCTCGCGCTGCTGGCCAAGTTTGCCGTGCTCGGCCTGCGCCGCTATCCGGAACTCAACGCGCGCATCGTCGACGACGAGATCCTGATGGGCGACGCGGTGCACCTCGGCTTCGCCGCCCAGACTGATCGCGGCCTGGTCGTCCCGGTGCTCCCGAACGCGCAGGCGATGACCGTCGAACAGCTTTCGCTCGCCCTCGGCGAACGCACCGCCCGCGCCCGCGACGGCCAGCTCACGCCGGCCGAACTCACCGGCGGCACGTTCACCGTCAACAACTACGGCGTGTTCGGAGTGGACGGTTCGGCGGCGATCATCAACCATCCCGAGGTGGCCATCCTCGGCATCGGCCGGATCATCAAGCGGCCGTGGGTCGTCGATGACGAGATCGTCGCGCGCAGCGTCACCGAGCTGACGCTGGCCTTCGACCATCGCGTCTGCGACGGCGGCACCGCGGGCGGCTTCCTGCGCTTCGTGGCCGACTGCGTGGAAAACCCGCTCGCCATGCTGCGCCAGCTTTAATCAGGAGACCGCTGTCCTGGCGAATGCCATGATCCCCGCATGGCATTCGCTCTGGGCCGGGCCGACCTGACCGCGCTCAACTCGCTGACCAAGTACCCGTCCATCCCGACCTACCACGCTCTGGACACCGCCAACGGCGGCCTGCTCGACGAGACCGTGCCGTTCACCGGCGCGGTCATCGGCACGGAAAAGGTGGACGGGACCAACTCGCGGATCATCTCGTTGCCGGACGGAAGCTATCTGCTCGGCAGCCGGGAGGAGCTGCTCTATGCCAGGGGCGACCTGATCGGCAACCCGGCGCAGGGCATCGTGGCCGCGCTGCGCCCGTTCGCCGATGCGTTGGCGCCGGTCGACGACAACGAGATCCGCGTGCATTACGTGGAGGTCTACGGCGGCAAGGTGACCGCGGCGAGCAAGCAGTACACGGGCGAGCGCTCGGTCGGGTACCGGCTGTTCGACGTCGCTGTCATTCGAGACTACGCCGAACTGATGGCGTTGCCGCCGCAGCAGCTCTCCGGTTGGCGCGAGTCCGGCGGCCAGCCGTATCTGTCCGAAAAGGACTTGGCTGCGGTCGCCGAGCGGGACGGCCTCACCCTGACCCCGCGCCTGTTCACCATCGACGCCGCCGAACTGCCGGTCGAGCTGGACAAGACCCGCGCCTTCCTGGCCGAGCAGCTGCCGCGCACCCGCAGCGCGCTCGACGAGGGTGCCGGTGGCTCGGCCGAGGGCATCGTGCTGCGCACCAGCGACCGGTCGACGGTCGCGAAGGCACGGTTCCAGGACTACGACCGGTCGCTGAAGCGCCGACGGTAGATCATGGGCCCATGACGCGGATTGTGCCTGGCTGGGACGGACGGTATTTCGAGGACTTCACGGTGGGCGACATCTACCGGCATCCGCTGGGCCGGACGGTGTTGCCCACCGACAACTCGTGGTTCACGCTGCTGACCCAGAACACCGCGCCGCTGCACTTTGACGCCCATTACGCGGCGCAGACCAGCTGGGGACGGCCGCTGGTCGACTCGACGTTCACTCTGGCGCTGGTCACCGGCCAGTCCGTGACCGACATCAGCCAGCACGTCTTCGCCAATCTGGGCTGGGACGAGGTGCGCATGCCCGCACCCGTTTTCGAGGGCGACACGATCTACTCCAGCTCCGAGGTGCTGTCCACCCGCGCCAGCAACTCCCACCCGGACGCGGGCATCGTCACCGTGCGCACCACCGGCTACAACCAGGACGGCGTCGTGGTGATCACCTTCCTGCGCACGGTCATGGTCTATCGGCGAGGGCATGGCCCGGTCACCCGGCCGGTCGTCGAGGAGCGGTCCTGATCGCCTCTGAGTTCTTTTCATATGACGGACCCGGGCATCGGGGCGGTGAACGAGCGCGGCGGGCAGTTCATGCTGATCGACGCGGGGCTCGGCGAGATGATCGCCAAGGTCAACGTGGGTCCGGTCGTTCCGCGCCCGACATCGACGGCGCCGCCGTGCTGGTCGCGCGGCGCCGGATCCTGGACGAACTCGGCAAACCCGGCGCGTTCGGCTTCGGCCCGGACGCCGACTGGGTGCCGATGCCGAGCACTGTCGTTGTGCGCGCGCCGCGCAAGGTTCAGGGCCGCATGGTCAGCACGACCTTGCCCTGCGTGTCGCCGGATTCCACCAGGAGGTGGGCCTTGGCCGCGTCGGCCAGGTCGAAGGTGGTGTCGATCGGCACCGTGAACCGTCCATCGTGGACGGCGGCGAGTAGCTCCCGCAGTTCGGGACGGGGGTCCCAGCCGGTGCGCATCAGGTTGGTGAGCTGGAAACCGTTGATCCGCACGTTCTTCGGGTAGAAGTCGCGGGTGTCGACCGTGCTGGGCGCCAGCGCGACGTTGGCCAGCGCGACCACCCGGCCGTTGGCGCCGACCGCCTTGAGGCTCTGCGCGAACGCCTCGCCGCCGACCGCGTCCAGGGCGACCTGCACGCCGCGCCCCTCGGTGATGCGGTCGACCTCGGCGACGATGTCCGCCGCGCGCCGGTTGAGGGTGTGGTCGGCGCCGAGTTCGCTGATCCAGCGTTGTTTGGCCGCCGAGCCGACCACGCCGATCACGGTCGCGCCGGCGTCCTTGGCGATCTGGATGGCCGCGCTGCCGACGCCGCTCGCGGCCGCGTGGATCAGCACGGTTTCCCCGGCGCGCAGATCGGCGAGCACGCGCAGGCAGTGCCACGCCGACAGCCAGGCGATCGGCAGGCTGGCGGCCGCGGTCAGGCTCACGTTCGGCGGGACAGGCACGGCCCGGTTCGGGTCGACCAGGGCGCGTTCGCGGTAGAAGCCGGGAGCGCCGGGTCCGCCCCAGGCGACCACCCGGTCGCCGACCGCGAAGCCGTCGAGGTCCGCGCCGACCGCGATCACGGTCCCCGCGCCCTCGCCACCTGGCACGGCCGGCAGGGGCGGGCCGCTGTGGTAGCGGCCGGAGCGGAACAGCAGGTCGGACCGGTTGACGCCGGCGGCCTCGATGTCGACGAGCAACTGGCCAGGGCCGGGCGTGGGATCGGGCTCCTCGACGAGGGTGAGGTTCTGGGCGGGGCCGAACTCGGCCACCTGGACGACGCGCATGGGATCTCCAGACGTTTGACACTGGTTGAACTGGTGTCAGCATCGTCTACCGGTTGAACCGGTGTCAACCGGGTACAGTCGCAGGCATGACGACACCGAGCGCCGTGGACGACCGGTTCCGGCTGATCGGCGGCCGCCCGTCGCTGGACCTGATCGCCACCTACGGCAAGCGGCACACCGCGCACGGCGTGGAACGGTTGCCGGACAACGAAACCATGCTCGACTGGCTGATCGTGGCCGGGATCCTCCCGTCCGACGCGGCCGCGTTCCCGGTGCGGGACGGGCAACTCGACGCGGCGCGCCTTCTGCGCGAAGCGGTGCACCGGCTGGTACGGGCGACGATGGCGGGGGAGTCGTGGGACGCGTCGGACATCGCGTTGGTGAACGAGGTCGCCGCCGGGCCGGATCTGGCGCCACGGCTGGGGAGTGCCCCGGGACGTGGCTCGGTCGGCTGGGGCGCGCTTGATCCGGTCGACGCCGCGCTGGCCACGCTGGCCCGGGACGCGATCGATCTGCTGACCGGGTCGCGCACCGCGCGCATCAAGGAATGCGAATATCCGGACTGTTCCCTGCTGTTTCTCGACGATTCGCAATCGGGCCGGCGGCGCTGGTGTTCCATGGATCGTTGCGGCAACCTGGTGAAGATCGCGGGTTATCGCCGGCGCACCCGCAACTGAGCCGACCGACAGCGCTAAGGTCAGTTCGCTCAACGGCGCGCCTGGATGTTGATGTCGTCTGCTTGCAATCGTTCGCATGTGTCATTGCCCCACACGGCTTGACTGAACTCCATCTCGGCGAGATGGTCGGCGCAACCGATTGCAAGCCGGACCCTGAGCAGTGAGGCAACGATGACCAGTTCCCGTCCCCTGATCGGCTGGATCGGCGCGGGCCGGATGGGCGCCGCCCTGGTCCGGCGCCTGCTCGGCGCCGGTTACGACGTCGCGGTCTACAACCGGACCCGCAGCAAGGCCGAAGCTCTCGCCCAGCACGGCGCCGGTGTTGTGGACCAGCCGGCCGACCTGGCCGGGCGCGACATCGTGTTCACCATGGTCTCCGCCTCCGACGACCTCGCCGCGGTCACCTCCGGCGACGGCGGCCTGCTCACCTCGGCCGAGCACGCGCCAGGAATCCTGATCGACTCCTCGACGGTGTCCGAAGAGGTGTCCGCACAGGTCCGGACGGCCGCGCTGAGCCGGGGCACGGAACTGCTCGCCGCGCCGGTCAGCGGCAATCCGAAGGTGGTCGCGTCCGGCAAGCTGACCCTGGCGGTGTCCGGGCCGCGCGAGGTGTTCGACCGGGCCGAGCCGATCCTGCGCGAACTCGGCCGCGGCGTCACCTATGTCGGCGAGGACGAGGTGGCCCGGCTGGTGAAGATCTGCCACAACGTGTTTCTCGGCGTGGTGAGCCAGTCCCTGGCCGAGATCACCGTGCTGGCCGAGAAGGGCGGGGTGCGGCGCGCCGCGTTCCTGGAGTTCCTGAACAATTCGGTGCTCGGTTCGGTCTTCAGCCAGTACAAGACGCCTGCGCTGGTGAACCTCGACTTCACCCCGACCTTCACGATGCCTTTGCTGCGCAAGGACTTCGACCTCGGCCTGGCCGCCGCGCGCACGCTGGAGGCGCCGATGCCGGTCGCGTCGGCGGCCGCGCAACTGGTGGCCTCGGCGGTGGGCGCGGGGCTGGTCGAGGAGGATTTCGCGGCGCTGATCGTGGAGCAGGCGCGCCGGTCCGGGCTGGTGCTCAAGTCCGAGGAAGCCTCGGTCGACGACGGGCTGAACCCCGATTCCTGATTATCCTTTGTGGACCCGACGCTAGTTCGTCACCAATCGAAACATAAAGTCCGCTCGTTGTATGCAAATGCATTCGAGCGTGGTACCACTGCCCGCGCCGGTCTATCCCTATGCTGGGTCGGTGAACAAGGTCCCGACCATCAAGGACGTCGCGTCGCTGGCGAAGGTACATGCGGCAACGGCGAGCCGAGCGCTGAATCCGAGCACCCGGGACATGGTGAGCACCCGGACCGCCAACCGGGTGATCGAGGCAGCCAAAACCCTGGGCTACTCACCCAACTCGGCCGCGCGCAGCCTGCGCACGCGGACCTCGTCGGTGGCCGGGGTGATCATCCCGGACCTGCGCAATCCGGTGTTCCCGCCGATCGTGCGCGGCATCGAGGACGGTCTGCGCGAGGCGGGGTACATGGCCCTGCTCGGCAACACCGACGGTGACGAGGAGCGCGAGAAGGAACTGCTGGCCGCCATGCGCGGCAGGCAGACCGACGGCTTCATCCTGGCCACCAGCCGCCGCGGCGACCCGTTTCCCGCCGACGCGGGCGGTTATCCGGTGCCGACCGTGCTGGTGAACCGCAGGGCCGACAACAACGACATCCCGTCGGTCACCCCGGACAACACCGCAGGCGTGTATGCGACCGTGCGGCACCTGGTCGAACTCGGGCACCGGCGGATCGGGCACGTGGCCGGCCCGCAGGACCTCTCGACCGGCTGGGAGCGGTATCGCACGTTCCTGGACGCGATGGCCGCGCACGAGCTGCCGGTCGATCCGAAGCGGGTCACCTTCAGCACCGCGTTCACCGAGGAGGCCGGTCTGGTCGCGGCGCTGCCGCTGCTCGCCGCCGACCCGGGCATCACCGCGATCGTGGCCGGCAACGACCTGATCGCGCTGGGCTGTTACCGCGCGATGGATCAGCACGGGTTGCGCTGTCCGGAGCACATCTCGGTGGTCGGCTTCAACGACATGCCGTTCCTGGACCGGCAGCGGCCCCGGCTGACCAGCGTGCGCATTCCGCACTACCAGATCGGCATCGAGTCGGCCCGGTTGCTGTTGGAGCGCATCGCCAATCCGACCGGTCCGGCCAAACGCGTCGTACTGCCGGTGGAACTCGTCCAGCGCGATTCCGTGCTGCCGCCCCGGGCCGACTAATGTCCACTGTGGACAATTAGGCGCACGGCGGCGATGACCGCGGCGCGGTGTCCGGCGAGCTGATCCTCGGCGGTGCCGGGCATCGCGTGCGGGCTGCTGGGCAACCACGCGGAGACGACGGCGAGCAGGAACACCAGCAGATCCTCGGCGGCCAGCGCGTCCGGCACGGTGCCCGCGCGCTGCGCGGCGGCCAGCGCGGATGCCTTGTCGTGCATGGAGGTCCGCACCTCGGCGGGCGCCCCGGTGCTGGGGCGTTCCAGCCGGTACCAGGTGGCCAGCCGCACCTGGTGCGGGTTGGCCAGCAGGTAGTCGAACAACCGGCCCGCGTAGCCGGGCAGGTCGTCCGGGGTGAACGGGACGGTGTCGAGCAGCTTGGTCACGTGCGCGTTCATCACCGCGTCGAACAGCTGGTCCTTGCCGCCGAAGTAGGCGTAGATCATCGACTTGTTGACCTTGGCGGCCGCGCTGATCCGGTCGACCCGGGCGCCCGCGATGCCGTGCGCGGCGAACTCCTCGGTGGCGGCGTCGATCAGCCGGGCCTTGGTGGCTTCGGCGTCGCGGGCCATGGTCGGGTCGAGGCGGGGTGGCATACCCCCAGATTAAGGCCGTGATCGCCCGGTCAGGTGTGCGGCTCGCCACGTTTCCAACTGGTTGGTTGACTTCGTGCTATGTTACAAACAACTAGTTGGTTGGTTATTGAGGAGGCAGTGATGAGCAGGACGTGGTTGATCACCGGCAGCTCGCGCGGGTTTGGCTGGGAACTGGCCAAGGCGGTGCTGGACGGCGGAGACAACCTGGTGGCCACCGCGCGCAGGCCCGAGCAGCTCGCCGCGCTGGTCAGCGAGTACGGCGACCGGGTGCGCACCGTCGCGCTCGACGTCACCGACGCCGACGCGGCGGCCAACGCGGTGCAGGTGGCGCTGACCGAGTTCGGCGGCCTGGACGTGGTGGTGAACAACGCGGGCTACGCCAACTCGGCCTCGATCGAGGACATGGACCCGGCCGACTTCCGGGCGCAGGTCGAGGCCAACTTCTTCGGCGTGGTCAACGTGACCCGCGCGGCCCTGCCGGTGCTGCGCGAGCAGCGCTCCGGTTACTTCATCCAGTTCTCCTCGATCGGCGGCCGGGTCGGCGGCACGCCCGGCATCGCGGCCTACCAGGCGGCCAAGTTCGCGGTCGAAGGGTTCTCCGAGGTGCTGGCCAACGAGGTCGCGCCGTTCGGCGTCAAGGTGACCATCGTCGAGCCGGGCGCGTTCCGCACCGACTGGCAGGGCTCCTCCATGGCGTTCGCCAAGGTCAGCCCGGAGTACGAGGCGACCGTCGGCGAGATGAACCGGCTCCGGGAAAGCACCGATGGTAAGCAGCCGGGCGACCCGGCGCGGGCCGCGCGGATCATCATCGATCTGCTCGGCGAAGCGCAGCCGCCGCGCCGCCTGCTGCTCGGTGCGGGCGCGGTCGAACTGGCCGAGCGTTCGTCGCGGGAACGCGCCGAAGAGGCCGCGAAATGGGCCGAGGTCAGCCGGTCCGCCGACTTCCCGGTTTGATCTAGGCTGGCCGCGTGCCCAAGGCGAGCGACGGTGATCTTTACGACGTTCTCGGGGTCGCTCGCGACGCCGACCAGGACGAGATCAAACGCGCCTACCGTGCGGCGGTCAAGAAGTTCCACCCGGACGCCGAGGGCAACAGCTACTTCTTCCGGCTGATTCAGCAAGCCTACGAAACCCTCAGCGATCCGGACCGGCGCGCCGACTACGACCGCAATCCCGGACGCGAGAACACTCCGCGTCCGCCGCAGCCGCCGCCGGCCGCGCAGCCGCACCCGCGGATGGCCGGGCCGAGCGTGCCGGCCATCCCGTACGACGAGATCCCGTGGTGGTCGAAGGTGAACCCGGACGCGCGGATCCGGTGGCGGGCCAGGATAAAGCCCGCCACCTTCGGGTTCGTGCTGATCGGCGGCCTGTGGCTGGCACTGCTCAGCTCCGGCCTGGCCACCGGCACGCTGGCCAAGGCCGGGTACTACGGCTATCTGGTGTTCGCCGCGGTGATCGTGCCGACGTTGTGGTGCGTGCTGAGCGCGTTGCTCGGGCGCAAGCCGCAGCGGCCCGCGGTGCTCTGGTCGCTGGCGGCCGGGGTGGGACTGATCGCCCTCGCGTACTTCATCAAGACCCAGCACCTCGCCACCGCGCAGGCGGGCACGGTGATCGAGTACGCGCTCGGCGCGCTGATCGTGCCGTTCGCGGCCGGCTGGTACGCACGCTCGCGCGGCGGGCAGAAGATCGACTGGCAGGCCAACCTGTGGCAGTTGCGCGGCGGCTGGCAGGGGGCCAACGCCCGCTCGGCCGATTTCGAGCAGGCCGCGTCGCTCACCGCCGATCTGCTGTCCCGCTATCTCACCCAGATTCCGGCGGTTCGGGTGTTCCGCGACCCGGTCGGGTTCGGGCCGAACGTCGATCATGTGCTGTTGTGCGGGCGGCGGCTGGTGTTGATCACCTCGGTGCTGTGGCCCGCCGGTGACTACTCGCTCGGTCGCGGGGGAGAGGTGCTGCTGGACGGCAGGCCGGTCATGAGTGGTTCGCTCGGCGTGAGCCGGGCCAGGCGGTCCGGGCGATGGCACCATCCGACCGCGCGGTTGCGCTCGGTGGTGCTGGTCTGGCCGGACCAGCCCGGTCAGCCGCTGCGCACCAGTTGGTCGCCGGCCGACACCTACGGCGTGACCAGCGCGGAGGTGCTGATCAAGGACGTCGGCGGCTGGCTGGCGGAACATCCGAACACCGTGCATCGCGGTCTGTTCCGCGCCCTGGTGACCACGCGCCGCTGACCTCAATCAGTTGCTTACAAGCAACTGATAAGTCTAGGGTGATTAGTTGTGGAGGACATCGAGACCGTGGTGTCCGATCCCGAGCGGGTCGGCGCCGCACTGCGACTGATCATCGGCCGGATCGCGCGACGGCTGCGGCAGAACCATGAATCCGGCGAGTTGACCCTCTCCGAGGTGTCGGTGCTGTCCCGGCTCGAACGCGAGGGCGCGAGCACGCCGAGCGCGCTGGCCGAACACGAGCGGGTCCGCCCGCAGGCGATGGCGACCACGCTCGCCGCGCTGGAAGAACGCGGCCTGCTCGACCGCCACCCCGACCCGCACGACGGCCGCCGCGTCGTCATGACCCTGACCGAACAGGGCCGGGCCACCGTGCTGCACCGGCGCTCGGAAAGCGTCGAGCGGCTGATCACCGTGCTGGAGAACGAATTCTCCGCTGCTGAGCTGCGCACGCTGGACGCGGCACTGCCCCTGCTCGACCGTCTGTCGGAGGAACTGTGACCTCGGTGTCCACCAAGGCGAATGCGCGCAGCGATCGCTACAAGTGGATCGTGTTGTCCAACACCACGCTCGGCGTGCTGATCGCCACCGTGGACGGCTCGATCGTGATCATCTCGCTGCCCGCGATCTTCCGTGGCATCGGCCTTGATCCGCTGGCGCCGGGCAACATCGGCTACCTGCTCTGGATGATTCTGGGCTATTTGCTGGTGACCGCGGTGCTGGTGGTCGCGCTGGGGCGCCTGGGCGACATGTTCGGCCGGGTCCGCATGTACAACCTGGGCTTCGTTATCTTCTCGGGCGCCTCACTGGCACTCTCGCTCGATCCGTTCTCCGGTGGGCTCGGCGCGTTGTGGCTGATCGGCTGGCGAATCGTCCAGGCCTTCGGCGGCGCCATGCTCACCGCGAACTCGGCCGCCATCCTCACCGACGCGTTCCCGGCGCGGCAGCGCGGCATGGCGCTGGGCATCAACCAGATCACCGCGCTGGCCGGGCAGTTCCTCGGCCTGCTGGCCGGTGGGCTGCTGGCCGCGATCGACTGGCGCGCGGTGTTCTGGGTGAGCGTGCCGATCGGCGTCATCGGCACCATCTGGTCCTACCGGACGCTGCGCGAGGTCGGCACCAAGTCGCGGGGCCGGATCGACTGGCTCGGCAACATCACCTTCACCGCGGGCACCGCGCTGCTGCTCGCCGCGATCACCTACGGCATCCAGCCCTATCACGGCAACCCGACCGGCTGGACCAACCCGACCGTGCTCGGCGGGCTCGGGCTCGGCATCCTGCTGCTGGTCGCGTTCTGTGTCGCGGAAACCAAGGTGAAACAGCCGATGTTCCGGCTGGCGCTGTTCAAGATCCGCGCCTTCGCCGCGGGCAACCTGGCCGCGCTGCTCACCGCGATCGCGCGCGGCGGTTTGCAGTTCATGCTGATCATCTGGTTGCAGGGGATCTGGCTGCCGCTGCACGGCTTCGACTACGAGCAGACGCCGTTGTGGGCCGGTATCTACATGCTGCCGCTCACCTTCGGGTTCCTGATCGCCGGTCCACTGTCCGGATATCTGTCCGACCGGTTCGGCGCGCGACTGTTCGCGACCGGCGGGCTGGTCATCGTGGCGTTGTCGTTCCTGGGCCTGATGATCCTGCCGGTGAACTTCAGCTACCCCTACTTCGCCGCGTTGCTGCTGCTCAGCGGGCTCGGCCAGGGCATGTTCTCGGCGCCGAACACGTCGGCGATCATGAGCAGCGTGCCCGCGGGCCAGCGCGGCGTCGCCTCCGGCATGCGCTCGACCTTCCAGAACTCGGGCACCGCGCTGTCCATCGGCGTGTTCTTCTCGCTGATGATCTCCGGCCTGGCCACCACCCTCCCGCACACCCTGAACTCGGGTTTGCAGGCGCAGGGCGTGCCTGCAAACGTCGCCGGGGGCGTGGCGTCGTTGCCGCCGGTCAGCACGTTGTTCGCGACGTTCCTGGGCAACAACCCGATCTCGCACCTGCTCGCGCCCAGCGGCGTGCTGAACACGTTGCCCGCGCACAACGTGCGGGCGTTGACCGGCAACGAGTTCTTCCCGCAGCTGGTGTCCGGGCCGTTCCACCACGGCCTGGTCATCGTGTTCAGCGCGGCGGCCATCATGGCGGTGGTCGCGGCGCTCGCCTCGGTGCTGCGCGGCAAGCGGCAGGAGTTCCTGGAGCAATGACGCCGCGGTGACGCCGGGCGAGTTGGGCGCCCACGTTGCGGATCGGCCCAACGGGATGCCGGGCTGGGCAATCTGGAAGCTTAATCGTATACAATATGGAGATGGTGTCCTGGGCGCGGGCCAGAACGATCGCCGCCGAGGTGGCGAAACCGCTGGACCGGGTGGTCGTCGACCTCGGTGACGCACTCGGCGCGGTGCTCGCCGCCCCACTGACCGCGCGCCTGCCTCAGCCCAGTTGCGCTGTCTCCGCCATGGACGGCTACGCGGTCGCCGGAACCTCGCCGTGGCGCATCGTCGGCCCGCGCCTGTTCGCCGGGGACCGGCCGTGGGATCGGCCGCTTTCGCCGGGCCAGGCCGCGGAAATCGCGACCGGCGCGCCGGTACCGGCCGGTGCCGACGCGGTCTTGCCGGTCGAACACGCGCGGCGCGAAGGCAACCTGCTCGGCGGCGTGCTCGGCGCCAAACCGCACATCCGCCAGGCCGGTGAGGACTTCGCCGCGGGGGAGTTGCTGGTGCCGGAATCGGCGGTGGTCACGCCGGCCGTGCTCGGCCTGGCCGCTGGCATCGGCTGCGACACGCTCGACGTGCACCGGCGCCCGCGGGTCACGGTCGCGTTGACCGGCGACGAGCTGCTGCGCAGCGGCCTGCCCGAACCCGGCCGGGTCCGCGACGCGATCGGCCCGATGCTGCCCGGCCTGATCGAGCGGTTCGGTGGCGAACTGGCAGGCCTGTCCTATCTGCCGGACCGGATGGGCGCGCTCGGCGCGCTGTTCGCCGACGGCGACGAGGACGTGATCGTGGTGTGCGGGTCGACCTCGGTCGGCACCGCCGATCATCTGCACGCCAGGCTTGCCGCGTCTCGCGCGCAGCTGTACGTGGATGGCGTCGAGTGCCGTCCCGGTCATCCGCAACTGCTCGCCGGGTTGCCGGACGGGCGGTTCGTGCTCGGGTTGCCGGGAAATCCGGCGGCCGCGCTGGTGGCGGCGCTGACGTTGCTCGGGCCACTGCTCGGCACGCTGTCCGGCCGTAGGTTGCCCAGGCTGGCGACCGCGATCCTGCGTGATCCGGTCACCCCGCATCATCACGACACGCTGCTCAAGGGTGTGCTCGCCGATGGAGACGAAGTCGTGCTGGTCGGCGGGGATCGGCCAGGAAGCTTGCTCTCGCCCGCCCGCGCGGACGCGCTGGCGATCATTCCACCGGAGTGGGGCGGTCCCCGGGTGGCACTGCTGCCGCTGCACTGATCCTGGACAGCATCCATTCGACTGTATACAGTATCCGAACATGACGGTCAGCACGAACGACACAGTCGGCAGCACCGTCCGGGCGATCGTGGCCGCGCACGCGGACCACCGCGGCGCGCTCCTGCCGATCCTGCACGCGATCCAGCAAGAACTCGGCCATGTGCCACCCGAGGCGGTGCCGGTCCTCGCCGAGGAACTGAACCTGTCCCGCGCGGACGTCCACGGCGTGGTCACCTTCTACCACGACTTCCGCGACGCGCCCGCCGGACGAACCACGGTGCGGATCTGTCGCGCCGAGGCCTGCCAGGCGCAGGGCGCCAACCAACTCGTCAGCACCGTGCAACAGGAAACCGGCCTCGCTCTGGGGGAGACCAGCCGGACCGGAGCGGTCACCGTTGAGCAGGTGTTCTGCCTCGGCAACTGCGCGCTCGGGCCCTCGATCACGGTCAACGGGCGATTGTGCGGGCGGGTGGACGCGGAGCAGTTACGCGCGATTCTCGGTGAGGCGATGGCATCATGAACACGGTCTACGTTCCGCGCGACTCCGCCGCTCGCTCGGTCGGCGCCGACGAGGTGGCCAGTGCGATCCAGGCCGGACGCGAGGTTCGGTTGGTACGCAACGGATCGCGCGGCGCGCTGTGGCTGGAACCGCTGGTCGAGGTGGACACGCCGCGCGGCCGGATCGGCTATGGCCCGGTGCGGCCGGAGGACGTCGGCGAACTGCTGGCGGCCGGCATGCTCGACGGAGCGGATCATCCGCTGTGCGTCGGCCTGGTGGACGAACTGCCCTGGCTGGCGCGACAGGACCGGCTGACCTTCGCTCGGATCGGCCTCACCGATCCACTGTCCACTACGGACTACGAAGCCAACGGCGGACTGGCCGGACTGCGCGCCGCGCTGGCGAGACCGGCGCAGGAGGTGGTCACCGAGGTGACCGACTCGGGGCTGCGCGGACGCGGCGGCGCCGGCTTCCCGGCCGGGATCAAGTGGCAGACCGTGCTGGGCAGGCCGGACCCACTGAAGTTCGTGTGCTGCAACGCCGACGAGGGGGACAGCGGCACGTTCGCCGACCGGATGGTCATGGAGGGCGACCCGTTCCTGCTGATCGAGGGCATGACGATCGCCGCGCACGCGGTCGGCGCCACCGAGGGCTACCTCTACCTGCGCTCGGAATATCCGGACGCGATCGCCACCATGCGCCGCGCCATCCGCATCGCGCGCGAAGCCAACTGGCTCGGCGAGCGGATTCTCGGCTCCGAGCTGAACTTCGACATCTTCGTGCGGGTCGGCGCGGGTGCCTACATCTGCGGCGAGGAAACGTCGATGCTGGAGAGCCTGGAGGGCAAGCGCGGCATGGTCCGCGCGAAACCGCCGATCCCGGCCATCAACGGCCTGTTCGGCCAGCCGACGGTCGTGAACAACGTGCTCACCTTCTCGGCCGTGCCCACGATTCTCGCGCACGGCGCCCAGGCTTACGCCGAACTCGGCGTCGAACGATCGCGCGGCACGCAGGTGTTCCAGCTGGGCGGGAACATCGCGCGCGGCGGGATCGTGGAGACCGCGTTCGGGGTCACGTTGCGCGAGCTGATCCAGGACTACGGCGGCGGCACGCGATCGGGTCGGCCGGTGCGGGCGGTGCAGGTGGGCGGGCCACTCGGCGCGTACCTGCCCGAGTCGCACTTCGACCTGCCGATGGACTACGAGGCCTTCGCCGAAGCGGGCGCGATGCTCGGGCACGGCGGCATCGTCGTGTTCGACGACACCGTGGACATGGCCGAGCAGGCGCGCTTCGCGATGGAGTTCTGCGCGGTCGAATCCTGCGGCAAGTGCACGCCGTGCAGGGTCGGCTCGGTGCGCGGCGTCGAGGTGATCGACAAGATCATCGCGGGCACGCACCGCGACGAGAACCTGGCGCTGCTGGAAGACCTCTGCGACCTGATGACCGACGGATCGCTGTGCGCGATGGGCGGCCTCACCCCGCTTCCGGTGCGCAGCGCGATCACGCACTTCCCCGACGACTTCCTCGCTCGCGAACCGAACATGGAGCGTGCCCGATGAGCCTGCTCAAGGAACCCGACCGCGGCACCCCGGCCAAGCCGGGAGCGCCGACCGTCACCGTCGACGTCGACGGTTTGCCGGTCGCCGTGCCGGAAGGCACCTCGGTCCTGCGCGCCGCGTCGCTGGCCGGGGTGGACATTCCGAAACTGTGCGCGACCGACAGCCTGGAGGCGTTCGGCTCGTGCCGGCTGTGCGTGGTGGAGATCGAAGGCAGGCGCGGCACGCCCGCCTCGTGCACCACCCCGGTCGCCGAGGGCATGAAGATCCACACCCAGACGCCCAAGGTGGCCAAGCTTCGCCAGGGCGTGATGGAACTCTACATTTCCGATCACCCGCTGGACTGCCTGACCTGCTCGGCCAACGGCGACTGCGAGTTGCAGGACATGGCAGGCACGGTCGGCCTGCGCCAGGTCCGCTACGGCTACGACGGCGCTAACCACTTCGATTCGGTGACCGACGCCAGCAACCCGTACTTCGACTTCGACCCGAGCAAGTGCATCGCCTGTTCGCGGTGTGTGCGGGCGTGTGGAGAGGTGCAGGGCACCTTCGCGCTGACCATCGAGGGGCGCGGTTTCGAGTCCAAGGTGTCGGCGGGCGCCGGTGAGTCCTTTTTGGACTCCGAGTGCGTTTCCTGTGGCGCGTGCGTGCAGGCCTGCCCGACCGCTACCTTGCAGGAGAAGTCGGTCGTGCAGCTGGGTATGCCGTCGCGCTCGGTGATCACCACCTGTGCGTACTGCGGCGTCGGCTGCTCATTCAAGGCGGAACTGCGCGGCGACGAGCTGGTGCGGATGGTGCCGTACAAGGACGGCGGTGCCAACGAGGGCCACTCGTGCGTCAAGGGCCGCTTCGCGTTCGGCTATGCCACCCACCCGGACCGCAAGCTCAAGCCGATGATCCGCGACACCACTGGCGACGAGTGGCGCGAGGTCGAATGGGACGAGGCCATCGAGACCGTGGCCAACCGGATGCTGGACATCCAGCGCAGGCACGGCGCGGGCTCGATCGGCGCGATCTCCTCCTCGCGCTGCACCAATGAAGAGGTCTGGGTCGTCCAGAAGATGGTGCGGGCCGCGTTCGGCAACAACAACGTGGACACCTGCGCCCGCGTCTGCCACTCGCCGACCGGCTACGGCCTCAAGCAGACCTTCGGCGAATCGGCGGGCACGCAGGACTTCAAGTCGGTCGCGGCGGCCGACGTGATCATGGTGATCGGCGCCAACCCGACCGACGCGCACCCGGTGTTCGGGTCGCGGATGAAGCGCAGGCTGCGCGAGGGCGCCCGGCTGATCGTGGTCGACCCGCGCCGGATCGACTTGGTCCGCTCGCCGCACGTCAACGCCGACTACCACCTGCGGCTCAAGCCGAGCACGAACGTCGCCGTCATCAACGCGATGGCGCACGTCGTGGTCACCGAAGATCTGGTCGACGAATCCTTCGTCGCCGCGCGGTGCGAGGGATACGCCGAGTGGGCCGAGTTGGTGTCGCGGCCGGAGAACAGCCCGGAAGCCGTCGAGCCGATCACCGGCGTGCCGGCCGGGGAACTGCGCGCGGCCGCGCGGCTCTACGCGACCGGCGGCAACGGCGCCATCTACTACGGCCTCGGCGTCACCGAACACAGCCAGGGCTCGACCATGGTCATGGGCATGGCAAACCTGGCGATGGCCTGCGGCAACATCGGCCGCGACGGCGTCGGGGTGAACCCGATGCGCGGCCAGAACAACGTGCAGGGCTCGTGCGACATGGGCTCGTTCCCGCACGAGTTGCCCGGTTACCGGCACGTCGCCGACGACACCGTGCGCGCCGTGTTCGACCAGCACTGGGGCAGTCGCATCCAGCCCGAACCGGGCCTGCGCATCCCCAACATGTTCGACGCGGCAATCGAGGGAAGCTTCCACGGATTGTTCGTGCAGGGCGAGGACATCGCCCAGTCCGACCCGAACCTGCAACACGTGTCGGCCGCGCTGAGCGCGATGGAACTGGTGGTCGTGCAGGACCTGTTCCTCAACGAGACCGCCAAGTTCGCGCACGTGTTCCTGCCCGGCGCGTCGTTCCTGGAAAAGGACGGCACGTTCATCAACGCCGAACGCCGCATCAACCGGGTCCGCTCGGTGATGAAGCCGAAGGCGGGCAAGCACGAGTGGGAGATCGTCTGCGACATCGCTACGAAAATGGGTTATCCCATGTCGTATAACTCGCCGAGTGAGATAATGGACGAGATCGCGGAGCTGACGCCGACGTTCAGCGGGGTGTCGTTCGAGGTGATCGACAAGCTGGGCAGCGTGCAGTGGCCGTGCAACGCGAACGCGCCGGCCGGCACGCCGATCATGCACGTCGACGAGTTCGTCCGCGGCAAGGGCCGGTTCGTGCCGACGCCCTACGTGCCGACCGACGAACGCAGCACCCGCCGGTTCCCGCTGGTGCTGACCACCGGCCGGATCCTGTCGCAGTACAACGTGGGCGCGCAGACCCGGCGCACCGGCAACGTGGCCTGGCACCCCGAGGACGTGCTGGAGATCCACCCGCACGACGCGGAAGTGCGCGGCATCAACGACGGCGATCTGGTCACGCTGGCCAGCCGCGTCGGTTCGACAACCTTGCCCGCGAAGATCTCCGACCGGATGCCGCCGGGCGTCGTCTACACGACGTTCCACCACCCGGTGACCGGCGCGAACGTGGTCACCACCGAGCATTCCGACTGGGCCACGAACTGCCCCGAGTACAAGGTGACCGCCGTGCAGGTCGGCCTCACCCACCCGATGATCCCGGCATTGGCGGACTAAGTGGACGGTTCACCCGAGGCCAGAATGGCCAACGACATCGCGGTGCAGTTCCATCGCCTGCCCGCACCACAGGGCGCGGAGGCGGTCGCGGCGCACATCAACCGGTTCTGGGAACCAAGGATGCGCGCCCGGCTGCTGCAACGGATCGCAGGCGACACCGGCGGCCTCGACCCACTCGTGGTCGCGGCCGCCTGCCTGGTCCGTTAGCGGCGCCGCACCGCGATCATCAGGCTGACCGGCAGGATCAGCACGACGGCAAGGGGGAGTACCCACCAGGCCGGGATCGCGGTCCGCGCGACGCCGACGGTGATGGCCAGCGCGAGCACGACCGCGACGGCGATCCGCCAGTCGTCGCCGACCACGAAGTCGTACAGAAACGCGCCGAACGCGCGCAGCCGCTTCATGAAACATCACCGTACGACCGCACCGCGCTGAACTGCTTGCTACGCAACAAAGCCACCAATCCGAGCGCGATCACCGCGACGACGGGTACCACCACGAGCAGCGCGGCGTCCGAGCCGGGCCAGTTGGCGCCCGCGCCTTCGGCGCCCCAGAAGGTGCCGAACGCGGTGAGCATGATGCCGACCACGAACTTCAGAGTGTTCTCCGGCACCCTGGCCAGCGGCGCGCGCACCGCGAACCCGACCGCGACCACCAGCACGACGGCCGCGGCGGCGGCGATGGTGGCCAGGCCGATCGCGTGCTGGTTGGCACCGAAGGTCAGCACGATGAACGCGACCTCAAGCCCTTCCAGCAGCACACCTTTGAACGAGACGACATAGGCGTACCAGTCGGTGATCACGCCCCGGCGCGTCGCGGTCGCGGATTCGGCCGCGGTCTGCTGGGTGCGGAAGATCGCGTCCTCGTCGTGCAGGGCTTTGTGCCCGCTGGCGCGCAGAATCGCCTTGCGCAGCCACTGCAAGCCGAAGATCAGCAGCAACCCGCCGACCACCAGCCGCAACGCGTCCAGCGGCAACAGGGTCAGTGCGGGTCCGAGCGCGGCGACGATCACCGCCAGCGCGACAACGGCCGAGCCGACGCCGAGTCCGGCCGAGCGCCAGTCGCGGGTGGTGCCCACGGCGAGCACGATGGTCAGCGCCTCGACGCCCTCCACGACGCAGGCGAGAAACACCGCGATGAACAACGCACTGCCGGTCATCCGCGTGCTCCGGTGATCGGAGCCGGTCGCCGTCGCCACGATCGGTCATGGCATGCTGGCCGCATGAGCACCTCCTACAGACTGTCGGAGTCTACCGTCCAGCACGCTCTGCGGGTTCCGGAGATCACCGCGTTCTTCTGGATCATCAAAGGGTTGTCCACGGCGGTCGGCGAATCAACCTCCGACTACCTGGTGAACGCGATGAACCCGATCGTCGCGGTCGGACTCGGTTTCGTCGCGTTCGTGGTCTCGCTCATCATCCAGTTCTCCATGAAACGGTACCGGGCCTGGTCCTACTGGTTCGCGGTGGTCATGGTCGGCGTGTTCGGCACCATGGCGGCCGACGTGCTGCACGTCGGCTTCGGCGTGCCCTATGCGGCCTCGACCGCGTTCTACGCGATCGTGCTGGCGGTCGTCTACCTGCTCTGGTTCCGCACCGAGCGCACGCTGTCCATCCACAGCATCGACACCCCGCGCCGCGAGGTGTTCTACTGGCTGGCCGTGGTCGCCACCTTCGCGCTCGGCACCGCCGCCGGTGACCTCACCGCGATGACCCTGCACCTCGGTTACCTGTTCTCGATCGTGCTGTTCGCGGTGATCATCCTGATCCCGGTGTTCGGCTACCAGTTCCTCGGCTGGAACTCGATCTTCTCGTTCTGGTTCGCCTACGTGATCACCCGCCCGCTGGGCGCGTCGGTCGCCGACTGGCTCGGCAAGCCCAAGTCGGTCGGCGGGCTCGGCCTCGGCGACGGCGTGGTCAGCGCGGTGCTCGCCGTGCTGATCGTCGGTTTCGTCGGTTATCTGGCGGTCACGCGACGCGACGTGCAGCGCGAGCAGCCAGCAGGCTGAGCCCGAAGGCGAGCACCCCGGCCACCAGCGCACCACCCACGCTGACCAGCGCGAGCTGGGCCGGGGTGTCCACCTCGCCGCGTAGTCCGAGCACGCCGTAGATGTCCCCGCGCAGCACCGCCGACGCGGGCAGCCCGACGCAGGTGACCACCGCCGCGACCCAGCCGGGGCCGCGATGCCCGCGCGGCACGGTGATGTGCAGTGCCGCGTCGCTGACCAGGCAGAACGCGAACAACCCGCCGGTGCCGACGACGATCCCGGTGCCGATCAGGACCGGGTCCGTCCAGCCTTCGCCGATGGCCTGCGCGCCCGTCATGGCCAGCCCGCCGAGCAGGCTCGCGCCCGCCGCGAACGCCACGATGTGCCCGCGCAGGAACGCGATCGGACCGCGCGGATCGAGCCTTCGCCCGCTGAACACCTGATCGACCAGCTGCGCGAGATCGTCCAGCCAGTCCCCGTCCGACCGGCCCCGCGGCAGTCGCCGCCGCGCCCGCCGGATCGCGATGGCGCAGCCGATCGAGGTCGCGCTGAGCAGGCCGACCACCGCGATCAGCCACGGCGTGCTGGCATTCCACAATGGACGATCCGCGCGCACCGCGACTGCGGCCCAGTCGGTCAGCATGGTCAGGCCGACCAGTACCACGCTGGCCAGCGACGCGCGCAGCAACTGGTCGGCCCGGAACCGGGGGACCGGCCTGTCGCGCCGCCACAAGGTCAGGCGCATCAGGATCAGGATGATCAGCGCCGGGACCAGGAACTGGGTGAACGACACGACGCCGTCGTAGGGATCGTCCTGCCACGGCATGCCGGCGCGCAGCGGCTTGTCCTGCGTGGTGAGGAACGCGAAGGCGGTGAACAGCGCGCCGTTGAGCACGGCGAGGCCGATGGCCAGGCGGGGTTGCGACATGCCGCAGATGGTACGCAGCGCGTAGTACGCGTCAAGTATTAGGATGCTCCCATGCAGGCCAACGACTCCCAGACGCTGGTGTTGTGCGCGCTCGCCGACGGACCACTGCACGGCTACGCCATCAACACCGCGATCGAGGAGCTGACCGGCGAGCGGCTCGGCCCCGGCAGCCTCTACGGCGCGCTGACCAGGCTCGAAGCCAAGGGTTTCGTCGAATCCCTCGCCGGTTCCGGCCGTCAGCGCCCGGTCCGGCTGACCGACGCGGGCCGCGAGGTGCTCGAACGCGAACTGCGCGCGATGGCGCGGGTGGCCAAGGCCGGTCTGCGCAGTCTCGGGGTGTCCCCGGCATGAACCTCCCGGCCGCCCTGCTCCGGCTCTACCCGTCGGCGTTCCGCGAACGCTGGGGCGACGACCTGCGCGCCGACGCGGAGGCGGCGGGCTGGCGATCCTGGCCGAACCTGGTCACCGGCGCGTTCGACATGTGGCTGCACCCGGCGATCTGGCCGGTAACCTGGCCCGCGCAGCGCAACAGCCGCGCGGCGGCAATGGCCATCCTGGTCACGGTGGCCTGCTGGCTGGTCGCGCACCTCACCACCGAACCCGGCGCGCACGCCTATGCCCTGGTCCTCAACGGCTGCGCCTGGCTGCTCGCGGTCGGCCTGGCCCTGCTCGCGCCGGTCCCGCGCCTCGCCGCCGTGATTCCGCTGGTGCTGCGCTCGGTGCGGATGCTGGCCGCGCCGGCGCTGCTTGCCGCCGCGGTCGTCGTCATCGTGCACTCGTCGCTGCCCCTCCCGCACCTGCCGGTGCTGCTGGCCTGGTGGGCGAGTTGGGCGCTGGGCACCGTCCAGGGCTGCCGCATCGTCGCCGGACTCGGCCCCGACCTGGTGCTCCCGCCCACGCTGGCCCGCACCCGGCTCGGCATCGCGGTGCTGACCGGATCCAGCGCGGCCGCGGCCGGGGCCATCGTCGTCTTCGCCGTGGTCCATCCGGCGCCGCTGCCCGTCCTGCTCGGCATCGGCGCGGCACTGTCCGTGCTCGCCTGTGGCGCCGCGCATCGTGACCTGGTCGCGGGATGAGCAACCTCACGCGCACGTAAGCGGGCGATCGCCGGGTTGGCTCATTAGTGTCACAGCTATGGCCGAGCCGTCGCGTACCGTCGCCGAACTGATCGTTCAGTGCCTGGAGAACGAGGGCGTCACGCACGTCTTCGGCATTCCCGGCGAGGAGAACATCCGGCTGGTCGAGGCGATCTCCCGCTCGTCGATCACCTACGTGCTGACCCGGCACGAACAGGGCGCGTCGTTCATGGCCGAAACCTACGGCAGGCTCACCGGCCGCGCCGGCGTGTGCTCGGCGACGCTCGGGCCGGGCGCGATCAACCTGCTGCTCGGCACCGCCGACGCGACCACCAACTCCACGCCGCTGCTCGCGCTGTCCGCGCAGGTCGGCATGAACCGCAGCTTCAAGGAATCGCACCAGGGCGTCGATCTGGTGCCGATGTTCGCGCCGGTGACCAAATGGGCCGAGTTGGTCGCCACCCCGGGCGCGGTGCCGGAGATGTTCCGCAAGGCGTTCAAGCTCGCCCAGACCGAGCGGCCAGGCGCGGTCTACCTGGCCGTGCCCGAGGACGTCGAACAGGCCGACAACTCCTCTGGCCTGATCCCGCTGCGGATCAACGTCCCGCGCCCGGACGAGCCGTCCTCCGCACAGGTCGAACGGGCCGCCGCGATCCTCGACGAAGCCGCCAACCCGGTCGTGCTGGCCGGACACGGCGCGGCTCGCGCGCACGCCGGGGCGGCGCTGCGCCGGTTCGCCTCCACGCTGGGAATTCCGGTCGCCACCACGTTCCACGGCAAGGGCGTGTTCCCCGATGACGACGACCTGAGCCTGGGCGCGGTCGGGTTCATGCGGCACGACTACGTGAACTTCGGCTTCGACCGGGCCGACGTGATCATCGCCGTCGGGTACGAACTCCAGGAGTTCGACCCGGTCCGGATCAACCCGCGTGGCAACAAGAAGATCATCCACATTCACCGGTTCCCGGCCGAAGTCGACGCGCACTACGACGTGTCGGTTGGCATCACCGCCGAGATCGGCGCCAGCCTGGACGCGCTCGCCGGTGCCACCCACCGCACGTTCGGCGGTGGCAGCGGCGACAAGGCGATCAAGGAACTGCTCGCCGCCGAGTTCGAACGCGGCCAGACCGACGACAGCTTTCCGCTTGCCCCGGCCAGGATCGTCGCGGACACCCGCGCCGCCCTGGACCGATCGGACATCGTGCTGGTCGACACCGGCGCGCTGAAGATGTGGATGGCGCGGCTGTATCCGACCTACGAGCCGAACACCTGCCTGATCTCCAACGGTCTGTCCACAATGGCCTGGACCGTGCCGGGCGCGATCGGTGCCAAACTCGCCCGGCCGCAGGCCAAGGTGCTCGTCGCCACCGGTGATGGCGCTTTCCTGATGAACTCTCAGGAAATCGAGACCGCGCTGCGGATGAAGGTTCCGTTCGTCGTGCTGATCTGGGTGGACGACGCCTACGGGTTGATCAGCTGGAAGATGGACCTGGAGATCGGCAAGAACGTGGACACCGCGTTCGGCAACCCCGATTTCGTCGCCTACGCCGAGAGTTTCGGCGCCACCGGCTATCGCATCGAGTCGGCCGACGAACTCCTGCCGACCCTGCGCACCGCGCTGGCCGCCGACACGGTGTCAGTGATCGCCTGCCCGGTCGACTACTCCGCGAACCTCAAGCTGATCGAATCGCTCGGTGGTCTTGACGAATCGCTCAGCTGAGATTCTCGGCGCGGGCACGGTTTCCCGCATCCGCACTCGGCTCGCGATCACCAGCACCGAGGCCAGCAGAATGATGTCCTTGAACACGTACTGACCCATCAGGCTCAGCGCGTGATGTGGCCCGCTGAACAACTGCGCGGTCAGCAACACCAGCGGTGAGAGAATCGCCAAGGCCCACAAGGCAAGCGGATAGATCGCGACCCGCAAACCCCAGCCGGTGATCAGCGACAACCCGAGCAGACTCTCCACGGTCGCGAACAGGATCAGCGAGACCTTGTCAGGCATCAGGCCGAACGTGAGGATGCGATTCACCGCGAGCACCAGATCCTGCGCTGGGCTCACGCCGGGAAAATATTTGACAAAGCCGAAAACGAAGATCACCACGCCCATGCATATACGCAGCACAGTGATGCTGTGGCGCGCCAGCCATCGATCGATCACGGTCACCCTCCCTCGTCATTCCGTGAATCCACGGTATGGGTTTTTTGCGGGAAGGCGATATGACGCGAAGCGCCTAGGTTGACGAGAAGCCCCTAACCGGACCGTGCTGCCCGCCGGCGGCATAAATGATCTGTCCGGTCACGAAACTCGCCCCCGGCGAGACCAGAAACGCGACCACGTTCGCGGTGTCCGCCGGCTCGCCGATCCGTCCCAGTGCGAACTGCTGACCGGCCGCAGCGCGATCCGATGTGGACAGTTGCGCGAACGGTCCGGTCGCGGTGCTGCCCGGCCCGACCGCGTTCACCGTGATGCCCCGCCCGCCGAACTCGGTCGCGGCCACCTTGGTCAGCTGATCCAGGAACGCTTTCACGCCCGAGTACAACCCGATGCCGGGCAGCGCGGTCGCGGTCACACCCGAGGCGATGTTGACGATCCGCCCGCCCTGCGCCAGTTTCGTCGCCGCCGCGCGCATCAACAACAACGGTGCCCGCGCGTCCACCGCGAACAACCGGTCCACGTCGGCCAGGTCCATCGCGGCCACCGCCGACCAGTGCATCACCCCCGCGTTGTTGACCAGCACGTCCCAGCGGCCGAACTCACGCAGCACGACGTCCACGACCGCGTCGGCCGTGTCCGGCTCGGCCAGATCCGCCTGGATCGGCACCGCCCGCCGCCCCAGCGCACGGATCCGCGCGGCGACTTCTTCGGCTTGATCCTTGCCGGTGAGATAGGTGAGCGCGATGTCGAAACCGTCCTCGGCCAGCCGGCCTGCGATCGCCGCGCCGATGCCGCGACTCCCGCCGGTCACCAGCGCCACTTTGTCGTTCGTCGTCATGATGATCAGTAGATCGGGCCGGCCCTGCCGAACGGAAAGACGAACTCGCTCTCGATCCATACACTGCGGGTATGGATGACCTGGAGCTGCGCGAACTGCGCTACTTCATCGCGGTCGCCGAGGAGCTGAACTTCACCAGGGCGGCCGAGCGGCTCGGGATGGCGCAGCCGCCGTTGTCCGCCGCGATACGCAAGGTCGAACGCAAACTCGGGGTCGCGCTGTTCGAACGGACCAGCCGCCAGGTCAGCCTCACCCACGCGGGTGAGGTACTGCTCGATCAGGCCCGCATCGTGGTGGAGGCCGCGAATGCCGCCGTGCAACGAACAATGCGCGCGGGTACGACCGATCGGCTGAACATCGCGGTCAAGCCGGGCACGGATACCGAATTGTTGCGTGCCCTCGTCCGGCGCTATGCCGAGGACCCGCATCGGCCCGACGTCGAGCTGCTCTTCGGTCATCCCGGTGGCCCGGCGGCTGCGGTGCGCGGGGGAGTCGCCGATGTCGCGGTGCTGCACGCGCCGTTCGACCGGCGCGGTCTGGACTCCGAGTTGCTGCTCGTCGAGCCGAGAGTCGCCGTGCTGCCCGCCGATCACCGGCTCGCGCACCGCCGCGAACTGTGTCGCGCCGACCTGGATGGTGAACCGATGCCGCGGTGGACCGGTCACACCGATGCCGCGGCCGCCGCCTATTGGACGGGTTCCGATCAGCCGGTGCCCGCCGGCGACGGGCCGAGGATCAATGACATGAACCAGTTGCTGGACGCGGTCGCGCTCGGAAATGTGGTCGCTTACGTTCCCGCCGCGATTGCTCGCCAGCACGCGCGCGATTCGCTGGTGTTCGTGCCGGTCACCGACTTGAGCCCGAGCGAGCTCATGGTGGCCTGGCCTTCCGCGAGCCGTTCTCCTGTCGTAGCGGAATTCGTCCGTACGGCCGTAACGCTTGCATCGACCCCACTGATCATGGTTCAAAGGTAATTCGACGGGGCATGCTGTCGGGACGACGAGGAGGTTGTGCATGCCCGACCTGCCGCTACCCGCCCGGTTCGCCGGCGGGGAACTGCTCGGCCGCGGGCCGGGTACCGAGGTGTATCGCGCCCACGATCAGGTGCTGGATCGCCCGGTCGCGGTGAAGATCTTCGCGCCGGACGCCGATCCCCTGACCAGGGAGCGGATCGACCGGGAGGGCCAGGCGCTGGCCCGGCTGGGGCATCCGGGCTTGGTGGCCATCTACGACTGCGGCACCTACGGCTCCCGCCCGTACCTGGTGCTGCAACTCGTGCTCGGGCGGACCCTCCAGGCGCGGCTGATCGAAGGCCCGCTGCCGGTTCCGGCCGTGCTCGACCTGGCCGTTCGCCTGGCCGACGCGCTCGCCCACGTGCACGGGCGCGGCATCGTGCACCGCGATGTCAAGCCGTCCAACATCTTCCTCGACGAGACCGGCAGGCCTTTCCTCGGCGACTTCGGTATTTCGCTGGTCGTCGGACAGGCTCGGCTGACCAGCGCCGACGAGATCGTCGGTACGCCGGCCTATCTCGCGCCGGAACAGGTGCGCGGCACCGAGGTCAGTCCGGCCGCCGACGTGTACGCCCTGGCGCTGGTGCTGCTCGAGTGCCTGACCGGCGAGGTCGAATACGCGGCCGAGAGCAAGGCCGAGGCCGCGCTGGCCCGGCTGAGTCGCGCCCCGCGCGTTCCGCCTGGTCTTCCGGTCCGCTTCGCCGATCTGCTCCGGGCCATGACCGACGACCAGCCCAGTCGAAGACCCAGTGCACGTCGATGCGCCGACGAACTGGCCGCGCAGATCGCGGGCGACACGACGCCGCTACTCGCGCCGCGCAACACGCACCGCCGCGGCCTGGTTGTCGCGGCCGGCGCGAGCGTAGCGGCGGCCGCCGTGGCCGGGTTGCTGGCGCTGACCAATCCGTCCGCGCCCGTGCACTCGACCGATGCGGGCACGGCCCCCACGATCGCACCGACCACCCCGACCGCGTCGCCGTTCGTCCCGCCGTCCGAACACTCGGTCGCCGACACCACGCACGTCACGCACGGCGAGCCGCAACCGAACCAGGCCAACCAGCCCAACCAGCCGCACACGCACCCGGCCAAACCCGGCAAGCACAAGCACGGCGGCGGTTGAGCTAAACGCCTGGGGGCCGGTCGAACGCGGTCACCGGGGGCGGGTTGTCGTAGCGTTCGACCTCGACCAGGCAGGTTTGCGCCGCCGAGCCCTGGGACAGCTGCGACGTCCCCTTGTCCAGGGTGACGACGTTCGGGTTGCCGTGCTTGTCCAAACCGCCTGGCTCCAGCGGGTCGTACCAGGCGCCGGTGGCCATCTGCGCTACCCCGGGCACCAGCGTGTCCGAGCCGGCGATCCGCACGCCGGCCAGGAAGGCGCCCCGGTCGTTGAACACCCGCACCACATCGCCCTCCCGCAGGCCACGACGCTCGGCGTCGGCCGCGTTGAGCTGGATCGGCTCGCGGTCGGCGACCTTGGCCGCTTGGCTGAGCGGTGCGTTGTCCAGCTGGCTGTGTAGCCGATGCGCGGGCTGGTTGGTCAGCAGGTGCAGGGGATAGCGGGCCGCGATCGGGCTGCCCAGCCACTCGGCCGGTTCGAGCCAGGTCGGATGGGCGGGGCAGTCGTCGTAGCCGTAGCCGCGGATGGTCTCGCTGACCAGCTCGATCCGGCCGGAGGGCGTGTCCAGCTGGTGCGCGCCGGGATCGGCGCGGAAATCGCCGAGCAGGACTGGATGTTCTTGCCTGCCGGTGAATTCGTAGCTGCCCTCGGCCCAGAACTCGTCGAATTCGGGCGGCGTGAAACCCCGCTCGGTGGCGAGGTCGCGGGCTTCGCCGTACATGTGCCGCAGCCAGGCCATTTCGTCGCGGTCCGCGTGATACTCCGGACCGAAACCGAGCCGGTCGGCCAGTTCCGCGAAGATGTCGAAGTCGTTGCGGGCCCCGCGATAGGGCGGCACGACCTGGTGCATGGCGATCCAGAACTTGCTGTGGTCGGCGGCCTGGATGTCGTTGCGTTCCAGCGTGGTGGTCGAGGGCAGCACGATGTCGGCGTACTTCGCGGGCGGCGTCCACCACGGCTCGTGCACGATCACCGTGCCGGGCCGCCGCCAGCCTTCGACGAACCGGTTCAGGTTGAGATTGTGGTGAAACGGGTTCCCGCCGGCCGAGTACACCAGCTCGGTGCGCGGCAGTTCGATCGTGGTGCCGTTGTGCGGCAAGGTTCCGCCCGGATTCAGCAGCAGGTCGGTGACCCGGCCGACCGGGATGCGGGTCGCTACCGGGTTCGGGCCGAGGGGCAGCGTCGGGCGCGGGATGCCGGCCGGGCGGTCCAGGTTGATCCCGCTGGTCGCGCCGAAGCCGAGGCTGAAACCGCCACCGGGCAAGCCGATCTGCCCGAGCATCGCGGCCAAGGCCACCGTCGCCCACACCGGCTGCTCGCCGTGATCGGCCCGCTGCACCGACCAGCTCGTGTTCACCACTGTCCGGATCGCCGCCATCCGGCGAGCCAGCCGCTCGATCACCTCGGCGGGCACCCCGGTGATGTCCGAGGCCCACCGGGCGTCCTTGCCGGCCAGGTAACGCTCGAACTCCGGGTAACCGGCGCAGTAGCGCGTCACGAACTCGCGGTCGACCAGGCCTTCGGCCACGAGCGTGCCCGCGAGGCCGAGCAGCAGGGCGAGATCGGTGTTGGGCCGGATCGGTATCCATTCGGCCGAGGCCGATTCGGTTACGTCCTGCCTGGTCGGGCTCACACACACGATGTCGACGCCGGCCGCGCGGGCGGCGCGGAACCAGTCGGCGTTCTCGTGGTTGACCGCGCCACCGGAGTCGATCTGGGTGTTCTTCAGCGCGGCGCCGCCGAACAGCACCAGCAACCGGGTGTGCGCCACCACCTCCGGCCAGCGCACCACCAGGTTGTTGATGTCCTTGCGGCCCAGGACGTAGGGCATGATCCCCGCCGCCGCGCCGAAACTGTGGTTGCCGCTCTTGTCGGTGTAGCCGCCGAACAGGCCGAGGAACCGCTTCAGCACGCTCGGCGCGTGGTGGAACCGGCCCGCGCTGGCCCAGCCGTAGGAGCCGCCGTAGATCGACTCGTTGCCCCAGCGTTCCCGGGTCTCCAGCAGCGCCTCGGTCACCAGCTCCAGAGCCTGGTCCCAGCTGACGGCCACGAAGCGGTCCCGGCCCCGGTCGGCCCGGCTCTCGCCGCGCCCGCGCAGGTAGCCCTCGCGGACGTAGGGCGTCTCGATGCGCAGGCGGTCCCGGACGACCGCGGGCAGGCCGGGCTGGATCGGCGAGGGATCGGGATCGAACGGGACGCCTTTGGTGCCCACGATCTCGCCGCTGGCCTCGTCTGTTTCCACCTCGTACACACCCCAGTGCGACGCGGTCTGGGTGGTCCTCGTCGTTGCCCGCATACCCCGATCATGCCTCGTCGCGGTCCCGGCCGCGGAAAGAGGACTCGGCCGCCGCCAGTTTCCGTTTGACCGGCGGCAGGTGATCCATCACCCGCATGGCGGTGCGCATCCCGGCTCGCGCGAACGCGCCGCCGAGCCCGGCGCGGTGGATGATCGCGTTGCCGTCCATCTGCGCCCGCGACTTGATCACCGCGTCCCACGCGTAGCCGGTCATCGTGGTCTCGTACTCGTGCACCGCGTCGAGCAGGCTGGTCTCGCCGCGCGCGGCCCTGGTCAGGGTGCGGGTGAGCAGGCGGGCGTCGCGCAGCGCGGTGTTCGCGCCGACGCCTCGGCCCGGGGTCATGGTGTGGATGGCGTCGCCGACCAGGGTGACGTTCGTGGTCGGCCAGGCCGGGATCGGCTCGGACGTGCGGATGGAGAGCGGGAAGCAGCTGGCGGGGTCGCCGAGCGCGAAGATCCGGCGGAAGTCCGGATGCCAGTCGGTGGTGCGGTCGAGCACGACCTGCAGGGCGTCGCGGCCGCGCAGGCTCAGCACGTTGTCCGGCAGCCAGTTCTTGGCCGCGGCGAAGCCGAACATGATGTAGTCGGTGTTGTCGAACGGCGGGATGTCCCAGTCGAACTGCATCACGTGGATGATGCACATGTTGCCGCGATCGCCGTGAATCATGCTGACCCCCCGCAGCATGCGTTCCGGCAGCAGCGCCCGGGTTTCCTCGGTGAGCGGTGCTTTGCAGCTGATGCCGACCAGCCCGGTCTCGACCGTGCTCGCGTGCGGCAGGTACTGCTTGCGCACCGGCGAGTTGGCGCCCTCCGCGCCGACCAGCAGGTCGCCGGTCGCCGAGGTGCCGTCCGCGAAATGGGCGGTGACCCGGCCGTCCTCGGTGTGCTCGTAACCGGTGAACTCCTTGCCGAACCGGACGAGGTCGTCGAGGCCGGTGAGCAGCACCTGGCGCAGCGTCATCCGGCTCACCGACTCGTCGATGTCCTCTTCGGACGGACGGTCCTCCGCTCGCAGATCGGCAGGTCCGGCCGAGAACAGGAACTTCTTGTCCTTGGTCAGCTGGTTGCCGTAGAGCCCGCGTCGCGCGCAGGTGGCCAGGAAGGTCTGGTACAGCTCGGGGGAGAGGTTGGCGCGCAGCGCGCGTTTGCCGTCCGCGTCGATGCCGACCCGATAGCCGAGCAGTCCGCCGCTCGGCCCCCGGTCGCGTTCGTACACGGCGACGTCGATACCGGCCCGGTGCAGGCCCTGGGCCAGGCACAACCCACCGGTGCCCGCGCCAATGATGATGACATGCATAGTTGCCACGGTACTAGTCGTGTGGCAACTATGCAATCAGGGCTCCGGTCAGAAGACGAGAACGCCCTGGGTGGACGGCTGTAGCGTGCCGACCTGCACCGAGGTGATGTCGAACTCGTAGTAGCCCTGCTTCTTGCCGTCGGTGCCGATGACGTTGGCCACGACCGGCGTCGCCGAACCCGGCGCGGTCACGTCGAGGGTGGTCGCGACAAAGGTCGACGTGCTCGCCTTGTCGCCGTCCGTCCACTTGACACCGGCGAACGCGTTCTGGCCCGGCGCCAGCGTGACCGGCGTTGCCGCGCCCGGGATCTTCACGTTCTGCACCGGCACGGCCACGGTGTCGTTGGCCGCGTTGCGGAAGGTCAGCGTCGGCCAGCCGTTGAGCGTGGCGTTGGTCTTGCCGGTGTTCTCTACTGCGAGCAGGCCGAGTCCGTCCTGCTGGACGGTGAGGTCTACGGTGAACTGTCCGGCGGTCGCGGATGCCTTGCCGCTACTGGTAACCGGCACCGCGGCGACCTGGTTCGGCGTGCTGGTGGCCGGCGCGCTCGCGGTGGTGGTCACGCTGCCGGGGGAGGACGCGCTGGTACCGGAACCGCAGGCCGCCAGGCCGGCCAGCGACGCGGCGAGGACGGGGAGAACGAGCTGGCGGACGCGCATGATGGGAGAACTCCGTTCGAGAGTGGGCGTTCCGCTTCTCCCTACCCGGGGCGGATTGCCTCTGCCGAGCGGAGATCCGGATTTCACTCGGAGGTGGCGTTCTTTATCACTATGGCTTCAGTGCTGAGTGAAATCAATCGCCTGATCCAGAATGTCCAGACCCAGCGCAAGTTCCTCCTCGGACGCCGTGAGCGGAGGCGCCATCCGGAACACGCCGCCCATCCCGGGAAGTTGCACGATGTTCAGGTGCAGGCCGAGTTCCAGACAGCGGCGGGTGATCCGGGCGCCGAGCTGGTCGGAGTCCGGCGCGTCGAGTTCGATGCCGACCAGGAGTCCCCGGCCGCGGATGTCGCCGATGACCGGGTGGCGGTCGGCGAGTTTGCGCAGTCCGGTGTGGAGGAACGCGCCGAGTTCGGTGGCGCGCTGGTCGAGGTGGTCGCGGGTGAGGACGTCGAGCACGGTGTTGCCGACGGCGGCGACCAGCGGGTCGGAGACGTGGGTGGTGAAGAACAGGTAGCCGCGTTCGTGTGCGCGTTGTTCGATCTCGGCGCTGGTGATCACGGCGGCCAGCGGGAGGCCCGCACCGAGGGTTTTGGACAGGGTGAGGATGTCGGGGACGATGCCGTCGCGTTGGAAGGCGTACCAGTTTCCGGTGCGGCACAGACCGGTCTGGGCTTCGTCGACGATCAGCAGCATGCCGCGTTCGTGGCATTTCCGTTGTAGCGCGGCGAAGTAGCCGAGGGGTGGTTCGATGATGCCGCCTGAGCTGAGGATGGGCTCGACGATACAGGCGGCGAGGCTGCCGACGGACTGGGCGTCGATCATGTCGAAACCGTGGTCGAGTTGGCGCTGCCAGTCGAGTTCACCGTCGGGGGTGGTGAAGTCGGGTCGGTAGGTGTTGGGGACGGGGATGGCGAAGTTGCCGGGGGCGGCCGGTCCGTAGCCGGTGCGGCGCGCGCTGTAGGTGGCGCTGGCGGCGGCTTGGGTCATGCCGTGCCAGGAGCGGGCGAAGGACACGATCTCGTGCTTGCCGGTGACGAGTTTGGCCATGCGGATGGCGGCTTCGTTGGCTTCGGCGCCGGTGGTGAGCAGCAGTACTTTGCCGAGCGGGTCGGGGAGGGTGTCGGCGAGCCGGCGGGCGAGGTCGACGACGGGGCGGCTGAGCATGCCGCTGAACAGGTGGTCGAGGTGGCCGATCTGGTGGCGCACGGTGGCGACGATGTCGGGGTGGGAGTGGCCGAGGATGGCGCTCATCTGGCCGGAGGTGAAGTCGAGGATGCGGCGGCCGGATTCGGTGTGGAGGAAGCTGCCTTGGGCGTGGTCGATGATGTCGGGGGTGAAGGTGCCGGGGCCGGCGTAGCGGATGAGGTGCTGGTCGGCGTCGTGCCAGAAGTCCATGCCGGGACGCTAGGTCGCTTGTGAGCGTCGCGTCCAGCGCACATTTCCGGCTTTGTTGTTCGGCTGAGCCGAACAAGAATGGGCGACATGACGTTGAATCCGTGGCGGTTGCGGCTGCTGAGCCAGTTGGACACGTTGGGCACGGTGCGGGCGGTGGCGCAGGCGGCGAACCTGAGCGCGTCGAGTGTGTCGCAGCAGTTGTCGGTGCTGGAGCAGGAGACGCACACGCAGTTGCTGGAGCGGACCGGGCGGCGGGTTCGGTTGACGCCGACCGGGTTGATCTTGGCGCGGCGGGCGCGGGCGATTCTGGATCACATGGCGACGGTGGAGGCGGAGTTGCGCGGGCTGGGGGAGGAGCCGGCCGGGGTGGTGCGGTTGGGGGCGTTTCAGAGTGCGGTGCATTCGCTGGTGGTGCCGACGGTGACGCGGTTGTCGGGGGCGTATCCGCATCTGGAGGTCGAGGTGTCGCAGTTGGAGCCGCACGAGAGCATGCCCGCGTTGCGGCGGGGCGAGGTGGATGTGGTGATCACGACGACGGATTTCGTGGAGTCGCCGTTGGGGCCGGATGTGGACATCGTGTCGCTGGCGACGGATCTGATCGTGCTGGTGGTGCCGCCGGATCATCCGGCGGGGCGGGGCGCGGTGGATCTGGCGGCGTTCGCGGACGAGTCGTGGGCCTTCGACGTGCCGGGTTCGTACATGGCGAATCTGGCGACGCGGTTGTGCCGTCAGGCTGGTTTCGAGCCGAGGGTGGTGTGCCGGTTCAGCAGTTTGCTGGTGACGTTGGAGCATGTCGAGGCGGGTTTGTCGATCGCGTTGTTGCCGAGTTTGGCGGTGGATCGGCGGTATCGGGTGGGGACGCGGCTGTTGGCGGCGCCGGTGACGCGGACGATCACGGCGGCGGTGCGGCGGGGTTCGCCGCGGCGGGCGGCGGTGACGACGGTGCTGGATGCGTTGCGGCAGGTGGGGTCTGAGGTGGTCAGTTGAGGAGTTCGTTGATGCGTAGCGTGTTGGGGGCGCGGTTGTCGCGGGCGGCGGCGTGGGTGGCCTGCTGGATTCTGGTGTTGATCGGGGTGGGGATGGTGTGCTGGCGGCCGAGGAGGGTGATTTCGCCGTTGAAGTAGTCGGTTTCGACGGTTCCGCCGCTGCGGGTGAGGCTTTGCCAGGTGGAGTTGCCTGCTTCGTAGCCGGGTACGTCCTGGGGGTCGACGCGTCCGGCGCGGAACTGGGCGAGGGTGTGGTCGCTGACGCGGTGGATGCCTGCTGCGGTCAGGACGGTGTCGGCTTCGGCTTGGAGGGCTTTGGCGAGGTCGGTGGCGGCGTCGGTGTCGTCGGGGTGGATGAGGGCTTCGATGGCGTTGGGGATGTTGTTGATGAGTTTGGCGTATTTCCAGGCCATGACGTCGGGGTCGGCGATGGCGGGCAGGCCGGATTTGTCGAGGTCGGTGGCGATGCGCTCGGCGAGAGTGTCCTTTCCGGACGGATAGCGGCCGATGACGGCGGCGCCGGAGTGTGGCGCGCAGGGGGCGACGACGAGGCCGGGGGAGAGGTGGGTGGCCGGGATGATGGTGCACATGCCGTAGACGTTGGCGAAGCGGCGCAGGGCGATGCGTTCGTTTTCCACGCCGTTCTGCGCGCACAGTACCGGGGTGTCCTCGGTCAGTGGGAGGGCGTCGAGGGCGGCGATGGTGTGCTGGGTCTTGACGGCGAGCACGAGCACGTCGCCGGGGCGCAGGCTGGTGACGCGGTCGATGACGGGGATGCGGTGCACGGTGGTGCCGGTGGGGGTGGCGAGGGTGAGGCCGTGTTCGCGCAGGGCGGTGGCGTTGGTGCCGCGGGCGACCAGGACGGTGTCGTGTCCGGTTTCGTGCAGGCGGGCGCCGAGGACGCCGCCGATGGCGCCGGCGCCGATGATCACGTAGCGCATGGGCTCTCCGATCGCTATACAAACCGTACGTACGTACTGTAACGTGCCGAGTCATGACGGACATCGCCGCCTTCGGCGCGCTCTCGCCGACCACGTTGGCCGACGTGCTCAGCCGCGAGCAGGTCATGGACATCGGCATCCGCCCGTTGTGGCCGGAGATGCCGCGCGTCGCCGGTCCGGCGTTCACCGTGCAGGTGCCGCCGGGGGACAACCTGATGGTGCACGCGGCGATCTACCGGGCCGCGCCCGGCTCGATCATCGTGGTCCAGGCCGGGGACGTCGATTTCGCGGTGGCGGGCGGGAACGTGCTCGCGGTGGCCCAGCGCAACGGGATCGCCGGGTTCGTCGTCGACGGCGTCATCCGCGACCTGGCCGAGGCGCGCGAAGCGGGCCTGCCGGTGTTCGCGCGCGGCGTGATCCCGATTCCGGGGGTGAAGTCGGCGGTGCTGCCGTTGAACGAAACGGTGCGCTGCGGCGGGGTGCAGGTCAGCGGGGGAGACGTCGTGGTGGCCGACGAGGAGGGGATCGTGGTCACGCCGGCCGCGCTGGCCGACGAGGTGCTGGCCACAGCGCAGGCCAAGGCGGCCAAGGACGAGGCGGAAACGCTGGACGAGTGGGAGACCGCGCACCGCGCCAAGATCGACAAACTGCTCGCCGCCGGGTGAGCCCCCGTGCTGCCCCGGACGAGGGGTCGGGGCAGGATGGTGGGCGTACCGGCGAGTAACCGAGGAGTTGCCGTGGCCATCGCGCACCGCGAAGTGTCCGTGAACGGGATCAGCCTGCACATCGCCGAGGCAGGCGAGGGCCCGCTGGTGTTGCTGCTGCACGGCTGGCCGGAGAGCTGGTACTCCTGGCGCCACCAGTTTGCTCCGCTCGCCGATGCCGGATTCCACGTGGTGGCACCGGATCAGCGCGGGTTCGGCGCCAGCGACTGTCCGGATCGGATCGAGCGGTACTCCATCATGGACATGGTCGGTGACGCGGTCGGGCTGATCCGCGCGCTGCGCGCCGACAACGCGGTGGTCGTCGGGCATGACTGGGGTGCGCCGGTCGCGTGGAACACAGCGCTGCTGCGGCCGGATCTGGTGCGCGGCGTGGCCGGGTTGAGCGTGGCACCGAACCGCAGGCCGCCCGCTCCGCCGCTGACAATTCTGCGCCAGCACTTCGGCGAAGGCTTCTACCAGAGCTACTTCCAGGAGGTCGGCGGCCCGGAACTGGAACTGTCGGCCGATCCGGCGCTGACCTTCCGCAAGATCCTGGCCGGCCGCCCGGCTCACCGGGACCTGCCGCCGATGGTGGTCGGCCCGGACGACGACGGCCTGCTGGACGCGTTGATCGCGCCCGAGGTGCTGCCGGACTGGCTGACCGACGAGGACATCGCGATCATGGTGGCGCAGTACGCGAAGAGCGGCTGGCGCGGCGGGCTGAACCTCTACCGCAACATCGACCGCAACTGGGAGCTGACGGCGGCCTGGGACGGTGCGCGGATCACCGCTCCGTCGCTGTTCATCACCGGTCAGCGCGACGTCGTGCGCAGCTTCGGTGATCCCAGGTTCCTGGACAAGCTGCCCGCGTTGCTGCCGGGCCTGCGTAATGTCGTGGATCTGCCGGACACCGGTCACTGGATCCAGCAGGAGCGCCCGGACGAGGTCAACGCCGCGCTGCTGGAATTCCTCACCGCGCTCTAGTTCACCAGCCGCCTTTGTGTTCCGGCACGAGGAACACCAGCGGCGTGACCAGCACGAGCAGTCCCGCGAACACCATGAACGTGTGCGCCTGGGCGATGCCGGAATCGTTGCTGCGGGCCAGGATCGCGGTGGTGACGGAGACCGCGATGATCGCGCCGGACTGGCGGAACATGCCGCGCAGTCCGGCTATCGCGGCGACCTGATCGGGCGCGAGTTGCAGGCTGGCGTTGTTGGAGGCGGGCACCGACAGGCCCATGCCGCAGCCGGTGAGCCCGGAGGAGATCGCCAGCCACAGGTAGGGCGAGAGCGGCGGGCTGCTGGCCATCGCGATCAGGCTGGCCGCGACGGCGAGAAAACCGAGGATCATCGGCGGCCGGTAACCGGTGCGGCGCAACGCGCTCACCGCGATCCCGGCCACGCAGATCATGCCGACGCCGCGCGCGGTGAGCAGCGTGCCCGCGCCGAGCGGCGCGATGTGGAAGCGGTCCTGGGCGTAGAGCGGGACGAGCGCGGCGAAACCGAGTGCGGCGGCGCCGTAGAACAGGTTGATCACGTTCATCACGCCGAAGCCGCGGCCGCGCAGCAGCCGGAACGGGATGAACGAGTTGTGGTGCCGCTTGGTGTGCCGGATGAACAGGTAGAGGGTGGCCGCGGCGATCGCCTCGGAGACGAGGAAAACCGGGTCGTAGAGCGGAATCGGGCCGCTGCCCAGGTAGGTGATGCCGAACATGGCGGCCAGGATCAGCACGCCGAGCAGGCTCACCCCGCGCACGTCGATGCGGCCGGTGGTGCGGGGCGCGCTGGCCGGCACGAACTTGATCACCATCGCGATCAGGGCGATGCCGATCGGCACGTTGACCAGGAAAATGCCGCGCCAGGACCAGAAAGCGACGAAAATGCCGCCGATGATCGGGCCGACGATGCCGCCGATCGGCAGGATGCTGGTGAACATGCCGATGGCTTTGTCGCGGCGGCTGCCGAAGTGGTCGGCGACGATGCCGGTAGCTGATGGCATGAACGCGCCGCCGCCGAGCGCCTGGATCATCCGCAGCACGACCAGCAGGTAGATGTCGCCGGCGAAGCCGCAGGCCAGCGAGGACGCGGTGAACACGACGGCGGAGATCAGGAAGACCTTTTTCCGGCCGTACATGTCGCTGATCTTGCCTGCCAGCGGCATGGCGAGGGTCTGGCCGAGCGCGTAGATGGTGATGGTCCAGCCGCTCCAGTTGATCTGCGCGTGCAGTTCGTGCTGGATGGCGGGCAGCGCGGTGGCGACGATGGTCTGGTCGACCGAGGCCATGAACAGGGCCATGGACACGATGAAGAAGACCAGTTTGCGGCGGGGGAGCGCGCCTTCCGGGGCCGGAGCGGCGGTTCGGCGCAGCAGGCGCAGCGGCAGGTGGCGCGGCAGGTGACGCGGCGGTGCCACGGCCGCCGGGGCCAAGGTGCCCCGGCTCGGCCGATCGTCCGCTGCGCTCACGTGCGCCGATGTTAATTGCCTATCGGCAAGCAATCAACACCTGTCACCTGGTCAGCCGTTCGCCGACAGCGTCCACGGCCCGTCGCACGCGTACCGCACCGACACCTGCACCGCGCCGGCCGGCACCGCGATCGGGCCCGGCCGGTTGTTGCCGATCACCAGGTTGTCGATCTCGCCGCCGACGCCGGTGTAGCCGTCACCGGGCGGGGTGGGGCCGAAGAACAAGATCGTCACGGTCAGCTGGACCGCGTAGCCGGTGTGCACATACAGCTCGGTGCAGTTCTTCACACTCATCTCGATGTGCGAATCGCCGGTCGCATCGGGAATGTGAACCTGGTAGCTGGGCACGTCGTCCTCCAAGGAATCGACACCGGGCCAGTAGGACGCGACAACCGAAACGTCATAGTTGCCGCCGGACGTGGCGGGATCCGCGTATTGGTGCGCGACGGCGTAATAGGTCAGACCGCCGACATTGATGGTGGGAAGGTCCTGCGTGTTGTTCCACAGCGCGATCCAGAACTGCGGCATCGCGACGTTCGCCCCGATACAGGCGTTGATCACGCTTGCCCAGTTCGAGTACGCCGTGTAGATCGTCGGTTCCTGGCCTGCCGCACGGGAAGCGTTCACCCAGCCCGGCACCTGGCCAGCGGTGGCATCGCCGGTCTCCACGTCGAGCACGTGAATTCCGCGACCGGACGTCGCCGCGCTCGGCGTGATCCGCACCTCGATCGAGTTGGCGAACTTGGCCCATGCCGCCGGTGGCCAGGCGAACCTGCTCGGCGGCACATACCCCGCGACCATCGGGGTATCAGCTGGGATGTCCTGCCAGTTCACCGAATCCTTCATCGGCCGCAACGCTGATACGTGCGCGATCTCCCGGATGACACCCACCTCCTTGTGTGTCCAACATGATGGACGCACGAGGTGATGTTCACCAGCGGTAACATGCACGCAGCGTTAACGGCGCGTGGAAGGTTGGGTGTGAACGAGGAGCTCATCGCGCGGTTGCGCGGCGTCATCAGCAGGCTGGCGCGCCAACTCAACGCGGCATCGACCGGTGAGGGCCTCACGCCCAGCCAGTACTCGGTGCTCGGCCTGGTCCGTTCGCGCGGCCCGCTCGGTTTGGCCGAACTGACCGAGCTGGAGGGCCTGAATCCGACCATGCTGTCCAGGATCATCCGCAAACTCGACGAGAACGGCTTGATCAGCAGACTGCCCGACCCGAACGACCTGCGCGCGGTCCGGGTCGCGATCACGCCGTCCGGCGAACTCGTGCACGGCCGGATCCGGGAACGCCGCACCCGCGCGCTGTCCGACACCCTCGAACAACTCCCCGAGGACACCGCCGACCGGCTGCTCGAATCCGTGCCCGCGCTGGAAACGCTCGCCGAGGCGCTGAAGAAAACCCCGACCACGGAACGTTAAGCCCGGCGCAAGCGCGCCATCCCCGCCGCGACCGCCAGGCTCACCACCAGCGGCAGCACCGGACCGATCGACGGCAGCACGCGCAGCAGCGCCGCTTCGGCGCTCGCCCCGGCCAGCAACGCCACCAGCACGCCGACCCCGGCCGCGCGCCCGACCGCGTCGCGCCGCCCGGTCGCGAACGAGGCGACCAGCGCGGTGAGCGTGCCGGTCAGGTAGGTGGTGGACAGGCCGGTGCCGGGCACCGCGCGCACTGTCGCGCTCTGCGCGCCCATCGCCACCGCGCACAACCCGATCAGCAGCGGCCGGATCGGCGCGAACAGCCACAACACCAGCACCACCGCCTGCACCCCGCCTTCGGCCAGCAGCATCCGGGTCAGCGCCGCGTTCCACAGCGTTTCGGCGGGCACCCGGCCGAGCAGGAACCGCGCCGCCCCGGCCGCGGATGCCAGATAGCAGAGGACCGCGACCGCGATGTCCAGCACGTCCGGGAACGACAACGCCCCGATCGACACTCCGACCAGCACCAGGTTCCCGGTGATCACGCTGGTGAACACATGCCCGAGCGCGACGAAACTGAACGCGTCGGTCGCCCCCGAACCGGCGGCGAGCCCGACCAGCAACGCCTCCCGGGTCCGGGTCGCGTCCGCCATCAGCTGCTCCGGCGCAGCTTGACCCGGTACGAGTACTGCTCGGGCAGGAAATGGCTGATCGCCAGCTCGATCGCGCGCCCGTCCTCGGTCAGGTAGAGCCGGTCGATGCGCAGCACCGGCACGCCCGGCGCGCAGTCCAGTGCGGCCGCGAGCGTCTCGTCCGCCGCGGTCGCGGTGATGCTCTGCTCGGCCTCGGCGATCGGCGCGGGCAACCGGGTGTCCAGCAAGCCGATGATGGTCACCTCGCTGCGCGCGCCGGCCGTGGTCAGCTCCGGTAGTCCGGCCAGTGCCTCACCCGCGTCCGGGTGCAGGTAGACCGTGGTGTGGCAGAACGGTTCGTCGTGGTGCAGCCGCCGGAACACGACGGTGTGCACCGCGTCGCTGGTCAGCCGCAGCCGCCCGGCCGCCTCGATGTTCACCTGCCGCCGCAACGGACACAGTATTTCAAGTTTGGTATCCCGAGATAGGGACATCAAGTCCTCAACCGACCCGAACTGGCGCAGATACTGCCCATCCCGCGCCGCCGCGAACGTGCCGCGGCCGGGCACCCGGTGCACCATGCCCTCGGAGACCAGGTCGTGGAAGGCGCGGCGCACGGTCTGGCGGCTGACGTGGTGCTCCTGCGCGAGTTCCGCCTCGGTGGGCAGCCTGCTCCCGTCCGCGTAACGGCGCTGCAGAATCGCCGCCCGCAACTCGCGGGCCAGCACCTTGTAAGCCGCCTCGGTCACGGTCGCAGCCCGCCGCGGGTGATCGGTTCGGCGTCGGTCGCCATGTCGGCAAGATAAATGCCCACCGACCGGTGCCGCCAGCCCAGCCGGCCCGCGGCAACGATGGCGTCCGGGTCGTCGGTCGTCACACGACGCCCTCCTCGCGCAAGGCCGCGATCCGCGCGTCGTCGCGGCCCAGTTCGCACAAGATCGCGTCGGTGTGCTCGCCCGGCGCGGGCACTGGCCCCATGACCGGTTCCGCGTTGCTCAGTAGCGCGGGCGGCAGCAGGGCGTCGATCGGCCCGTTCGGCGTGCCGATGCGGCGCCAGCGCTCGCGTTCGGTCAGTACCGGATGGTCGATGAACTCCGCGACCGAGTTGAGCCTGCCGTTGGCCACGGTTGCCTTGTCCAGCAACGCGACCGCGGACTCCGTCGACAACGTGCCGAAGCGCCGGTCGATCAGCGCATTCAACTCGGCGCGATGCACGACCCGCTGCGGATTGGTGGCAAACCGCGCGTCGTCGGCGATCGGCGGGTCGTCCAGCACGATCGCGCAGAACGCCTGCCACTCGCGTTCGTTCTGGATCCCCAGCAGCAACGTGTCGCCATCGGCGGTCGTGAACGGCCCGTACGGGGCGATCGTCGGGTGCTCAGCGCCGGTCCGAGCAGGCTGCTTGCCCGCGTATTTCGTGTAGTACAGCGGCGAACCCAGCCATTCGGCGAGCGCGTCGAACAGCGACACGTCGACCGAGGACACCCAGCCGGTGGTGGCGCGGCGGTAGAGCGCGGTCAGGATGCCGGTGTAGGCGTACATGCCGCCCGCGATGTCCGCGATCGAGATCCCCGGCCGCGCCGGCTGCTCGGGTGAGCCCGTCAGTGACACCAACCCGGTCTCGGCCTGCACGAGCAGGTCGTAGGCCTTGCGATCGGCCCACGGCCCGTCCCCGCCATAACCGGAGATCGAGCACGGGATCAGGCGCGGATGATGGGCGGCCAGCGACTCCGCGTCCACGCTCAGCCGCTGCGCCGCGCCCGGCGCCAGGTTCTGCACGAACACATCGGCCTTGCCCAGCAGTTCGGTCAGAATCTCGCGGCCCGCCGGGGTTTTCACGTCCAGCGTGATCGATTCCTTGGACCGGTTCAGCCAGACGAAGTAGCTGGACTGACCGCGCACGGATTCGTCGTAGCGACGAGCGAAATCCCCGCCGCCCGGCCGTTCGACCTTGATCACCCGGGCGCCGAGATCGGCGAGCTGGCGGGTGGCGAAGGGCGCGGCGACGGCCTGTTCGAGGCTGACCACGGTGACGCCGGTCAGCGGTGGCGGCAGCGGCAAGCCGCCGTTGGCCCAGTGAGTGCGCTCGTTCATCGTTGGACGTGCTCCCGCGGCCGGCAGACAATGTACGGCCATATTGGAAGCGGCCGGGTGCCGTGTCAACGCGAGGCAAGCGTGAGAGCGGCCACGTTACTGACGAGTAATGGCCGTACAAAGTTCAGTCCACTGTGGACGGAATCTAGTCAGGAAGCAGTAGCATCCGCTTCGCCTTGGGGAACCCGGCCACCACCTGCCGGTACGAGTGATCGATCATGTCCTCGATCTCCTCGGCCGGGATGCTCCCGTCCAGCAGCACCGTGTTCCACAGCCGCTTGTTCGTGTGATAGCCCGGCGTCACCGCCGGATACTGCTCCCGCAGATGCACCGCCAGGCTCGGCTCGCACTTCAACGTCACCCTCGGCGGATCCTCGCCCGGCGACGCGATGATGAACACCTTGCCGCTCACCTTGTAGACGTCAATGCCCGGGCTGAACGGCTGCTCGACGGTCACCTCGGCCATCTCCAACGCGACGGCGGCAACCTCCTCCGGTGTCATCCCGCCATGCTTTCGAGCAGCAAATGACCTGTCAACCGCACCGCGCTGAATGGGCAATAAATATGATTCGGTTATATCCAGACGGCGGCTTTGGCCCCGGTTCCCCCAGTCGCGGCAAGCATGGCGCCGATTCCGCGGAGGACAGGGGGTTCGTCGCGGACGGTAGGCTCGGGCTCATGAGCATCTATGATCTGCCGCTGCACACCCTCACCGGTGAGGCGACCACGCTGGGCGAGTTCAAGGGCAAGGCCGTGCTCGTGGTCAACGTCGCGTCGAAGTGCGGGCTGACCCCGCAGTACACCGGGCTGGAGCGCCTGCAGGAGCGTTACGCGGCGCGCGGGTTCACGGTGGCCGGGTTTCCGTGCAACCAGTTCGGCGGGCAGGAACCGGGGACGGCCGAGGAGATCGGCACGTTCTGCTCGGCGACCTACGGCGTCACCTTCCCCATGTTCGAAAAGATCGAGGTGAACGGGGAAAACCGCCACCCGCTCTACGCGGAATTGACCGCGGTCGCCGATGCGGACGGTAACGCCGGTGATATTCAGTGGAATTTCGAGAAGTTCCTCATCGACCCGGACGGCGCGGTGGTCGGACGTTACCGGCCGATGACCGAACCGGAGGATGCGAAAATCACCGCGGGCATCGAGGCAATTCTGCCGGCCTGAGCGCACGCGCCGACCCGGTGTCTACTTGGGAGTGAGCCGTTCGACGATGTCGGTCAAAGCCTGGCCCAGCGGCAGGTCCACCCGCACGCTGGCATAGTCGTCGCCCCGGGTCCGTCCCCGGTTGACGATCAACACCGGTTTGCCGGCGTCCGCGGCGCGGCGCACGAACCGCAGGCCGGACATGACCGTGAGCGAAGAACCCAGCACCAGCAGGGCATCCGCGTCGTCCACCAGTCGCGCGCACAGTTGCACTCGCGCGGGCGGCACGTTCTCGCCGAAGAACACCACATCGGGCTTGAGCACGCCGGTGCCGCAGTGCGTGCAGTCCACCAACCGGAACGCGCGCACCGCGTCCTCGGCCAGTTCGACGTCGCCGTCCGGGTTGATCCGCCCGGCGGTCCCGTCGAAACCGGGATTGGCCACGCGCAGCCGCAGATCCAGTGTTTCGCGGCCACTGATCCGGCCACAGTCCAGGCAGATCACCCGGTCCAGGCTGCCGTGCAGATCGATCACCTCGGGCGTGTCGGCGGCCTGGTGCAGACCGTCCACGTTCTGGGTGATCACCCCGGACAGGAAGCCGAGCGCGCGCAGTTCCGCGACTGCGACGTGGCCCGCGTTGGGCCGCGCTGCCGCGATCGCGCGCCAGCCGAGGAAGCTGCGGGCCCAGTACCGTTGCCGCGCCTGCGCGCTGCCCCGGAACTCCTGATAGGTCATGGGTGTGTGGTTGCGCAGGCTGCCCGCCTCACCGCGATAGTCCGGGATCCCGGACTCGGTGGACAGACCGGCGCCGCTCAACGCGACCACCCCGCCCGCGCCGACGACCCGGATGACCTCGGTCAGGTCGGTCGTGCGCGGCGGGGGCGGACCGACCGGGGTCCAGGTGAGAGTGGGGCGCGTGCGCACGCGCACCAGCTTACGTCGCGCCAGGACCCGGCCGCGTTCGCGCAGGTCAGGACGTTCGGTAGGGGCGGAAGAACTCGCGGATCTCGGTCACCAGGTCATCGGGCCGCTCCAGCGCCGCGAAATGGCCGCCCCGGTCGAACTCGGTGAACCGCACCAGGTTGTAGCCGCGCTCCACCCACTCGCGCGGCGGCGTGCTGATCTCCTTGGCGAAGGACGCGAACCCGGTCGGCGTCTCGACGTAGGAGGTGTCGAACGTGGTGTGCATCGCCTCGTAGTAGAGCCGGGTGGACGTGGCGATCGAGTTGGTCAGCCAGTAGAGGGTGATGTTGGTGAGCAGGTCGTCCTTGCTGAACACCGACTCGACGTCGCCGCCGCAGTCGCTCCAGGTGCGGAACTTCTCCACGATCCACGCGGCCAGTCCGGCGGGGGAGTCGGAAAGACCCGCACCCAGCGTCGCCGGCTTGGTGCCCTGGATCTGCTGGTAGCCGCTCTCCGCCTCGCGCCAGCGTTTCATGCCGGCCAGGTACTCCTGCTCGGCCGGGGTCAGCTCGGCACCCTGGACCGAGGCGAAGGCGCCGATCACCAGGTTCAGATGGATCGCGGCCAGGTGGTCGCCGTGCGCCCGGCCGAGGCTGCCGGTCACCGCGGCGCCCCAGTCGCCGCCCTGCGCGCCGTAGCGCGAGTAGCCGAGGACGTCGGTCATCAGCGTGTCGAACAGGTCGGCGATGCGCGCCGGGTTGACCCCGGGCGTGCCGGGGTGCGGGCTGAAGCCGTAACCGGGCAGGCTCGGTGCGATCACGTCGAACGCGTCCGCCGGGTCGCCGCCGTGCGCGGCCGGATCGGTCAACGGTCCGATGATCTTGTGGACCTCCCAGAACGACCCGGGCCAGCCGTGCGTGAACATCAGCGGGAACGGTCGCGGCCCGGTGCCCTTCGCGTGCACGAAGTGCAGGGTCTGACCGTCGACGTCGGCGGTGAACTGCGGCAGCGCGTTGAGCCGTGCCTCGGCCGCGAGCCAGTCGAACTCGGTGCGCCAGTACTGCACCAGCTCGGCCAGGTAGCCCGGCGGCGTGCCGTGCGTCCACTCGGCGCCGGACAACGCGGGCGCGAACCGGGTCCTGGCCAGACGTTCACGCAGGTCGGCGAGCTGCGCGGGGGTGGTTTCACTGCGGAACGGGACGACCTGGGCCACCACATCTCCTCCGAAGGCGCAACGGGCTGAACCCCTCCCAGCATGCCACCGCATGATTTTTTCGCGATGGTGTCGAATGGCTCCGCGCCGGTTCGTAGCCAGGGTGAGAGACCGGAAACGGCCGGTCGACCACAACCGAGGAGAACGCCATGACCGCGACCTACACCTTTGACGTCTTTTCCTCCCTGGACGGCTTCGGTGCCGCCACTGGCGGCTGGACCGGCTACTGGGGCAAGCAAGGCCCGGAACTGCTCGACCGCCGCCTGGCCCAGTACAGCCAGCCGCAGCGGATGGTCTTCGGCGCCAACACCTTCCGGGGCAGCGCGCAGACGCTGGTCGACCACCCCGAGATCGCCGACCCGTGGGTCACCCGGATGTGGAACTTGCCTGCCACGGTCGTGTCGAACACGCTGGAAGGTCCGCTCGGCTGGCCGGACGCCACCGTCGCGCGCGGTGACGCCATCGAGGTCGTCGCCCGGCTCAAGGAGGAATCCGAGGTGCCGCTGCGCTCGAACGGCAGCCTGTCGATGAACCGCGCGCTGATGGCCGCCGGCCTGGTCGACTTCGTCCAGGTGACGATCTTCCCGGTGATCACCGGCCAGAACGGAGTGGACCCGGTCTTCCAGGGCGCGGCCGATTTCGACCTCGAACTGATCGAGCACCACACGCTCGACGGCCACACCCAGGAGCTGATCTACCGGCCAACGGTCCACATTGTCTGATCGTCACTCGTCCGGATGAACAATTCGCGGCCAAGTTTCGAGTTCCCCGACATTGACTACCTTTCTGCTGTAGATGGAGCGGAAGGGAGAAGTTTCGGTGGCAACACATAATCTTGCCGCGGTCGACATCAGCGGAGGAATATCCTCGGCCTGGACCGCGATCGCGAACTTCGTGCCCAAACTCGTCGCGTTCCTGGTAATTCTGCTGATCGGCTGGATCATCGCGAAGGTCCTCGGCAAAGTCGTCGGCATGGTGCTCGGCAAGGTCGGGTTCGACCGCATCGTCGAACGCGGCGGGCTCAAACAAATGCTCGAGCGCAACAATTGGAACGCGTCGACGCTCATCGCGAAGGTGGTCTACTACGCGATTCTGCTGATCGCGCTGGAGGTCGCGTTCGGTGCGTTCGGGCCCAACCCGATCAGCAACGTGCTCACCGCGATCGTCGGCTGGCTGCCCAAGCTGATCGTGGCGATGCTGATCATCGTCATCGTCGGTGCCATCGCCAACGCGGTCAAGAACCTCGTCGGCGGTGCGCTGTCCGGTCTGTCCTACGGCCGGATGCTCGGCACGATCGCGGCCGTGTTCATCTGGGGCCTCGGCATCATCGCGGCGCTCAACCAGATGGGCATCGCCACCACGGTCACCACTCCGGTGCTGATCACGGTGCTGGCCACCATCGGCGGCGTGGTCGTGGTCGGCATGGGCGGCGGGCTCATCGGGCCGATGCGCCAGCGCTGGGAGACCTGGATCGGCCGGATGGAAGCGCAACTTCCTGAGGCCAAGGCCCACGCCGAGGCCTACCAGCGGGGCCAGGAGGACATGAGCAGGGCCGGGATGCAGCCGATGGAACCGGGCAGCGAACGGACCCAGACCATGCCGGGTGCGAGCACGCGGCAGATGCCGCCCGAATAACAGTTCTTATGCGATCAACCGGCCGGCCGAGTCAGCGGACTCGACCGGCCGGTTCGCGAGCGCGCAGACCGCGACCAGACGAGCGGTGAGCCAGTCGGTGCGGGTCCAGTCGGCCAGGTGCCCGGGGGCGGTGACCCGCCAGCCCAGCTCCTTGGCTTTGTCCAGCATGCCGCGCGCGTAACCGGCGAGCACGACCACTCCGGCGACCGTGGCCGAGTCCTCGACGCCGACATCGACGATGTCGCGCACGGCGGCCGCGTGCTGGTCGACCGCGGCGCCGAGCCCCGGTATCGCCGCTGCCGCGGCCAGGCCGGCATGACCCAGTTGATCGTGCAACTGGGACAGCGCCCGGCGGGCGGAGAACTCGGCGAACGCTGAGGCAAAACCTGGCATGCTACCCACGGTAGCCAAAGTCCACCCGAATAGGTAGTGGTCAGCCAAGTTCGACTATGGCATTGGCCACCGTGCGTGGTCGCAGGCGCACGACTTTGGTCGGTCGGCAACACGACTTTCGTTGGCTTGTTACGCCCTCACCCTGGGGATTGACTCTTTTTCACTGATGACTTTTCCGGGGTTAGGGGAATTCACGTGAACAGACGTCGGCTGCTGACGGCCGCGACGACGCTGACCTTAGCCACCGCGGTGGCGATGCTGGGTGACGGTGCCGCGACGGCCACCACCGCCACCCCGGCACTCGCTCCCGCGCTGGATGGCACCGCGGCCGGCGGTGCCGTGATCGTGGTGCTGAAGAACCAGCACGGGAACGTCCCGCTCAAGGCCCAGGGCACCATGCGCACCCAGGCCGCCCGCTCCGACCAGCAGTCCATCGTCGCCGACATCACCGCGCACGGCGGCACCCACGTCACCCAGCTGGTCAGCGTGAACGCGGTCGCCGCGCACCTGTCCGCCGACGAGGTGAACCGGTTACGCGCCAACCCGGCCGTGCGGACCATCACGCCGGACGCGACCATGACCGTGCCGCCCGCCGCGAACGTCCCGCAGGCCGGGGCGGCCAAGCTCAACCAGGCGCTGTGCCCGAGCGACCCGAACAAGCCCTTCCTGGAACCCGAGGCGCTGTCCACCCTGCACGTCGACGACACCGCCAACCCGGCCAACCCCGACCAGGCCAGCAAACTCGCCACCGGCAAGGGCGTCGTCGTCGCCATCTACGGCATGAACGACCTCGCGGGCAACCCGAACTTCGTCCGCCCGGACGGTTCGCATGTGGTGATCGACGCGCCCGACTACACCGCCGACGACAGCGACGGCGAGTTCTACGGCGACGCCTCCTCGGTCGCGGGCCAGGGCCTGATCACCTACGACTACTCCAAGGAACTCCCGTACTCCGGCCTGCCCGCCGGCTGCACGTTCCGGATCAAGGGCGTCGCGCCGGGCGCGTCCCTGGTGGACGCGTCCCAGATCGACACCCCGCCCAGTGACGCCGGCCAGAGCCAGACCGTGTCCGAGTCACAGGTCGTCGCGGGCATCGACCACGCGGTCGTCACCGACCACGCCGACGTGATCTCCGAGTCCTACGGGTACACCCCGCAGCCCGGCGAGTACTCGGTCTTCTACGCCGCCAACGACGCGGCCGTCGCCGCGGGCGTCACGGTGGTGGTGTCCTCTGGGGACAGTGGCGTGTCCGGCACGGTGTCATCGCCGGCGACCGACCCGCAGGTGATCGCGGTCGGCGCCACCAACACGCTGCGGATCGACGCCCAGGCCTACGGCTACACCGGCTGGACCAACAACAACATCACCCCGCTGTCCTCCGGCGGCACCGCGCCCAACAACCGCGTCGTCGACCTGGTCGCGCCCGGTTACGGCGGCGAGGCGGCGTGCAGCCCGGTCGGCAGCGACTGCCCGAGCAACACGCTCACCGAAGCCTTCGGCGGCACCAGCGAGTCCTGCCCGCTGGTGGCCGGCGCGGTCGCGGATGTCATCCAGGCCTACGCCGACAGCCACCACGGCAGCAAGCCCAGCCCGGCGCTGATCAAGCAGATCCTCACCGGCACCGCCGACGACATCGGCGCTCCCGCCGACGAGCAGGGCGCGGGCCAGTTGAACGTGTACGCGGCAGTGCGCGCCGCCCAGCAGGAGCCGAGCAGTACGGTCGCGGGCGGCAACGACGCGCCCAGCCTCGTTCCCGGCACCAGTCAGCTGGCGATCACCGCGAACGCGGGCACCAGCGCCCAGCAGGTCAGCCTGTACAACACCGGCGACAAGGCCACCACGGTCACCGGTACCTACCGCTCGCTCGGCAACGCCGGCCAACTCGGCTCGACGGTGACCGAACCGGTCAGCGCGCCCGACCCGAGCCTGCCGGTGCCCGCGCAGGGCGCCCAGGCGGCCGCGCCGATCACGTTCACCGTGCCCGGCGGCCTGGACCGGCTCAACGCGGACATGACCATCCCCGATCCCGCCAACGGCACCATCCTGTCGTTCACGCTGATCGACCCGAACGGCAAGCTCACCCAGATCTCCTACGACTACGGCACCCCGAGGGCCGGGAAGATCGGCACGGTCTCGAACATCCAGCACGTCGAGGTGACCGCACCGACGCCGGGCAAGTGGACCGCGAAGATCCTCTGGGCCAACGGCCGCGCGCACCTGCAAGAAGCGCCGAACGTGCCCGGCCCGTACCGGGGCGACATCTCCTTCCGGATCACCGGCCAGCACTACGTCACCTCGGCAGCGAGCAAGCCGGTCACCGTGCCCGCGCACGGCAGCGTCACCGTTCCGCTCAACGTGACCATGCCCGCCGCGCCCGGCGACCACCCGGAAAGCGTCCAGTTCACGGCGAGCAACGGCGCGCTGGCCTCGGTGCCGGTGGTCCGGCGCACGCTGATCCCGGCCAAGGGCGGCGCGTTCCACACCACCATCACCAGCACGGTCGGCCGCGAGGTCGGGCAGATCAGCACGTTCAACATCGACGTGCCGGCAGGCAAGAAGGATCTCGACGTCAACTTCCACACCGCGGACGCCAGCCCGGACAACCGGATGTCGTTCTACCTGGTGGATCCGGCCGGTGACGTGGTGGCCAGCGACGCGACCCCGACCACCACCGTGCAGGGTGTCGGCGCCGGTCAGCCCGAGGCGGACGCCGCACTGATCCAGGCCAACCCAGCTCCGGGCCGGTGGGAGATCGACGTCGAGCTGGACCTGACCACCAGCGGCAAGGAATTCACCCAGGACGTGGCAGGCACGGTCGGCTACGACAAGTCCTCGGCGTTCGCCTACAACCTGCCCCACGGAGCCACCATCGCGGCCGGTAGCAGCACGCCGCTGTTCTTCCGGGTCACCAACACCACCGGGATCGGGCGGTCCTTCTCGCTGAGTTCGGCGCTGAACGACCTGAGCGGGGGAGCGGTGAGCACGCCGATCTACCTCGCGCCGGGTTCGACCGCGCTGTTCACCGCGAACCTGGTGCCGACCGCGTCAGCCGGGGTCACGGTCACCGGGCAGGTGGTGGTCAGCAGCAACACCAGCGGCGACAACGGCAAGCAGCAGATCGCGACCCTCCCGTACGCCTACACGGTGGGTGCGGCCAGCGCCCAATAGGCGCAAAACGGTAACCACTGCATCACAGGGTGCCCGCCGGTGATCACCAACCGGCGGGCACCGCTACGTGAACGGGTACGTTCATAGGGAGACCTTGGACCTTGGAGTGCCGTGAGCATCACTTTGTCGGCGAAGGCGAGCGGGCGCGCGCCAGCCGTGCTGTTACGGCCGTGGCGCCACACCGACCTGCCCGCGCTGCTCGACGCGCACCGCGACACGGTGATGCGCCGCGTCCTCAACAACCCGCTCACCGACGAGCACGTCGGCCGCCAGTGGCTGGCCACGCAGATCGCCGGCTGGGAAGCGTCGACCCGGTTCGGGTTCGCGGTGCTCGCCGAGGACATCAGCGCCGAACCCATCGGCCACCTGGCCATCACCAGTGACGCCGACCCGACCACCGAGGTGGGCGCGAACGCCGAATCGGCCGAGGTCGGCTACTGGGTCGCGGCCAAGGCGCGCGGGCGCGGGGTCGCGTCGCGGGCGCTGGACATCGCCACCAACTGGGCCTTCAGCTCCCGCTGCGACCTGCCGCTGATCCGGCTGGAACTGCTGCACTCGGTGGAGAACCACGCGTCCTGCCGGGTCGCGGGCAACTGCGGCTACCTGCTGCACTCGATCCTGCCGCCGGAACCGCCGATGTTCCCCTCCGAGGGCCACAAGCACGTCCGCACCAGGGACTAATCCTCCGGGATCATCTCCAGGACGGCTTCCAGCGCGGCGACCCTGCGTTCCTCCGGGGTCGCGTCGATCGCGATCGGCGCGAACATGCCGACGTGCAGCATGCCCATCGCCATCGCGCTCCTGATCTGCGTCTTGAGCGGCGTGGACTTGTCGATGAGCAGGTTGGAGAACGCCATGAAGCGGCCTGCGAGGTTCTGGCCGATCTTGAGTTCGCGCATCGTCGACTGGTTGCCCTGGATGAACTTCATGATCCCGGCGCCGGGTTCACCCAGGATCGTCGCGTAGCGGCGGACGATCTCCCTGCGGATCTCGTTGGTGATCTCGCCCTGCGCGCTCGCCCAGTCGATGATCTGGTCGATCTTGGCGATGTAGTCGTCGAACAGGCTCGCGACGATGTCGTCCTTGGTGCGGAAGTGGTAGTAAAGCGCGGCCTTGGTCACTTCCAGGCGCTCGGCGATCTCGCGCAGCGAAGTCTTGTCGTAGCCCTGCTCCGCGAACAATTCCAGCGCGACCTGCTGGATCTTTTCCCTGGTACCGCCGCCGCGGCGCCCTTCGCCCGCCATTCGTCCTCCCGACCCGACGCAAACTTACTTGACGACCGGCTAGTGACTAGCTTACCGTACGGCAAGTAAGCGCGATAGCCGGTCGCCTCTCGCGACCATCCTCGAACTTGTTGATCTCGTCTGGAGCCTACCGATGACGGACACCACGTCTGCGAATGCCGCTGCTCAGCGGGGGTCTGACAGCCCTGCGCTGAGCAGACGGGCCATCTACCTCGCCATGGCCGGGCTGATGCTCGGCATGCTGCTCGCCATGCTGGACAACCTGATCGTCAGCACCGCGCTGCCGACGATCGTGGGTGACCTCGGCGGGCTCAACCACCTCTCCTGGGTGGTCACCGGCTATGCCCTCGCCTCGGCCGCGTCCACGCCGGTCTGGGGCAAGCTCGGCGACCTCTACAGCCGCCGCGGCATGTACCTGTCCGCGATCGTGGTCTTCCTGATCGGCTCCGCGCTGGCCGGGCTGTCACAGAACATGACCGAGCTGATCGGATTCCGTGCCCTGCAAGGACTCGGCGCCGGTGGTCTGATGGTCGGCGCCATGGCGATCATCGCCGACCTGGTCCCGCCCCGCGAACGCGGCCGCTACCAGGCCCTGATCGGCGGCATGATGCCGATCGCGTTCGTCGGCGGCCCGCTGATCGGCGGCGTGCTCACCGACGACCTGAGCTGGCACTGGGTCTTCTACATCAACATCCCGATCGGCATCGCCGCGCTGATCGTGTCCGCGCTGTTCATGCGCCTGCCCAAGCACCGCATCCAGGCCAAGATCGACTACCTGGGCGCGATCCTGCTCGCCGTCGGTGTCGTCGCGCTGACCCTGGCCGCCAGTTGGGGCGGCAGCCAGTACGCGTGGGGTTCCTGGCAGATCATCGGCCTGTTCGCGGGCTCCGTGGTGTTCCTGGTCGCGTTCGTGTTCGTGGAAAAGCGGGTCGCCGAGCCGATCCTGCCACCCCGGCTGTTCAAGATCCGCAACTTCACCACCGCACAGATCCTGAGCTTCCTGGTCGGCGCGGGCATGTTCGGCGCGGTGAACTTCCTGCCCCAGTACATGCAGAACGTGCGCGGCGCGTCGGCCACCGCGAGCGGACTGCTGCTGTTGCCGCTGATGTTCGGCATGCTCGCGGTCATGCTCACCACCGGTCAGCTCACCACCAGGACCGGGCGCTACCGCGAGTTCCCGATCATCGGCGCGGCCGTGATGACCGCGGGCCTGCTCCTGCTGCTCCTGCTCGGCGTGAACACGCCGACCGTGCTGGCCTCCGCGCTGACCGTGGTGCTCGGCCTCGGCTTGGGCTTCATCATGCAGAACACCAACCTGATCACCCAGAACAGCGTCGAGCTGCGCGACATGGGCGCGGCCACCGGTTCGGTGACGCTGTTCCGCTCGATCGGCGGCTCGCTGGGCGTCGCGCTGCTCGGCTCGATCTACACCAGCAAGCTGACCGGCACGCTGACCAGCGGCCTCGGTGCCAAGGGCGGCAAGCTGATCTCCGGCGGCGGCGCGATCCCGCCCTCGGTGGTGCTCAAGCTGCCCGCGCCGATCCGCGAGGTGTTCCAGTCCGGTGTGGTCAGTGGCCTGCACGGGGTTCTCATCGGTGGCGCGATCATGGGCGTGCTGGCCTTCGTGGTCGCCTGGTTCGTCAAGCACGAACCGTTGCGCGGCAGCAACTCCGTGACTCCGGTCGAGTCGGGCGAGGCCGAACCGGCGCTGCTGGTTTGAGATTCGACGGGGTGTCGAGGATAATCGACACGTGCCGCCGACCTCGTCCGAGCAAGCGCCCCCGGTCACTTCCGGCTCTCGCCGCAGCGCCATGCGCAAGGGTGACCGCACCGGTCAGGCCATTCTCGACACGGTCGCGGGCCTGCTGTGCGAGCGGCAGATCTCCGAGATCACCGTGGACGAGATCGCCAAGGGCGCCGGGATCTCCCGCTCCGCGTTCTACTTCCACTACGACTCCCGCGAAGCCGTGCTGCTGGCGCTGACCGAACGCCTGCACGACGAGCTGTACCTGTGTGGCGCGGCGTGGTTCCGGCGCGGTGACGAGTCACCGGCCCAGGCGCTGCGCCGCGCGGTCAGCATGACCATCGCGCTGTGGCGCGAACACGGTCCGGTCCTGCGCGCGGGTGTGCGGGTGCGGGACACGGATCCTCGGCTGCACACGTTCTGGGCGGAAACCGGCAGCCGGTTCTTCGGTGCGGTCGCCGAGCACATCGAGCGCGAACGCGAAGCCGGGCTTGCCCTGCCCGGCCCGCCGAACGCCAAGAAACTGGCCGCGCTGCTGGTCAACATGAACGAGCAGGCGTGCGTCCACTATTCGCTGACCCCGCACACCGAAAAGGGCGACGCCGAGATCATCGACGCGCTGTGTGCCGTGTGGGCGCGCAGCGTCTACGGCACCTGACCGGCACTGCTTGCCGATTCGACACCGTGTCGATTATCGTCGACGCACCGTCGAGGAGTGGAGGTGCGGGCCGATGCGGCGTTTCGCGGACCAGATCGCCGTCGTCACCGGCGGCGCGTCCGGCATCGGCGCCGCCACCGTGCGCCGACTGGCCACCGAAGGTGCGACGGTCGCCGTGCTCGACATCGACAAACAGGGCGCCGCGGACGTGGCGGCCGAAGTGGACGGACTGGCCGTGCCGGTCGACGTCACCGACCCGGAATCGGTGCGGCGCGCCATCCTCAGCGCCGAGATCGACCTCGGCCGGATCGACGTGCTGGTCACCAACGCGGGCGGCGACCGCCCCGGGTTCTTCATCGACACCACTCCCGCCGACTGGCAGGCGGTGCTCGCGGTCAACCTGCTCGGCGTGATGTCCTGCGTGCACGCGGCCCTGCCCGGCATGCGCCGGCGCGGCAGCGGCACCATCGTGATCATGGCCAGCGAAGCGGGCCGGGTCGGTACCCCGGCCGGTGCCGCGTACAGCGCGGCCAAGGCGGGTGCGATCGGGTTCATGAAGGCGATCGCCCGCGAATGGGCCCGGTGCGGAGTGCGCTGCAACGCGGTCGCGCCCGGCCCGATCGACACGCCGTTGCTGCGCAACCTGGAAGAGTCCGGCAAACTGGGCGCCACCATGCGTCAAGCCATGATCAACGCGACCGCGCTCGGCCGCACCGGCACCGCCGACGAGGTCGCCGCGTCCATCGCGTTCCTGGCCTCGGCCGATGCCTCGTACCTGACCGGCCACACGCTCGCGGTCAGCGGCGGTCTGTCGATGTGGTGACCACCAAGATATCCGACGTCGTAATATCCGAAAATGTAATACCCGGGATCGTAATATCCGAGAATGGAATATACGAGATGGTAGGAGTAGGCGGCGCGTGAAGGCGATCGAGATCGAGCAGTTCGGCGGACCCGAGGTGCTCCAACTGGTGGACCGGCCGACGCCGGTGGCGGGGCCCGGGGCCAAGCTGATCGAGGTCAGCCGGGCCGGGATCAACTACGCGGACACCCACCAGGCCGAGAACACCTACCTCACCCCGGCCACGCTGCCGCTGACCCCGGGCGGCGAGGTCGTCGGCCGCACCACGGATGGGCGCCGCGTGGTCGCGCTGCTGCCTTCCGGCGGGTACGCCGAGTTCGCGGTCGCGCCGGACAACCTGATCTTCGACGTGCCCGACGGCGTCGAGGACGGTCAGGCTCTCGCCCTTGTGCTGCAGGGCGTGACCGCGTGGCATCTGCTGCGTACCTCGGCGCGGCTCGCTGCGGGGGAGACGGTGGTCGTGCACGCCGGTGCTGGGGGAGTCGGGCTGCTGGCCGTGCAGTTGGCCCGGTTGTTCGGCGCGGGCCGGGTGATCGCGACCGCGTCCACGGCGGACAAGCGCGCGCTCGCCGTCGAGCACGGCGCGGACATCGCCATCGAGGCCGACCCGCCGACCCTGCGCGACCGGCTCATGGAGGTCAACGACGACCGCAAGGTCGACGTGATCCTGGAAATGACCGGCGGGCCGGTGTTCGACCAGTCCCTGCGCGCGCTCGCGCCGTTCGGCCGGCTCGTGGTGTTCGGCCAGGCGAGCAGGGTGCCCGCGAGCCCGATCGACCCGGTGATGCTGATGGCGACCTCGCGCGCGGTGATCGGCTTCTGGCTCGGGCACGGCTTCGCCCGCCCGGCCGAACTGATCGGCGCGCCGCTGCGCGAACTGTTCGATCTCGTCGCCGAGGGCAAGCTGCGCACCGTCACCGGCGGCGAATATCCGCTCTCCGAGGTCCGCCAGGCCCACGAGGACTTGCGCGCGCGGCGAACCGTCGGCAAATTGCTGCTGGATCCCCACCGATAGTCGCGAAGAAGGCGAGTCCCGATGACTGTGGCCAACGTCGTCCATGGCACCTGCGAAACCAGATTCGACGAGGTCCTCGCCGAATTCGAGCGCAACTTCGCCGAACGCGGTGAGGTCGGCGCGTCCGTGCACGTCACGGTGGACGGACAGTCCGTTGTGGACTTGTGGGGCGGGGTCGCCGACCCGGAGATCGACAAGCCCTGGACCGAGGACACCGTCGCGCACGTCTGGTCGTGCACCAAGGGCGCGACCGCGCTGTGCGCGCACCTGCTCGCCGCCCGTGGCCAACTCGACCTCAACGCACCGGTCGTCGAGTACTGGCCGGAGTTCGGCGCGGCAGGCAAGGACACAGTGCTGGTCCGGCAACTGCTCAGTCACCAGGCCGGGCTACCAGCGCTGCGCGAGGCGCTGCCCAAGGGCGCGTTCTACGACTGGGAGTACATGACCAACGCGCTCGCCAACAGTGAGCCGTTCTGGACCCCCGGCACCCGGCACGGCTATCACGGCCTCACCTTCGGCTTCCTGGTCGGCGAGATCGTGCGCCGGGTCAGCGGGGTCGGGCTCGGCGAATTCTTCAACCGCGAGATCGCCGACCCGCTCGAACTCGACTTCTGGCTCGGCCTGCCCGAGGAGATCGAGGAACGCACCGCCCGGATCCTGCCGCCCGATCTGGTCGCGCCCGGCGTGCGACTGCCCAGCCTGTACGTGGCCGCGATGACCGATCCGCAGTCCCTTTCCGGCCTGATGGTGCACAACAGCGGCGGCTACATGGTGCCCGGCGAGTCCGACACCCGCGCCGCGCACGCGGCCGTGATGGGCGCGGTCGGCGGCATCACCGATGCGCGCGGCCTGGCCGGGATGTACCGGCCGGTCGCCCTGGACGGTTCGTTCGGCCCGGTGCGACTGTTCGAACCCGACTACCTGCCGGTGCTCGGCGCGGTCGAATCGGCCGCTTGGGACGCGGTGATCCTGGCACCGACCCGGTTCGGGCTCGGCTTCGTCAAGTCGGTGGACAACCGCTACCTCCCCGGCGGCGACGCGGAAGGCGTGCTGCTGTCCGAGGACGCGTTCGGGCACAGCGGCATCGGCGGCTCGATCGGTTTCGCCGACCCGCGCGCCAAGATCTCCTTCGGCTACGTGATGAACCAGCAGGGGACCGGTATCGGGATCAACGATCGCGGCCAGGCCCTGGTCGACGCCGTCTACCGAGCGCTCGGTTACCGGCGCGGGCACGGTGGCGGCGTCTGGTATCCGGCCCAGTGACGCGAACCCGGCCGGCGGAGCGCAGGCCCGCCGGCCGGGTTCGTTTTCCGGTCAGCCGCTGAACTTCTGGAACGCCTTGGTGAAGTCACCGTCGTTCTGGCTGACCCCGCTGCACGTGGAACTGGCCGTGGTCTGACCGGCGCAGCCGCCGTTGTCCCGGCCCTCCGCCCAGAACGACACCTGCGCGATGCCCTGCGACTTCGCGTGCGACACCACGCTCGACGCGTCAGAAAGGCTGAAGACCTCACCGGCCGAGTCGTTCTGGCCGATCATCGGCGTCGTGCCGAGCATCCCGTAGGCCTGCGACGAGGACACGCCGTACGCGCCGGCCACCTGGCCCGCGACCGCGTCGAGCGCCTGGTTGGCGGCGTCGCCCATCTCGGTGCCCGACGAGCCGTAGTCCATGGTCATCACGTTCACCAGGTCCGGGGTGAACCCGTTGGACTTGCCGTTGGCCAGCAACGCGGTGCCGTCCGAGGTGAGGCCGGTCGGAGCGGTCGGAATCGTGTAGGAGATCGACAGCGACGTGCCGTTGCCCGACGCCCACGACTTCACCTTGGCCAGCGCCTGGTTGGTCCTGGTGATGTCGGCGGTGTTGGTCAGCTCGCTCGACTCGATGTCGAAATCGAGCCGGGTCGCGCCGAACGCGCTCACCACGGCCTCGATCTGGGCGGCCGCGGCATCCGCCGACGAGCACGCGTTGCCCAGGTCGGTGCCGTTGGTGTCGGAGGTGTAGCCACCAAAGGAAATGGCGACATCGCCGCCTGCCGAACGGAGCGCGGAAACCTGCGACTGCCAACCGGAACTGTTCGGCATGCTCCATTGGCAGTTCGCGCCGTCGACGAAGGCGAGGGTGAAATACTTGGTGCCGTCCGCACTCGCCACCGAGGTGAGCGTGGTGTTGCTCAACCCAGTGTCCACATAGGGCGCGGAAACGTGGGTCGGCCATGCTTGCGCGGTAGGGGAAGCGCTGGCCGAGGGCAGGGCTAACGCGGTGATGGTGAACAGTCCGGCGGCGGCAATTCCCGTTGTTGTCAACAATCGCGGCATGAGCGCCACATTGGACTAGACCACATTGGATGTCAACGGAGCGTGTCGATCACGGTGCGCGGTGATCGTGTTGCCAGTGAAAAAGATCGGTCCCGGCAGTGGTTGTGTCGATTGGTGCGGCTGTGCTCACCGGGTCAGCGAGCCGAACCGGCGGGCGGGGCGGGGTGCCGGTGCGCGTCAACGGTGAATGTTCACCTTTTTTCACGGCTCAGACTGACTGCTCGAAACTGCTCTAACGATCTTTCTATCGAGCAGTAAAAACCAATTGGCTCTTGTTTGTGTGCACGCGGCGCCGTACTGTCGGCCAGCATGGTGCCCAGACCGCGTACGTGGTTACCGTTCGTCGCCGCCGCACTCGCCGTGGCCGGGCTCGCCGTGCCGGTGTCGGCCGCCACCGTCAATCCCGCGCCGGAAGTGCTGCCCAGCTTGCAACAGTGGACCGGCGGCACCGGCGATCTCGTGCTCGGCGCGCGGTCGCGGATCGTGGTGGACACGCCGCAGTTGCGCAGCGACGCGCAGAGCTTCGCCGCCGATCTGCGGACCAGCACCGACCTGCCGCTACCGGTCGTCTTCGGCGGCCAGCCCGCTGCGGGCGACATCGTCCTCACGCTGGCGCCCAGCCACGCGAACGGCTACCAACTCACGATCACCAGCAGCTCGGCGCGGATCGCCGGAAACGACCCGACCGGCGCGTTCTACGGCGAACAGACCGTCGAGCAGCTCCTGGCCACCCGGCACAATCGCCTCCCGGTCGGCACCGCGACCGACTGGCCGGGCACCGGCTATCGCGGCACCATGCTCGACCTCGGCAGGCACTACTACTCGGTCGACTACGTGCTCGACCAGATCCGCCAAGCCGCCTGGGACAAACTCAGCACCGTCCACCTGCACTTCACCGAGCAGAACGCGTTCCGCTTGCGGAGCACCACCTATCCCGGCCTGGCCGCGCCGCAGTCCTACAGCCACACGGACATCGCCCGCATGGTCGCGTACGCCAAGCGGTACCACGTGGAGATCGTGCCGGAGATCGACATTCCCGCGCACTCCGTGCCGATCGGCCAGTACGACCCGTCGCTGGAATGGGACTGCGCGTCCATGAACGGCTCGGCCTACCAGTCCTGGCCCGGCTACACCCTGGACATCACCAAACCGGCGACGACCACGTTCATCACCAACCTGCTCAAGGAATTCGTCCCGCTGTTCCCCGACTCGCCGGTGTTCCACCTCGGCGGCGACGAATACCCCGAGTTGGCCGCCCAACAACAATGCCCGGAACTGGTGAGCTACGCGCGGCAGCACGGGTTCGCGTCCACAGAGGACGTTTTCGTGTCCCGGCTCAACCAGCTGGCGCAGGTCGTGTCGTCGCTGGGCAAGCGGCCGGAGATCTGGAACTGGTGGGACGTGGCCGGCGGCGCGACCATCCAGCCGGACAAGGACATCATCATCGACGCCTGGACCGGCACCGCCGACGCCTACCTCAACGCCGGGTACGACACGGTCAGCTCGCCGGGCAACCTGCTCTACGTGACCCCGGGCGCCGCACCCGGTTCGACCGGCCCCGGCACCGACGACACCACGCTCTACTCCCACTGGACGCCCGTGACCAACCCGCACCTGCTCGGTTATGAGGTGTCGCGCTGGTCCGACAACGCGGTCACCGAACCGGACGCGTACTTCGACTGGTTCGCGCAACGCATGCAACAGGTCGTCGCGGACCGGTTGTGGGGCGCACCGCGCGGCTATTCCTCGGTGTTCGCGTTCGAGGACGCGGCCGACCAGATCGGCGCCCCGCCCGGTGTGCCAGCCAACGTCGACTCGAACGACGTGCTGCTCACCGGTACGCCCTACGGCACCAGCCCGGCCTGGGGCGGTTCGCCGAACACTTTCGACAAGGCCTTCGACGGCGACCCGGCCACGTTCTTCGACTACGCCCAAGCCAGCGGCGGCTACACCGGCATCGACCTCGGCGCTGACCACGCCGCGACAGTCACAGCGATCCGGTTCGTGCCGCGCGCCGGTCAGTCCGCGCGGATGGTCGGCGGCGTGTTCCAGGGCTGCACCGGCGGTCCCACCGCCGGTTGCCACAACCTGGCCACGGTGAACTGGACGCCGGGGGCGGACTGGCACGATCTCGCGGTCACCGATCCGGCGCCGTACCGCTGGCTGCGCTACGTCGGCCCGGACAACGGCTACTGCAACGTCGCCGAGATCCAGTTCTACACGGCGCCGACCGGCCTCACCGGCCTGTCCACCGGTATCTGGCAGCCGGGCGGCACCTATCGGGTCAGCGCGAAATACGCCGGTCCCGCCGTGCCGTTCACTCTCGCCGCGTACTCGACCGACAGCTACACCCGCCTGCCGGTACGACCCCTCGGCGGCCCGAACTGGCTGGTCCAGGTGCCGACATCCGCCCCGGCGGGCAACTACCGCCTGGTCGCGCAAGCGGGCACCGCGCAGGACAGCAGCACCGTGCTGGTCCCGTTGACCTCACTCGCGGCGGCCGCGAACAATGTCGGCGTCACCGACGACAACCTGATCGACCCCGCCGATCTGCTCAACGGTTTCGACGGCGACACCAGCAGTTTCTCGGCGCAGGCCCTGGCCGCTGCCGGCGTCACATCGGGTGGGCCGGTGACCGCGGGCGGCCTCACTTTCGCGTGGCCGACCGCGAAATCCGGCACCCCGGACAACGTGATTGCCGCAGGCCAGACCGTCGATTTCCACGGCTCCGGCCACACGCTCGGCTTCCTGCTCTCCGGCGCCTATGGCCCGGTCGGTGGCACCGGGACGCTCACCTACACCGACGGCAGCACCGCCCCGTTCAGCGTGTCCGCGCCGGACTGGCAAGTCATCCCGGCTGGCGCCAACGTCGCCGTCAGCACCAGCTATCACAACCTCGCCGGAACCGGAAAAGTCAACCGCACCACCGACCTGTTCTACGACACCGTGCCACTGGACCCAGGCAAAGAGCTGGCCATGATCACCTTGCCGGCCACGACCGGCCCTTCGGCCAAATCCGCGCTGCACGTGTTCGCGGTCGCTACGGGTTGATCATGAACGCCTTGACCGGCAGCGCGCGGTTCACGATCCGGACGTCGCCGATCCAGCCGTAGAAGATCTGGTTGATCGACCCGCCGTACTCGTACCCGCCGAGCACCCACGGCAGGTTGAGCTGGGTGAGGCCGATCGCCGGGCTGAGCGGGTTGTCCACGACCAGGCAGCCGTCGATGTACATCTTGGTCAGCCTGCCGTCGTTGACAACGGCCACGTGCCACCACTTGTTCGCGGGCAGCTCGTGGCTCCAGTTGGTGGACGAGTCGGCCAGGTTGGTCGGATACACGCACCACTGGGTCGCACGGCCGTTGGACACGCTCAGCGTGACGATCGGCTCCTGCGGGTCGGTGCCGCCACCCGACTTCCCGGCCTGACCGCTCTCGCCCCACCGGCTGACGATCGCGGCCCAGGAGTTGTCGTCCTGGTTGAAGTCCGCCGGGATCTTGAAGAACGCCTCGAACGTGTAGCCGGAGGTGAACGTCGCCGTGTTGAGCGGCGCGTTCGCGGCGGTCGTCAGATAGGCGCCGTGCAATGGGTTCTGGCCGCCCTGGAAGTAGAGGCTGCCGTGGCCGGGCTGGTCCAGGTGGTGATCATCCGACCAGGTCAGCGCGTTGGTGGCGCTGCCCGGCACGGTGACCAGCGTGGTCAGGTCGTTGCCGTGGCCGGACTGGTCCTTGATCGTGCTGCCCGACGCGTACGGCGTGCCGTTGGCCTGACCGGAATCGAAGCGCCAGTAGGCGACCGTGCCCGGGACGATCATCTCCTTGGCCGGCCGCGACGGCGGCACCGGGACCGGGTCGAAACCGGCGAAGCGGTCGGCGAAGTCGACCGGCACCGAGAAGTAGTCCACCGGCGAGGTCAGCTCGGCGACCTGCTGCGCCAGCACGTTGCGCTGCTCCGGCGACTGGGCCAGCACCCACGGCGCCAGCGTCTCCACGTCGATCACGTTGCGGGTCAGGTCGAAGTGGTAGAGCCGGATCGTCGCCGCGCCGCCGAAGTAGCGGTTCTGGTAGTCGGCC